>NZ_JBBPAA010000001.1:2020000-2614687 GCF_038008865.1 Aeribacillus sp. FSL K6-8394
CCTGGTTTCGGGTCTGCGACCTCGTACTATTTCGCCCTCTTCAGACTCGCTTTCGCTGCGGCTCCGCCTTTCGGCTTAACCTTGCACGAAATCGCAACTCGCCGGTTCATTCTACAAAAGGCACGCCATCACCCATCCCGGGTCCCCGCAAAAGCCTGCTTTTGTGGGTGGGAACAGGGCTCTGACTACTTGTAGGCACACGGTTTCAGGTTCTCTTTCACTCCCCTCCCGGGGTGCTTTTCACCTTTCCCTCACGGTACTGGTTCACTATCGGTCACTAGGGAGTATTTAGCCTTGGGAGATGGTCCTCCCTGCTTCCGACGGGATTTCACGTGTCCCGCCGTACTCAGGATCCACTCGGGAGGGAACGGAGTTTCGACTACAGGGTTGTTACCTTCTCTGACGGGCCTTTCCAGACCTCTTCGTCTACCCCGTTCCTTTGTCACTCCTTAATCGAGTGTCCTACAACCCCAAGAGGCACGCCTCTTGGTTTGGGCTGTTCCCGTTTCGCTCGCCGCTACTCAGGGAATCGCTGTTGCTTTCTCTTCCTCCGGGTACTTAGATGTTTCAGTTCCCCGGGTTGCCCTCCATACCCTATGGATTCAGGTATGGATACTGCCCCATTACGGACAGTGGGTTCCCCCATTCGGACATCTCCGGATCGACGCTTACTTACAGCTCCCCGAAGCATTTCGGTGTTTGTCCCGTCCTTCATCGGCTCCTAGTGCCAAGGCATCCACCGTGCGCCCTTTCTAACTTAACCGTTTCTTCCTAACATGAGCGATCTATTCGTGAATGTCTTTCCGTTATCCAGTTTTCAAAGAACAATCAAGAAGGATATGATCCTTCAAAACTAAACAAAACGGAAAAGCGCACCCTATTTCAATGTATATATCCTTAGAAAGGAGGTGATCCAGCCGCACCTTCCGATACGGCTACCTTGTTACGACTTCACCCCAATCATTTGTCCCACCTTCGGCGGCTGGCTCCCGTAAGGGTTACCCCACCGACTTCGGGTGTTACAAACTCTCGTGGTGTGACGGGCGGTGTGTACAAGACCCGGGAACGTATTCACCGCGGCATGCTGATCCGCGATTACTAGCGATTCCGGCTTCATGCAGGCGAGTTGCAGCCTGCAATCCGAACTGAGAGTGGTTTTTTGGGATTCGCTCCACCTCGCGGTTTCGCTGCCCTTTGTACCACCCATTGTAGCACGTGTGTAGCCCAGGTCATAAGGGGCATGATGATTTGACGTCATCCCCACCTTCCTCCGACTTTTAGCCGGCAGTCACCTTAGAGTGCCCAACTGAATGCTGGCAACTAAGGTCAAGGGTTGCGCTCGTTGCGGGACTTAACCCAACATCTCACGACACGAGCTGACGACAACCATGCACCACCTGTCACCCTGTCCCCGAAAGGGGAACGCCCTATCTCTAGGGTTGTCAGGGGATGTCAAGACCTGGTAAGGTTCTTCGCGTTGCTTCGAATTAAACCACATGCTCCACCGCTTGTGCGGGTCCCCGTCAATTCCTTTGAGTTTCAGCCTTGCGGCCGTACTCCCCAGGCGGAGTGCTTAATGCGTTTGCTGCAGCACTAAAGGGTGGATACCCTCTAACACTTAGCACTCATCGTTTACGGCGTGGACTACCAGGGTATCTAATCCTGTTCGCTCCCCACGCTTTCGCGCCTCAGCGTCAGTTACAGGCCAGAGAGCCGCCTTCGCCACTGGTGTTCCTCCACATCTCTACGCATTTCACCGCTACACGTGGAATTCCGCTCCCCTCTCCTGCACTCAAGTTCCCCAGTTTCCAATGGCCGCTCGCGGTTGAGCCGCGAGATTTCACATCAGACTTAAGGAACCGCCTGCGCGCGCTTTACGCCCAATAATTCCGGACAACGCTTGCCACCTACGTATTACCGCGGCTGCTGGCACGTAGTTAGCCGTGGCTTCCTCGTCAGGTACCGTCAAGGTACCGCCCTGTTCGAACGGCACTTGTTCTTCCCTGACAACAGAGCTTTACGATCCGAAGACCTTCTTCGCTCACGCGGCGTTGCTCCGTCAGACTTTCGTCCATTGCGGAAGATTCCCTACTGCTGCCTCCCGTAGGAGTCTGGGCCGTGTCTCAGTCCCAGTGTGGCCGGTCACCCTCTCAGGTCGGCTACGCATCGTCGCCTTGGTGAGCCGTTACCTCACCAACTAGCTAATGCGCCGCGGGCCCATCCTGCAGTGACAGCTAAAAGCCGCCTTTCAACCGAAAACCATGCGGTTTTCGGTGTTATCCGGTATTAGCTCCGGTTTCCCGAAGTTATCCCAGTCTGCAGGGCAGGTTGCCCACGTGTTACTCACCCGTCCGCCGCTAACCTAAAGGAGCAAGCTCCCTTCGGTCCGCTCGACTTGCATGTATTAGGCACGCCGCCAGCGTTCGTCCTGAGCCAGGATCAAACTCTCCAAAAAAAGTTTATCACCAAATGCTCTTGTCAGAATCAACAGGCACGCTTTTCGTTTTGTTCAGTTTTCAAAGATCATTTCCGATCAGGTTTTTTATTCTAGCAGATAAATGAAGTTATGTCAACAATCGGAATAAAATTTTTAAACTTACATTTATAGATTATTTTGCTGTTTCGAAGATTATTCATCTTTTCAACAGCGACGCTTTATAATATATCATCATAAAATTTTAGTGTCAACACTTTTTTAAAAAAATATCAATAAAAACTGCCAACGCCTGTTCCCTTTGATTCTAAACAACTGCATCCGCTCGATTAAATATTCCAGCAGCACACTTAATCCGCAAAATACAGTCTGACTTTAAGATGTTCAAATAACTCGGAAAAACATTTTTTTGAGCCGCACAGAAATCAGCTTTTGAACGGATTAAACAGCCAAACGCAGTATAAAAATAATTTGAAACGTTTTTATACTGCCCTTTATCATATTCAATTAATTTAATTATTTATACAGCTTGGTTTACTTGAGCACATATAGCAGCCAGAAACCGATCACTTCCGGTCTTTACAAGTGATGCAGTGCAGCAACAATATGATTATATGCTTCAAAGATATCGTTTTGCATCAACAATGCTTTTCCTTTAGCCAACACTGTCTAATTAATTTTGCAAATTCAACTGAATTTTTCCACTTTCTCTCTTCTGGTTGAGTTCCTGATTATCTTCGACGATGGTAACTTTTCCGCCCCGAAATGGTAATGTATTTTAACGCTCGATTCAGATCGGAAAGATACTCGTTCCAGTCAAACAATATTTTTCCATTATTTAAACATCAGTCGATAATTCTCCGGCTACTGCCTAAAAAATTTGTTGCTATATTGAGTGCTGCCTTTTCATTAAGTAATCCATAATATTTTATAATCAAAGGTTTATCGGAGGTTTGTATAAACAACAACAGCAAAGCAAAGGCCAAATAATCGGATTGCAGAGAAGCAGCATTCTTTTTCTATTAAATAATACAGCTAATGTATCTGGATGGCGAGTCCTTTCTTTAAGTGTATATAGATTCTCTGCAAATCATTTATTCATCCGCTGTCTGAATAAAACACATTAAACAAAAGCTTCTATAAATAAAAAACGAAATACAGTTAGCAATTGGCCGTTCTGTGACGAAAAAAAAGTGAAAATATGCTATAGTAGTGTTCAGGAGGTTTGTACAATGGCTAAAAAATATACAAGCAAAATAAATAAAATCCGCACTTTTGCCTTAAGTTTAGTATTTGTTGGTTTTATCATTATGTACATAGGCATCTTTTTCAGAGAACATGTATGGGTCATGACCATTTTCATGCTGCTTGGTTTATTATCCATCATCGGAAGTACTGTCGTCTATTTCTGGATCGGGATGCTATCGACGAGAGCTGTTCAAGTTGTATGTCCTTCATGCGGGAAAGTGACAAAAATGCTCGGTCGTGTGGATATGTGCATGTATTGCAGAGAGCCTTTGACTCTTGATAAAGAGCTTGAAGGCAAAGAATTCGACGAAAAGTACAATCGCAAAACAAGGAAAAGAGAAAGCTGATAGTTTGTTTTCCTACCAGCTTTCTCAGTGCATATTTTTTTCTTTTTGCTGACACGCAGGGCATTTCCCGTATATTTCCATTCGGTGGTGGCTAACTTTAAAGTTCGTTACATGCTCTGCAAGATCCTCCACCTCGTCTAAACCTGGATAATGGAAATCAACGATTTTTCCGCATTCCTCGCAAATGACATGATAATGCTCCGTTGTCACAAAATCGAATCGACTAGATGCATCGCCATACGTTAATTCTTTTACCAGTCCAACTTCACGAAATACCCGAAGGTTGTTATAAACAGTTGCAACACTCATGTTTGGAAACTTACCTTCTAACGCTTTATATATATCATCAGCAGTTGGATGATTCATTGAATTAACTAAATACTCCAAAATCGCATGACGCTGCGGAGTGATGCGGACTCCCGTTTGTTTTAAAATTTCAAGAGCTTCCTTTAACGTATTGTCTGACATCGCCATGCACCTCATTTCTCAAAAAACATTCTTATTTTGTATCATTATTACTTTATAATATTTATAATTAGTGTACATTGATTATAAGACTTTTGTCAATGGGAGCGTTTAATTTAGTAGAACATTTTATCTATCCATTGAAAAAATGCACCAATTTAAGAAAAAGATTTTCGCTTTTGCACGGGAAAAAGCGGGCACAAATGCCCGCCTTGACAACATAGGGTGAACAGAGCAAATCATTTGCTGTCATTCTTCTCTATTTTGAATAAATGTGAGAGCTTCTTCAACATGTCCTTTCACTTTTACTTTTCGCCATTCTTTCACTAATATTCCTTGTTTGTCTATAATAAAAGTAGATCGTTCGATTCCCATGTATTCTTTTCCAAAGTTTTTCTTTAATTTCCATACTCCGTATTGTTCCGCAACTTTATGATCTTCATCAACGAGAAGCAAAAAAGGGAGCCCGTGCTTCTCTTTAAATTTTTGATGTCGTTCCTGCGGATCAGGGCTTACTCCTAAAATGACGGCATCAAGCTCTTGAAAGCTCTCATATTTATCGCGAAAATCGCACGCTTCCGTTGTGCATCCCGGAGTCATATCTTTCGGGTAAAAATACAGCACTACATATTTTCCTTTAAAATCAGAAAGTTTTACTTTTTCTCCAGTATCAGCAGTCAGCTCAAAATCTGGTGCAGGCTTTCCCACTTCAGCTGCCATATCTAATCCCTCCAGTTGTTCATTTTATCTTCAGCGTACCGAATTTCGCTTCATGTTACAACTATTGTTTCTTCTCAATATCAATCATTGTTTTGGCAACAACAACCGTAGGCAATATGTAGCCAATCATCGCCTGTACAATTGCAATCCACCTTCCAATGCCGAAAGGAGTGATATCCCCATAGCCTACAGAAAACAGCGTAACTGCACTAAAGTATAAGCAGGTGGTTAAATTTTCTAAATACGTCCCATAAAGAGGCCGCCCAGATTCAGCTAAAATCGGAAAGCCGTATTGAGTTAAAATTAAATAAATCACACCAAATCCTAACAAAAAAGAGGCATATACTAAAGCAATTAAATATACAGTTTCAAACGTAAGGAACGTACCTCTTTTCACAGCAGAAAACATCGTTCGAATGCTCATAACCAAACAGAACATTATCCCTGTTCCTACGACAATCGCCATAATTTCCCCCGAAAATTATTGTTTGTACATGTTATTCAGCCTTATTGAATTTTATCACTAGCTAAAGGAAACTTGTTCGTCAACCAAACCGATGTCAACAACCTTTGAATTTTATCGCTTAACGAAAGGAAACTATGATCAGCTTCCTGCCCCTCGATATCGCTTCACTCCAATATTCCAAATAATAACCGACAAAATAAAAAACAGAAGGCCTATCACAGGAGTTAAAAAAGCGTAAATATACCAATCCGTTTTTCGTAAAAAATAGGAAGCCGGATAAACTCCCACAAAGGCAAACGGCAAAATCCACGTTAAAATAAAACGTATTACATCGTTGTAAATATTTACTGGATAGCGGCCGTAGTTTCCAATGTTATACATCATTGGCATAATCGATGTTTTTGCATCCGACCAAAACCCAATCGATGCAAGCGCAACAAAAATACTGCCGCAGACAAGGGTGCCGCCAAATACAAATAGAATAAAAATAAAAATGTCATACCAATGAAAAGTAAGATTCAGCCGGGCTGCTGCATACCCCATGACAACAAGCCCTGTAATAACGCCAAAAAGCGATTCAAGCTCCATTCTCTCCAATATCACCTGAAACAAACTGTGGATCGGTCTCGTTAAAATGCGATCCATTTCACCGTTTACAATATATCGTTCATTAAAATCCCAAATGTTAAAAAAGGTGCTGAATAAAGCATAAGGAACTAAGAAAAAGCCATAAATGAAAATAATTTCATCTCTTTGCCAGCCGCCAAGCGATTCTGTATGTCCAAATACGACGAGAATGAAAACTAAATTTACTGCCTGAAACAATAGATCAGACAATATCTCTACAATCATATCCGCTCTGTATTCCATCCTTGTTTTTAAATATTGAGCGATATATTGAAAAAACATTGACACATAAAACATCTTTTCACCCCCCTTGAATAATCATTTTTCTTTTCGCAACCGCCCACATAGCACAAATTGGAATGATCAATAAAATGGACCAAAACAATTGAAAAAGAATAGCGTCTGTAATTTCAGCCTCTTGGAATCCTTTTGTAAAGATCATGCTTGGAATATAACTGATTGCTTGAAAAGGCAAATATTCCATTATTTCTTGAGCCCAAACTGGGTAGAAGCTAATGGGGAGCAGCAGTCCGGAAAACAAGTCAATGATGACGCGTTTCGCTCTCATTAGTCCGTCGTTGTTAAATAAGAAAAAAGCTGAGATTCCTGTCAATAAATTAATTTCTGTATTAATAACAAAACTAAAAAATATGGAAATGGCAAAAAAACACCACGCCTGCCAATCAAGCGGCAATTCGAGCGGAAAAATAAAGCTTACAATCACCATTCCAGGCATGGAAAAAAAGAAAAGGCGAAAAACGCCTTCTCCAAACGCCTGCATCGTTTTCATGCCAAGATAATTGTAGGGACGAATCAGCTCCACTGCCACTTTTCCTTCTCTAATTTCCATTGCGATTTCCCTGTCGATGTTGTTAAAATAAAATGCTCTTGCCATCCATGAAATTGCCACGTATGTCACCATTTGCGCTGCATCTAAACCTTGAATGCTTTCTTTTCCCCCATAAATGGCTGTCCATAAAAAGTAGTAAGCACCGATATTAATGCTGTATATGAGAATTCCAGAATAATAGTTTGTCCTGTAAGCGAGCATCATTAAAAAACGGATGCGGATCATTTCCAAATATTTAGACATTCATGATCACCTTTTCTAAGTTACTGTTCGCATCACCTTTTTCATAAATGTTGCGTATAATCTCCTCCGTTGATATTTCTTTAATGCTTAGATCCACGATAGTTTGAGCCTTCATGACGCGGCTAATGATTTCCGGCATTTCCTCATGATTCGCAATTTGCGCGATCCAAACATTGCTTTTATCTCCCTTCATCCATTGCACGTGAAAACCACTCGTTAATTGCAATAAAAGGGATTCATCAACAGAAGAGGCAAATTGAAATTCAATTTGCTTCCCTTTTCCCCAATTCCCGCGCAAATGGTCCAAAGAGCCGTCATATATAATTTTTCCTTCATCAAGCATTATGACGCGTTCACACAATGCTTCTATATCCGCAATATCATGTGTCGTCAGCAAAATAGTTGTTTTGTATTTTGCATTTATCTCTTTCAAAAATTCACGAATTTTCAGCTTGACTAAAACGTCCAAGCCGATCGTCGGCTCATCCAAAAATAAAAGAGGAGGATTATGAATTAATGCTGCGGCAAGCTCGCATCTCATCCGCTGCCCTAATGACAGCTTTCGCACCGGCTTATCTAACAAAGGGCCGATATCCAGCGTTTTAATGACATGATCCATATGTTCGTTATAATCTTGATCGGACACTTTATATACCTTTTTTAAAAGCCTGAATGACTCTTGAACAGCAATATCCCACCAAAGCTGTGAACGCTGTCCGAATACAACACCGATTGTCCGGACAAACTTTTCCCGTTCCTTATGAGGATTCATATTGTTCACCAAGACCTTCCCTGATGTCGGTGTTAAAATCCCTGTTAGCATTTTGATCGTTGTCGATTTTCCTGCGCCGTTTTCACCTATATAACCCACCATTTCTCCCTGTTTCACTGTAAAGGAAATATCATTAACAGCTCTGTTGATTTTATAGTTTCTAGTGAATAAATCGCGAAAAGCCCCCTTTAATCCAGAGCGGCTTGAATAGCTCTTAAATTCTTTGCGCAAATTCTCTACTTCAATGACATTCATAGCTGTAACCTCCATCGATCAATCACAAACATTAGTTTACTCGAATTATTTGAAATTAACAATTTGCATGCACCTTTTTTCTTTTTTATGAAAAGTGCTAGAATAAACGAGGATGCTTGAATATTTTTGGCTGTACAGTTAAGTAAAAAAGAAGGTGAAACAATGAATTTTACAAAATCAGAACAGCTGCATAAAGAAGCGCTCGAACATATTGTAGGAGGGGTAAATAGCCCGTCCCGTTCTTATAAAGCTGTCGGCGGAGGAGCACCTGTTGTAATGGAGCGGGCGCAGGGCGCCTATTTTTGGGATGTTGATGGCAACAAATATATCGATTACTTAGCAGCATATGGCCCGATCATCACCGGCCATGCACACCCTCATATTACAAAAGCAATCAAGCACGCTGCCGAGACAGGCGTCCTATATGGAACACCGACGCCTCATGAAATCAAATTTGCAAAAATGTTAAAAGAAGCTATCCCTTCTCTAGAAAAGGTCCGCTTCGTCAATTCTGGAACAGAAGCAGTAATGACAACAATTCGAGTTGCCCGTGCATACACAGGAAGGGATAAAATCATTAAATTTGCCGGGTGCTACCATGGACATTCCGATTTGGTGCTTGTCGCAGCAGGATCAGGTCCATCTACCCTTGGAACGCCTGATTCCGCAGGGGTACCAAAAAGCATTGCTCAAGAAGTTATCACTGTACCTTTTAATGATGTGGAGGCGTTTGAACAAGCTATTCATAGATGGGGAAATGAAGTTGCAGCCGTTTTAGTTGAACCAATTGTCGGAAACTTTGGTATTGTGGAACCTAAGGAAGGATTTTTAGAAACAGTCAAACAGCTTACTCACAAAGCAGGCGCGCTGCTTATTTTTGACGAAGTTATTACAGCGTTTCGATTTATGTACGGCGGTGCCCAAAATCTGCTTCATGTAGAGCCTGATTTAACCGCACTTGGAAAAATTATCGGCGGAGGCCTTCCGATCGGAGCTTACGGCGGCCGTAAAGAAATTATGGAGCAGGTGGCGCCATTAGGACCGGCTTATCAGGCAGGGACGATGGCAGGAAACCCTGCATCGATTTTAGCAGGAATTGCTTGTTTGGAAGTGCTGAGCGAAGAAGGAGTTTATGACTATCTTGATAAGCTCGGCAGGATGCTTGAAGAAGGCATTTTAAACGCTGGAAGATCATATAATATACCGATCACCATCAACCGTTTAAAAGGTGCATTAACAGTATATTTTACACGCGAAAAGGTGACGAATTATGAGCAAGCCGAAAAAACAGACGGAGAAATGTTTGCTAAATTTTTTAAACTGATGCTTCATCAAGGCATTAATTTGGCGCCGTCTAAATATGAGGCCTGGTTTATTACAATCGCTCATACAGAAGAGGACATTAAAAAAACCATTTCGGCAGTCGAACAATCGTTTAAACAGCTTTCACATGACAAAAAATGAGTCTTACTAAAGCGCCTACTGCACAAGCAGGCAGAATGAAAAAGTAAATCTTTAAGCAGCCTGAGCCCGATATTTATGGACTCAGGTTGTTTATTTCTTTTGGAAACGATGGAGGTGATGTAAAACTGCCGCCTCTTCAGTTGTACGAAAAAAGTGCAAAAGTTCGCTCGATCACAACGTAACTATTTGGTCTGTCTATATTAAAGGATCATATCATATTACAAGAGTGTTAATTTTTTCCTTTATCTTAAAATAACCTTGAATATTCGTGTTAAACAATGTATAGTCTGAATAGCTTACAACCTTTTTGATGAAAGGAAGGAAAAATTTTTATTCAACATGAAACTTGGAGCCCGTATCTTAAAAACAGGTATTGCAATTACACTGGCATTAATGCTGGCAGAGATGCTTCATTTTCCATCTCCAGCATTTGCAGGGATTGCAGCTATCTTTGCGATACAGCCGTCAATATATAGATCATATTTAACCGTCATTGAACAAGTTCAGGCAAATATAATCGGCGCTGTTGTCGCAGTTTTATTCGGGATTTCTTTCGGAACAAACCCGTTTATTATTGGTCTTACAGCAGTGATTACCATTGCTATTTGTTTAAAATTAAAGATTGAAAACACAATTGCAATTGCTTTAGTAACGGTTATTGCGATACTTGAAACAACAGGTGACGATTTTGTACAGTTTGCTACCATACGGTTTTTAACGATTTTACTTGGGGTTTTATCAGCTTTTTTTGTTAATTTGATATTTATGCCGCCAAAATACGAAACAAAGCTTTACCATAAAATCACCGAAATTTCCCATGAGATTATGAAATGGATTCGGATCAATATTCGAAATAAATCTGAGTTTGCCCCTCTTAAAGAGGAAATAGACAAAATCAAAGATCAGCTGATAAAACTTGATCATTTATTTTTACTTTACAAAGAAGAGCGAACTTATTCTAAAGCGAAGGTATTGCCAAAATCAAGAAAACTTGTCCTGTATAGACAGATGATTATCACAACGAACAGGGCATTTTACACATTGCGCCAAATTCACTGCTTGGAAAACGAACTTCGGCAAATACCTAGAAAGCTCCATGAAATGCTTATATCAGAGCTTGACTTTTTATTAATTTTGCATGAGCAGGCGCTGTTAAAAATAACAAAAAAAATTAAAAACAATCACGATGAAGACCTGCTTCCTTATGACAAATTTAATCGAAAAGAATTCATTCAAGCGTTTTTGAAATTTGAAAAAGAAGCGGAAGATTCCGATTCGTTTTACCAAATACTATCTTTAGTCTCCGCCATCGTTGATTATCACGATCAATTGGAGCATTTAGATACATTGATTAACAGCTTTCAACATTTCCATAAAAAAGAAAATAAAATTCATGTGGAGGATGAAGAGTAAACAAGTTCATCTCCGTGTCTTACAGCCTTCAGAAGGCGATGAAAAAAGCAAAAAATTGTAAAAGACTACAGAATTTCATTCATAAATTCTGTAGTCTTTCATCTTTTTTAAGACAATCATTTCATTTATTTGAGAAGCTGAATGACCTCTCTTCTCTCAGAAAAGTATCGGGAGCTTTTCTGCCTTGGAAATAAATCTTATTTCATTTTTATCCTCTGCAAATGATAACTGGAATTTCATGGACGCAGCTTTGCAGATAAAGGCTGCGTTTTAATTTGTCTTCAAGATCATCCAACTGCTCCCCGCCGAAATGCTGTTTCCAAACCGCTTCATCTTGTTAAATTGAAATCGTCTGTATCATCCAAGCGCAGGCAAGTTTTATATCATTTGGAACAGCTGTATTTTCTCAGCTTTCCAACTCAAAGCTTTGTTGGATGTTATCACAAGGAGGCTCCTTTAGAATCACGGTCAGCTTTTTGAGCTCAAAGCTCTCAGACAGTCTCGACCTGCGTTTCACTTCTACTAATAAAATAGGAGCTGTCTAATAAGTCGTTTTTTCGGCTTATAGACGCCCCCTTTAATGTTTTAGAAACGTTGATATATCGATGTCTATGATTTTTTTGTTTTTCAATGGGGATTTGACTTTATGGACAGCCCCTAATCTAAAAATGTGCTAAGCATTGCTTTAATCTCCGCTAGAAAACTTATTTATATTCGTTTCGACCGCTTTATTGTTTAAGGAATGGTATTCATTCAATATTTCACATTGTCTTAAGTTTAATTCAAAAACTGTCAGCGGATCATAATAAATCTCTGGGTTTGTTTTCAAGCTGTCCAATTGTTGTTGATCTGTCCAAATTTGCTGCTCTCCTTCTTGCACAATTTGTTCAAGGTTGTGAACAGGTTCACGGAAAAACATTTTCACATCTCGTTCAATTCCTTTTTCAAATAAGTCGAATTGAGCAAAAAATTTTCGGATCATCGATTGAATCGCATCATCGAATGTTTCAGTTTCAATGTATTTTTTGTATTGCTGTGCGATAAACAGCTTGTTTTTCCCAATGGACGAAAACAGCTTTCCTGCTCCTTTTAATATAACTTGCGCAGGCTTAAAGCGGTTCATAATATTTTCTTCTTCGATGTTCACCACTGTTGTCAGACGATCAATATCCCGCCGCCAATCATCCACTACTTTGAAATCAGACATAAGCTTCACACGGTCATGACCGTACAATGAATTAAACGATTCACACATTTCATCTAAATAGACTTGGCATTGTTTTAGCTCGCTTTCAGCAAATGAAACCCATTCTCCCATTTTTTGCGACATTTTTGGAAGCAGCGTTTCAGCAAAATGCGCCTTCACCTGATCGTTCATTTTTTTGTTCAATTCTATGTGTAAATGGCTGAAATCGCTGTTTTCCGTTATGAATTTCGATGCAGATCGCAAAATAGTCCTTAACTCATCATGAAGATCCTTTTTTATTTCTTCCAATGTGGAGCGGAGTGACTGCCTCAATTCCTTAGCTTTTTCATTTTCCATATCGCCAAGGCTGTGTATTAATCCTTTTAATCGAGACACGATTTCTTTATTTTTTTCGATGCTTTCTTCTAAATGCTGCTCTAATTCCATCCGTTTGCTATAAGCATATTTAATAGCTTTTTTCAAGAAAAACAACAGCTTATCCGTTTTGTTATCTTGATGAAACGGAAAACGTGAATGAATAAATTCAGCGAAGGACTGTTTCCGCTTCTCTCCTTCATTTCTTGAAGGGAATGGGAAAAATTCAGCTTCCGGGAAAAAGTCAAGTATTTGTTCTTTAAAATGATTATGAAGCATGCCGCTATCTTCAAGCAAAAAGTAAATTGGAAGCTCCTTTTTTAAAGCAATCGATGCCAGGCTTTCTACCATTTTCTCAACTGAAGCAGGTTGATGCTCTGGATGGACATATACCAACCCATCAGCCAGTTGTATATATTCCTTTAGCTCCTCTTGATCAACATGCTCTATGTCAGGTACTTCTATTAAACTTAGCTTATGATCGTTTAACAAATCATTAGGCGCACATACCGCAACAATTGTTCCATCTTCACGAACTGCCGCATCTTCTTCAGCGAATACATCTGTTATGCTTTCATTATTTATTTGCTTTATGTCTGTCCGGTCTTCATGGCAGTAAATTGTAATTTTTGATGAAGGAATGCTTGGAAGAGAATGGCCAAGCAGCGATCGGGCAAAACCGCTTTCTCCAACAATGAGCAAATAATGTTCGTTTTGTTCAAAAATCTTTTTTAATATCCAATGATATTTCTGCCCAAGATTTACTTGATTTATTTCCGCCCAATCGGCCAGCTTCGCAAATAGCCGTTTTTTGGCTTCATGACCATCAGCACGATCATGACTACCTGATGCCAAAACGTGCTCCGCTTCTTCTATCACTTTCTCATCTAAGCTTGAACGGTAAATTTCACTCCATGCAACGACAGCTGCTGCAGCGGTCGATAGTTGTTTTCCTGTCGATAGTTTCAGCCAATTGGCTAAAATGTCCGGCATAATATCTTGAAGCTCTTTTAGTAAATATGATCCGCCAAGAAGCTTATTATAGGATTCTTCATAAAAGCGCGATATTTCATCCCAATGCTGAAATTCGTCCACTTTCACATTGAAAATTAGATTGTTTATCGTTTTTAACCATGGAATAAAATATTTTTGATCGTGTTTATAGCATCGCCACAGCGAAACAGCAAGCTTCTCGAATTGCTCTACGTCGGTTCTGTATAAAACCGTTAATGCTTTAAAGAAATAATCCGGCTCTTTTTCTTTGACAAAACCTTGTTCAACATAATTGATCAAACGCTGAAACCATTCCGCTTTTTCAGTCCGAATTAATTCTTCAACCGTAAGATGGACAGCTTTGTCCCAATCTTCCTGTTCTTCATAAAATTGAATAGCGATGGTGGATGCTTGACCATGGTCAGGGTTGATCGATACCGCATCACGAATCGCCTCATACGCCTTTTCTTTTTCTCCTTGAAGACGGTGAAGCGAAAACAGCTTTAGCGATGCTTCTGCTTTAAGAACTTTTGAATCCGTTTCAATGGAACGGTACATTTCTTCCGCAGATGAAAATAATCCTAATTCAAAATATGCATCTCCGATATTTTTTCTCGCCCATGGCGCCAGCTCATTCTCTATATTTTCCCATTTAAAAATCGCCGCTTCATAATCTTTGTGGTGGAAATATACTTCTCCTTGAGCATAGCGTACATAAGACAGATCATATGCGACCTTTTTTTGTTCTTCTTGAAAAAGCTCCCCAAGCAGTTGGATCGGATGTTTCGTTTCATTTTCTTTTAATAATGTTTGATAAAAGTTTTTTTCAATTAACTGCTTTTCCGCCGCCATGACAACCTCCGTTCTTATACGAATTTAGTCTTTTCTTTTATTCTACCAAAATCGTTTTTTCAAAAGGGATTGAATCAAAAATTTATGAAAAACTTGACTGGCAAAAGTCTTGCTAAAATTAAAGTATATTATGGATTTCAAAGCAAATGACTAATTACCCATTTTACTGCGGTATTTTTTACCATTCACCCAATTGCTGAATTTGAAATAGTTTATAGTAATGTCCGCGCTTTTTCATTAGTTCTTCATGAGTTCCGGTTTCAACAATTTTCCCGTTTTCAATTAGTACAATTTTATCTGCATGAGTAATTGTAGACAGACGATGGGCAACAATTAAGGTCGTACGGTTTTTTGCCAGTTTATCAAGGGCTTCTTGGATAAATTGTTCACTTTCTAAATCCAAAGCAGACGTAGCTTCATCCAAAATGAAAATCGGCGGATTTTTTAAAAATACTCGGGCAATTGCAATTCGCTGTTTTTGACCGCCGGATAACTTCACGCCTCTTTCGCCCACTTTCGTATCATAGCCATCAGGCAAACTCATAATAAACTCGTGAGCGTTAGCTGCTTTGGCCGCTTTTATGACCTCTTCATCCGTTGCATTTGGTTTGCCAATTAAAATATTCGTTTTTATCGATTCACTGAATAAAAAAGGATCCTGCAAAACTATGCCGATCTGCTCCCTGACGCTTTGCACTTTATAATCTCTAACGTCAATGCCGTCCAACAAAATTTTTCCTTCCGTTACATCCCAAAACCTCGGAACAAGACTCACAAGGGTGGATTTTCCCCCTCCGCTCATCCCGACAAAAGCGACCGTCTCCCCTTTTTGAATCGTTAAATGAATATCCTTTAGTACAAATTCTTCGTTGTCATGATAGCGAAAGGATACTTTGTCAAAAATAATTTCCCCCGAAAGTTTGTCTGCTGTTATTGCATCCTGTTTATCAACAATATCGTAAGGTTCGTCAAGAAACTCAAATACTCTGTCCATTGAAGCGAAAGCCTGTGTTAAGGTAGTTGATGAATTGATCAAACGGCGAAGAGGATTGTACAACCGATCAATATAGGCTGTAAAGGCAACCATCGTCCCGATCGTTAAATTCCCTTGTATCACTTCATAAGCCCCGTAAAAAATGACGAAAAGAGGCGCTAGGTCAGTAACGGTGTTAACAACAGCAAACGTTTTTGCGTTCCATTTTGTATGATCAATCGCCCTTTCAAGAAAATTGCGATTTTCACGATCAAATTCTTTTTGTTCATGCTCTTCATTCGCAAAGCTTTGAATGACAGCCATTCCGCTGACCCTCTCATGCAAATGCCCCTGCACCTCTGCCAGCGCCTGCGACCTAACTCTTGTCAAATGACGAAGCCTGCCGTAAAAATATTTAACTGACAATCCGTATATAGGAAGCAACATAATCGATACAATGGTCAACGTGACATCCATCGTAAACATAATCCCAATGGCAAATATAATAGTAAAAAGGTCAAGCCATAGATTCATAAGGCCCGTAATAACAAACGTCTTTGTTTGTTCAACATCATTAATCACCCGCGAAATAATTTCTCCCGCACGATTGTTTGAATAATATCTTAAGCTCAGCCGCTGAAGATGAGTAAACAATTGATCGCGAATGTCATATAAAATTTTGCTTCCCGTCCATTGCGCAAAATATTGCCGATAATACTCGATCGGCGGCCGTATGACGAGGAATATAAACAACATGATGCCCATTAAAAAAAGAAGCATCTCTATCTTTACGTCATTTGATAATGATCCGTTTAAAATATTGTCGACGATATATTTCAATACGAGCGGAATTAACAAAGGAATGCCAAACTTTATAATCCCGATGAAAATCGTTAAAAAAATTTGTTTTTTATATGGTTTTACAAATTGAAAATAGCGTTTAATCGAACCCAACCATTTCTCTCCTTTCAGATCAATCGAGTAGGAGGGAGCGATTAACTCCCGTCCTCTCACACCACCGTACGTACGGTTCCGTATACGGCGGTTCAATTAAGATAATTGACGCAAGTCTTTATAACTTCCGTGAATAGCTGTTCTCTTTATGCCAGTGGTCACTCCACCCTCCAAGAGATCTCCCACGGGATTCACCGCTTCCTCCCTCAAGTGAGGTACTACGTTTTCTGTGTTCATCATGACTCACTGAATGCCAAGGGCTATTCTCTCTTAATTGTTCGGTCCTTCTTAGTTGTTCTAGACCAACTAATACTATGACCTCTGCTGACTTCTGACTGTTCAGCTATCTATCACTAGATAGGTTACCAAGGTTACTTGGCGTGCCAGCCAGACCTCCCCGGGTAAGAGTGTAATCTTTCCTTCCATCCATCTGCTTCATTTACTCTGTATCACCTTCGGCAGAAAGGGCTTTGTTTTGTCATGCAAACTCACCCAGTGATACCTAGCCTCATATGAAGTTCGTGTTCCTCAGACCGGAAGTTTGCCGCTCGCTTCCTTCAGATTCCGCGTCACCACGGACACCCTTGCGTTAAGCTAACTGCTACTTCTGCCTTCGCAGCTCGGGACTTTCACCCTATAGATTACACCCATGCCGGGCGCACATGCAAAGCGAAAAGTCTGTTGATATTCCAACAGACTTTTCCATCATAAATATGTTAAATATCTTTCATACCACTGATCGATAAATTCAGGGGAAAACGGACCTTTTCTACCGCGTATCCAATAAATTAATTTGTTCACATTATTCTTTAAGATACGGTCAATGACTTGCGGATATTTCATTGATTTCTTATGCCGTTCATATTCATCTTCATCTAACAGTGTATAGGTCATATCCGGGAACACTTTAATATCCAAATCATAATCAATATACTTTAATGCCTCATTATCCCAAACAAAAGGAGAACTGATGTTGCAATAATAATAAATGCCGTCACCACGAATCATTCCAATTACATTAAACCAATGACGTGCATGAAAATAACAAATCGCCGGCTCCCTTGTAATCCAAGTTCTGCCGTCAGCTTCGGTAACCGTTGTTCGATCGTTGCCGCCAATAATACAGTTTTGCGATCCTTTTAAAACGGTCGTTTCCTCCCAAACACGATGAATGCATCCATTATGTTTATAACTGTGTATTTGAATGATATCTCCTTCCTTTGGCAGCACCATTTTGTTCCCTACTTTCTAATGAACAGTTCACTTCAAATCCGAAAAAATCATTTTTCTTTATTATAACGTTTGATATTCAAAAAGAAAATAAAAGAGCCATGCCGCTAAAATGGCTGACTCGAGTCATACATTTCGATTTGGTACATTTTAATAACTTCTTCCGTTTGCTTTTCAAACGTTTTTTGAATGTCTATCAACTCATTTTTCATTTTTTCAATTTCTTTTTGCACAGAACGCAATTTCTTATCATCATTTTGTCTCAAAAATTCCAATTCCATTTGTTGATAATGCTCTATTTTAGATTGAAGCGATACAAGCTTATCCATCGTTTCAAGCTGTTCGCCAACTAGCAGATCAAAGCGGTTATATGTATTCAAATGAATCCCTCCCTAATAAAATGTTTATGGATACATATTCTAACTATTTCACTTGATTCCTTTGACAAGTTATGTAGACAATTAAGAAGTTTTGTCGTATGAACGCTTAGGTCAAAATTATTATTGACTCTCCATTCATTCATTATGTACAATCTGACAAGATTGAATCATTACAAACTTTGATTTTTTAAGAGAGAAAGGAAGTTACTATATCGTGTGGGAAATCATCACAGCAGTCATTTTAGGCATTGTTGAAGGGTTAACGGAATTTGCCCCTGTTTCTTCTACTGGACATATGATTCTTGTTGATGACATTCTTCTAAAATCTAAAGAAATATATTCAGAGCCTGTCGCCAACTCTTTTAAAGTCGTCATTCAGCTTGGATCAATACTAGCAGCGGTGATCGTATTTAAAGATCGCTTTTTCGATTTATTACAGATTAAGAAAATGCAGCATCAAAACGGTCAAAGATTAACGCTTGGCCTTGTCATCACAGGACTTCTTCCTGCTGCCGTCTTAGGTTTTTTATTTGAAGACTATATTGATACGTACTTGTTTTCCGCTCATAGCGTATTAGTCGGCCTTGTGTTAGGGGCATTATTAATGATTGCAGCAGACCTATTTGGTCCAAGAAAACCGAAAGCAGAAACGGTTGATCAAATTACATACAAACAAGCGCTAACCATCGGCCTCATCCAATGCATTTCCCTTTGGCCTGGTTTTTCGCGTTCCGGTTCAACGATTTCCGGCGGGGTTTTAGCCGGTTTAAGCCATCGTGCAGCTTCCGATTTTACGTTTATTATGGCTGTGCCGATAATGGCGGGGGCGAGCGGTCTTTCTCTTATTAAAAATTGGGAGCATTTCACGATCGACGTCCTGCCGTTTTTTATCGCCGGATTCATCAGTGCGTTTATTTTCGCGCTTTTGGCCATAAGATTCTTTTTGCAGTTGATCAACCGCATTAAACTTACACCATTTGCTATTTATCGGATCATTTTGGCGATCATCATCTATGTTTTTTTCCTTTAATGAAAGAAAGCGGAGAGCTGAAACGTTCTCCGCTTTTTGCTTGGCTCTTTGAAAGAACATGCAAAATTAATAGTTAAGAATTTTGTTGTTTATTTTGTTCAGATTGTTGATTTTGTTGTCTTACTTGTTGTGCATCTGTTTCAGCAGCAAATTCTGTTCCAAATCCTTGAGCTGATTGTTGGTTTTGCTTTCTCACTTGTTGAGCATTTGTTTTGTTTTGCTGTTGTTTTGCCATCATTTTTCACCTCCACGTCATATATCATGTCCAGGAGGGAAAAAACTTATCCAAAAAAATTTGCAGTTACAGCAATAAGGAAATGCCTCCATCTACGATCAAAGTTTGTCCTCTTATCATAAAAGCTTTTTCAGAGAGCAAAAATTCAACTGCATTTACGATATCCTCTTTTTCAATCATTCTTCCAGCCGGAGTCTTTTCTTTTGCTTCGTTTAAAATTTCCTCCCTGTTCGGAAAATGTGTCAATGCATCCGTATCGACAGCTGCGCCGGAAACCGCATTTACTACAATATTTTTCGGTGCTAATTCAACTGCTAAATATCTAGTTAAAGCTTCAAGAGCTGCTTTAGAAACCCCTACTGTCGTGTAATTTTTTAAATAGCGAATAGACCCTAAAGAGCTGATGCTCACGATGTGTCCGCCGCCGTGTTTTTCCATCAATTTTGCTGCTTCCTGCGCACAAAAAAGAAGTGCTTTTGCATTAATATCCATCGTCCAATCCCAATGGGATTCTTCAATTTCCATTAGAGGGCGTAAAACTCCAGATGCTGCATTGTTTACTAAAATATCAAGCCGTCCAAACGTTTTGTCAATTTCTGCAAACATTTCCTTTATTTTTTCAGGTTTTCCGACGTTTGCCTTCACCACAAGCGTTTTCACACCAAGACGTTCAATTTCTTCCGCGGTTTCGATCGCCTTCGATTTGCTGCGAGCATAATTAATGACGATGTGATACCCTTTTTCAGCAAGCCTCAAGGCAATAGCTTTGCCGATTCCTCTTGAAGATCCTGTGACAAGCGCTACTTTTTGATTCATATTTTACATCTCCTTATGTATTGAATAGTTATTTCTATCGTAACAAAGAATAGATATAGAAAAACATATAAAAAGGAGTTTTTGTAAATTGCCTATACGTGATATGACAGAGCTCTCCATGATCTCGAAGCAAGCTTGGAGCAGTGAAGAGCTTCAGTATTATCACCGCGCCTTTCAACAAATTATGCCTTACCTGAATATAGAAGGCCATACTATTCACCGTGAAATGATAGAAGAAATTGAAGCGCGCGGCGGTATTAACAAAGACTGATTAAACCAATTTTTAGAGGCATAATGGATGCAATCGGTACATGCCGATTGCATTTTCATTCACTTCCCAATGGAATTACGGCTCCACTTGTATGCCAGCTTTTTCCTTATAAAGAGCAAATATTTTTTGATGAGGTACAGGAAAAGCATATCGATCAATATCCTTGATGAAAACTTTTTCAAGCTCTTTCATTGATTCATCGCTACAAACTTTGCCGAAATAAACATTAATATTCCATGTCAAATGGGAAAAAACATGCTGAATCGTTCCTTTTAGCTCGCTTAATTCCGCTTCAACACCGTATTCTTCCCGCAAAAAATTTTCTAGATATATCCTTTTAGGAATTCTGTTTGTGCGAACTTCGCAATTTGGAAATTCCCACAAATTCGCAAGCAGTCCTGTGTCAGGTCTTTTATGAATATATAAATCGTTGTTTTGCACTAAAACCGCGCAAGCAATCGAAACTTGCTTTGTTGATTTGCTTCGTGTTTTTACTGGCAGCTTTTCCTGTAATCCTTCTGAAAAGGCAAGACAATGCTCCTGTACAGGACAAAGCAAACAGGACGGAGAAGTCGGCGTACAAACCATTGCTCCCAATTCCATTAATGCTTGATTAAAATCGGAAGGACGTTCTTTTGAAATAAGATTTGCAGCCGCTTCTTCAAATATTCTTCTTGTTTTTGGCTTTGCTATATCTTCTTCAATCAGTAAAATTCTTGACAGCACTCTCATCACATTGCCGTCAACAGCAGGCTCAGGCTTGTTATAAGCAATGCTTAATATTGCTCCTTTCGTATAAGGCCCAATTCCTTTTAATTTTCCAAGCTGCTTCGGGTCATCCGGAAGTTTTCCTCCGTATTTTGCTGCCACCTCTTTCACTGCACTGTGCAAATTTCGGGCGCGCGAATAATAGCCTAGGCCTTCCCATGCCTTTAAAACCTCTTCTTCATCCGCATTTGCCAGCTCCTCAACATTCGGGAATTTTTTAATAAAATTATTAAAGTACGGTATAACCGTTTCCACCCGTGTTTGCTGAAGCATTATTTCAGATACCCATACTTTGTATGGATCTTGGTCCTTTCTCCAGGGCAAATCTCTTTTTTCCCGTATATACCAGCCGATCAGGTCCTCCTGAAATGTTTTAATATCGAAATTCTCAATTTTTTGCAGTGATTGACCCATTTTTCAATATTTCCTCCATTATGCACTTCAAAATATGTTACACTAAAAAGAACTTATGAATTTATCGTACATTATTTTTTTTTGGCATGAAAGAAAAAATGAATTTATGTTTTTTGCGTTCAATGGAAAAAATTCAAATATCATCATAACGATTGTTTTTTCAGCTAAGGAGGATGGCTTTGGATACAGGTACACATTTCGTCATGGGAATCGCATTGGGAGGTTTAGCAACTTTGGATCCGGCTGTCGGCGGTTCCTTTCTGACAAGCAAGGCAGTTCTTGTTGGCACGATTATCGGTTCACAAGCACCAGATCTTGATACGGTTCTTAAATTTAAAAATAATGCAGCTTATTTAAAAAATCATCGTGGAATAACTCATTCAATTCCCGCAGTTTTATTATGGTCGCTGTTAATCACTGGAGCAATTCATTTTCTAATGCCAAGCAGCAGCCTCATCCATGTATGGATTTGGACGTTATTAGCTGTTGTTCTTCATGTTGTTGTCGACATTTTCAACGGCTACGGCACTCAAGCTCTCAGACCTTTTTCTGAAAAGTGGATTGCGCTGGGCACAATTAATACGTTTGATTCGTTTATCTTCATCGCTCATATTGTCGGCATTGGCATTTGGCTTTCCGGCGCCCATGGGGGCTATACCTTTTTAATTATTTATTGCATAATCGCTTTATATTATGTCGTTAGACTTCTAATGCAAAGATCGATTAAGAAAAAAATCTTAAACAGATGGAAAAATGTTGAAAACGTCATATTTAACCCAACAATGAAATTCCGCAAGTGGCAGCTCGTCATTGTGACAAAAGAACATTATTACGTTGCATATTCAAATTTTACCGAAATTCAAATCGTCGACCAATTTGAGCGCAAAGAGCTGCCGAATCACCCTGCAATGGAAGCCGCAAAAAAAGACCGGAATATTTCAGCATTTTTGCATTTTTCCCCTGTTTTCCATTGGCAAATAAAAGAGCAGCTTGATTATACCGAAATCCGTTTGGTTGACTTGCGTTATTTCAGCAAAGGTCATTATCCCTTTGTAGCAGTTGCACAGCTCGATAAAGACCTCAACATTGTTCGTTCGTACACAGGTTGGATTTTCAGTAAAAAAAGAATGAAGAAAAAACTTAAACCGCTAATTGATTGATTATGACATTTCCTTAATTTTCTTTTATATTGGCTTCTAATAAGCAAATACTATTTATGCGCGTCCAATAGCGCAAATTTTTTTCTCCTTGGAGGATCTGCGATGCGCAATAAAGCAAAAGGATTTCCGAAGCATGAAAAATTTGACGGTGAGCCACGTGCTAAAGCGGAATTCGCGTCACGTCGTGCGAACGGAACCATTAACACACACCCTCAAGAGAGGATGAAAGCTTCAGGAGAACGGGATAAAAATTTTTCATAACCATTGACCTTTCAAGAGGTGTTTACTAATGGACACTAACCGATCATCCTTATCAAAAAAGCAGAAAAACGAATTTTTAGGAGCTTGGGGAAAACCGAAACATTCATTCCGTCAAGTAAACGGGGAAACCCAGCAAACCCAAAGCTTAATCATTTTGGAAAACGAAATGCGAAAACGTTCATAAATAAATAATACGAGATCATGCCATTATTTGGCATGATCTTGTTTATACAGACCTTTTTTAATTTTTAAAAATAATCGCCTAGATTCAAAACTCAACTATGATTTCCTCGATTAAATTTAATAAAGAAAATATTTAGCTTCAACATTGCTTGAGTAAACAAATTTCCATTATTCTCCTTATTTTTTGATACTATTTGTTAACAAAAGATTTCAAGCTAAAAACGAAATCCGTATCCTTTCAAGGTCAATTGAGAGAGTATTCAGTTTGATAACTATAATGCAAAGTTAGGCGCGATGAAGCATAGCCACGAACAGAAAGATAAAAAACGATTGAAAGAAATCAGCGGCCACTTTTCCCCAACTTCCTTCATTTTTCGTTCTCAACTTATTTCTCATTTATATTACTTTTTTTAATCAACATCGATATCGGCAGTGCTTCCTCCTTTAAAGGAGATGATAACCGATACCCCCAAGCGAAAACTCCTTTTAAATATTCAACTTTGAAATATTCACCAGGCGCTCCATCGATTTCATACGTCTCACCTGGCGGAAAATCGTCAGGATTCAACATATATGCTTTTGCCATAGCAATTTTCCTTTCCAGGACAGCATATTCGTTGATCATTCCGTGCTGTTCCGCTTTGCGCGCTTTTTCTTTTAATCGGGCAATTTCATTTTTTAGCTCGTATTCCGTCATTTCACTGTACCGTTTTTCCATTTCCTATTCCTCGCTTTTCTCTAAGTGTTTTTGCAAATATTGCTGAATAAGTTCTTGCGAAAAACCTTTTCGATATAAAAATTGCGCAAGCTTTTGACGATATGTGTACATATCTAAATGGGAATACTTTTTTTTCCCTTTTTCGCCTTGTATTAATAATGCTTCCCATTCTTGGTCATGACGTTCATGTAAAGGCAGCATCTCCAAAACAGCTTGAATCACTTCGGATGAAAAACCTTTCCTAAACATTGCCTGCTCTATTTTTTGCTTTAGCTGCGACATAGATATGTTCGCTTTTTTTCCCAATTGCTTTTCAGCTAATTTATACGCTGCTTCTATTTGTCTTTCTTTCGTGAAATGATGAAGAGCTGCTTCTATCAAATCGCTCTCAATCCCTTTTTGTCCCAGTTCTGCTTTTATTATGCCGGGCCCTTTCAAAGTGGTTTTCATTTGCGTTCTTACAAAGGCTTCCGCAAACTCCTTGTCATTTACATAATTTTTTAATTGAAGCTCAACCATTACACGTTCAATAATCCGCTCATCTATACCTTGACTTACAAGATAGTCACGGACCTCTTTTTCCGATCTCATTCGATAGCCAAGAAAAGTTAAAGCTTTGTTGAATGCTGCTTTTATTTGATCCTCGTGCAAAATCGCATCTATATCCAGCTCATCAAGCTCCATCCCTTTTCTTAGCCCGTGCTTAATTAAAACATCTTCCCCGACGCTAAAAGCAAATATTTCACCGTTTCCTCTATCGACGTAAATATTAAAACGATTTTTCTTTTTAGGTTGAACTTCTATTTTTACAATAAACATGTACAGACACCTCATTTTTATAGTACCATAGAAAAAATAAATAAATGGAAGTTTTAAGCATGAAAGTGTATGAATACTGTAACAATAGATTTTTCAGCTTGTAAGGAACATTTTGCTGACTTTTCTAGCCGTTGATGCTATAAAACTATGAAGCAAAATTCAACCGTTCTTATTATGATTTCTAAATATTTTGCTGGCAGCAGGCAAATCTGCTTCAGTCAAGAAATGCGGTCCTCACTGTTATTGCATCAAAGCAATAGGAAAAAAATATTGTCAAAGAAAATATTGTAATTTTGTCCTATTCACTTCTTATAGAAACTCTTATAGTAGTAAGAAAAAAGTAAAATTTTCTTAATAATCTTTTTACAAAATTTTTGTTTTCTTTTCCATAGAAATCAAGTATGATACTAGAAGAAATGCTGACAATTAAATTTACTTGTTTTTAAGGGAAGGCAAATGGTGCGCCACCGGTCTTTGACCGGTTCTAGTGGGTTCGATTCCCACCCCGAAATTTTTACTTGATAAATAAAAATTTCGAGGGTGGGATCCGTTAGATTTCGTGGTAACCGCCCTCGTTGATAGAGGAGGATGAGCATGTTAAAAAAACGTGATCTAGCGGATTGTCAAGAGTTGTTCGAACTTATGGTTCATCCAGAAGTCTTCCCTTATGTTCGTCATAAAGCAATGTCGATTGAAGAATACATGTTTATAACAAAACAGTTGATTGAAGCAGAGGAACGAGGGGAATTAATTTCCCGCACCATTTTGGATGAATGGGGCTCTCCTATTGGAACAATCAGCTTGTATGATATTTTTGATCAAACGGGATTTCTTGGAACTTGGCTCGGCAAGCCGTACCATGGTAAAGGATATAATCAGCTTGCTAAGGACGCTTTTTTTCAAGAGATTTTTTATGAATTTGGAATTCAAACGATCTTTATGAAAATACGGAAAGACAATGAACGTTCCATGAAAGCCGCGCAGAAGCTTCCATATGTCTCCCTTGCCGATGAATCTCGTCAGCTTCCCCATATTGAAAACAAAAACTTATACAACATCTTTGAAATTTCAAAGGATATGTACACACTGTATACAAAACGAAACGGTTTCATGACAGACGAAGAAAGCAGATTGAAGGAAGCATAAAAAATTGGAAGAAGACATCCGAACGAATCAAGATGTCTGCTTCCATTTTTTATCATTTCTTATTCTCTAATCTGTCCGCTTCCTTTAATAATATATTTTGTAGAAGTCAGTGCAGGCAGTCCCATCGGTCCTCTGGCATGGAGCTTTTGCGTGCTGATCCCGATTTCTGCGCCAAACCCAAATTCAAATCCGTCTGTAAAGCGCGTCGATGCGTTGTGGTAAAGAGCTGCGGAATCAACTAATTTGAAAAACTTTTCTACATTTGCGGCATTTTCTGTGATAATTGCCTCAGAATGGTTTGTTCCGTAACGATTAATATGCTCGATTGCTTCATCTACATTCGAAACAAGTTTCACTGCCATTGTATAATCTAAATATTCCGTTTCCCAATCTTCTTCTGTCGCTAATTTCAAATGCGGGAATTCATTGTACAATGCTTGATCGACTCGCAACTCCACATTTTTCTCCTCGAGCTTTTCAATGAGCTCGCGAATATATTCCTTATTCCAATTTTCATGGATGAGAAGAGTTTCGGCTGCATTGCAGACGGAAGGTCTTTGTGTTTTTGCGTTTACAGTTATATCAATCGCCATCTTTTTGTCTGCTGATTCATCAATAAACACATGACAATTGCCTGCGCCCGTTTCTAACACAGGGACAGATGAATTTTCAACAACTGTTTTAATCAGATTTTTCCCTCCGCGAGGAATTAACACATCTAAATAATCATTTAATTTGAACATTTCCGCTGCCGTTTCCCTGCTGGTATCTTCCAGAAGCTGTACACTGTCGGCAGGAAAATTCGCTTTTTCTAACGCCTCTCGTATCACCTTTACGATCGCCATATTTGAATGCAAGGCGGATGAGCTGCCGCGAAGAAGAACAGCGTTCCCTGTTTTTAAGCAAAGGCTTGAGGCATCAATTGTCACATTTGGTCTGGCTTCGTAAATCATTCCAACAACGCCGAGCGGCACCCGAACTTTTTCAATTTGTAAACCGTTCGGACGAGTCCAGCTTTCCAGCACTTCCCCAACTGGATCTTGCAAATAAATCAATTGTCTTAACGATTCAATCATTCCGTTAATTCGTTCTTCGTTTAAAAGAAGACGGTCAATAAGAGCGTCGGATAAACCATTCGCTTTCCCGTTTTCAATGTCTTTTTCATTTTCTTTTAAAATATAAGGCGTTTCTTTTTGCAATTGTTCAGCGATGATTGATAATGCGTTGTTTTTTTCTTCAGTAGTTTTTGCAACCAGCTTGGTAGCAGCTTCTTTTGCCAGCTTCCCTTTTGTCAACACTTCACTCATATCATCATCTCCTTACTCGTTATCGCTACAAATTGATCACGGTGAACCACTTCAGGATGTATGCGCTTTGTCATTTCCATCGCTTTTTGACTCGGCATGCCCATAATTTCTTTTAATTCTTCAGATGAATAATTGACTATGCCTTTTCCGATCAGCTTTTGTTCCTTGTTTAAAATTTGCACCACGTCTCCGGATTGAAAGTTGCCGCTGACACGCTTAACGCCAGCAGGAAGGAGCGATTTCCCTTCCTTCAAAATAGCCGTTACTGCTCCATCATCGACTTCCACATCACCAGATATGATCGAATGAAGAGCAATCCATGCTTTTGAATTACGAACAGCACTTAAATCGTTTTTGCCAATATATGTTCCGTCACCGTTCCCATTTAAAATTTCGATTAATTTCTCTTTTCCTTGTCCTTTCCCGATAAATACGGATACACCGAGGGCAAGTGCCGTTTTTGCCGCCATGAGCTTTGATTTCATACCGCCTGTTCCAACTTTCGAACCGGATGTTGCCTCTGTTTGTTCAATTAATTCATCTGTTACTTCCGGCAAAAAATCAAATCGTTTTGCATTCGGATTTTTAGTAGGATCTTCTTCATATAAACCGTTAATATCCGTCAAAATAATAAGAAAATCGGCATGCAATAATCCGCTCACAAGAGCTGACAGCATATCGTTGTCTCCAAACGTCAATTCCTCAATCGAAACCGAATCATTTTCATTGATGATCGGGAGCACTTGCCGCTTTAGAAGCTCCGATAAGGTGGCGTATGCGTTTTGATATTGCTCTTTATGCTGAAAATTGCTCCTTGTCATCAAAAGTTGGGCACATACAATGCCGTATTTTTTAAATGCTTCTGTATAAGCCTGGATAAGCAGCCCTTGGCCCACTGCCGCAGCCGCCTGTTTTCCTCTAATTGTCACAGGCCTAGAAGGATATCCAAGATCTCCATACCCTGCTGATACCGCTCCTGACGAAATTAAAATTACTTCATACCCTGCTTCCTTCAATCTAGCAATCGCTTCAACATGCTCGTGCAGCTTTTCTTTACTGAGTCCCCCGTTGTCATCTGTTAAAGAACTGCTTCCTATTTTTACGACCACTCGCTTTTTCCTCACTAAAAAACACCTCTTCATTGCTTGACAGTCATAAAAAAGACTCATATCATCCTTTCGAAAAAGGACGAATATGAGTCTATATCCGCGGTACCACCTTTTTTAGCACTAGTTTAGTGCTCCCTTTAGCCTGTAACGAAGGATACGGTCAGGTTATGAGCCTGACAGCTCCAGGGGTAGGTTCAATAGCTTATCAGCGATGAAACCTTTCAGCCATAGGGTTTCACTCTCTTTTTCGCCTAAAGTCTATTTACTGGCCCCTTTCAACGCCGAAAATATACTTTTTTTAAAATTATGTTTCAAAAATTTTTAAAAGTCAAGATGATTGCTGCATTTAAACATTTGCTTGTTGATTGAATTTTTTGTTTGTAAATTTATCTCTCAAATACGGCAGGATAAACCGGTCAGCTCCCCAATAATACGCAGCTGCACCTACTGCCATTAAAATGATTGCTTCAGTGTACATAATCGGATTCGTGCTTGTTGTTCCAGCTAACATAAAATTCAAGTTCATAAACGCACCAGCAATTAATGCAGGAGTTGTAAACAACCCCAAAATCAGTCCGATGCCAACTAACACTTCTCCAATTGGAATAATAAAATTAAAAAGTTCTACATTCGGAAGAGCAAAGTTTTCAAGGAACGCTGCATACCATCCTTGAACGGCCGGATGTTCTCCGGTTGCTTTAGCAATCGCCCCTTTTAAAAATCCTGTCGCATCAAATCCACCCAGCTTTTCGACTCCCGCGACAAACCATTGATAACCGAGCCAAATTCTAAGAGCCGCCCAGACAACCGCCATTTTTGGACCTTTCAGCCATTCCATCTTCAACCATCTCCTTTGTTTGTTTTTACACTTTTATTTTTCGGAGAAGTTTGTGAAATATTTCACTAACCTCTTCAATTTCAATATATAATTTTCTGAATTTAACTTCAATATATTTGTGAAATATTTCACAAATTGTTAACAATTACTATAGTTATCCACATTCATAGTAGGATTTTATGAAAAAAATCCAGCTTCTTAAGCTCCAACAGTTACATAATATCCACAAAAACAGTATGGATAATGTGTATAAGTTGTGAATTGTCTGAAATATCTGTGGATAAAATAAAAAAGCACTCACCTTCTCTGGACGATGAATGCTTATACACAAGAACGATCCCTCGAATTTACATGCAAATTAGAGCTGTTGTAAAAGAAACCGTCATTTTACAGAAGTGTGCATATTTGCCGATAACAAAAATTTTAGACATAACTAAATCTATTAAAACGTGGAATTTCTTTTCATAAAAAACAGGCGCCGTTTCAACAGCCGCCTGCTAAGCACTATGCTGCAATTTATTTTCTTTCTCTGCACGCTTATTTTTCTCATAACCGATCGCTAACACAATCAATGTCATAATTCCGATAAGTAAATATTCGATCCACAAGTTTTGGATGTGAAACCATTGTTCAATATGTTTATCCTTAAAGATCATCTCACCGGCGGTCCAAGCTAAAATTCCAGATCCAACATATACAATCCATTGAAATTTGTTCATTAATTTTACGATCGCTTTTGATCCAAAAATCATAATTGGAATACTGATCAAAACTCCAACCGCAATCATGCCGATATGGCCGTGTGCCGCACCTGCTACTGCAACCACATTATCCAAACTCATGACGGCATCTGCAAGAATGATCGTTTGAATAGCTTTAAGCAGACTGCTTTGAGATTGGACATGCGCAGCTTCTCCGTCATCTACCAAAACTTTATAAGCAATCCAAAGCAGCAAAAATCCGCCGACAATGTTGACAAATGGGATTTTCAACAGGACAACAATAACGGATGCAAACAAAATCCGTAATGCGACCGCACCTCCAGTCCCCCAGAATATAGCTCTGTTTTGCTGTTCTTTCGGCAGATTTCTCGTTGCCATTGCAATTACAACTGCGTTATCGCCGGATAAAATAATATCGATTGCAATAATTTTTAATAAGGCAATGATGGCGTCAGATGAAATAGATATACCAACTGAAAATAAATCCAATTGTGTTCGCTCCTTTATAACATGAAAAAAATATACACGTCCATTGTACCTCTATTTAGAGGCAAACACAATTTTAAGATTTTGCTGAAAAATTTCGGTTATAGGTAACTGTCAACCATTCTTATACATTGGAGGGGGATGAACACAGTTGAAGATATTAAAGATGCGAACAGGGAGAGTTTCTCAAAGCGAAACTACCGAAATCCTTAAAATCGGAAAGGAGCCGTCCAAGCCAGCTAGCCTGGCCAGTTAGGACAGCTCCTTCATCAAAATCTTACTCGGGGATATAAGGCAAATCAAGATTTTTTGGAACATTGATGACATGCGTTTCAGTATAGGTAAGAAGGCCTTCCCTGCCATATTCACGTCCAATTCCTGATTGTTTAACGCCGCCGAATGGGAAACGAACGTCCAGTCCTTGAACTGCTGCTGTATTGATCATTGTCGTTCCTGCTTGAATACGTTTGGCAACCTTTAATGCATGTTCCTGTTCTCCCCAAACAGAACTAGTAAGGCCATAAATGCTGTCATTGGCCAAATTGATTGCTTGTTCATCGTCATCAAAAGGCAATATAGGAACGGTTGGGCCAAACTGTTCTTCCACGACAATCGGATCATTATAGCCAGCGCCTAGAACAACAGTCGGCTGCATGTAATAGCCGTTTTTAAATAAAGTTTCATCCACCAGTACCTTTCCGAGTTTTATTACTTTAGCTCCCCGGCTTTCTGCATCATCAATCAAACTTTGTACATACTGAACTTGCTTTTTATTATTTACCGGACCTACTGTAACTCTTTCATCAAACGGATCCCCTACGCGAATCCATTTATTTGCTGCTTCAATATATTTTTCAACAAACTGATCGTAAATCGATTTATGAACGTAAATTCTTTTCGCAATCATGCATATTTGCCCTGCCGTTAAGAAATTGGAAATCACGAGGCGGCGCATCGCTTTTTCGTCATTCACATCAAAATCATTTAGAACGATTGCGGCATCATTTCCGCCTAATTCAAGCGTCATATGTTTTATTGTTTCAGCAGCCGATTTCATAATATGTTTAGCTGTTTGAGTTCCGCCGGTAAAGGCGATTTTTGCCACTTTCGGATTCGTTGTTAATTCTATACCGACATCGGCTTCCCCATGAACCAAATTTAATACACCAGGAGGAAATTCATCGGCAATGATCTCAACTACTTTACTAGCTGCCAGCGGAGCTAATGGGCTTGGCTTCAGCACCATCGTGTTGCCTGCCAAAAGAGCAGGAGCAATTTTTATAGTCGAAAGCGAGATCGGATAATTCCAAGGTGTAATTGCGGAAACAACCCCTATCGGATCTTTTGTCACGATCGTTTTGCCATTATCATGTTCCTGTACATCCTCTTTTAAAACTTCTTTTACGTTATCACATGCATACTCCATCCACATTAAAGAAACGGCTATTTCACCTTTTGAGTCGTAAAGCGGCTTTCCATGCTCACGAGACAGCAGTTCGGCAATTTCAGGTGTTGCATCCTTTATTTTTTGGATCGCCCTTCTCATCCGTTCTATACGTTCATCGATTGAAGTTTTAGCCCAAAGAGGAAATTGTTCATACGCCGCATCAATAGCCCGGATCGCATCTTCACGGGTGTTGACCGGAGCATAACCGACAATCTCATTTGGACGAGCGGGATTTTCACGGGGAGCCGTTTTTTCGGTTCTATATTTTTCTCCGTTGATAATAGCCTCGATAACAATCGGTTCGTTTGACATGACACGCACTTCCTTTGCTTTCAAAATTTCAACATTTATTGTTGTTGCTAAAAAGTCTTTTATTAAATATTTTGTTATTCTTTCTACAAACTATTGTTTTTAAAATTATTGCGTTTATTCTTTTCCTGTTCAATTGTATTTTATTCCATTTTTTTGGGTGATTCAGTCAAAAAATACAGAAAGATTAAGAATTCCCGTGATGATTTCTGAATCACATTTTTATGAACAGCGGTTATACTTGCCGATTCTATTTGTTTTCCTGAAATAAATTTCATCTTGCAATACTCTGACAGCAGGCCAAGATTTCCCGTTTGGAAAATCGGAACAATGGAGAAAGATCTTCCGTTTTTTTCTGCCATGCAATCTCTTATATGATTAAATCTTTAATGGATTTGGTCTTATTATGTAAAAGCTTCTGTCATTTCACAACCTTCCTTTCAAAAAAAAATCTTGAACCAAAATATTTTTAAATAAATTATCTTTGGTTCAAGATAACGATATTACACTATAGGTTGTATTGCAACAAATATGCTTTCATCAAATATTTCCTCAAGACATGTACAGCCGCTCTAAAAGGCGGCTTCACGACCTCTTCTAATCATACAGCATTTTACCATGGATCAGTTTGATTTGCGCGCTGGCACGGCGTGTTTCCAAAATACGTTTTGAACAAAATTTATCCGCTCCATCCATTTTTGGGAGGAATAAAAGGAAGTAGTCGTTAAATATACTTTAACGACGGCAAAATTACGAACTCACATCAAGTTTGCGATAAGTCTTGACTTGAAAGGGTAACTGTGACGGTCTTTTCTTTTCCGTCCCGATATAATTTGACTTTGACTGAGTCTCCTGATTTCTTTTCACTGTACAAATATTTTCTTAACTCACTCGTGTTGTGAATGCTTTGCCCATCCAATGCGACGATCACATCCTTTTCCTGCAATCCGGCCTGATCGGCGGGAGAATTTGCCTGAACTCTTCCAACTACCGCACCTTCTTTAACGTCAGATGGCAAATTGAGTGTGTCTCTAAGGAAATACTCAGGAAGCTCGCTTACATTTAATAATGCAACTCCAAGAAACGGACGGTCAATTTTTCCTTTTTCCATTAATTGATTGATCGCTTTCACAACATCATTGCTTGGAATAGCAAATCCGAGCCCTTCCACACCTTCCTGGCTGATTTTCATACTGCTGACGCCGATGACTTTCCCATCCATGTTAATTAAAGGGCCTCCGCTGTTTCCTGGATTGATCGCTGCATCAGTTTGAATGACATCAAGCGCCCAGTCTCCTTCAGAAGTTGTAATCGTCACTGTGCGATTGACTCCGCTGATAATCCCTTCTGTTACAGTTCTAGAAAGATCGCTGCCAAGCGGATTCCCGATTGCAATGACCTGATCGCCGACTCGTATATTATCGGAATCACCAAACTCAGCTACTGTGTTAACACTATTGTTATTAATTTTTATGACGGCCAAGTCTGTCAATGAGTCAGCACCGACTACTTCTGCTTTTTCCTTATCGCCATTGGAAAGCGTTACCTCCAATGAAGAAGCCCCTTCGATAACATGGTTATTTGTAACAATAAAAACATCATTGCCGGACTTTTTAAAGATAATTCCTGTTCCGCTTCCGCTTTCCACTTCTTCGCTGGAAGAATCTTGGCGCGATCCAAACCAATCTGTCCTTTGCTGCTGCAAATTAGAAATGCCGACAATCGCTGGTGAAAGTTTTTCAGCAATTTCTGCAATATCGCCTTGATTGGAAATCTTCGCAACATTAACAGATGCTTCCTGATCGTTTGTATTTTGACTGACCGCTATATGCTCTGTTTCATTTGAAGCTTTGTTATGATCTTGGAATGGCAAGTAGGTCAACGCACCGTATACAACAGCTCCGCCCAAAACACCGCTGATTAAAGAAGAAAGAACCGACTTCAACAAACTGTTCTTTTTTCTTTCCACACGATTGTTTTGATCTATTTCATCATAATATCCCATAGCAAAAGCCCTCCTCTTCTTCATCGTTTGTCTTATTGACATACTAGGCAAAAAATATGACGAAACGATGAACAAAAGGTAAAAAAACATTGAAATATAAAAAAGATCGGACGCCACTCGATATTATGCGCCTCTTACCTTTTCGCCAAATCCATAGTTCAAAAGCACTTTTCAAAAATCGGTTCTCCTGCCAAGCCCTAACGAAACGGTGAACATCAATCCGGATCGCCCGCTGTACTTTCATTTATTACAAAAAATGCAATTCTGAAACACATAGATGTTGTTGATTGAAAATAAGCCTTTCTGAAAAATTGGCATTTGAATTCGTATGCATGCCCCGGATTTCATTCAACGTATTCAAACTTCAACTGTTTTCCCTTCTTCAGCAACATGGAAAAGAAGATGAGCAAGATGCTGAATGGGGCTGTATATTTCCTCTTCCTCCTGCTCCGCCATCACTTCATCACCGAATTCTAAGTCATTTAGATAAAGAGCTATAAATTCATAAAAGTCTTTTAGTTCAAACCGGTAGCATTCGCTCGGATCTTCCTCGTCCTCCTCGTAGCGAAGGGAAAGATAAGACATATTGCCAACGCTGTCCTCAGCGTCAAAAAAGACGAAAAAACCAACGTTTGTATCGAGATCAAACAAATGTCTTGTCCCTCCTTCTGTCACCCTTTCAAAATCATCCGGGCTCAGCTTTTGCACTTTCATTTCTTCCATATCATCTTCAAGGTGAAATTTAACAGTGAATTCACGCATCGTATGTCTCCTCCTCAAATATTAGAAAATACTTAATGAATATGTTTTAGATAAAAATTCAAGCAGTTTGATGCCGGTCAGACTATTGCCTTTGTCATCCAATGCTGGACCGAATATGCCGATGCCGCATCTTTTTGGAACAGATGCGAGTATGCCTCCTGAGACGCCGCTTTTTGCCGGAATCCCGATTTTAATCGCAAATTCTCCCGAAGCATTATACATGCCGCAGGTGACCATAAACGTTTTGCAAATACGCGCTACATCAAGCGGCATGATTTCCTCTTCTGTAAACGGATCTCGCCCATCCATCGCAAAAACGAGGCCGATGCGCGCCAAATCGATGCATGTCATTTCAATGGCGCATTGCTTCGTGTAAAGCTCCATCAGATCTTCGACATCTTCGTTTATAATATTATGCTGTCGAAGAAAATAACATAAGGAGCGGTTTAAAAACGCGGTTTCAAATTCGGATTGAGCGACTTCTTGCGAATAAGAAATGGTTGGATTTCCTGTTAGCTTGCGGACAAAACGAATGAGTCTCTGCAGCCGTTCTTTCACCGTTCTTCCCGAAATCATATGCGTTACGGCAAGTGCACCGGCATTGATCATCGGATTCAGCGGCTTTGTAGGCTGTGTTTCCTCAAGCTTGGCAATGGAATGAAACGGATCGCCCGTCGGCTCCATCCCGACTTTTTTGAATACCTCCTTTTCACCGTGATCCATAATGACAAGAGCTAAAGCGATAATTTTTGAAATGCTTTGAAGCGTCACTTTTACCGTTACATCCCCCGCGTCAATGATTCTCCCATCAGGCATATATATAGCAATAGATAAATCATTTGGATTTGCTTTGCCAAGAGCCGGTATGTAACTGGCAACTTTCCCCTGATGCCCATACTTTTTCGCTTCTTGGACAAAGCGGATCAATTCTTCTTTTTCGTACATTCAGCCATCACCATTATTTAGTATGGCTCGCTGTATAAAATTTTATAAACAACCCCTTTGATATTTGACAAATGAGTATGATATGTTTATTCAATCTGGAGATAGTCATTGTTGCATAGATTGTTTTCTCTCACTTCCATGCTTTCTTTTGCTTGATAAAATCCCCCATTGTCCCAGTAATGTCACTAATGCAAGGCCGCCGGCGGCAAACGGAAGTTGGGAAGGAGCCAATCCAGCCAGCATCACTATCCCTCCAAGAAGAGAACCTATTGCACTGCCCAAATAATTTGCGGAACTGTTCAAAGCAACGGCCGCTGCACCTTGATTAGGCTGTATGTGAAGCAATTCATGCTGCTGCGGGGCTTGCGATGCCCAGCCCATCGCCCCCCATAGAATAAAAGGCAGAAATGACAGGATCGGAAATGAAAGGGCGAATGGCACACTGAACATGGACAAAGCCATTATGGCCAAAATTCCTGCCATGAGCAAACCCGGTTTGCCTGTCCGGTCAATCAAAGCGCCGATGGAAAAACTGCCAACTACGCCGCCAATTCCCCATGCCCAAAGATATGGCGTGTTGTTGGAAATGTCCGCCAAGTTATTCAAAATAACAGCAATATATGTGTAAAGACCCAAGCTGGCAACACTGGTCATAAAAGTGATGCCAACAATTGCTGCAACCCGTCCATTTGTCATCATTTCGACGCGCTGGCGGAGTGAAGGTGGAGCTGAAGCTGCAAAATGTGGAAACCAGATGGCAATTCCCATCATGGCAATTAAGCCTAGTGCAGTGATCACCCAAAGAGTTCCATTCCACTTCAGATGTTCCGCAATCACCAGTCCAAGAGGGACTCCTATGACTGTTCCAGTGCTCATGCCCCCAAGAGTCATGCCAAGTGCTCTGCCGCGTTTCTGTTCGGGCACTAGTGATGCTGCAGCTGCTGATGCTAGCGGAGAGTAAAGTCCGGCGCCGATGCCTGCAATTGCCCGTGCAATCAGCAGCATGGAAAAATTTGAAGCTAGTGCACTTATCCCGTTGCCTATCGAGAATACTGCGAGCGCCAACAATAAAATATTGCGCATCGGTTTTCCAGCAAGCAGTGTTGCAAATACCGGAGCGGCCAGTGCATAACAAAGCGTAAAGACGCTCACGGCTTGCCCTGTTTGTGAAGGGGTTATATGAAAAGTTGCACCGATATCCGGAAGCAAACCAGCTATCACATAAGCATCAAACCCAAGAGCGAACATACCGATCGTCAAGAGAAAAACTTTTTGCATAATAACTTAGCCTCCATTTTTACGGGATTATCTTTATGCAAAACCCGATAATGCCTAAGATCTTCCCGTAAAGTTCAGATCCAACAAATGCTGACCGATTCCACTCTTTTGCTTTAACTGAAATATTCGCTTGCGGAATGTGCCTCATCAAAGAAGAAATCATCACTAGTGTATGCTCGGCTACCGAAATGGTAATTCCATTGGGAGCATTAATGACAATTACTCCTTGCTTTGTTTCCTCATCAATATCAATGTTATCTACACCGACTCCGACTCTTCCGATAATTTTTAAAGAGGTCCTCTTTCCTAAAAGCTCTTTCGTTACTTTTGTGCTGCTCCTCACCAAAAGAGCATCAAAAAGATTTAGTTCATCTTCTGCTTCCGATACACTTTTTTGGACAACTTCAACCGCTTCTGATTCTATCAACGGTTTCAGTCCTTCATTGTTCACTTTGTCAGAGACTAGTAGCCGAAACATTGTTTAAATACCTTCTGTAATTTATTTTTAGGATCTATTAGCGTACGCTTACCAAATCAATTCTATATTTGCTTTTTATTTCCCTTGTAAAAAAAGTTAATTTTTGTTAATTTATATATAGTTTGAGTTGTAAATATTACTAAAACACTGTTAAAAAATGCTGATTCATGTAACGTCATTATTGATGCTCCTTACCGGTTCTGCGTCCAATTGGCGAATAAAATAATTAACGCATCAATGCCTGAAATTGCCCTTAAAAAACCCCTTCAATATAGGCAGAAATGCCTTAATTGAAGGGGATGCTCACATAACGTTTTATAAATGCTTTTTTGCATAAAAGCGTTCATTTTGCATTTGCCGCATACTTTTTTTCAGTAAGCGCATGGTGATAAACTTTTTCAAGCATGCGTCCATAAAAAGAAGCTAAAACCTGCTGAAAAAGCATGCCTAAGACAACCGGTACCGCCACTTGCGGCGGAAAATAAGTGATCGCAAGCACTGCACCGGCGCTAATATTCCTCATTCCGCCCGTAAACGTTAAAGTGATGATATCATCCTGTTGAAATTTTAATAGACGCCCGGCCATCCATGAAAAAAAGTAGCCGCTTGTAGCAATCAAAAAAACGAAAAACCCAATCAAAATTAATTTTTTATTCGGGTTCGCCAAATAAGGAGCTACTATCGCGCTGTTGATGATCACTACAAGCGATAAGGCTATTTTCGAAAACGGACTTAAAACGGCTGCAATACGCTGTTTCAATTCTTTTTTCGTCCACTCATTTACAAGCATTCCTAAAATGGAAGGCAGGATAATCATGAAAAATAAGCCAGACATCATATTCCATACGTCGATTTCTACCGTTCTCCCCACCAATACTAATAAACTGGCAGGAACGACAAAAGGAGAAATAAACGTATCTATTAATATAACAGCAAGAGCTAAAGCCAAATTTCCTTTATGGATTGATACCCAAATAAAGCTTGTAACACCAGTTGGAATGATCACGGCCAAAACTAAACCAATGATTGTGAAGCTGTCTTCTTGAAAAGCAAGATGGCCGACAGCAAACGCCCAAAGCGGGATGAAAAGATGAAGCAGCAAAAGAACGACGAAAATCGGCAGCGGATGCAAAAGAGCCTGCTTAAACGCATGAAAACTAAGATTTAAACTGCCCGCAAACGTAATAAAAGCAAAAATCCACGGAACAAGCTGAGAAAAATCGTCAAATATAGTTGAAAATACAATCCCGATCACAACACTTGACGGGGTTAAAAAAGGAAGCATCTTTTCCATTATGCTGTTTATGTTTTTTAACATTTTTCTCTCTCCAGTGTTAAGCTAAAATGAAAAGTTGCGCAATCCTAATGTTCACAAATAGTGAACAATCTTTACTTCATTATATAATATGCAATTTTTTCTCACCAATCCAGCGCTATGTCAAAACATTTTGCAAAGTTACTATGAACCTAGTCTCATGCTTTTCCCTTGGTTTTGTTTTTTAGGGAAGCGGCCATTCTTCTGGGCTATAGTATCTATCAAATATGGAAAACCCTTTCCTCTTCTACTTTGCAAATTCTGATTGTATAACGTTTATACCATTCCTTCCTGCCTTTATCCTGCGCCGCTTTATGCAAAGCATTTTCGTTCCAGCGTTTGATATCATCCAATGATTCCCAATATGAAACTGTAATTCCGTACCCATTCTCATTTCTTGCACTCTCTGCTCCTAAAAAACCGGGCTGTTTGGACACCAATTGATCCATTTCCTTTGCCATTTCTTCATAACCATTGTCCCCTTCTGTTCTTTCCGATGTGAAAATCACGGCGTAATACTCGTTTAAACGTTTTGTATAATTCATTTTTCAAGCCCCCTTTCTTATCAAAACGAAAAGTTTCATACTGTTTTATCATATAATGAACAAAAATGAATTCTCAAACTAGTTTTATTTTTTTTAATAATAGATATATAATATCTATAAAATTACTTTGATTTAAGGGAGAAATAAATAATGAAAAGAAATGAACAAGAACAACGGAATCCTCAAGCACTCAGAGATGAAACAATTGTCATCCATGGCGACGATTCTATAACGGACGAAAAAGGAGTCAATCCTGCTATTTACTATTCCGCAACATTCCAGGCACATAGTGCAAGCGAATTTTCTGAAATTGCTGGAACACCTCGTCATCCGCGATATTACACACGTTACGGAAACCCAGTGCATGAACGGGTTCAAAAAATTGTAGCAGATCTTGAAGGAACTGAAACAGCCTTAGTAACCGGCTCTGGTATGGGAGCGATAGCGACAACTATTTTATCGCTTGTAGCAGCAGGCGATCATGTGATTGCCCAAAAAAATCATTATATGAGCACAACGAAAATTATGGATGAGCTGCTGCCGAAATTTGGTGTTGACGTGACGTTCGTTGACCAATCCGACACTTCTGCGTTTGAAAAGGCAATTCGTCCGAATACAAAACTTATTATGGTTGAGACGCCTGCCAATCCTACATTGGTATTGACAGATTTAGCTGCAGTGTGTGATCTTGCCCGCCAGCATGGAATTATCGTTGTCGCAGATAATACGTTTGCTTCCCCTATCAATCAGCGTCCACATGACTTTGGGGTTGATGTTGTTGTCCATAGTGCAACAAAATACATGGGCGGCCATCATGATTTGACAGCTGGCGTAATTTGCACAAACGAGGAATTAGCTGAACGTATTTGGAATACGCATATTTCCATCGGTTCAGTGCTTTCGCCAATGGATGGTTGGCTGTTGCTGAGAGGCTTGCGCACGCTTCCTATGCGAATCGAACGGATTAACGCGAACGCTTTGGCGTTAGCCGAATTTCTTGAGAATCAGCCTCAAGTTGAACGGGTATATTATCCGGGGCTGCCAAGCCATCCGCAGCACGAGCTTGCTAAGCGGCAAATGAAAGGCTTTGGTGCCGTTATTGCCTTTTCCATTAAGGGCGGTTATGCGGAAACACAGCGCTTTGTTTCCGCATTAAAGCTTCCTCCTAACGCTGTAAGCCTTGGCGGAGTCGAGTCTCTCGTTGTACATACAGCAGCGATGTGGGAAGGAACAATGAACGAAGAACAAATGCAGCTTGCAGGAATCCCGGCAAACTTCGTGCGCTTCTCTGTCGGCATAGAACATATCGAAGATTTAAAAGAAGATGTCAGACAAGCTCTGCAAAAAATTTAATGAAGGAATGTGCGGACAATGGCGGGGGCTGTCTAATAAGCCGTTTTATCTGCTTATTGACGCCCCCTTTCATCTTTTTGAAAGTTTATGATTTTTTGTTTTCAATGGAGATTTGACTTTCTGTACAGCCTCAATTAAAAATGCATTTCATTTTAGGAGCTAGTGCTTGCAGAAAAATCTTGATTTTATTAAACATACATCTTGCAATTTGAAACACTCGATATCTATCATTTCTAAATATCACTATTGAACACACTGCCTGAACAAGCTTTGGCAGCTTATGATAAAAAATAACTGCTTCATCAGTTCTATTTAATGGGATGTAAATTTTGCCGTATTAATAGTAAATAAGATTAGTTTCTCCCCATCCTTGGAGCAGATGAGTTATGTCAACACAGCACTCCGCCTCGCTTCTTAAAGTTAAGCTGATTTGTTTTACATACGCACTCCAAGACAGCATGTGTTGTCAATAAATCATCGATATAGAGGCCCGCTTGACAGCTATTTTTTATTTAAAATGATTTTAACTTCCCCACTTGCACGCTTCTCGAAAAAAACAGCATTCCCTTCTCCATGTGATTTCAATCTCTGCCATTCCATTCTAAAGAAAGATGCCCAAAAAAATGAATCGTTCCAAAATTTTCTTCTTCATATCAGAACATATATTCGCATATAATAAAAATAGAACAAATGTTCTTTTTTGTGAGGTGAAAATCATGAACGGTTTGCTGCTGAATGCCAAAAAGTACGGTTTTGCTTTAAAGATGATCTACATGACCGATCAAGGGGTAATAACTGAAAGATTGATTACGGTAAAAGACTTTAACGATAAATACATTCGCGCTTACTGCCACTTTCGAAAAACTTTCCGAACGTTTAAACGATCCAACATTCTTTCAATTGGTCCCATAAAAAAACGAAAAATAGGGTGAAACGAAATGGGTAGATATCACATTATGCTAACATATTTTAAAGGTCGGCAAAGAGTTGTACAGGTCATGGATTTCAGCGGTGCGCAAATGATTACTTTTACAATGGATGAGCTGGAAAATGACGAGATGCCCGTTGAACTAAAGAAATATATTAAAACAATCGAAAAAGAAATAAATGAAGGACGATGGGATTATTGGAAAAGAATTTAAGAAACGGGCATTTACTCAGCCTTTCCGTAAAGAAAATGCTGCCTTATCATTTGAGGAGAAAATGGCAATAGCTAAGCTTCACATTACAGGGAATAATAAATTATATTCCAAACAAATGGATGAAAAACGGTTTTCACGACGAAAGCGTTCAAAATCAACAATAACTGATCAAGGCTCATTCGTAGATCAGCCATGTTTATTGACCGATAAGACGTGAAAAACAAATTAGACAGCTGAAAACAAATTATTTGACTAAATTTGGATAAATTTTTTGCAAACAAATCATTTGAAATCTAAAACAAATTCCTATAAAATTATCTCGAAATAAATATTTTCAAAATAAAAATTTATAAATTTTATTTTTTCACTAAAAACTAAAATTGCACCAAGAGAGGAAGGTTTACGTTGACAAAAGTATTGTACATTACAGCACATCCACTTGATGACACCCAATCTTACAGTTTGGCAGCAGGAAAGGCTTTTATCGAAACCTATAAAGAAGCGAATCCTGACCATGAAGTAATTCACCTTGATTTATATAAAGAATATATTCCCCAAATCGATGCTGATGTATTAAATGGCTGGGGGAAACTGAGATCCGGAAAAAGCTTAGATGAGCTTACTTCCGAGGAAAAAGCGAAAGTTGGACGTCTTTCAGAGCTTTGTGAACAATTTATTGAAGCGGATAAATACGTTTTTGTTACACCTTTATGGAATTTTTCATTTCCGCCTGTCTTGAAAGCATATATTGATGCAGTTGCAGTTGCAGGCAAAACGTTTAAATACACTGAACAAGGATCTGTTGGGTTATTGACTGATAAAAAAGCCCTGCATATTCAAGCGCGTGGAGGCATTTATTCAGAAGGTCCAGCAGCTCAAATGGAAATGGGTCACCGCTATTTGGCTGTTGTGATGCAATTTTTCGGTGTTCCTTCATTTGAAGGCTTGTTTGTAGAAGGACACGCTGCTCAACCTGAAAAGGCAGAGGAAATTAAACAAAACGCAATTGTGAGAGCAAAAGATTTAGCGCATACGTTTTAAGTAAAAAATAAAGAGGCTGATCTTTCATGATATGCTCCCCTTAAGGTAGACAGATTAAAATATAAAACATCTGTTTTACCTTAGGGGGAGTTTTCTATGTATAAGCAATATACTACAGAGTTCAAACTTGAAGTTTTACTTGCATATGAAAACCGAGAATGTACTATTCAAGAGCTTTGTAAAAGGTATCAAATTACTAAATATTCTTTAAGGCAATGGATAAATGAATTTGAGGAATTTGGAATAGAGGGTTTAGAACGTTCAAATTCTTGGAAAGGTTTTAAGGAAGCAGTTGTAAAAGATTATTTATCTGGTGAGTTCTCACAATACGAGATTGTCAGGACATATGGTATTTCAAGTAGATCGGTACTTCAACGATGGATGAAGAAGTATAATAGCCATAGAGATTTACAGGATACGTCGAAGGAAAAACAAACTCTATGGCTAAAGGAAGAAAAACGACTTGCAATGAACGGATACAAATTGTGCTTGATTGGTTAGGGAACGGAAAAGATTATAAAAAAACAGCAGAGACTTATGAAGTTTCTTATCAACAAAGTATATCAATGGGTGAAGAAGTATGAAAATGGTGGAGAAGAAGCGCTGAAAGACAAACGAGGAAGAAAAAAAGAAGAAGCAGAGTTATCTCCAGAAGAAAAAATGAAACTGGAGATGAAAAAGTTAGAAAGAGAAAATGAACGCTTACGTGCGGAGAATCTATTTTTAAGAAAGTTAGAGGAAATCGAAAGGAGGCGAAAGCAAACCAAATCCGTTTTGAAGACAAGTATATCGCAATCCGGGAACTTCATGAGAAAGAAAACCTAAGCATAATCTTATTATGTGAAATCGCCGGTATTTCACGAGCTGCTTACTATAAGCGGTTAAAACGTTCGCCTTCCTCCCGAGAACTTCAGAATGAAGAAATCGTAAAAGAGATGAAAGTTCTCCATGAGAAAGTTGACTGTTTTCTGCAAGAAAAAATACAGAGTGTTGCAGTATATCTTTATCAAAATTTTGAATAAATATACAGATATGTGATCTATCCATCAAGGGCTTGACATGGATCCTCTGTTGCCATGATTCTTTAGCCAAGCGCCAGCTTCAACAGTTTTGGCAAAACCAAAAAAGGTTATCATGGCTCCTCCTCCATGTAAAGCCCCATTGCAAATCACTGCATAAGGATTTCACTTTTATTTTGCAAAAAACAAGTTGACGGCATCTATGGTTACCGTCGAATGACGTTGAATATAAATCGAAAGCTTGGTCAGAACTTCAATCATAAAGACTGATGAAAGTTGCCACTATACAATCTGTTATTCGAAAAAAGCAGAAATCTTATAAGCGATCTACTCCTCAACATGTTGCAGAAAATATATTGAATCGTGAATTCACAGCGGAAAAGCCAAATGAAAAATGGGTAGCTGATGTCACAGAATTAAAATATGGTTCATCAAAGAAAGCATTCCAAAGACCGAATTGTAAAAAATTCTTTTCAATTCATGGTATAAATTCGAACTGCATCCCTTAAAAATTCCGCTGCTCCAAGATGTTTTTTATCATAATACGCTTTAAATCTTTTATCTGCTACATACATCTCTGTTACTCCTCTATGAGCTTCCTTCGTATAATGATCCCAAAAATAGCAGAGCCATTGACGATGCAAATCAGCTGCCTTCTGTGCCAGCTCGCTCGCTGGATCTCCAGTTACAAATGCTTTATTCAGTGTATTCAAGACCTCTTCCTCAAGCTGTTTCAGCTGTTCGAACTGCTCTTTTGTCATGTTTTTCAGTTTTTGATTAGATCGATCGACGACTTCGTCTCCATATTTTTCTCTAACTTCATGCCCATATTTTCTTTCATTTTCTTCAATTAATTTTTGTTTAAAAGCTTCAAATTTCTCTTTATCGTTCATCGTGATCCTTCCTTCCTTTGCCGCTATTGTTTTCTCCACATTTGCGATTAATGAATCTAGCTGCCTGCGTTTTGCAAGAAGCTTTTCGCGGTGTTCCTTTAAAGCTTTCATGCTGTCGAAGGATGGTGAATTGATGATTTTTTTAATTGTATCTAAATCAACTCCAAGCTCTCGATAAAAAAGAATTTGCTGCAGTTTATCAACCTCTTTTTCCCCATATATGCGATATCCGGATGAATTGATTTTCGCTGGCATAAGAAGCCCAATTTCATTGTAATATCGCAATGTCCGTGTTGTAACTCCGGTCAATTCTGCTAATTGTTTTACCGTATATTCCATCCTTTCACCTCCTGACAAGATCATCATAAACCTTTACGCAACGTCAATGTACAGAGAAAAATTAATGTTATAATAAACATAATATTGAGAAAATAATATAAGGCTGTGATCACTTAGTGTTTTTACAAAAAAATATCCTCAATGCTATTTCTTATGTTAAACCCAAATTAACCGGCGCCGGATTCTCGCTGTTTATTTTTTTTACTGTTTTTTTCATTGCAGCTGATTTTGACTTGTATGGAGTTTCAAAAGATTTGAATAACCCTTTTCTTTGGAGCATTTTTTACGGATACGGAATAATTTGTTCTATTTTTATTGACCTGCTGGCTGTGAAAATTCCTAAAATCACTGGAACCATTAAAATTGCCTTTTACGTTTTGGCAGGATATCTCATTTTTTTGCCTTTCGGATGGATGATGGTGATTGTTGGCGGAACAGTCGGAGCTCTTTGTTCATTAGTTTTTTATTTTGGAACATACATGGCGCGAAAAAACGTATTTTTTAAATATATTTTTGCAATCTGTGCTCCGTTTATTTTGTGTATTATTTTAAACACGGATTTTACTGTAAAAAAAGATTGGCGCGAATGGAAAAGGAATTCAAGCTATATCGCACTTTTCGACTATTTCCACGGAGAACACGCCATTCCGATTTATGCGGAAAAAGGTCAAACGATTACGTTTTCCGTTAAAATTCAAAACAATAACGGAGGCGGACATGGTTTTCATGTATTGAACAAAGACGGCGACGTTGTCGCCATGAAAGAAGTCGACGAAAGCACATATCAAATCAAAGCGGCAGAAAAAAGCATCTACCATATCATCGTCACAGGCGACAAGCTGAAAGGAAGCTTTACAGTTACTTGGGATGTAAATGAATAATAGAATCCTGCAGCTGCGATTAAATGAAACAAAACAAACGGTGAATACGTATGAAAACATCGATAATGGAAAACGGAGGTTTTCTCTGTGGAGAAAAAAAAGAAAATTGAAAATGTTCTTTTGACACTTTCAATTATTGGGCTTTCAGCAATGTTCATTTACGTCATTTTCATTTGGGAGCATTTGCCGGATACTATACCACGGCATTTCAATTTCAAAGGCGAACCGGATGGATTCGGCGGAAAAGGCTTCATTCTTGTTCTGCCTTTTACAGGACTAGGAATATTTATCTTGACAACATTATTGTCCCGCATTCCCGACGCATTTTATTATCAGTACAATGCTACAAAAGAACAAAAAAAGCTTCTTTATAATCAAGGAAGGATTTACATCCGTTTATTGCAAGCAGAAATAGTTTATTTCTTTTTATTCGGGGTCTGGCGAACTGCTCAAGTTGCACTCGGAAAAGCAGATGGTCTTGGAGTCTATCCGCTTTATATTTTCTTAATTGTCATATTAGGGACATCGATTTATTTTGCTTTCCGCACAAACAAAGTCCTGAAAGAAACGAGGTGACTCTGTTCGATAATCATCTGGTTCCTTTCATCAGCTGCGCATCACATAACGTGGAAGATCCGTATTTCCCGTACATAGACGAAAAGCTGCCCTTTATGGTGGATTTCATGAGCCATCGCAGTTTGAAATCATTGCAATCCAGACATTTTCGAATTAAAAATTTTGGAAAGATCGACTTGGCGCTAAAGATCCTCATTCATCACGGATTCTAACAGACTTTTTGTACTTTCGATATATATTTCTGCCAGTTTTTTTAAGTCTTTTTCCATCTCTTTCAATTTTTTGACAAATGCATCCGGATTTCACTGTTTTTGCAAATCGATAACATTTGAAACACAAGATCTTTCACAGGCATCGATGTCGGCGCAGGCTTATAGTTATAATGCTCTTGTTTCATTTTATCATCCGTTCTATGTCACATTTCGATGAGCCAAAAAGTACTGAACAAACCGATTCGTACGAATCATAGGTATCCCTTTATATAAGAATCCCGAAGAGACCATCTCCTCGGGATTTTACAAAAATTATTTTTCGACGGCTACATCTTCATTTATTAACTCAGATTGTTTTTTCTCTTTATAATAGACTGAATGCTGCTCTTGAATGAACAATACTGCTAAACCGCCAAGCACTGCTGCACTGGCAATAGCTGCAAAATTATATTGCGGCTGTAAATTTAATGAAAGTAAAATCCCAACAAATGTAGGGGCAACTATTCCGCCTAAACGGCCAAATGCCATTGTACTTCCTACAGCTGTTGAACGCATATTAGTAGGATAATATTGAGAAACGAATGCGTTCGCCATATTTTGAACCCCGACGGATGCTGCACCAATAACAGAAATCAGGGCAAAAGCGATGAATGTACTGTTGGCAAAACCGATTAAAGATAGTGCAATGGCTCCACAGAAAAACAATGGAACAAGCACTTTTTTAAAGCCTAGCCGGTCAACTATAGGGCCGAAAACAACTGTTCCGACAATCGCTCCAATTTGCATGACAGCAGTAAATGCAAGGCTTGAGCTTAAATCATAGCCAACTTCCATCATAAGGCGCGGCAGCCATGTATTCATGGAATAAATCAATACAAATGCGCTAAAGCAGGAAATCCAGAACATAACGGTGCTGAATGCACGTTTTTCCTCAAACAAACTGACAATAGGCGATCCCGCTTCTTTCACTTTTTCCTTTTTTTCAAATTCCCCATCGCTGCTAATTCCCGGCTCAATTTTGGCAAGAATTTTTTTAGCTTCTTCTTCCTTTCCTTTTTCCAAAAGAAAGTCGATGGATTCTGGAACACTTTTCAACAAGAAAGGAATGAACAATAAAGGAATCCCGCCTACCCAATATACTGACTCCCATCCAACTGTAGGAAGGAGCTGCCTGCTTGTAAGCGCTGCTAGAATAGCTCCTGCAGAATAACCGCAAAAAATGAATGAAACAATTGCTGTGCGAACCCGTCGCGGTGAATATTCAGTTGCTATTGCAACGACATTAGGCATAACTCCGCCCAGACCAACACCTGCAATGACGCGAAAGATCGTAAATAAGACAGGATTTGCTGCAAAACCTGCGAGCAGCGTGAAAAAGCTAAACAAGAACGTAGTCAACAAAATAATATTTTTTCGCCCTATTTTATCCGATAGCAATCCAAACAAAACAGCACCGATTGCTGTTCCGACAACTGTATAGCTGCCAATAGCCCCGGCAGTGACATCCGAAATTCCCCATTCCTTAATAAGCAGCGGGACAGAAGCACCGTAAATGACAACATCAAATCCGTCAAACATAATAACGATAAATAACCAGAAAATCAGCCAAATATGGAATGAATGAATGCGGCTGTTGTCAATTACGTTCATTGGGTTAATCCGTTTCATATTATGATAGACCTCCTCATCAAAAATTTTTTGTATTTCACATTTTAAGTAAGCGTTTGCAATTTATCTGAAACACCTCTCTTTTACTTAATATTTTGAATTATCTTTAAGTTGATTGTAGCATCTCATTATCATAATTGTTATCTACTTATTGTAGAAAAAAACACATTCATTTTCCTAAATTATGTGGTCAAATCTGCAGAAAAGAAGATTGACAAATACTCTTCTATTTCTCACTCTGACTGCTAGCGGACCAAATTGGTTTTCGTCTTCCATTACGATTTTCCCGGCATTGGGAAAAGGTGAAGACAAAAAGATTATGATCAGCGGATACCCTTAAAATACAAAAAGCCGGCACTCAAAATGCCGACTCAATATGAAAATTCGTCACATTTTCTCGTATGGGGGTTATGTTTGTATCGTTTAATTTTTAATAAGCATTTCAAACGATAAAAATGATTCACATGCTTTCCATTTTATTCTTTTTATCAGGAAGCGATTCGTAAAAACGCTCTTTCCACCACTTTCGTATTTTTTTCATGTTCCATTCCGTTCCAGTTTCCTTTAAAGATTGAATACGCCAATACATTGGCGGGTGGATCATAAATTGAAATTCTAGAAATCTGAAAAACCATGAATCCCGCTCAATCGATGAATTTTTTTCTTCATTACTTAAATTGTAGCGTTCTGCTTTGTATGTCAACTCATCTTGTTTTACAGCTAAAGCAGTTAAACCGTCTGCCATTTGATCATTTCCGTTGTCAAGCCATATAGCCCCTAAATGATCTGCCCGCACTTCCATCCATTGCAAAAGAAGAGACTGGATAAGAGGAAGGAATAAAATAAGAACAAAAACAATGTAAAAAAGAAGAGACTCATTTCTTAGTAGAAAAGAATGGTATAACCAGTAAATAAATAAAACAATTACTAAAAGCGCAAGTATACGTATAATTTGACCGATCATGACATCCCGTTTTTTTACATGCACAGCTTCATGAGCAAAAACCGCTTCGATTGCTTCCAACGGAAGCTTTAACGTTTCCGACGTTAATACGATCATTGATCGACCGATGTTTGCCCCAGCTGCAAAACCGTTTAATTCATTCGCCTCTGTTTGAAAAACTTTCACATCAGAAATTCCAGCCCGACTTAGCACTTTGTCTGCAACAGCTAAAACATTTGGATCATCTATCTCTTTCACGTCTAATGCAATTTTTAATAATCGATCAGAAATGTAAAGATTAAATATCCAAAAAACAATGACCGCAATCGTGATCGCCCAAATAGGAACCTTTAGCAGTGATAAGATAACAGTCAATGTCGTGTAGGCGCCGACTCCTTTGACGGAAATGGCAAAGTACATTTTGCCGAGAAGTCTTTTTATATTTTTTTTATGATAAAATGGAAGCACTTCAACTTGTGCAATTTCCGACGGTAGTTCCTTTTCTTCCCGGCTTTCAATGGTCGTAAGCCAAGAAGTGTTTTTAGCATTAAAATAGACAGTTTCGCCTGAAAATACTAGCTTTAATGTTTTTCCCATACTTGTCGTGAAATCTTCATTTGTTGAAAACATCGTAAATAATGGGAATAATTTAAGTACATCAACATTTGACTCGAGCTTTGCTTCTGAAAGTTCTGAAAGCGGATATCGTTTCGCTGTGATGTTCGATAATATGTAAATACAATTTGTTTCTTTACTGAAATACACTTCAAGGTTTCGATAAAGAACAGCTTTTTTTAACAATTGACAAATCATTACAACATTCGTATATAACAAAATAAGAGACCAAACAGAATCGTATGAATTGAAAACAAAATATAAGACAGATAGACCAATGAATGTCATCGCAAATGCCGCATCAATCCAAACCCGACTCGAATGTTTATTGAGTTCAATCTTTTCAATTTCCACTCTGTTTGCTTCATTTTTTATTTTTTCGTAACCCGATTCATGGGAAAACGTGATTAAACACATAAGAAAAGAGTATCCAAAGCTAGACATCGCTCTAATTGTAAAACCTAATTCATATGCTATAAATAAATAGACTGCAAGAACAGATAACAGTACGATTTCTATCACCAATAACGGAAAAAAGGATATCCGCTTTTTCAACCAAACATGCAAAAAACCAGCTAACACTCCTCCAAGCATAATCAATACCAACGCCCAGATCATGAGCACACCCCGTTTTTTTTATATTCCTTACATATGTATTAACGTTTTTTTCCTATAAAAGTTTCTAAAAAATTGAATTCCTCGCTTCACCAATTCAACAGCAGGGGCTTCCTAAGAACGCCAGCAATCTTTTTATATACTAAAAAAATTGCAATGGCTTGACATTAAGGCGATTTTCGTCCATTTTTTAAAGACTCGTTGGATTGGCCGGGAATGGGAGCGATCTGTAATTCAAATAAAACAAAAAAATCATTTTGATTGCACCTTCCTGCCACGCTTGTTGCCATTATTCAGAGCCTGTAATATCTCTGAAGTGTAACGGCAAGCTGAAGCCTTTATTAAAAAATCGCACATTATCGGCATCACCGGAAAAAAGTCATTCAGCATAACGCTAAAACTGTCAATTAATTAGGATGCCATACTCCCTATACGGAAGTTGTCTTGCTCATGCTCGATATGTTCCGAGAAAGCTTACTCACTCGCACATTATTTAATTGCAGCTATTCTATTAAAAATCCCTATCAGAATGGACAGTCTAATGTCTTGGACCCCAAAGCATGATGGAAACTCCAATTAAACAAATACCTGCTCCGATCCAATCGTAAATATCAGGAGTTTTTTTATCGACCCACCATCCCCACAAAACAGAAAGAATAATAAACACGCCGCCATAAGCGGCATATACTCTACCGAATGTAGGAAAGTTTTGCAAAGTAGGGATCAGCCCATATAGAACCAAGATCATACTGCCAATAACTCCGTACAAGTAGTGTTTTCCTTCACGTATCCATAGCCAGACTAAGTACCCTCCGCCAATTTCAGCTAAACCAGCAAGAATAAATAAAATAATGGCGTAAATCATATTTCACCACTTTCCTATCGCAATTTAACACTATAGAAGGCCATAGCTTCCAGACTGCCTTCCATTTCAAAAGCTCTCTTTTCAATCAGCTTTCTTAGCCGATATTCCAAGAATTCATCTCCTACATATTGGTCTAGATGCCCCAGTACTTCACCGATTAGTCTAACTGATTTTATAAAATCCTTCGTCTTCATTTCGTTATGCAGCTTTTTCGCTCTGTTTATTATGAAAAGATCATAATAATCTTCCGAAACGCTGTGTATCGTTCCGTTTTGCCAAATTCGCAATACTTCGCGAGTATTTGCAAGAGCGAGCCATTCCTTTTCAAAATTCTCTCTTTCATGCTGGGAAAGAGGCGGTTCATTTTTACTTTGTTCATATATGAATCGAAGCTTTTCAGGAGGAATTTCACCTGTATCCAAAACAGTATATTTTTCTTTTCGTTTCTTAAAAAGCTCGCCATATACCTTTGTCGTGTTGATGAGGAAGATGTCATTATTTTTATTCTTCAATAGATATAAAACAAATCGCAATCCGGTCTGTTCATGAGCGTTGTCAGAAATCCATATCATAATAGGTGATCCTTCTGGAATTGCTGTTATTTCATTGACTGTTTTTTGAAAGTTTTGTTCATACTCATGAAACTCATTGTATGCATCCGTCAAATTATTTTTTATCCAATTACATCTCGCTTCTTTTCCAATGTCTTCATGCAGTCTCCAGATCGGACCCACCGAGAATGTTTCCCAAAAAGAAATGACGCGCTCTTTTTTCTCCACATCTAAATCCCTTAAGACCATTTTTAAACTCCCCGAAGGTGAAGCGCCAAGCAGAATATGTATCATTTATAATCTTCCTTCCGCTATCTTATTACTTTATCCTAATCTTTCAAAGTCTTTACGTAAACACGATTTTTTCAGCTTTTTCGACTTTAAGAGGTATTTCATATCAGAAAAATTGTCATATGAAAGCTGAATATGAAAATAGTTTATATACTCAAGTATGGCAAAAACATAAATAAATCCCGCTATGTACAATCCTGTTGCAGGTACCGACGGATACCATCTGACTAGATCGACAAAAAACATGAAAGGCGAAATAATGATAAACAGTGTATTCCATTTCTTTATATTTTTTAATCGATGGACGATATAAGCAGGAGTTATGGCAGTATTTTCTTTTTTTAATCGCTTCCATTTTGCAAACCAATACACACTACCCTGAAATAAGAGAAACTCTAACAGAAAAAACGAAATCCAAAAAGAGTACAGCGAATATAAATGCAAATGGGCAAAGACTTTATTCCAAATGAAACTAATGATAAAAAAAATGACTGCTGCCATTGCCTCCCCAGTATATAAATAGAAAAATCTCTTCTCCAATTTTCCCCTCAAGTGCATCACCTAGTTCCTTCGTCTCGGATGGCTGATTAATCGTTAAGGATGTAAATACGGTATAGCACCATTTTCATACGTCTCAGCTCTTGTTTTGTTTCACTAGATGCTGTATTCATTGATATTTAACGGAGAAACTTTATGTGCTTTTCGCACCGAACAATCCTAATTTTCCATTGCCAACATCTAGGACACAACTTGAATCGCAGTGTTTAAAAATTGACTAAGGTACTTTATTTTCTAATAAAAAATGGGTTAAAACTCTGAATTGATTCATTGCCCTTTTCCACGAAAATGTTTTACCATTTTTTTACTTCACCTATTTTTTGATTGAACGATCAAGAGCCTTCTCTTCAAACTATTTATTGGCAAATAATTTAAATTGCAACAATTTTACAATGAGAAGTGAGCAAAACATTATTTTGGATCCACGAACATATTCTCGTTCTAAATAAAGTAGGAGTTTATATCAAGAGGCTATATGTTTTATCACATTCCTAAAGAAAATATAAAACTTGTGTTTCATTTTATTGATCCTGAAAAACCACGGCCCTACCGAAGAAAGGCCCAAGCAACGTTTGTCGTTTCTGTTATGGAAACATCGGAAAAATCCGAAAACATACACAAATCAGCCTATCCGTATTTAATCAGGTCTTTAGCAAATCATTTAATGTATATCTTACATAACGATAATGAAACAACAGATATTTATTTTCTTACACCTGAACAAGGTTTTTATAAATTGGAGTATAGAAAAGGAGAAGAAGCAACATTTTTTAAACAAATTTTTGAAAGATTGGAACCGCTCGCAGCTTCGCAGTTAGTCATTGACAATAATTTTTATGATGATCTTCCGGAAGAGATGTGGAACGGAGATGAGATTACGAGATCATTAAGCGAATCCGGAAAAAAGCTTGACCGCATGAATTTACTTCCCGCCCCATTTCCATTGGAGGAATACCTTACACCTCGTGATCTCCGTCATCTAAAAAAACTTTACGGATTAGGAGGTCTAAGCTATGGAAACCTCAGTGCCAGACGGGACAGTGAAAGCTTTTGGATGAGTGCAAGCGGAATTAACAAAGCAGATATGAAAACAGTTGGTGAAGATTTTCTCTTAATAAGTGGATACGATCCTGATAAAAATGCCATGAAAGTAAGCGTTCCTCCGAATATAACACCAAAAAGGGCATCTGTCGACGCTATTGAGCACTGGATGATTTATAAAGAGCACCCGGAGGTAGGAGCGATTGTACATGTTCATGCTTGGATGGACGGCATAAAGGCTACAGAGATTAACTATCCTTGTGGAACAATTGAACTTGCAAAAACGGTGGCTGAACTTGTCCGAGCTTCAAAAGAGCCTTCTAAAGCTATTATTGGTCTTAAAAACCATGGACTAACCATAACTGGCACTGATTTAGATGACATCTTTGAACGTATCGAAGGCAAAATTATCCCTCAAGTACCGATGTCTTAACGTATTTACATGTTTTTGAACCAACGGAATTTTTATGGAATGATAAAGGCTCATGAAAAAATTTGGATAGAGAGAGGGGATTTAACCTTACTTATTTGTTTGTATATATTTTCAAGCATCGGCAAATCCCCTGCAACTTTCTCCCTGCTTGCCAAACGGTGCACGCGTTTTTCGCATTGCATCCATCTATTGAAGCTTCAGCTTGTCCGCACCGTTTTCTCCCTACTCTGTTTAAATGTTTATTCTGGTTTTACCAAAATTTTCACTTGGTCTTTTTCTTTTATCAGCGTTTCAAATCCTTCTGCTACTATATCATCTAGCTTAATTCGTTTCGTAACGAGTTTTTCTGCTTGGAAGTAGCCTCGTTTCATTAATTCCATTACAGCAGGGAAGATATCACGGTATGCAATAATTCCTTTTACGTTTCTTTCTTTTAATACGATATTATTTGGCTGAATGCCCGCTTCTTTTTCCCATATGCTAACGATGACTGTTTCTCCTTCAAATGCAGTGCTGTCAATAGCTTGTTGTAAAACAGCCGGTATTCCCGTTACTTCAAACGCAACGTCGACTCCGCCATCGGTTAATTCATGAAGCTTTTGAACCGGATCTTCCTCTATTGGATTGATGACAGATGTAGCACCGAGTTCTTTCGCTTTTTGCAAACGTTCTTTGGAAACTTCTACAGCATAAATTTCTGAAGCGCCAGCTGCTTTTAATGCTTCAATCACAAGAAGACCTATAGGACCTGTTCCAAACACAGCGGCTTTATCGCCAGGTTTGATTTTGCTTAATCTAACAGCATGCAAGGCTACAGCCGCAGGCTCCACCAATGCTCCTTGTTCATAAGAAAGACCTTCAGGCATTTTATGCACCATATGCTCATCAACGACAGTATACTCAGAGAATCCGCCGCCGCCACCGGATAAACCGTGGAATCCTAAAGATTCGCAAAGATTGTACTTACCTTTTTTACAAGCTGGGCATTCTCCACAGCGAAGAATAGGTTCTACAACGACAGAATCCCCAACCTTTACTTTTGTAACGCCTTCTCCAACTTCAACTACTTGACCAGAAAATTCGTGGCCCATGATAATAGGCGCCACATCTTTACTGACAGGATGAGGCTCTTGAACAGGAACAAAAATTGGACCTGCCGCATATTCGTGTAAATCGCTTCCGCAAATTCCTGCCCATTCTACTTTAATTTTTACTTTTCCTTTCCCTGCTTTCGGTTCTTCTACTTCCTCTACTCGAATGTCTCTAGCGTTGTGCCATCTTGCTGCTTTCATTTCATTTCCCCTCCCAAATTTTATAATCGCTTTCATTGTATCATTATTTAGTCCTATTTTTATCATATCGAAAAAATTCGAAATTATTTTATAAAAGAAATTGCTTATTTTGTGATTGGCTCTTTTTCAAACTATGATATGTACAAGCTTCATGGAACAGGGGCATATTTGTCATGCGGCAATTACTACCATGATCATGAGGTCAGCTTAAGCCTTAAATTACAAAAATATCTCATTATAAAAGTCAGCCCTCTTCTTTCAAATGTTCTATTTGCCAAATGCCTCTTTACCTGAATTTAGTGATATTTGATCAATCATATAGGTTTCTGCCAACTGTCTGCAGCATGAACACACTGTTATGAGGGCAAGCACATTTTTCACAGGTTTTAGGGTTTGCAAATTCCCTTCCTTACCGGATCATGCCGGTTGAAAAAGGAATTTCTCATCTCCCTGACCACATATCAAAAGCCCCAAGTTTTTCCAAATCCCACCTCCTGATAGAACTAAAGTTCTATGAATCTATTTTCATTTTATTACAATATAGGAAGGTATTTCAAGAATATCATGATAAAAAAACCTGATTCCTCTCCCCTTCATTACATTTAAAGGTGCGGGGTGAATCGGCAGAAATGAAATGCTAGTTTAAGAATGCATAAAAGAGATTGGATAATGCGCGACCTTGATTAATATAAAAGCCTTTCAGTTAAACTTCAAAAATTTTTATAACCAAATAAAAACGGCATCTCCCTTATGTGAATATCAAGCTATATAAGTTCGGGACCGTTTTACGCAGAATCGTCATCCTCTGATGCGAACACTGCCTTTTATCTAATAACCTTGGAATCGTTTTTATCGCTAATGACTTTTGAAAATTGGGCATCCCCCCTATTGCCCGGAAAAGAAAGTTTATTTGCAATTGGTCGACCATAAAAAGAAATGGATTTCACAATCTATTCAACAATCGTTTGCGGCATCAAAGAATACGGAAGAATCCGTTCACCACGTGAAACAGCGATGCCGCAATTTTACCTTATTACGGAATTTTTAAGACATAAAACTTAAACAGTAGAATAACGATCTAACAGCTTCTTTTTATGTGAATGAAATACTTCTTCCAAAGGAATATTGTATTTGTTTGCAATCACTATGATGTTTCCTAACACATCTCCCAGCTCTTCGATTAATGCCTGTTTATTTTCCTCAACTGAACCTGTTGATTCGTCTGGTCTGTCTCTGCCAATTTCAAGCGCTCTTATAGCTCGGGCAACTTCCCCTGTTTCTTCGGCTAAAAATCCAATGCGGACAAAAATATCTAATTCAGCCCAGCCCCTGCTGTCATAATACTCCTTCACCCATTGTTGAAACTCATTGATATCCATTTTGTTCACCTGCCCTTTCTCTCTTAAAAAGAGTCACATGAAAACTCTTTTCTTGTCAATATTCAAATTAGAGAATTCAAATGACTTTTGAAAAGATAGTAATTATGACCATTTTATATTGTGGTACTGTCAAGAATTTTGTATAATCTAAAATGAATCAGTGAATAAACGGTAAATTTTTTTGAGTTAAGTTAGTTATATGAATAACTAATAAGGAGTGATCATATGGCAAAGCCGAATGTTATTAGTAAAAATGAATTAATTCGTTCCGCGAAGAAGTGTTTAGTCAAAAACGGAATTGAAAAGTTCACATTGAGGGCAGTCGCCGAAACGGCAGGGGTTACGCAGGGGACTGTTTATTATCATTTTCGAACTAAAGAACAATTATTATTGGATATTGTAAAAGATATTTGCGACAGTTCTTGGGACGAATTATCGAAAAGTGACGGCAACATCATTAAACAAGCGATTGAGACAGCGAAAAGCCGTTGTTCTCATGATTCTTTTTTTCATAAATTGTTCTTAACACTCGTCGTTTCAGGTTTTCATAATGATAAAATCAGGGAACAGCTTGAGGGGATTATTTTACAAGAAAACAAAGCTCTAGCGGAAAATTTATTAAAAATATGGCCTTCATCACCAATTAAAGGAATTTCGCTTGACACATGGGCGATCATTTTAAACGCTGTTGTAGACGGAATCGCCTTACAGGCTCTATTGTCAAAAAATTTTCCGGTAGAGAAAACATACGCAGAACTTGAGAAATTATTTATAGCATTGAGCGGCTTACAAGAGGTGGAGAACAAATGAAAGGATATTTGTACACAGCATGCTGGAGCGTTTTTGTTTGGTTTTTTGCCACAATGTTTTTTGTTATGTTTGGGGACAGCGTTCTTTTCAGACCGGGTACAGCAGAGTTTGCTGTCAGCCTCTCTTTGCTAATAGCTGGAACAGGGGTTTTATTGGCAGCAGCCACGTATTTATATGTATTGTTTGACAAAGCCGAAAATTCACCGCTGAAATTTGGATTCATCGGCACGATCGTTGGTTTAATTTTAGATACTTTTTCTTTATCCAACCACCAGCTGATTTTTCCTAAGCTTGATGAGCCGCAGGTTATCGCTTTTGCAGCATGGATGTCTTTTGCCTACGCATTGTATTTATTAATACCTGCCATAATAAATGAATTAATGAAAAAGAAGCTTAAAACCGAATGAATTAAAATGCAATCACAAAATGGGGGTGTCTAATAAGTCATTTTTACGGCTTATTGACGCCCCCATTAATGTTTTAGAAACGTTGATATATCGTGGTTATCAATGACGATTTGACTTTCTAAGACAGCCCCTTTAGGGCATTGTATGACTGTTCGAATTTAAAGGGATTTCGTCTTATCAAAACGTAAGTCTTTTCTTTTCCTTATTTAAATAATCCATGCTGCCGCCTGCCTAATAACCGAATCAACATTTAGAAGAAAGCAAGATAGATGTTGAGGACGTCTTTCTCATTAAAAAGAATTTCGAAATGTCCTTTTACGCTATTTATAAGCTGCCGTCTACCTGATAAAGCTCCGAAGAACCTTTTATTTTAACTTATACGCTGGGATCATCAATTTTATCATTGAAGCTAGACAAACTGTTCCAAATAAAACAACATATAAGAAGGCCGATTACTAAAATCATTCGTATTTAGTACAGCAAAAATTAAAACTGTAAAAGTGAGAGTCAGCAAAAAATACAAACTATATTTACCCAATAATTTTGAAATGAATCCTATTCCAACAACTAACAATAAGAATATGCCAATCTGGCAAAAAAAAAAAATTCCAAGCTCCTCACTTCTCGCATAAAGTTTAGAATTCCAGCTGATGGCACTTTTCTAATCTTTAAATTGTTTTTCTTTTACAGGAAAACCAAGTGCACGGATTAAGATATTTTTTGTACTTGGCAGCGACTTCCCGACCTGCGATTGCCAGCCCGGCCCACCAAACGATTTCGCCAATTGCAATCAGCGCCGGAACAGCCGCCGCTTTTTGAGTAAGAGTGAGCGGAAGCAATGGGACAACGGCGGCTAGTCCATACAAAATAAACGAGGCGATAATAAGAATGACAGCAATCTTGCGGAGATAGCCTCTTTTATGCCTACTCGGCTTTTGCTGTCCGCCATCCTCTGTCCTGTAAAAAAATTGTTGAAGCATTTTCCCATATTTTTTCATCATGATAGCATCAGCCAGCTTCGGCGATATGGAGTTAAGCTTGGCAAAAAGGATCGTGGACATCCCTCCCATAATTCGTACTGTCTTCTTTTTTTCAATTGTTTTAAGCAAATCCTCTGCCACTTTTTCAACAGGCATAATGGAAACACCCATTTTCCTCCAAAGCGGATGAAACGGTCTTTCAGCTTCAGTATCTGCAGGACTTGGCGAAAAAAAGGCAACCCTTGCTTGACTGCCTTCCAACTCCAATTCACGGTTTACAGCTTCAATAAATGTGAACAGCCCTGCTCGTGATGCAGCATCGACACTATAATATGGAAAAGCCAAGCGGCCATCTGCAAATCCCCCGATATGCATAATCGTGCTGCCTTTTTGTTCTCTCATATGCGGCAGGAATGCCTTCGTTATAAGAATCGCTCCTAAAAGATTGATATCAAGCGTGTTCTTCGCTTCTTCATAACTATGCTCAGCTAAAGACTTTCTCACGTCATAACCCGAAGCATTGACGACAATATCGATAGGATCTGACCACATTTTTGCAAAATCAATCAATTTCTCAATCGATTGTAAATCGGTGATGTCAAAAGTAGCAATTGTTATATCTCCAGTTATTTGCTCCGCTGTCTTTTTAAGCTTTTGTTCATTCCTTCCAACAAGAAGAAGCCTTGCACCTTTATCGGCAAAAGCTTTTGCAAAGCTTGAACCTAATCCCCCTGAAGCGCCTATGACAATAACGGATTTACCCTCAAAACTCCTTTTCATGAACAGCTCCTCCATGTAAGAATGTATATGATGCATTAGCGATCTGTTTTTTGCAAATAACGAACGATTTCTGCCAATAAAGTTTCCAGAAATTCATATTTATGATCGCTTCCTAAACACTCTTTTATTTGCAAGTCAATTTTCTTGTAGAGCTTTTCATCACCTTCGACAATGTTCTTTCCTTTTTCTGTAACACTTACATAATAAACTCGTTTGTCCTCCTGCGATTGTATTTTTTCTATAAGGCCCATTTTTGACAGCTTTCTAATCATCGCTGAAACAGCCGGCTTCGTGAGGTTCAAAGCTTCTGCCACCTGAGAAAAATTGGGTTTCCCCATATAGTAAATAGTCGTTAAATAATAGTAGTCATTGCTGCTGAATTTTTTAATCTCCGCCTCCGTCAAATGCATATGTAAATTTTTAATCGATTCCCTCCACAAATAATTTGCAATAAACGCAATGCTGTCTTTAACCATAAAATCCCCCAATAAATAGTTAAATATATTTAATTAAATATATTTAACTATTTACCATTATTTTTTGTCAATCACAAAAAAAATTTCCCCAAACATAAGCGTGGGGAATAGCACTTGACAAAATTTGAATTCGTTTCTCGTTTTAAAACATTATCTCATTCGGTTTCATATGCGCACAGTGATTGCATGATTCTTTGGCGGAGACCGAAAATTGGCTGGATAAAATTTCAGCTAGGAAAAAACTGTCTAAAACAAATTTTTTTTCATCACAATTCGATTGTTATTCACAGCATAACCATTTTTTCTGTAGAAGCTTTCTGCGAGTCCTCCAGTGGATGTTAAGAGGTAAATGCTTTTAACTTGTTTCTTTTGTAAATCTTTCTCTAAATATTGGAGAAGCTTAGAGCCATAGCCTTTACCTTGAATTTCATGATTGATGCATAATTCCGCTAAATAAAAAGTTATTCCTTGATATGTTTTCTTGCTGTTCCCTGCTATAAAACCAATGGGAGTTCCATCGATTTCCCAAAAAAATCCTGTAAATTTCGGAGTATGCAGCAAATCTGTAAGCCTTTCTTTAGCCGTTTCATATGTCCAGCTTTCATTCCAAGGGTCACGATTAAAAACTTTCATATATAGTTCAATACATTGTTCCAAATGTTTTGCCGTCATTGGTGCAATTGTTTCTGCCACAAAAATTTCCCCCTATAGTAAATAGCTGGGGAGTGCATCCTGACTCCCGTCTGTTCAAAAACACTCCCCATTAAACTATTCGATTTGGTGTTGCCAGCACAGAAAACTTTCTCTGTTGTTTTTGCTTACCATTTTCTATCTATCCTGAATCCGTGACAAAACATCTTTACAATGGTCGCAAACCGTTGATACGATAAGGGAAAACGACGTTGACGATTCTTCATCAAGTAGGTGATGTGATGAAAGATTTCCCGATTCGGTTTGTATTGACAGATGAAGCGATTACCCCAAGTGCTGGGCTTGCTCTCGTTGGCTACTTACTCCATCGAACGAAACTGGATAAACGGGTAAACGCACTTCGGCTTCCAACGGTTCGTCGAGAAGTGCACATTTCCCATAGCGATGTCATTCGCTCGATGATTGGCTTGCTTGCCACAGGAAAAACGGATTTCGATCATATCGAAGCGTATCGTCAGGACGATATCTTTTCGGCATCGATGGGGATTCAGCACGTGCCTTCCTCTCCAACCTTGCGACAACGACTCGATCAGCTCGCTTGTCTTCCGATGACCGAAACGATTCTTTGGGAGGAGTCCATACGTCTGTTGATTCAACGACATGCCACTTTGTCCCCTTGTTGGACCAAAGGAAAGACGACATGGCTTCCCCTTGATATAGATGGTTCCCCATTTGACAACTCCGATACGAAAAAAGAAGGAGTTAGTCGAACGTATAAAGGATTTGACGGTTTTACACCGTTGTTTGCGTATGCAGGGAAGGAAGGGTATCTCGTTCATGCCGAGTTGCGTCCAGGGAAACAACATGTGCAAGACAACATGCCCTCGTTTTTAGTCACCGCTATCCGTCGAGCTCGTCAACTGACTTCATCTCGTCTGCTTGTTCGCATGGATGCAGGAAACGATGCAGAAGCGAATGTGCACGTATGCCTAAAGGAAGACGTGGACTTTGTCATCAAGCGAAACTTACGCCGAGAATCGAAAGCGCTTTGGTTCCAGATCGCTTCGCAAAAGGGCAAACGTGTCGATGATGGACAAAGCGAAGGAGTACAAACCTATGAGCTATGCCTTCCACAGAAGGCAGCGATCGATGGAAACACGTATACGTACGTTCAAGTCACCCAAGTGACGGAACGGACGATGGAACGCAATGGACAGCTGATGCTCGTTCCTGATTATGAAGTGGAAAGCTATTGGGTGCGGCTCAAAGGATACGAGCATGTTCGAATGAGCGATGTGCTCGCGTTGTATCATGACCATGCGACATGCGAACAGTTTCATAGCGAACTGAAGAGCGACTTAGATTTAGAGCGGCTTCCATCTGGGAAGATGAAAACGAATGCGCTCGTGTTGGTCATGGGAGCCTTCGTTTACAATCTTCTTCGTCTGATTGGACAAGATCTATTAAGCGATCCGAGACATCCGTTGCACCACAAAGTGAAACGCCGCCGCATCAAGACGATTATTCAGACGGTGATCACGATGGCAGGGCGACTCGTCCGTCGATCACGACAGATCTGGATGAAACTGACGCGAAGGAGTGGCTATAGCGAGCCCCTACTGAACGTCTATCAGAAATGGAGAGAGGCAAGATAACGAACGAATGTTCGGGCACTGATGTCCAACGTCACTCCCTGTGCTTTTTTGTCTATTTTTTTGGTTCGTATACCTAAAAAAGAGATTTGTTCCATTTTCGGAAATAGAGATGACATAGGTCATAAGCATAAAAGGGGTTTTATGGATTATCAATCCATCAAAATTACAACAAAATCAAAGTCGATTTCAATTCATCACGGATTCAGGTAAATCATTTTTTACTAATAATTGGTAATGATAATTACCTGTTCTAATTTAAAATATTGAGAAAAATAATTTGAAGGAGGCAGTTCATATCAATAAATTTAAAACTGTTGGTATCTCTATTTCTATCGTACTGATAATATTACTCTTTATTGCTTTTTTTGAATACATCATTTTAAGAATAATAGGTTTCCAATATAATTCATTATTGGATTTAGTATTGTTCTTTATTTTGTATTTATTCCTTGAAATACCTCTTGCTTTTATTACAGATGCAATACCAAAAGCTTTAAAATCTGTTGGCATACTTCAAACGAGTAAAGGATGGCTACCATTTATTTTGAATACAACTCTTACCTTTTTATTGATTGAAGTAATAGATAATTTTATGGCAAATATTGAAATCGAATGGCAAGGTTCACTCATATTTGCGATGGTTACTGGATTTATTGGTTGGAAATTAAGAAAAGATGAGGATGAACCACCAGATATTGATAGTGAGGAATTTAAAGAAATAGATAATAAATTTAAACCCAAAAAATAAATCATTAAACATATGTGAATGCTTTCTACAAATCTAGGTAACATAAAGCCAACTATGGGAAGTAATGAAAACCGCCAACCCCTTGATACGCAAGGAATTGGCGGTTTTCTGTTTTGACTCGTTTATGCAGGATTTTATACATCGCTGATGGATCAAGGGTTTTCCCCTTTTATGAAGCTCTAAATCTTGCATAAAAAAGGCGGATTTTATGCAGTCCTTCTCTCCCTTTTCCTCCTTACAGAACAGGTAAATGAATTATATCTGTCGAATGCTTCTAAAACGGATAGGAGAACGCTCTATATCCCGTCCCATCCCACTAGGAGGTTGAACGAATGAAATCGCAAGAACGAGCTTACAGTACCAAAGAAGTGAGCCATACCTTAGGAATTGGCGATAGTACATTACGAAAATGGTGCCTAGCTATTGGAAAAGAACGGTTATACCTTCATCAAAAATGACCGAGTACAGCGATTATTTATTGAAAGCGACCTGGCAAACTACACTTCCAAACCCTTGTTCAACAACACAACATGCAGTTAGAGAACGCCGCGATCGTTGTCGTTGACCGGTTTGGGAAAGGGGCGTTCGAAGAAGTAACGGGCCACGTTCCAGCTGAAAAACCAAACGAAAATCGTTCGTTCCCTCATTCGGATGATCACATTTCTAAATTATTGAAACACATCGAGCAGCAAGAAACATTCAATCAAGAATTATCCTTCCAAGCTAGAAATATTTCCATAGCCTCTCACTCCTCGTATACTAAGTTTCAGAAAGTTTTTTTTATCGAATTTCCAGTCCATGCAACAAAAATAGAGTATGAACTTTTCAATTTAAAACATTTATTAATTTCTAAATTACTCAGCTTTCGCAGTCCAAAATCTTGTTTAAATGCTTGATGTAAATGGTTTTGGGAAGTACAAAATTATCATTTGACATTTTTTTTTAAATACAATCTCTTTAATTCTTCTGTTTCTTCTTTCTTTAATTTTAAATTGTAATGTGAAATGATCTTTTTCATTAAGGAGTCAAATTGCTTTAAATAAAAGCCATAATTGTAAATTATCACAAATGCACTTGGCAATCTTTTGTTTCGGACAATTGGGATTATATTATTCTCAAGAGACAAGTAAAAAACATCACAACGATCGTCATTTATTTTATCAATATTTATTTTTCCAATTACAAAGAAAAATAATTTTTCCCTATATGATCTTCAAGGATTTTATTTGCTTTATTTACATCTTCTCCTGTATTTCGCAGCATTTTTCTTACGCTATTACTTGGTTTATCTTGATTAAAGTAACTATACACAACAATATAAAATGCCAATTGGCCAAATTCCGAATCGGCATATTGTCCAATCAAAAATTCTTTATTCTTTGGACTTCATATAATCTCATTTTTTTGTTGACAATATCAGTTTTACATCTTATAGACATATCGAAATACACATTGTCTTTATCATAATTTTTTTGATAGACAGAAACTTTGTAATGCACCCCTTTGTCAAGACACAAATTGATAATATTTAAGTTATCCATTCTCTCCTTTCGCTATGAATGTGGTGCGTGTGCAAAAAAGGCTTGACATGGAGCCTCTACGGGCACGATTTTTTGCGCCTACTTGATGTACTAATCACATAGTCTAAAATTCTTTCTTTCGAAAAATAATTACAGCAATTAAATATGAGAGAGTAAATACAGTAATACCAAGTACTATAAATAAAATCGGAACTAATAAAGACGAATCTATGGATAACGGTAATTTGACTATTAAATCTTCTACTAAGAATTTGATTCCATAATAAACAAATAGACCTACAAATCCTCCTCCAAGTACAAATGCATCAGATTTGTCTGCACCAAAGATATAGAGGAACGGGTATATAAGCGCACCTGCAAAAAGAACTACGAAAATACCAGAAGAAATAATATTAATTATGCCATTTATTTGTGTTTCAAAAATTAGATCATATGTATAAATAACAATATATGAAAGAAATGCTCCGATAATCACAACCGATAAGTAAAAAATATAGTGACTTCGGACAATATGAGACCTACTAACCGGTAAGGTAAGTACATATTTATCATAACCAGACTTACTCTCTATTTTTATAACTTCAAGTGAAGGCAAAGTCATTAATAATATAATTAACATAGCGGCCACACCACTTATCATAGGCCCTGCAAAAAATAAAAGTACACCAGCAATCAATAATGCGAGACCTACATATGCAAAAATACTTCGATAAACTAGGTAATAGTTTGTCAATAATAGACCTTTCACTTAAATTTCACTCCCTGTTAGTAAGATACTAAGTTCTTCCATTGAAATCTTTTTAGAGCTAAGGTCCTTTGGCAATTCCATTTTATTTGATACAAGTATTCTAGAATAAGAACCATAGTCCCTTTTTGCAACAACTATATTTCTATTTAGTAAAGATAATCGTTCCTTTTTGATATCAACAATTGCAAATTTTTCAAGAATCTTGTCCTTTCTCTCATTTAATAAAATTTCACCATTTTTGATAAAAACAATATGACTAGCAATTTTCTCAATATCACTCATAATATGAGAAGAAAGTAATATCCCACCACTACTCTCTCTCACAAAGCTTTTTAACTCACCTAAGACTTGTTCTCTTGATGAGGGATCAAGCCCTCCTGTTGCCTCATCTAGTAATAGTAGTTTTGCATTATGTGACAGTGCAACAGCTATAGAAAGTTTCATTGACATCCCACGAGAAAATTTATATATTTGTTTATCTTCGGGGAGAGAAAAAGAATTAACCAATCGGAAAAAATCATCTTGATTCCAAGTATTAAATATTCTCAAAAAAACTTTATTTAGTTGTTTGATTGTTAGGTGCGCCGGTAAATTCATAGCATCGAACACAACTCCAATTTTTTCCTTCATCTTAGGCTGTTTATGTATATTTTCTTTGCCAAAGATTTTAATTCTACCTGAATCCTGAGAAACTAGACCTAGTATTGTTTTAAATGTAGTAGATTTACCTGCACCATTATCACCAATAAAGCCAACTATTGATCCTGACGGAACATTGAATGTAACATTTTTTAAAACAACTTTATTGCCATATCGCTTTGTAATATTTTGAACATCTAATAAGTACGACATTTTCTCACTCCAACATATTATCTTAGTATATATATGTATTCTACTTACACCCGTTAAATCATTTATTTTTTTTAAAATTATTTTTCTATTCAGAATAATAATGTAGAATAATACATTTTAAAAGGGGCTTTTGAATCGTTTTGTTTTTTTATTAGGTCTAAGAGCCTATGTTTTTACTTATTTTTGTTTGTACATCCAAGGTTATGAAAATAATATAGGAGAGAATAAATAGTATTTTTCCATTGATTGATGTTAAATTAATAGATGGATACTACCTTAACACTACATTAAATAAAAAAAATTTATAGAAAAATAACAAGTATCATTTACTTAATGATTAGTGTCGAACTCGATTCATCAGAAAAATGTAAGTGTAGTACTTCTTCTAGGTCCTTTTCGGTTAATTTTTCTAATATTTGTATTACGTCAAATAAATTCGTCCCATTGAAATGATAACGTGTGAATTGATTTGCAATAAATTGAGGCGAATTAATAGACCTTAAAAAGCAACCAATTTCCTTATTTATTACACGTTGTGCATTATCTCTTTTTATCGGATCCCTTTTAAATCTAGAAACCGTTTCATATACAGTATTAATAACTTCTTGAGGCTCTTTACTTTCCCCACTAATTATGGAGTAACCAAAATTCCCCTCAATTCCGCCGGAACCTTAACATCCCCAACCCCTTGCATGGCGAATCCTATTTGCCGGTCAGGGTTCGTATTTTTCAGATTTGTTATGGCGTTGTCTACGAATCGGCCGACTTTAGGCGCACCGTTTGCTGCGCCGGTTTTCAAATGCTGCGGCACTTCTAATTCATTAGCCTCCTACTCGATGTTTAGGGAAGCTAAAGCTACATAGTGAATAACTGTGAGAAAGAAATTTTATATGTTTTTCCAGTTTGAAAAGTTCGTGAAATTTTTCAAACTGTGGGAAAATGTTCAAATGGAAAGGATAAGTCCCGACATCTTGCCAAGTTATTGTTAAAAATTAGATTTTAATATAACTTAATTGTAAGCGCTGACAGTTTATAGTTGCAACTATAAGCACCTTGACATTTTTGCTATGGCAATCATCTTTTGCATGAAATAACAGATCCCACAAATTTCTTCTTAAGTATTGTTATTTAATTGCTAGAAAAGGAGTGGATCAAGGATGATGCAAAAAATCCAACGGTTCGGTGGGGCGATGTTTGTGCCAGTATTATTATTCCCATTTGCGGGGATACTTGTAGGTCTCACAATTTTATTTAAAAACGGGGATATTATGGGTTCTTTGGCTGATCCAGATGGAGCATGGTATAAATTCTGGACGGTAATAGAGGAAGGTGGATGGACAGTATTTAATCAAATCCCGTTGCTTTTTGTTGCCGGCATCCCTATTGGATTAGCGAAAAAAGCACATGCGAGAGCTGTTTTAGCAGCACTCGTAACCTATTTAACTTTCAATTATTTTGTAAACGCTATTTTAACGATTTGGGGGGAAAATTTTGGTGTCGATTTTAGCCAAGAAGTTGGAGGAGTGAGCGGGTTAACGGAAATTGCCGGTATTAAAACTTTAGATACAAATATTATCGGTGCGATTGTTATTTCTTCCATTGTTGTTTTAATCCACAATCATTATTTTGACAAAAAACTACCAGATTTCCTAGGTATCTTCCAAGGAACATCCTTTGTTGTCATTGTTTGTTTTTTTGCTATGTTGCCTCTTGCCTTGCTTACCTCGTGGGGATGGCCGATAATTCAGAACGGAATTGCTTCTTTACAAGGGTTTTTGGCTTCCTCTGATGTATTAGGGGTTTGGTTGTATACATTCCTTGAAAGAATCTTAATTCCAACGGGGCTGCACCATTTTATATACGGTCCTTTTATCTACGGCCCGGCAGTTGTTGATGGCGGAATTGCAAAATATTGGATGGAGCATTTATCGGAATATGCAACAAGTGCTCATTCATTAAAAGAAATGTTCCCGGAAGGCGGTTTTGCTTTGCATGGTATGTCCAAAATTTTTGGAATCCCTGGCATTGCATTAGCGATATACGTAACAGCAAAACCTGAGAAAAAGAAAATCGTATCAGGTATGTTGATTGCAGCAACTTTAACATCTGTTGTAGCTGGGATCACAGAACCGATAGAGTTCACATTTTTATTTGTTGCTCCTCTTCTATTTGCTGTACATGCATTTTTAGCAGCTTCTATGGCTGCGGTGATGTATGCGTTTGGTGCAGTTGGTAATATGGGTGGTGGATTGTTAGAAATTGCCAGCTCCAACTGGATTCCGTTATTCAAATACCATACTTCCACTTATATCACTCAGTGGATAATTGGATTGGCATTTACGGTTATCTATTTTTTCACGTTTCGTTATTTAATTGTAAAGCTAAATGTAGCTACCCCAGGTCGTGAAGCAGATGACCAAAAAGAAGTAAAACTGTATACAAAAGCAGACTACAAAGCTAAAAAGCAAGCAGAAAATAAAAATAGTGCAAATAAAGAAAATGCTTATTTTGTTCAAGCTAGTGAATTTTTAGAAGCTCTAGGCGGATCTTCTAATATTGCCGATGTAACAAACTGTGCTACAAGACTCCGCGTAACAGTAGTAGATGAATCAAAAATAGCGCCTGATAGCCGATTTAGATCAGCTGGAGCCCACGGAATTGTTAAGAATGGGAAAGCAATTCAAGTGATAGTCGGTTTATCGGTTCCACAAGTAAGGGAACAATTTGAGAATTTATTGAGTGATTCTAGCAAAAAACAATATAAAGAAAACTGAAAGGCTTCACATTTACTTGCAAATTCTAAAATGTTGTTTATTTGACAAGCGGGAAAATTCCCTTCTTGTGGGAAATAGAACTGAACTTGAGATAGCGACCAGAATGGTTAAGGAATATTGTTTTCATACAAATGAATTGTTATAACTTGGATGAAAGAGGATATTGCATTAAAGGAGGAAACCTAAAAATGAAAAAATTCTCGGTATTAATTGCAGGCGGGGGAAGTACTTTTACTCCAGGGATTGTTTTGATGTTATTAGATCATTTAAATAAGTTTCCAATTCGGAAATTAAAACTTTATGATAATGATGAGGAACGTCAAGCAACAATTGCAGGGGCTTGCGAAATAATTCTCAAAGAAAGAGCTCCGGAAATAGAATTTTTGGCAACAACAAATCCTGAAGAAGCCTTTACAGATGTTGATTTTGTCATGGCGCATATTCGTGTAGGAAAATATGCAATGCGTGAATTAGATGAAAAAATACCTTTGAAACATGGTGTAGTTGGTCAAGAAACATGCGGGCCAGGCGGAATTGCATATGGAATGCGTTCTATTGGAGGAGTATTAGAATTAATTGATTATATGGAAAAATACTCTCCTAATGCATGGATGCTCAATTATTCCAACCCAGCAGCGATTGTAGCTGAAGCGACGCGCCGTCTCCGTCCTCATTCGAAAGTACTTAACATTTGTGATATGCCTGTCGGGATTGAAGAACGTATGGCGCGAATTTTAGGGTTAAAATCTCGCAAAGAAATGACGGTAAGATATTATGGATTGAACCATTTTGGATGGTGGACAGATATTCGCGACAAAGAAGGAAATGATTTAATGCCTAAATTAAAGGAGCATGTTGCAAAGTACGGGTATGTTGTCAATGATAGCGGAGACAATCAGCATGTTGATGCTAGCTGGCAAGATACATTCTTAAAAGCGAGAGACGTATATGCATTAGACCCAGATACGTTGCCAAACACATATTTAAAATACTATTTATTCCCGGATGAAGTAGTGGCACATTCTAACCCGAATTATACAAGAGCAAATGAAGTAATGGAAGGCCGTGAAAAATTTGTTTTCGGCGAATGTAGAAAAATAATTGAAAATCAATCCACAGAAGGCAGTAAACTTCATATAGATGAACATGCAGCATATATTGTAGATTTGGCGCGTGCCATTGCTTATAACACTCATGAAAGAATGTTGCTTATTGTAGAAAATAAAGGGGCTATTTCCAATTTTGATCCGACCGCAATGGTGGAAATTCCATGCATTGTCGGCAGCAATGGTCCTGAACCGCTATCGATCGGGGAAATCCCGCAATTCCAAAAAGGATTAATGGAACAACAAGTATCTGTGGAAAAGCTAGTGGTAGAAGCATGGATAACAAGGTCTTACCAAAAATTATGGCAAGCAATAACATTATCCAAAACAGTACCGAGTGCAAAAGTTGCTAAAGAAATATTGGATGATTTAATTGAAGCAAATAAAGATTTCTGGCCTGAACTTCATAAAGATGATGTGGTAGTGAGCGAATTTTTTTAAGATGATCGATTTTATCAAACAAAAAGTACAAAAGGGTAACAATCTTTTGTACTTTTTTGTTTCACTCCTCCTTCTGTTAATGAATAATTATTTTTTGCCAAGCAGCAGACTTACACCTTTTTTTCCTTTAAACTAAGTATTGTAGTGTTCTGGCATTACATTTGGCTGCTTCCGAAAGAATGTAAAGGATAATAATCCAGTACAGTTCCATATAGTTCTGCCAGCGAATTTATTCGCAGTTAACGGCACGGCCATTGGAGATGACAAGAGCAAACATAAATTATTTATTGAAGGAGGAGATATGGCTTGAGATTAGAAGAACTTATTAATAAACATTATAAAAAATTAAATGAGACAGATTTACACATCTTAAAGTACATTATGAATAATAAAAATACTTGTTATTCGTTAGGGATTAATAATCTAGCTGAAAAATGCAATGTTTCCCGCTCTTCAATATTGCGGTTGGCACAAAAATTGGAATTTAGTGGATATAGTGAATTCCGAGTGTTCTTAAAATGGCAAGGTCGAGAGGATCCGATAGAAGAAAAAAGCGGTGTAGAAATTTTGCAGGAAGATCTTCATGAAACAATCAAATATATTCAAACCAAAGATTTTTCGGATGTTTGTGAATTGATATATAATGCCAATCAAGTATTTGTTTTTGGGACGGGCACTGCACAATTACATTGTGCATTAGAGTTGCAAAGAATGTTTCTGCCGCTTCAAAAGTATTTGAATGTTATCCACTCCCAATTGGAGTTTGAAATAATTGTAAAGGATTTGCAGAAAAACGATGTTGTGATCATTTTTTCTTTATCAGGAGATACACCAACAATTTTTCCTGCAGTGCAAAATTTAGTTGCCAAAGGAATTCCTTTTATCTCTATAACAAATTTAGTAAATAATCGTTTGGCTAGAATGACTCCGTATAATTTATATGCCAGGAGTTCAAATCTCGCAAGCCATAACGGAACAAAATTGAAAACATTTGCCCCTTTTTTTATTATTGGAGAAGCTATTTTTAGCCATTATGTTGACTACCTGAAAGAGAAAAAAGAAACAATTGAAAGGGCGGGAAAAGATGAAGACGCATAATACAACGTGCTAACAAAAACATTCGAATGATTCCCCTTCCATATTACAAAGTTTGCGCATTTTTAAAATATCGGTCATCTTTTTTATACGTCCCATTTCTCTTTCTTAGTTATTTATATATAATGTCGCTGCAGGCAAACCAACCTTTTTTTGCTCAAGTAAAAGAGGATCCTTTCATTAAAATTTGTTTGTGTTTGCCATGTTAAATCTTTTTTTTGGTGTATTGACAAGAATGGTGTTGTCAGATTTATAAAACGAAAAATTTATTAAACAGATCCAGTTAGAAATAGGAAGGTTGGCGATTTCATTATTGCTGGTTGAAATATATTTGGCAGTATGTTGCTTCTTTTAGCTATTAGCAAATACCGGAAAGCACATAAAGAATTCATAAAAAATAGTACGTTGAACCGGAAGGAAAAAGGAGCAAATTTAAGATTTGTCGGAAGTACCATTATTGTTGGATTGCTGTCTGTTCTTTGTCTTGTCTTTATTATTAAAATACAATTTTCATAAAATTATTATAGATAGAAAGAAGGAATTAGTATGTTTAAAAAAATATTTGCGAAAAATCCCAAAACTATTATAGAAGAAATTTTTTCACCTATGTATGGCGAAGTAATTTCATTATCAGAAGTACCGGATCCCGTGTTTGCCCAAAAGATGATGGGGGATGGGATAGCGGTTATTCCTAAAGACGGAAAGGTGGTGTCCCCTGTAAAAGGACAAATTATTCAAGTATTTCCTACTAAGCACGCAATAGGTATTCGAACAAAACATGGGTTAGAAATATTAATTCACGTTGGACTAGATACGGTTGAATTAAATGGTGAAGGTTATGAAGTAACTGTGAGTGAAGGGCAAAAAGTAAAAATTGGAGATCCCATAATGAATGTTGATATAGAATTTATTGAAAAAAATAATAAAGAAATCGTAACGCCAATTATTATTACAAATAGCGCTGAAAAGACTGAGAAAATAGTTGTGCGGGAAGCTGGTGAAATACAAAGGGGAGAGTATATATTGAAATGCTATGTTGTAAATTAAGGTAATTTCATCCTAACATCCGAAATACCGCGAAAAATTTTGCGAATCCCCTAGATGATGCACATTCTTACCAAGCATTTGTGCATTTTCCAAATATATTTCTGTAAAATGATGCAAGGTATTTTCTGCAAGAAGAAAATTCAGAGTGTTGCAGTATATCTTTATCAAAATTTTGAATAAATATACAGATATGTGATCTATCCATCAAGGGCTTGACATGGATCTTCTGTAGCCATGATTCTTTAGCCAAGCGCCAGCTTCAACAGTTTTGGCAAAACCAAAAAAGGTTATCATGGCTCCTCCTCCATGTAAAGCTCCTTTGCATATCACTGCATAAGGATTTTGCAATTCTCTGCACTTTTATTTTGCCATACACGAACGTATGTACTATAAAAAGGGAGCTTAATGAACATATTAATAGAATAACCCGAAAATTTACCTTTTAAAAATAAGTTAGGACAACGTCGTAATTATTTTTAAAAGGCCACCAAGCGATAGCGCGGTAGCTGCGAAAAAAAATCTATAAATTTTTGTGTCTACTTTATTGACCTAATATCATCATTACGAACCGATTCGACCTAGATCCAGAAGAACTTGGTGATATCTATCGTTCTCGATAAGGCCATTGAACTATTTTTTAAGTGGATTAAGCAACGTTTAACACTCAGAAGCTGTAGAAAATCAGGTTTACTTAGCTCTGATTTCTTACTGTTTACTCATTCTTATTCAACTTGAAATGAAATCGAAACATTCTCTCACCCAGATTTATCGTTGGCTTTGCGTTTTTCTTTGGAAACCAAGTACCGTGTGGGTGGAACGAATTCAACGAGAATGAGTGAAAAAAGTCGACGAAGCGCGTTAGCCATGTAACAATAAAACAAATACATTTATTACCAAATGTATAGTGACCACCTTTAGTTGGTTACTGCCTTGTTTTTCGTTTATCATAAAATATTTTATCCAGAAAATTCTGCATAAAATGTTTTTATTTTTTATGCAACGCTACTGATTTTAAGGGTTTTTCTAAAAAAATTGGTGGTTTCATTTTTCGGTTTTTTACCCATCAAGCAAATAGAGGGTTCGGTTAGTTCCCTGTTTAGGTATAAATAATAGCATATGTCAGTTTATGAAAAAAACAGTCCGACAAGCCCTGAGCCGTAAGCGTAAGTAAAGAACGCGCGTTCAATAATCAGTAAAATTAATGAGCCAGGGAACAAAGATACTCATAATCGCCAAAGCAGAACAAACATTCCTGATTGCTCCGGTTGTCCGCCTAATCAATTTATAATAAAACATCATAGTATTTCTAGATAACAACAAAATTCTTAACTTATATTTGTTGACTGAATCTTAAAATTGCTTTTTCCTGCGCCGATAAATTTCAAATCTTGTTCTTATCATTCAGTAATATTCTCGAACTTTTCTTTGTACACACCTTTGAACCAATTCATTGAACGATTTCAAATAAATGTTCTCTTTCTAGATTATTAAAGCCCGAGCCGTCCAAATAAAGGACGGCTCAAGCTATGTTTCTAAAAGGGAAAATCTTTGGTACTACCCATTTCCATTGGATTCTTCTGCGGAAGGCAGTTCTTTTTTCTCCTTTGATAAAAACCAGCCACCTAATGCGATCAGAACGAGTACAGAATAGAAGGTTATTTTCCATTCCGGTGATTTTGCAAATCCTTCAGGCAATATTGCCAGCTGAGGGTGTGATAGCGTATAAACAGCCAACTTTACTCCAACCCATCCAACAATGAGAAACGCGGCGATTTCCAAGCCAGGTTTCATATGAAGCAATTTTACAAAGAGATTAGCGGCAAAGCGCATAATAATTAAGCCTATTAATCCTCCAGCAAAGACAACAAGGAACTTGCCTCCATCCATCCCGCCGATTTGCGGAAGATTTGTATTCGGAAGCGTAACGGCCAATGCTACTGCTGCAAGAATGGAATCGACCGCAAATGCGATATCAGCCAATTCTACTTTGAAAACAGTTCCCCAAAATCCGGATTGTTTCTTTTCCTGTATTTCTTTATTTTTTTCTTTTTCTTTATTTACAGCAACTTTTCTAAAAATATGATTGATTGCGATGAATAAAAGATAAAGAGCACCTATCGCCTGAATCTGCCATACATTGACAAGGAATGAAATCACAAATAGTGAAGCAAAACGGAAAACGAATGCACCTGCAAGCCCATAAAACAACGCTTTCTTTCTTTGTTCTTCCGGAAGATGCTTGACCATAATAGCTAAAACAAGTGCATTATCAGCTGCCAAAATCCCTTCAAGTGCAATTAGAAGTAGTAATACCCAGCTGTATTCTAATAAAATTGAAAGTTCCATGTAACCTGAATCCTCCTTTAGTATTTTACTGTAGTTTGATATTTCATTTTCTAAATAAGACCGTATTTTCCTTTAGGAGAGCCAACATTCATTTTTACCAATCATTATGAATTTTATCCTTTTTATACACTCAAGCAAATAAATCATCTGAATCGGCTACACTTAACTGGACAATAAAATTAAGGTCAAGTAGACTAAACACCAAATTTGGGTATACTGCTTATTAAACATAAAGGATCCGTACTAGAAACTTTACGTGGAGTGGCGGGGATGCTAGCCTTGTCGGCGAGACAGATGAACACATCATCTGACTTCCTGGCTGGGAAAGCATGCCCGCAGAGGCTCCATGTCAAGTTTCGTCGCAAACCCACTGTTTTGGTGGTCTACTTCAACACTACCACAGTTAAGGAGAGTTTAAAAATGAGAAACAGACGAACATTCACTGTAGAATTCAAGGCTCAAATGGTCAAGCTTTATGAAAATGGGAAACCAAGAAAAGATATTATTCGTGAATATGATTTAACGCCTTCAGCCTTGGACAAATGGATCAAACAAAGCAAAACATCCGGTTCATTTAAGGAAAAGGACAATCGTTCTCCAGAAGAAAATGAATTGATCCAGCTTCGAAAAGAAAACAAGCGTTTATTGATGGAGAATGATATTTTAAAGCAAGCCACGTGATACTAGGACAAAAGTAAATGTGATCAAGAATAACAGACACAAATACTCGATATCAGCAATGTGCGATGTCCTACAACTTCCAAGAAGCACCTATTATTACGAAGCAAAAGAAAAAAGGAATGCAGAAGATAAACTGACAGCCGCCATTCTGGAAATTTTCCAGAAAAGCCGAAAAAACTATGGTACACGTAAAATCAAACATGAATTAGAGAAGCTTGGTATGATTGCCTCAAGACGAAGAATTGGCAGAATCATGAAAGAAAACGGGCTAGTATCAAATTATACGGTTGCCCAGTTTAAACCTCATGTAGATAAATGCAATGAATCAAAAGTTGAAAATGTGTTAAAACGAGAATTTGATCAACAAAAAAATGAACAGTTGTGGTTAGTGACTTAACATACGTTAGAGTAGAAAAAAGCTGGCATTACATCTGTTTATTTGTCGATCTTTATAATCGAGAAATTATTGGTCATAGTGTGCAGGCCCAAACAAAGATGCTCAGCTAGTCTACCAAGCTTTATCGACCGTGAAAGCAGATTTACGGCAAATTCAATTATTCCACACAGACAGAGGCAATGAATTCAAGAACAAGACAATTGATGAAGCTCTAGATACTTTTCAGATTAATCGGTCGTTAAGCATGAAGGGCTGCCCCTATGACAACGCAGTAGCTGAAGCAACCTTTAAAATTATCAAAACTGAATTTGTTAAGGGTAGATATTTCGAAAATTTAGACCAATTGAAACTGGAATTAGATGATTATGTTCATTGGTTTAATCATATTAGAATACATGGAACACTTGGGTATTTAAGCCCGGTGGAGTACAAAGAGAAACACCTCAAAAAAATTGTCTAGTTTAGTGTTGACATACCATTCCTTTTTACAACGAGTAAATGCTGTCTTTTTTTCATACACTTACCTCCCAGATTATCAAATCGAGTAGGAGGGAGCGATTAACTCCCGTCCTCTCACACCACCGTACGTACGGTTCCGTATACGGCGGTTCAATTAAGATAATTGACGCAAGTCTTTATAACTTCCGTGAATAGCTGTTCTCTTTATGCCAGTGGTCACTCCACCCTCCAAGAGGTCTCCCACGGGATTCACCGCTTCCTCCCTCAAGTGAGGTACTACGTTTTCTGTGTTCATCATGACTCACTGAATGCCAAGGGCTATTCTCTCTTAATTGTTCGGTCCTTCTTAGTTGTTCTAGACCAACTAATACTATGACCTCTGCTGACTTCTGACGGTTCAGCTACTTATCACTAAGTAGGTTATGAAGCGTACTTCACATATCCACCAGACCTCCCCGGGTAAGTACATGCACTTTCACACCATCTATCCGCCTCATTTACTCGATATGACCTTCGACAGAAAGAGCTTTGTTTTGTTATGCAAACTCACTCAATTATACCTAGCCTTATATGAGGTTCGTGTTCCTCGGACCGGTGTTTTGCCTCCAGCTTCCTTCAGATTCCGCGTCACCACGGACACCCTTTCGTTGAGCTAACCTCTACTTCTGTCTTCGGGGTTCGGGACTTACACCCTATAGTTCATGTACATGCCGGGCGCACATAAAAAACCTTTACCATGTATGGTAAAGGTTTTACATACAAATAAAGACCTTTACCAACGGGTAAAGGTCTTGCTAACAACGTTAACGTTGCCAACAAAGCCGGGAGCGGCAAAACTCCGAAATGACGACTTTGTTGTAAAAGCTACTCCCCTTTAGGAGAACTATTCAACTGTCCAATTTAATCATAAAATAACCTATATGAATCTGTCAATTATTATTTTTATTTTTGTTAGTCACTAGGGTATGAATCCTGTTTTTAAACATTATCCTTTGCTAAGTAAGGCATGGACGTTTGAGACAGCTTCTCTTTCACTTCTTATTCTGTTATCGCTTCTTATACGGCAAGTAAAGGAGATTGCACACGTTTTGTAATTTCAACTAATTGGATATGACGACCTTCCATTTTTAATACCTTAAATTCATAATCACCGTGAGAGAGAATCTCGCCCTGTTGAATATCAAATTTCTTCGTTAAAATCCAACCGCCAATCGTGTCAACATCCGTATCATCGATATCCGTTCCAAGTAAATTGTTTATCTCTTCAATTAAGACTTTTCCATCAACAATGGTAGTATGTTGGTTCACTTTGCGAATCATTGGAACTTCATCTATATCAAACTCATCTTGAATTTCACCGACAATTTCCTCCAAATATATCTTCAACCGTCACAAGACCGGCCGTCCCGCCGTATTCGTCGACTAAAATCGCCATATGGACTCGTTCCCGCTGCATTTTCACAAGCAAGTCATGAATAGGGATCGATTCGATTACTTGTATAATTGGACGAATATAACCATCTAACTTTTTTTCAACCGCTTGTGGATTTTGAATGCAATTGTCAGCCGATCCTTCAGACCCGACCGGTAGAGCCGTTTTTCCGCTTTTCTCCCGAATACTGCCGGTACCGATGAAGCAAATTTCATTTACACAAGTCAATACCGAATGCATGTATTCGGTATTGACGATAAACAATCGATTGTTTGAGAAAAGATAGGGAAAATCTGTTCAATATAAAACGATGTTCATAATTCTTCCCAGGCGTAGAAAATTGAGTGGGCGAACTGCAAATGCCAATCTTAAAAAATAACGATACATCGTTAACGGAATTTTACTCTTCCAACTATATTTAATATTCTCTCTTCTCTATACGGATAATCCAGTTATAGAGAAGTTGATAGTATTTATGGAGATTGCCAAAAATTTCAACAGCTAGCTCTTCATTGTATGTATGAACAGTCAAATTCCGATCATCTACCATTTTTAATGCAATGATCGTTTCCTCATCAGATAAAATTCCAATTTCCCTGCTTGAACGAATTACTCCTTTAGGTGAACCGACATCAATTCCTTCTTTATCATATAAAAATTGTTTTACTGCTTTCCAACAAGCTTCAAAACTAAACTCAAATCGCTGAATAGCTGCATCCCGTTCAACTTCCGTTGGATTCTCTAGGAGCAAAACCTCTTGGAAAGCACGAAGAGCTTTTAAAGCAAGTTGAATACGTTCCTTTAACCGTTCCATAAAATTCCTTCCTTTTTCACTTTTTCTTTCATAGCCTGATCGGCTTTAGATAAATCGACAAGATCTACTCTGTACGGTAATGGCGATTCCTCTATTCGTTCACGAAGTTCCACCCACTTAGAAATCGGAATAGCTGAATCTGCAGAAAGAGCGATGTCAATATCGGATGTCCTCTTTTCCTCTTTACGAGCCCACGAACCAAACAGATAGACTTTTACTGATTGATCATGCAATGTTTCAACAATTATTTTTTTCAAAAACGACAGTATCTGCTCCCGATCAGCCGAATTTAAATCCATTTTTTATCAAACCCTTTTTTGAATTTGAAAATGATTATACCATAAAATGAAGAAACGAAATATTGTAACCTAAGGAAAATTTTTAGCGAATCATGGAATATCAGAAAGGATTGTTGATGATGTATAAAATTTTGTGTAAAGCATTTTGCTAGATCAAAAGAAAAAAGGTAGGGTATTCTCTGATTCAGCCATAACACATTCCAGAGAAAGGAGTACCCTACCTATGTCTAAAAGAAGTATACCGAATGTAGACTGGGCAAATCAACTGGAAAGTGCGATTCGTCAATTAGAACTCATCATGCGTGAAGAAATAAAACATTTCCTCGAAATGGAACAGGCTGGAACGTCGAATATGAGAAACGGTTACTATCAACGAAATCTAGATACGCAATATGGCCGGATTGAAGGTCTTTTGGTCCCAAGAGATCGAAATGGGGAATTTCAAACGCAGCTGTTTGCACCTTACCAACGTCATACTGGCTGGCTCGAGGAAGCCGTCATCAAATGTATCAAAGTGGCATGAGTACGCGGGAAATTGGTAAGTTTATTGAACGAATTTTAGGAAATGCCTACTCACCAACAACGATTAGTCATATTACCGATGTCGTGAAGGAAGACATCGAGAAATGGCACACTCGTCCTCTACATAAGCGTTATTCCGTCTTATATTTGGATGGGTTGTACGTGAAACTTCGTCGAGATACGGTAGAAAAAGAAGTTATTTATGTCGTGTTAGGTGTAAACGAAGAAGGATATCGTGAAATTCTTGATTTCTTTGTGGGAGGACAAGAAAGTGCCTATGGATGGCAGGAGATTCTTCAACAGCTCTACAAAAGAGGCGTACAAGAAATGCTTCTGGGCGTATTCGATGGACTACCGGGTTTAGAGGAAGCCTTTCAGGCGGTTTATCCGAAAGCCGATGTGCAGCGTTGTGTCGTTCACAAAGTCCGTAACACACTTAGTCGTGTTCGGAAAAAAGACCAATTCGAAATGGCGGAAGATTTGAAACTCATTTATCGATCTCCGAATAAAAAAATTGCACTGGAGATGTTTCAACAGTTTGAATCAAAATGGTCTGGTAAGTACCCGAGAGAAGTTCAATCTTGGGCCAACGAGTTGGATGTCCTCCTTACATTTATGGATTATCCAAACAGTATTCGAAGTGTGATTTACACAACCAATGCCATCGAACGAACGATCAAGGAGATTCGGAAACGCCTAAAGTCGATGAACAGTTTGAACAGTTTAGAAGCCGCGGAAAAAGTCGTGTATTTGACTGTTCAAGATTTTAATGAGAAATAGGCAGGGCGAAAGTTGCGAGGATTTGCCGAAGTGCATGAAGCCCTTCAACGAATGTTTGAAGAACGTTATTGTTAACCAAATATTGTAAATAAACAAAATAAGGGGATTCTCCCTTTCCACACAGAAGACTGAATATTCAGTCTTCTGTGTGGAGGAAATATCCCCCCTCTATTCTAAATCCATTTCAGAGATGCCCTATCTATCTTACATTACAGTAGATGAGCAAAATCACTAACATAAATTTACATCGAAACAAAAAAGGAGACATGAACCCGATTCCTTGGTTAGAATAGATGTGCCAACAAACCATTCACACAAGGAGGTTCATGTCTCATGAATAGATTAGCACATCATCAAGGAATCCACAAGTTTTTCACGATGTTATGACAAGACGAAGCCGTTCTAAATCACCTAATTCTTCAATTTCTTCCCATGCAAAGAGACTAAGTTGTGGTATAATAGCCATAAATGGATCCTCCTTTGGTTCATTAAGTTGATTTGGTTGTTAACTTAATTTTACACCAAGGGGTCCATTTTTTGTTTTTTTATGGGAGTAAAATTGAATTTTTCGTAACCCAAAAACCTTTAAGCCCGCATTTTTCCGTTATTCCTGTGGGGAAAATATTTTTCAGCGTATTCTCTATCCATTGGGAAACAAGAAATAGCGGACATCGCTATTACCTCGATGTTGGGGTTGGCACTTTATTTTTCAAAACCTGTCATGAAGCATCTCGTTCATATCGTGGATGCGATGATCACGAAAGGCTTTTCTGGAACGTTGACCGATCTTCATCATTGGAGCTTTCACCCCAATCATCGAACGACACTCAGCCATTTTTTCACGAAAAGCCCTTGGGATGAAGAGACGCTGCTTCGCAAACTCCAGCAATGGATGCTTCATCGTGTCGAACGGATCGCCAAACAGAAAAATCAACCCCTTTTTGTTTCGATCGATGATACGATTTGCCAAAAAATCAAGCCTTCGTCACGGGCAACGCACGCCATTCAAGGGTGTGATTGGCACTATTCTCACACAGAGAAAAAGTCGATCTGGGGACATTCTCTTGTTTGGCTCATGGTTCATACGATGACCCAGGCTTTTCCCTTTGCGTTCCGCCTCTACGACAAGGCGGCTGGGAAAAGCAAGGGGGAACTCGCGATCGAGATGCTTTCTTCTTTGGATGTACGCCGTCCCGTTTATGTGCTGATGGATTCGTGGTATCCATCGCAAGCGCTCGTGGAAGCCTGTCTGAAAAAAGGATTTCACGTCATCGCGATGCTCAAAACGAACCGGATTCTCTATCCGAAAGGCATCGCCATCCAAGCCAAACAGTTTGCCCGCTATATCGAACCGAACGACACCCATCTCGTCACGGTGGGAGAAGAGCGTTATCGCGTGTATCGCTACGAGGGATCGCTGAAAGGTCTCGATGATGCCGTTGTGTTGTTGGCTTGGAAAGCCGATCAGCCGATGACACCCGAACATCTTCACTGCGTCTTGAGCACCGACCGGGAGCTAAGCGATGAAGAGATCTTGCGCTACTATGCCCAACGTTGGTCGATCGAATGCTTTTTTCGACAAGCGAAAGACCAGCTGAAGCTCGATGGGTACCGCGTTCGCGGGCGTCGGGCGGTGAAACGGTATTGGATCTTGGTGCAACTCGCTTATGTGTACAGTATGGTCGAGTCCAACCGGGATTTCCCTACTGGGCTTGATCTTCTCCGAACGAAGAAAGGGCATAGTCTTGTCGAGTTCATTTACCATGCAGCGAAGCAAGATATTCCCATTGATGTTGTCAAAAAACAGCTCCATGTGGCATAAGGGGTACCCTGTTTGTCTCTTTTGGTATGGTAATTATTGTTATGAAAATTGCTCATCTACAGTTAATAAGGTATAAACGGGTTAAACCGTTGATATCTCAACATTTAAAGAGGGAGTTATTATAATGAAAATATCTTTTTTTGTTGAATTATATGATGAAATGATTGGACAACCTTTTAATATAGATGACTATTTAGCCTGTCGTTTATCTATTTTTGTGCAGCAAAATGGGGAAAAAAAAGAACTTTGTAATTCCACTTTCCATGACGCCTTGCTTTTAGGTATGGGGAAAATTCTTTGGATTTGAAACCTATGAAAATGCAATGGAATATACTTTAAACAAAACTGGTAAATTGCTTATTATTAAAGCCTACAGTGAATACGACAATACAACAGAAATCGCCTTTCAAGGTGAGTTTGAAGATTTTCTTACAGCTTTCTTTAAAGAATATGAACGCTACTTTAAAGGACTTCTTCAGAAGGATCCAAATGCCATTCAACACGATTCTGTTGAAATGATGGAGCAACAATTAAAAGCCTATAAAGAACTAAAAAACAAATATTAACTTACAATATTTAAAGGGAGTATGATTTAAAAAAGTTTTTGGGAGTATGAAATATTTTGTGTAAATAAATATAATGATAAAAAAGGAAGACCTTTTCTTGATAGAATTGAGTTATCGCAAAAAATTCACAGAAAAAGAGATCTCCCTATGAATCAGTTTACAACAGAGCTTGTCGATGCACTAGTCAAAAAAACAAGATATCACCGAGGTTTTCCGTACGCATTTAGAAACGGCAGTGAATACGTTACTTGCGACAGAACTAACATTCTTTTTAGACTTCGAAAAGTACGATCGTATCGGCTTTAACTCAGGTAATTCGCGCAATGGTTCTTATTCTCGTAAGTTACACACCGATTTTGGTGACCTAAATATCCGACACGTGATCTAATGGCGAGTTTAAACAACAACCGTGGCTCCATATAAGTGCTCAAACGATACGCTTGGAGCAACCGTCATTCTTTTGTTTCAAAAAGACATCACAATGACTGAAATTTTATATTTGCCTCATTTTGGGAAATCCTTAATAACACCATTTTTTAATCGAATAAATAATAATTTTGTTTATCTTGCTCATGATGATGGATGGTTTTGTAAATTATATTGTAATGACATTCTATAGTAATAAAAGGTCCATGGACATGTTTCCCAAACAGGCAAATTAGGCAGACATCAAATCTATCAACTCGAGCCATGTGGAGTGTGTTTCACGGCTAGTGTTAAAAAATGATTGAGCGTGTTTAAACTTTTACACACTAAATCGGCGCAAACTTGTAGTAAATTTTAACATTTTGGTTGTTATCTACTTCTATCCGTTCAATAAAAGGGAGAAAGAAAGTGTCTGCTGAAAATCAAGTAATTGTATCAAACTCCCACCCTGCCATTATCTCTAGAGCAGATTTTGAAGCTGTACAAGCACAAATGAAAATTAGAAAGAGGACATAACTGCTCCTAAAAAGCATTTATTTACTAATATTGCTTTTTGTGCAGACTGTGGAACAGGCATGTGGTACAGACAAAATCGAAAGGGATATATATGTGGGGGATACGGTAGCCATGGAAGCAAAAAATGTAGTCACCATGCTATTAAAGAAAGTGACCTTAAATCAATTATCCTTTCTAACCTAAAAAAATACGCAAGGGAAATCAGTAAAGAAGGTTTAATAAAGAAACTAGAACAACAAACGGTGAGAGCCGAGAAAACGACGAACAAAAAGCTAGCTAACATTGAAAGGGAAATGAAACGGCTAGTTGAAAGAAAAAGTAAATTTCTCAACCTGTTAGCAAATGAAATCATTACTAAAGCTGATTATCAACGGGCTATTGAAGAAATCAATAGAGAATTGAAAAGACTGTCTGCTCAAAAGACTGAATTACAACACTCATTGGAAAGTAAAAATATCCATGAGGAAATTGCTAAGCTAAAAGCCGAGTTAGACAAATACCTTTTGTTCAATGATTTAACAGAGGGAATGCTACACCGATTTGTTAGAAGAATTGAAATAAAAGCAGATGGAACACCGAAAATCTTTTACAGATTTTCGGCTCTTTCTGCTTAATTTTCCCTCAAAACTATCTGCGACACACATTCAACATGACTTGATTGGTAATCGCAGACAATAATTGATGTAGTAGTGTTTACCTAATAACAAACTACAAATTAATGCAATCAAAAAATAAATCAAAATCAAAGTGAATCTCTAAAGTATACTCCCCTTCTACCTCTTCATTATCCATGTGGGGATTTGGATAACTCATTTGTTGATAGCAATACGTTTCTTTTAATAATCTCTTCTGAATTAAATCAAACTTACCATCTGATAAATAGTCATAATTATCCCTAATTAATGATAATTTAGATTTTATTTCTTTAACAGTGTGATCATGACTAATCAAATCATAATAATCTGGACCATTCACGTATTTGTAAAGTTTTTCTCCATATATAATTTTTTCTCCATATTCTAAATTCCCATACATATACTTAATAAAATAAATATCTCCTAAAATATAATTTATATCGTATATCATTAGCATTGCATAAATATAGTTAGAATTTTCTGTTAATTATTTTTTGTGAATTTGTGCCAAAAAGACAAAACCTAAAGAAAGGTGGCACTGCCCATTTGGTAAATATATACAGTTAAATCAGAGCGACAACGACAAAAGGGAGATTATGGACTGGCTCGCCCATCAAATTTTCGCAACCAAACATAAGCTGGTTTCCACAGAGCTCTCTTTAACCAACGAGTAATTCGAAGTAGGGATTTCTTACTTTTCATCTCCAATTGAATGAGAACATGTAAGCAATACGTGATAAGGGCTAAGAAAATTTGATTTTGAATAGCTGTTTCACTCATTCCATAAAAGTGCTTAATTTCTACGTGTTGCTTAAGCCATTTGAAAAAGAGTTCAATAGCCCAGCGAGATCGGTAAATATCACTTATCTCTTCTGCTTTTAAATCAAATCGGTTGGTAATTAAACGAAGTAAGTTCCCTTTTGTGTCCATAACTTCTAGTAGACGATAGACATTTTCAGTACGATTTTGTGTGGTACCAATGTAGACCATTTTATCGGATAGAACGTGACAATCATCAGGAAGTGAAAATGTATAGACTTCACGAATGACTGCGTTTTTCTTCAGTCTTGAAACGAAGAAATAGCCATCATCTGTCATCCGGTCAAAACGTTCATAGTCCACATAACCGCGGTCAAACACATACATGGCTTCTTTATCATCCACTAGGACTTCGAGTTGATTTCGGTCATGTTCTTTTGCTGTCGTAATCACTGCTTTTTCAGGATAGACGGTGTCTTTATCCATGAAAACGAGCCGTAAGTGTAGCTTTACACCAGCTTTTGTTTTACGGAATTTTGCCCATTTATAATTGGTCAAATTCAACGGGAGTGTACTCGAATCAATGATTTTCAGTGGCATATTCTTTCCGTTTTTATAATGGTACCGTTGAATTTTCCAAACAAGATCCAAGAACAAATTTGCAAGAATTAGTGGGTGGATCTGATTGTTTTTTCGGGATAGCTGAGAGGCACTTATCGATTCAAATCCGAGTGCTTTTTGAAGATCTTCGTCTACAAGTGCATCACTCATTTCCTCTAAGCTCTTAAATTCGAGCAGTTGGGCTACCAATAAAAGTTTAATATAGGCTTCTGTTGTCAGCTTTTTTGTGTAATAGTCCTGTTTCAATTCTTTGACTTGTTCGCTAAGTTTTTGAATATTTATGGGTGAAACCCATTTACCAAATGATGAAATTAGTGTATTCTTGTCCATAATAGTTATCCTTTACGATTGGATTTGGACAGGAACCACCTGTACTTCCATTGTAAAGGATTTTTTTGTTTCGAAATCAATAAAAAATTGAACATTCTTAGTATTTTGAATCATCAGATTTAATTACTGCAATGCTAGTGTTTATTTATATATCTATGATTTTATGGCCCAATTAATTATGATTTTTTCAAGGATAGCATCAGAGTTCAGTTTAGTTTTGATTCCTTGCAGATAAAACTTCTTTTCATCTTGCGGGAAATTCTTACAGGCAATTAGCAAGGCTCTTTGACTCCAATTATCTAATCTTGGATATTCTTCTTTTAATTCTCTTAACCAGTCTGACTTTTTAAAAATATTAGCGCAAAGTATGACCTCTCTCTTTATATTCTCAGAACCATTTCTATACATTTCAATTATTTTGTGGATATGATTAAAATGAACAGTGTTAGTAAATAAACTCAATATAGATATTTGGAAATATTCATTACCTCTAATTATTCCAGTATTTAGTAAATTAATTAGTTCTTCCCCCACATCATACATCTTTTCATTTTGATTATTTGCTACTGAAATAAAATATCTACAAATATCACTAATAGCTGGAATTAGTCTACTAAATTTTTTTGAGACATAACGAATAGCGTTAGGAGTACCTAACATGGATAATCTTCGAAAGAACCATCTTATCCTACTAAAGTCTGGTTCCTCTTGTTGAAGGTATTTATTTAGTACATTTTCAATATTTTCTTCTGAGAATATTTTCTTTCCTTCCTCCGGTATCATTTTGGATCGAATAGCTCCATAACCACCAGTAGTGTACTCCTTCAAGATACATATCATATCTTCTTCTATTTTATCTATAGGATTATCCTTTATTTTTTCTTCACAAACCTCAATAAAGTCTGATTTTGAATATATTTTAGTCTTTTGGTTTTGTAGTATCAATCTTTGTTGTCTATCTAATATTGTTGCAATTTCATACACTAATTTATGAGCTTCTTTTGAATCATTACAGAACATTACAATGTCATCAGAATATCTACAAAATTCGATCCCTCTAGTTATAAGGCTATTATCTACTGGTATTAATGACATTTCAGCTAAAAGATGCACAGAGTGTGGTCCAATTGGAATACCTCTAGATACACGCTGTGTAACTGATTCTAAGAGATTCATAATTGATTTTTTAACAGGATTAGGAAATCCACAATTTATTAATTGATTTTCTATTGTATGATGATAGATTTGGTTGTAAAAGTCTGCTATATCAACATATACCGCGAATTTATAATTCTGTGCTTTTTCTTTACAAGTACTCCAAAATTGGTTCCATGAATCATAATCACTATAAAAATATCCATCAGGACTTGGGTTAAAACGGTAATTGAATACCTTTTTTTCTTCTGTTGGGACCCTTTTACTTTCAATTTTATTCCCAAACTGATATATTATGGCTGCCAATAAAATACTGTCCAAAGGATCTAGCTGAGTTGCTACCCTATAAGATAAGTCTGATTTTGGAATTATAAACCTTCTACAAGGTTTCCATGTATAATTGCTTATATCAATATTTTCCAGCTTACTCGAAACATGCTCCTTATCATTATAAATTATGTTAATTTCTGCTGGTTTAGGAAATAAGTCTGTATCACTATCTTTGTAAACATGTTCAATTCCCCATAATATTGATTCCTTATCTAACTTCATTTTATCCCCTCCACATCATTCTAATAATTATCTAGCTACATAACAAATTCATTCGAATTCCATATGTTTCAAGTAGATAAGATTGAGTAGAAACTAAAATTCTATCCATGTCACTAGTAATCTTTGTATGATCGACACCGGGTTGAACAATGTTTATTTCTAGCTTTGAACCATATACTCTAAGTTTATTTTCAATTTCCTTTAATTTTTCTAGATCTCCTAATTCAAAACGTGAAACGGAACCCTTTTCCATTCTTTGAATTTCTCTTTTTCGCATTCTTTTCACTATATCTCTTGTATCCTGCTTCCAAATTACAGACTTTTCAGCTTGACCACAAACTTCATATAAATCGCTAACTCTTGATCCGGGTAAATCCCCATGAGAATATTTACAATGATAAAATTCAAATATAATATCGTTCTCACTTTCCTTAATAGCAATTATATCGGCAATCTCACCTGCATCATCATCATCAAAAACAATACTGTAATCACCAGTTTCTATTAATTTTTTTATGACATTATACTGTATGGAATCAGGGAATTTTTCAATTGTTTGAGATTCTCTTTTAATATTTACCCCCAATATTTCCCAATCATAAGTAAAAATTTGATTTGGTGGAAAACTCTTGTCCTTATATCTATCTTTTAATGTTACATATAAATTTCCTTCAAGAGTAGACTGGTCTATAAATTTAATGATTGGCGGATATTCTTGAAAGAAGTCGGCAAGATAAGTCCTTTTCTGACTCCTAGCAATTGTTGTTTTACTTTTTGAAACTGATTTAATTCGAAAAGTATTATCCGATATTGATAATTCAAAGGTCTCTTTAAAATTCTCATTTCCTACATAGAATTGTAGTACATCTTTTTTGGGTTGTATTTCTAACAACTTAATAGCAACTTCGTATATGGGTATTTTAATTTTATCCCGTTCTAAAAATAAGTTATCATCGGTAAAGAAATCTAGCTCTAATGGCCAATCAATTCTATAGGGAATCTCACTTGGAATTTCTTTAATGACTCTTGGAACTAATACACCTTCTAATATTTTTTGAGAATCAATAGTTGAATCTAAAACTTTGTCTATTATTTCATTACACCAATTCATCCAATAATCAATACTTTCAACCCATTTTGCCCATATAGTACCTTTATGTGAGCAGCCTATACTAACCTTTCCATTACCATTGTATCCAACTCCAAAAAGATTAGATTTATAACTATTATTTTTTGTGGCCTCAGACAAACCTTGTGCTATATCTATACCAGCGAACATCTTGTATCTTATTGGACCATTAATAGCAGAGTTTAAACCAACCGTTGCTAGCATAAGATGATTAATACCATATAGACATCTAAATATACTTTCTCCAGTTATTCTGTTACTCTCCCCGAAGATAGCTTCGACAAGCTTATTCGCTAAAGATTTATCTGTAGCATTAACAAAAGCAACATTTTTGTTTTGATTCCAGTAAATGACATATAACTCCCAACTAAGATTTGAAATATTATGTTGAGTAGTCCATCCAACATTACTTTCTTTCGGTTCTATAACGACCAAAACTTTCTCTTCATCGTTTATATAGTACCTGCATATGTTTTCATCAAGAACTGTAGTCCATTTTTCCCATGCCCAAGATTTTGATTTTACTTTATATGCGTACATACTCACCTTTGGAATAATTTGTTTTATACCAATTTTATCGATACCGTTCCCTTTAAACCTTTCCTCTAAATCTTGTAGAGCTACTTCACGATTGATAAGCCCTTCTGATTTGATTGATAATAGTTGATTCCAATCTGAATCCTTATTATATAAATCTCTTATAGCTTCTTGCACCTCTTCATTTGCAATATTTGCTACAATTTTTGCATCGCCTAAACCTTTTTTTGTTCTAGCAAATCTCCCAATAAATTGAAGAGTTATAGGAAGGGATTTGTATTTATCATGAATTGCAGCTATTTTTAAATTTGGTATATCAATACCTTCTCCAAACATATTCACACAAACTACAATTCTAGATTTCAAATCGTCCAAAGCTTGAAACCCTTTTCTTTTTTCGCGATTACTAATATCACTAATTAACAAAACTGGATTAAACCTTTTATATTTTTTATTGTATATAGAATAGTATAATTCCTCTGCACGTTTTTTTGTACTAGCTCTAACTAATAATATATGTTCATAGCCAGCCTTAATATCCTCTTCCAAAATCTTTACCGCTTCCCGCGCTATCATTTCATCACTTTTCTTATCATTAAATTCTTCTAATGGATAAAACATAATTGGTTGGAAATATCCTTGCTCTTGTGCTTTTAATAAGGGAAAATTATATATGATTTTTCCATCTATCTTTTTTTCATCGTTTCTGAAAGGAGTTGCTGTAAATTGGAGAATTCTATTATTAACAAAATAACTTTTGAATTTACTCCATGTTTTTGCGCCAATATGGTGTGCTTCATCAACAATTAAAGTATCACATGCTTCTGCAAGGTATTTTTTATAATCATCTGGGAATAAATTTGCTAATTGCATAGTTGTAATTACTATATTAGCTGGTTCAACAAATTCCTTAAATTCCTTAAAACTATCAAATTTACTTGCTAAAAGCGCAACGTTTGGAGGCAAAACAAATTTGTCATCAAGAACACCAATTTTGTAAAGAACCCCAAACGTCTTTGCTTTTTCAAAAATTTGTTGTCTAAGTAGATTAGAAGGAACAACAATTAAAGTCTTTAAGCTCTTTTCGGCAACAATTGTAGCTAACATAGTTTCTGTTTTTCCAGTTCCAGTAGGCATTACAATAGTAGCAGCTTCTCTACTTACCGTCCAATGCGAACGAATTGCACAAATTGCTCCAAACTGAGGTGTTCTAAGCCCTAATTGATTATTATCATCTGCAAGAACTTCTTTGAAACTATTAGTCCAAGTAACACCAACATCTTTAGGATTTTTAACTTCTTCCATTTCATTTATATTACAGAAAAGGAGATTATTGCCCTTTTTAATTTGCTTCGTCCTCATTATGCCCCTCCTACTTTAATAATTCGTAATAAATACTATTACTTAATTATTATTATTTTATCAAACCGTTCCCAAATTGTTAGATATTTATTCTCTTTGAACTAGAACCATTTTACTAAATACTTATTATTAGTATAACAATAACAAACTTGTTAAAACTATTAAATGTTAGGCAATTTGTAGTTCTGACATGGAAGAAATGCCTCACTACTACATTTCTTCTTTTTTAATTTGACTTGAAATCATGAAATATCAATACATTTTGTTTTTTATTAACTAGTTACCAAAATAAACAAAGGTGCGTGTTTCTTTTTCAAATATGAGAGTTACTAGTATTAACTGACTTGAATAGAAAATTTTTATGAATCCTTATATTAATGGACGATATTCTAAATAAGGATAAAGAAGAGAAATCCCTATTTAAGAAAGGTATGGGATCAATTACCAAAAAAGGGATTAATACAACATTTATTCTTCAGATTAGGAAAGGAGACTAACGGATTGAAAGAATCAGAAAGAAAACTTTTACAAAATAAAATACCTTTACCCGAACATCTACACTGGAAATTAGCAACAATCGTAGAAGTTATAGAAAGTTGGAGAGTCATTCATAATCTGCTAAGTCGCGGACATCAACCAGATACGATAAAAGCATTATATCCCACAATAGATGATGATTATTTTAAATTAATTACCGATTATTTTAAACAATACGGAGTTATTGATGTCGAAACAGTATTTAATTCCATTTTGGCAGATTACCGTAAAAATGAACTTCGAATTATTTTGGAAAGAATGATTAGCATTAATGATTTTACTTTTGATGATATAAATTCTATTATTCCTGATAAATTTCAAAAAGATTTGCTTTCTCCTGATAAATGGTTATTGTAAAAAGTCAGAGTCAACTCTTTTAAGGATTTCATAGAGAATAGGGAATAGAAATAAGTAATTTTTTAATTCCCTCTTAAAATCCTTAATTCTGAAGCTATAATGTTTTCTGATTAACCGATTTGTTCAAAAGTAAATAAAAGTAACCATAATAAGCGAAAACCGCGGTTACATGATGTTATCCATCATTGATAGCATCATGTGCCGCGTTTTTTATTGGAGGGATATTCTATAAGTAAACAAGAAAGCCAAAAGCAATTTTTCAAAAAGATTTTAGATAGCTGTGAAAAGGTTGGAATCTCTAAAAGCATCATTGAACGATTTATCTTGTTCTATGGAAAGGTTCAAAATTACAATGTCAAACCTGCTCGATCTACTGAAAGAGTTAGGGGTTCCCATTAAGACAAAAGTGTTCATTGAATCACCGAAACAAACAAATTACGAATATCAATTGCAAATGGATTTAGATTTGGATAAACAACATAAATAGTTTAAAACCTTTCCCTCCCGTCAATCCTTTTAATAAAGGCTTTGACGGGAGGAGTATTTATGTCTCGAAAAGATATAGTAAAAGTTTCATTTAATGAAGATTTACAAGAGGAATCTTATTACTTTATGAAAAGGCTAGTTGAAAAAGTTTTAATCGATCAGCTTGAATTACAACCAAAAATGAAGGGTTTCCTTCTTGAAGAAAGTAATAAAATTGTAGAAAAGGAGTAGACTCTCATGGAATCACACCAATATTATGAACCCAATAAATACTATGAAGATTTTATTGCGGTTTATAGCAGGGTAAGTACAGCTCAGCAGGACATTCAAAAGCAGATTCTACTTGCTGAATCTTATATTCATAATAATCGGATTGATTTAGATAAAGTGATTTGGTTAAAAGATGATAATGTTTCAGCCAATAAATTAGCCATTGAGGATCGGCCAGATTTACAAAAGTTACGATTACTTATTCAACAGAAAAAAGTAAAAACAGTCATTGTATACAGTCGTGATCGTTTAGCGCGAAATTTTTATGAATACGTTGCAATAGTTAAAGAGTTTTATAAATACGGAATCAAGGTGATTTTTACATCAACGAAACAACCACCGTTCTCTCCTAAACTGTCGATCGAAGCACTATATGGGATTTTCGCACAAGTCGAGGGCCAGAATATTTCCGGTAGAAGAAAGGATACTATGAAACAATTTCCTTCTTCTATATTTGGATATAAACGGATTGGAAAAAGAAAGGATGTTAAGTATATCCCGAATCCAGAAGTGGTTAATGAATTAAAATCTTTTTACTATGAAGTGGCTGAAACCAATGAAGCAGATGATTTGTTCAATATTATAATGAAATACAAAAAGATATTAAAAAACAAAAGGTACGAGGATTTATTAAAATATCTAGAAAATCCTTTTTATTCGGCACATATGAAGACTTCGTACGGTTTTGAAGTTCTCCATCATGTAGAACCGATTATCTCACTAGAAGAACATCTAAAAATTCAAGAAGTGCTAAAAAAATTGAAAGATGAAGTATTTCAAGCCATAACCAATGCAAAGGACAGAGGATACATTACTCCACAATGTATATTTTGCAAAAAAGACATGACTTTTAAAACTTCAAAACTGGGAGAAAGCAGTTACTATATCTGTAAAAGAAAACATGAGGAAATCAGAATTACGGTGGAACAATTGAATGAGAACATTCAATCTAAACTTTCAATCATTATAAAACATATCCCAGTTGACACAATTAAAAGCTTTGTATTTTCCCATTTATCTAGAATCGAAAAGGATTACAATCATGAGATCATTAACTTAAATCGAAAGTTAAGCTCAATTCATTCTACTATAGTAGAAAAATATGCGGCAAAAAAGAACATCGATTCACTCATTATTGAGTCAATGAATATAAAAAGTAAAATCAATCATCTCCATATTGAATTAGCAAAAATTGCTGAAGCACGAAATTCGGTAAATGATCTTGTCAAAACCATTAAGCAGAACTTAGAATTGGAAATTCAAAACTACAATTTATACTATTTATGCCATCTATTCCTTGAAAAAGTAGAAATCGGCCCGGATACATTTATTTATCATGTTCCCTTTGGAGAATTTTTGAAAGTTGGTGAGCCATATGCACTTTATGCATAAATACACTTACTTAATAAATGGGATTTACTTATTGACAGAAACACCTAGACCGAATCTTCAACAGGTAAATTTACCTTTTAATATTTTTAAAGATTCTATTCCTTTAGCAACATCGTATATTCGCTGGTCTGATGATGGACAAACATTCGGCCATTCTTTGCATATCCAAGAATCCGAAATTGTTGCTAGAGCAAAAAGAGAAGGATTTCAAGTTGTCGCATCTTTTATTGAAGAAGCAAAATCCGCCTATCATATTCCTGCACAAAAAAGGGTTCAAATGCAAAATATGAAGCAATTCATTTTAAATAATAAAAATGTGAAAGCTGTCATTTTCTATGAAGAATCAAGAATTACAAGGCTAATTGAAGACTTTGTATTATATGTACTCGGACCAATTAAAGAAGCCCGACCAAATTTTAAAGTATACTCAACGAAGATAGAAGGTGAATGGAACGAAAACAATCCTTATGTTCAAGCAAGATTGTCATTTGCTCATGAAGAATCGGTAGAGAAGTCTCGGAGAGCATCTGATTACCATACGTCTGTAGTAAATTCATCGAAACCCGAACGTCCCGGATCTAGAAATCCCTATGGTTATTCTCTAACAACAAAGGACAATACGATTGAAACCAATGAAAATAAAACCATTGTCATTCTTATCTTTTATTTATACAGTTACGGTTATAGTGATCGAAAAATCGCAAATTTATTAAATGAAGCGGAAATTCCACCGCCAAGTATTGATGCAAAAGGCTGGAGTGATTCAACCGTACGATATATTTTAAACAATCGTTGGTATATCGGTGACCTAGCTTGGTTTACCCGTACCAGTTTTGATAATAGTAAAAAGAAACCAGAGGAAGACATTTTTCTATTCAAAAATCATCATGAACCTTTAGTTGGTGCTAACTTGTGGAATGTCACCCAATTTTTCAGGAATTATAAACAAAATAAAGATCACATGGATAGTCCGTTTATATTGCGTGATTTAATTTATTGCCATGAATGTAAAGAAAAACTGGTAACGAGAAATTCAACTCCAGCTAAGTCCAAGAAAAAATATATGTATTACTGTTGCCCTTCATGTAAAAAGAAAATATCATCTGAAAAAATTCATGAAAGTATATTTGCTGATTTTTCATTAAGATGGGGCAGGGAATTGAAATATTATGAAAAGCAAACAGAAAGAATCTTAAATCGATGGAAAAAAGGGCTTGAACAAAAAATCAATGACTTGAACGAAAACCTTGAAAAACTAAAATATCTTTTATCCACACTAGATAAAAATAATGAGTACTATCTGGTGTTAAAAGAAATCTTTGAAATGCAAATATTATCTACTACAAACGAAATACAAGAATACAACACAACAAGAGAACAGATTGATATATTGTCAAAAGATGAAATGCAATCCGAATTAATCGGTCGTTTTAAACAAGATATTCATAGTTATTCAAATGAAGAAAAACGCGCTATATTTCTTTTGGCAATCGAAAAGATAGGAATTAACTTTTCGAAAGATAACCATATAAGAATCGATTACCGGCTCACACCATATGTGGAGATTGAAGACTTAATGAAGCAGCTAGATATCGAAAGTGCGTAAAATGTTGTCCAATTAATTTGGGCAACAGTTTTTTCTTTAATTAAACTAAAAGTTTCAGCAAAAGATTATGTCATTTATATTCTCTTAATCTTTTCAATTAATTCTTTTCGTTCTTCCAAAGGAAGTGTTTTAATTGCGATTAACAGAGCGTCAATGGTTAACCATTTGCTTTCCTTTTTCAAAAATAACCGAATTCTTTCTTTTAAAGAATCTGATACTTCTGTTTCAATCATCCCTGCTTCAATAAATAGTTGCACAACTTCTTCTATTACTTCAGGAGTAATTTGCTTTTCTCTCTCTTGCAACTCTGCTTCGATTTCTGACCAATAATCTCTTAAAAATTGTTCCCACTGGTCATCCTCCAAGTAAAATAAATCTATATAATAATTCTGGTAAGTAATCTCCCCATCCTTTTCATAGAAATTTCTTTTACCAAAGTTATTATTTTGCTGGGAATATAAAGCTTGTAGATTTTGAACTAACTGATTAAATCGCAAATCCGGTTGCTGCTCCCATATTTTGAACAACAGAGTTAAAATCCTTGGAATCCTCTTCGGATCTCTCACTTTCATATCCCTCCAATACAAAAAAATATCTGCTTACTTTACCGAATAATTTATCTTATCACTGCTTACTTTACCGAGTAATTCACCGGTCAGCTTATTGAGTAAAATTCAAGAACTGGTTAAACCCTTTGATATCAAGGGATTCTTGATAATAACATTCGGTAAAGCAAGCATCGAAGGATACTTCGATGAGTACTTTACCGAAAAAATAATATTTTATCAGCTCACATTACCGAATAATTATTATTTTGTCTACACTAGTTCTTAAATCATATAAAAATTTACATGTTTTATTTTTTATTCTTCTAAGCTAATATACTTTTTAAATGATGATTTCAATTTGATACTCATTTCATCGTTTTTACTCAAAAGTTGAAGTACAGAATCAATATAAAAATCTTTTTTCCAACCAAAGAAAGTTGATAATTGAGTATATGGTAATAGTCCTTTATTATTTATAACTTTCAAAGCTTTTAAGTAGTCTCTATTTTCTATAATATTATTTAGTTCTTGTAAACATTCATTATAAATATTATCAACACTAATTGCTTTTTCAATTGAGGAAATATTTATCTTGTACTCCTCAATTGTGTTAACCTTGGCATTAATTATTTTATAAATTTCATTCTGACATTTTTGTTTAGTAAACAGCAATGCCTGAGACTCTATTTCCCTTTTTAAAAATTCAAATGTTCTTTCTTGTACTGATGTTAGAATTTCTTCATATTCTTCTTTTTTATAGTACATTATACAAACTGTTTGAATTACTTCTGGTAGCAAGAATAAATTTTCAATTTCTGCGACTTCGGGAGCATAAACACCATATCTTTTAAGAGCAACAATTTCTTCATTATTTCTTCTATCTCTATCAATAATCCCTTTTACATCCACATAATGAATATCTTTTAATTTTTGATAAGCTTTCGTATACTGTATAACACTATTACAATTATCGACAGGAATAATATTATATTCTGGAAATAACGTTGCGTATAACTTTTTATCAGTGCTTTTATCAGGTGTACCTTCAACAAGAAGTACTTTTTGTCTATTCCCTAGTATTTCAAGCATTAATTTATCTGATGCATTAATACTTTCAATTACTTCATAATCCCATTCAGACTCGCTTTTTATCCCTTTAACCCAAATTATTTGTGAATTTATTCTAGTACTAGCAAATTCTAAACTATGAGTAATATATAAGAATACGCAGTCTTGCCTCGCAACCTCAATAGCGTTCCATAGTCTAACTAATATAGATTTATGTAAATGGTTTTCAGGTTCATCAACAATTATCAGGCTTCCTTTTGGTACGGATAAAGCTTCTCCAATAAAGTAGAAGATTGCTCTTTCTCCATCACTCATTTCACTACCATTATAAAAGTTATCATCATCTTTAGTCTCAATATCTAGCACTTCTATTTTACCAGCACTAATTTTAAGTTTACGATGGGTAATTACATTTTCCCAAATTTCTTTAACTTTTTCTAACCTAGTTTCATTATCAAATTCCGTATCTCCACCCTTATGATTTTCTCTATATTCTATACTCTTTTGAAAATTTTCAGTCATTAAAAACTCCATTAAATGGTCAAAGTCATTTAATAGGTGAGTTTCTGGTTTCTGGCCCCATCTACTATTTTTCTTTCCAACAGTTTTTAACCAATCTTTATTATCATTTGTCACTCCATACAAAAATTTTTCTTGTGCTATTTCTAGTTCAGTTGGACTTACAATAGATGGCATATTTAATGATTTCTGTGCTGAAATTCTATGAATTTGAATATTAGGATTGTTTTCATCAATCCAGATGCTCATTCTTGTTTTACCTGAACCATTAGCACCAATTAATATAATTGATTGTTTGTCCTCAATATACTTTTCTTCACCATTAATATTCGGTAACTTTATTTTCAAAAATTACTCCTCCCCGTTAGATTAATTCCTTAAACATAGTCTAAAACAGTATTAATAGAAGTTCACATTAATGTTCTACTTATTTCCCTAATTCTTTACGGATGTCTTAAACTATGAAAAATTTCTTTTTTCTTATATAAAAATCGAGTAGGAGGGAGCGATTAACTCCCGTCCTCTCACACCACCGTACGTACGGTTCCGTATACGGCGGTTCAATTAAGATAATTGACGCAAGTCTTTATAACTTCCGTGAATAGCTGTTCTCTTTATGCCAGTGGTCACTCCACCCTCCAAGAGATCTCCCACGGGATTCACCGCTTCCTCCCTCAAGTGAGGTACTACGTTTTCTGTGTTCATCATGACTCACTGAATGCCAAGGGCTATTCTCTCTTAATTGTTCGGTCCTTCTTAGTTGTTCTAGACCAACTAATACTATGACCTCTGCTGACTTCTGACGGTTCAGCTACTTATCACTAAGTAGGTTATGAAGAGTACTTCACATATCCGCCAGACCTCCCCGGGTAAGTACATGCACTTTCACACCATCTATCCGCCTCATTTACTCGATATGACCTTCGACAGAAAGAGCTTTGTTTTGTTATGCAAACTCACTCAATCATACCTAGCCTTATATGAGGTTCGTGTTCCTCGGACCGGTGTTTTGCCTCCAGCTTCCTTCAGATTCCGCGTCACCACGGACACCCTTGCTCTTGGCTAACCTCTACTTCTGTCTTCGGGGTTCGGGACTTACACCCTATAGTTCATGTACATGCCGGGCGCACATAAAAGGCACCTAGAATTCTTTATTCCTAGGTGCCTTTCTAAGCTGTCTTTACGCCCCAGCAATATCTTCCGCATTTCGATTGATCTCATCAATAATGCCAATGATTTTTCTTGCATCATCCATATTGTCCTTGAACAGTTCAACAATACTGCCAACTGATCTGAATGGTTCTTGTTGTAATACTTTTTTATCGAGTGTTCCGTTTTTAATGACATAATCAACAATGTGTTTAACAAATCGAATTTGGTTTAGATTTAACCGCTCCTCTGAAAGGAATTCGGAAAATGCTTCGTTGGCTGCTTTCGGATCCAAGCCAACAATTTGCCGAACTAGTTTTGTAATCGGTGTGTCGCCAAAATCTTTTTCGTAATCTTCTCTCGTACCTAGTTCTTTCCAGAGGATATCTTCAAGCATTTTCACATCTTGGGCTGTTAGCGGTTTATTATGATTCAGCTTGTAAATCGCCATTTGGTCCTTATGTTCGATAAGATAATGTTCTACTTTCTTCCGGTAATTTTGTAAATCATTTACATTGAACATCGAAGCGTTTTCTTTTACTTCAATTACTTCATCTTGGAAGTTTGTATAATAAATCTTTTGTGTTTCTTTTTCTATAAACTTGATTAAATCCCTTAATGCTTCACGCACTTCGTCTAGTTCAAATATATCAGCACTATCCCAAAACTCTTCCGTCAATACTTTTTCAATGACATGCTTTTGCTCCATCACTTGTGGAATCGTACCAAGTTTAGAAAGTGCCTCCGCCGTTTGAATGACGCTGCGAATTGGTTTTGTGGCATTGTTGGCTTGTAATTTTGCCAATTCAATCGTATACATTAATAAATCAAAACGTTTAGCAAATTCATCATCCTGAACTGGGACGATGATTGGTGAGATATGTTCTTTTATTTCATTCGTATCAAGAACTGATAATGAGATCCAATTATCCTTGTTTTTAAATTTCTCCACATATTGTAAATGTTGTCGGACTCGAAAATTTTCATTATCTAATGCAAGTATATCCCTCGTTACATCATGGACTAATTCATTTCGATGGTTGATATATTCTTCTGTTTGATAATCAGTCCCTTGTAATTCACGGATAATATCAACTTTTGCATTGAACAATTTTTCCGTTAGGCTTTTACCGATTTGTGTTTCCATTCCTTTTGGATTTTCACGGAAAAACTCAAAGTTTCCGCAATAGTCGAAGATTAAGAAATGGGTTTTATCTTGTCCAATTCCAAATAAATCTGGACAAAGCCGTGTTCCACGACCAATCATTTGCCAAAACTTTGTTTTCGAACGAACCTTTTTAAAGAATACAAGATTAACCACTTCTGGTATGTCCACACCTGTATCAAGCATGTCCACAGATACAGCAATTTGTGGCATTTTACTTTTATCTGAAAAGTCATCTATTAATGTTTGAACATATTTTATGCTATAATCAATGACTCTAGCAAAATCTCCACCATACTCTGGGAACAATGCGTCAAACCGTTCTACGATTCTTTCGGCATGACGATGATTTTTCGCAAAAATAATTGTCTTACCTAGTTTGTCTCCACCTTCAACATGGATGCCTTTTTCCATTAAGTCTTTCAACACCATATCAATTGTGTTGTCATTAAAAAGCCATTCATTCAAAGCAGAACTATCAATATCTTCTATGAAATCTTCTTCATCAAATAGTTCTTCATATTTTTCTTTATCTTCTTCCGATAAATCATCGTAGTGTATACCTTCTTCTAGAAACTTTGTTTTTGTTTCAATTGTTCGGTAATCAACTAAATATTCATCTTTAACAGCCTGTTCAAGTTCATAGGCATATGTTGGAACCCCATTCTCCAAGTCAAAGACTGCATAGGTATTTTTGTCAATCTCATCTTTTGGAGTTGCCGTTAAGCCGAGTAAAATTCCATCAAAATAATCGAAAATGCTGCGGTATTTTTTATAGATACTTCGATGCGACTCATCAATGATGATGAGATCAAAGTGTCCCACGGTAAATAATTTTTTCCCATCTTTTCTTTTTGCCTCATCGATGGCATTCATCATCGTTGGATATGTAGAAAAGACGATTCGGCTTTCCTCTGGGTTATCCTTGTTATCTAAAAGATTGCATAAAGGTATACTTGGTAGTAAGTTGTTAAAATTACGATATGCTTGGTTTATTAAAGCTTTACGATCTGCTAAAAAGAGAACATTTTTCACCCAATTATGCCGAGTCAAAACATCGACAATTGAAATTGCCGTTCTCGTTTTCCCGCTACCTGTAGCCATTACAAGAAGTGCTTTTCTTTGATTACGACTCAATGCATCACAAAAAGATAAAATGGCTTCTTTTTGATAATAACGGTTACTAATATCATCATTTATTTGTACATTTGATAATGGACTTTTCATTTTCCGGCGTTCGATTAACAAACTTAGTTCTTCTTTATTGTAAAATCCAGAAACTTTTCTTGGCGGATACTGATCATGCCAAATATACGTTTCAAAGCCGTTCGAATAGAAAATCACCGGGCGAACACCTGACATTTTTTCGATACAATCAGCATAAAGTTTGGCTTGTTGGCGACCAATTTTTGGATCCTTTGACGTTCTCTTTGCTTCTACTACAGCAAGAGGCTTCCCATTATCTCCAAATAAAACGTAATCAGCGAATCCTTTACCTTCTTTGTTGGGCATACCTACTACTGGATATTCTCGAATAATATCTTTATTAAATTCCCAACCTGCAAGTTTCAAGTCTAAATCGATATATTTTAGTCTTGTTTCAAATTCATTTAATTGATCTACTTGGAAATTATTTTCTTTCGTGTTCTGTTCACGTTTTTCAGTTACCTTCTTACGTAGATGTTGATTTTCTTTAATAATTTCTTCAAGTTTCCGGTCCTTCGCACTTAATTGTTCATATAAATCTTGTAATTCTTTTGGGCGAACCTTTTTTTCTTCACCAACAGGAAGTAAGGATTCATCAAATTCCCCGGCCGTAAATTCATCAGAATAACAATAATCAATCCATGCAATAAATTGAAATAGATGATGAAGGGATAACACCGCTTCATCTCGAGTAATTGGTGCATTTGTATGAACCGCCTGATTACCAAGTTTGACTACATACTTCATCATCGGCAATAAATCTTCATCAATAATACCTAAAAATTCCCGGTCGTGAATCAAACTGGAAAGATTATCTTGATATGGAACTTTTAACGCACCGTCATAACTATACACCCACTTAACAGCCAGCTCCAGCGCTCGACGAGACTGAATGGCGCTGACAGCTGGGCTGACAACTAAACCTTTTTCCGCTTCAAAACAAGCATTGGCAAAACTGCGATATTGCTTCTTTTCCTTTAGAAAGCTAAAGTTTGACACATTGCCACCTCCCTTTGATTAAAGGTTAGAAACTTTTTCTTCGGTAAATAATTCACCTTTGAAAGCGCGTTGCATTATAGAATAATAATTGTTTTGTAATTCCTTTAAACTATTTGTTAATAGTTGTTTTTTTCCTTCTATATTTACAATTAACTCTGCAAATTTATTTTGCAAATGAATTGGTGGAACTACTATATTTATGTCGTTAATTTTTTTGATAGTTAATCTCTTAATTGCTCCTCCACTCATATTTTGTATGATTCTATTAAAAATTCCTTTGTTATTTAAATAATAAACTAAGTAGTAATTATTTAACATTGAAGGATTAACTTTAATTAGAGCCAAACTAGATAACATACTGAATTCAAAATCATAATGATTAATACCAGCAATGCCTGTTGTTGCACCATCCTTAATATAAAGTACATCACCCTTTACTGGATTACATCTAGAATAAATCTTTTTGTGATCTTCTAATGAGACATAAGTAGGATCACTATAAAAATCTAAATAACCTTTTCCTAGATGTTTTGCAGTAATATAAGGGATACCTTCTTTAACCATCGGCGGAGAATGATGTGTACCATCAGTAATCTTTATACATAACTCTGACAGTTTACATACATTGTAGTTGTTTTTATTTAACACTGGATCCCCAAACATCTCCAAAAACACACTTTGCGTTAATTGGTCTAATGCTTCGATTTGGGCTTTTCGTTTTATAACTAGTTCATTACTTTTATTCAATAAATTAATAATCTTCTTCTGAACTTCAATTTCTGGAAGTGGAACATCAATATTTTTCAATATAGATAAGTTGATATTATTTTGAGCAACACCACGACCAGTATTTGCTACTGTATTTTTTATAGATTTCAAAAAGTAATATAGATATTCAGTCAGTACTTTTTCACTTTTAACATTTATTCCTGCAATTGCTTGATTCGTTGAAGCATCTATATTTAATATTGCACATTCTCCTATTGTTGCAAAGATTGTATAAAGTAAAGTTCCTTTCTTAAACAATTTTGCAGAAGAATTATTTAATCCATCTTCTGTAATAAATTCTTCAGTTTTTTCTAAGTACTTTCCTTTTACATCACTAATTTTCACCCAAGGTATATTCCCATTTTTCCAATAAGTTGGATTAGATCTTTTTGGTGTACCACCTGCTGAAATATCAGCAATTTCTCCTAGCTTTTTATAAATAACAGCCATCTTTTCACAACCCTTTTAATGAATCTTTCAGTTCTTTAATTCCTTGTATTATCTCATGTTCATATTTCTCAATTTTTTCAAGAATCAATTGTGGTGCTTCATACTCCACTTCTTCATATTCAATCTCTTTATATTTATTTATCGACAAATCATAGTCATTTTCCCGTAGTTCTTCAACCGGTACGAAGAAGGATTGTTCTGTCCGTTTCCTTTCTTTTTCCGCTTCTAAATTGTTAAATCGTTTAATAATGTCCGGTATATCATTCTCTTCAATCGGTGTACGCTTGTCGTCCAATGAAAATCCGTCTGCTTTCATATCATAGAACCAAACGTTGTCTGTCCCACCTGCACCGGTTTTTGTAAAAATCATAATCGCCGTTGAAACTCCTGCATACGGTTTAAACACTCCGCTCGGCATGGAGATTATAGCTTCCAATTTATGGTTATCAATGATTTCCTTTCGTATCGTTTTATGTGCTTTTGAGCTTCCAAATAATACACCGTCTGGAACAATGACCGCAGCTCGTCCACCCGGTTTTAAAATACGAATAAATAAGGAGAGAAATAATAATTCCGTTTTCTTTGTTTTCGCTATTTTTAATAAATCGTTCGAAACCGCTTCATAATCTAATGAGCCTTTAAATGGCGGATTAGCGAGTACCAACGTATATTTTTCTTTATCTTTATTAATTTCAGAAAGGGAATCTCGATAGTCAATATTTGGATTATCGACACCATGTAGCATCATGTTCATGGCACCAATACGTAGCATTGTCCGGTCCATATCATTTCCGTAGAACATGGTGTTATGATAATGTTCTTTTAGTCCTTGAACAAGGAACATGTCATTGTGATGTTTACGTAAGTATTCGCTTGCAGCAACTAAAAATCCAGCAGTCCCCATTGCAGGGTCAATAATAATATCCTCTGGCGTTGGTTTCATAAGTTCAACCATCATTTGAATAATGTGTCTTGGTGTACGGAATTGTCCGTTTGTACCAGACGTTGATAATTTGGAAAGTAGATACTCATATAAATCCCCCTGTACATCCCGATCATCTAAAGGAAGATTGTCAATTCCTTCGACAATTTTTGCCAACATATTCGCTGTTGGGATTAAAAACATCGCATCGCCCATGTACTTGGAGTATGCTGAATTATCTTTCCCATGTAAGTTTTTAATGAAAGGAAAAACCTCATCAGAAACAACTCGATACATTTCTTCCGGTGAACCGAGCTGTTTAAAACGGTTCCAGCGCAAGTGTTGTTTATCTTCTGGAAAGATCCCTTCAAATGGTATTCCTAGAACTTCCGCTTCTTTCTCTTTAATTGTTTCTGCTTCATCTAAACTTTTTATAAATAAAAGATAAGTAAATTGTTCGATAACAGTTAGTGGATTTGTAATTCCACCTGTCCAAAACGTTTCCCATATTTTATCAACTTTATTTTTAATTTCCCCTGTAATCATCTAACTTCCTCCTGCCGCATCTTATATATCTTCATTATACCTATTTATCTCATTTTATTAAAAGGATAATCTTAGAGACCTATAACTATTTACCCAATTGATTTAATCCAAAATATCTTAAAAAATTTTAAAATCCTATTAAAATACATTGAATCGATAAGTATAATGTTTCAGAACAAATCGGTTAATCAAAAAATCAACTTAAAATTTTTAAAAAAAATTCCTTATTTCTCTTCAAATATGAAAAATCAAAGATACAATGCATTATGCAAAACGAAAAATACAAAAAAAAGGAGAAGAAAAATGATTAACAACCAAGGAAATCTAAAGGGATTTCTCTATATAAGAGTGAATCATCCATCAAAACTTTCAACAGAAGAACATTCACAGCTAACTAATTTCTTATTTGAGTATAGAAGAAATAGTTACAATGGAAAGGGAAATACCTATAAACATCGCATTGAGGAATATTTGTCAAAGTCAAATAAATAAGGTAACCCAATAAAAAGCGAGATCCGCAGAGGTTACGTAACCATTCACATTGTTGGTTATGTAATTCTGCGGATTTTTTTAAATTGAAAAATTATAAAAGGGAGAGCGATAAATCATGAATAGATCAGAAAACACCGTTGAGCGAATTTTTGCAGATACTTCGCTCACTTTCTTGGATGTTATAAATTCAATTATTGATCATAAAATTGAAGAACTCGTCAATAATGCTAGTAAGGTAAACACTGCTACATCTCCAAAAGACGAGAAGGAGTATGAATCAAAATGAGATGTGCAGTATATGTTCGTGTTTCTACCGATAAAGAAGAACAAAAAGATTCCTTAAAATATCAGCAAGAACTGTTTTATAATTATATAGCGGAAAAAGGTTGGGATATTTACAAATTTTATATTGACGTTGAGAGCGGGACGACGGCAAAACGAGAAGAACTTCAAAAACTTATTGAAGATGCTCAGGATAAGAAGTTCGATATCATTCTTGCCAAAGAGTTATCACGCCTTGCCCGAAATGGAGAGTTATCCTATAAAATCAAAAACTTATGCGAAAACCAAGGGATTCACATTATTACATTAGATAATGCGATCAATACATTAACAGGGAACACTCATATGTTTGGCCTTTATGCATGGATGTACGAACAAGAATCTCAAAACACGAGTAATCGTGTGAAAGAGACATTAAAAACTCGAGCAAAAAATGGACTTTTTAAAGGTTCGAATCCTCCATATGGGTATGAAGTAAGAGATGGAAAATTGTATATCCGAAATGATGAAACACCAAATATTGTTAGACGAATTTTCAAAGAATATTTGGAAGGAAACGGACGACAAAGTATTGCAAGACGGCTATATAACGAGGGAGTTCCTACTCCTGCTCAAATGCTGGAAAAGCAAACGCAGGAGATAAGTGGCATGATTCGACCATTAGATGCATCTTGACAAATCCCCATTACGTTGGGGATCTTGTTCAAGGAGGAACAACGACAGTAAGTGTAACAAGTAAAAGAAGAAAAAACGTTCCTAAAGAAAAACAGTTTATTGTCAAAAATGCACATGAGCCAATTATATCTAACGTTTGATGCTGTCCAAAATCAATTAGAGCAGAGAAGAAGATATATTACAGCACCCAAATTACATCTTTTTACCAACATTCTCTCTTGTGCTGGCTGTGGTACAGGAATATGGTATAGAAGTAATCGTCGGGGCTACATTTGTGGAAATTATGCCCGTCATGGCAAAAAGGCTTGTACCGCCCACACGATATAAAAGAGGATTTTCTAAAAGAAACGATCCTAGATGACATCCAAACCTTAATTCAACAAGTTGATAAAGAGAAATCTATAAAGAAGATGGAGAGAAAATTGAAAAGTACAAAATTGGATTCTCAAAAGCAAATTAATAAGATTAACAAACAGATGGATGTTTTAAAAAATCGAAAAAGGAAATTCATCAACCTGTTAGCTGACGGAATTATCACACATGAAGAATATCAAGAGAGTATTGAAGTAACGAACAAGTATTTAACTGAATTAATGGAACAGAAAAATGAACTTCTTTCATTGATGGAAAGCGAGGATGTAATCGAAACGATTGAAAAGCTCAAAAAGGAATTACTTCAATTCCTAAATTTCGAAGAATTAACCGAGGATATTCTCCATCGACTGATTAATCGAATCGAGGTAAAAGAGGACGGTACACCAATAATTCATTACCGGTTTACCACACCAAAAATTGAATAGAGGCAAGAAAGAAAGCTTATCTTGCCTCATTTTTTCATTTTAAAACTATCTGCGAAACGCACTCAACATGCGCCGTGTGCGGGAACATGTCGACGGGCTGGATGTATTCGACTTTGTACAAGCTGGAAAGAAATTGAATGTCTTTTGCCAGGGTGGACGGATTGCATGAGACGTAAACGAATCGTTTTGGCTTCACTTTTTTGATTGTTTTGAGAAACGCTCGGTCGCAGCCGGTGCGGGGAGGGTCGACGACGACAACATCTGGGCGCCAGCCTTCTTTTGCCCATTTTGGCATCCATGTTTCTGCTTTGCCTGTGACATATGTTGCATTTTTGATCCCGTGTTTTTCGGCGTTTTTTTTCGCGTCACGGATGGATTCTTCAATGACATCCATTCCTCTGATTTCTGCTGCATCCTTTGCCAGCCACAAGCCGATCGTGCCGACGCCGCAATAGGCATCTACGATTTTTTCGCTTCCTGTTAAACCTGCTGCTTTTTTGACTTCGTCATAAAGTTTGACCGTTTGCACCGGGTTAAGCTGGAAAAAAGCGCGGGCGGATAGTTCAAAGGAAAGGTCGCCCAATGTTTCTTGGATGACTTCTTCACCTTTTAACAAAACCGTTTTGTCGCCGAAAATCAGCGATGTTTTGCTTCCATTTATATTTTGCATGACTGATTTTACTTCCGGCGCGCGCTTCATGATCTCCGCTGCAATCAGTTCTTTTCGCGGCAATTCTTCCCCTTTTGTAATGAGGACGACTTGCACATGGTTCGTCTGAACTCCGGCGCGTACAACGATTGTGCGAACGATGCCCGTCCGTTTTCGCTCATGGTAAATCGGAATGTGAAAATCCTCCAGTACTTGTTTTACCGTTTGGGTAATTTTATCTGTCAGCGGGTGCTGGACCATGCAAGAGTGAATTGGAACAAGCTTGTGTGAATTCGCACCATACAGACCCGCTATCACTTGCTGTTTTTCATTTCCGAGCTGAAATTGACTTTTATTGCGGTAATGCCAAGGGTCGTCCATACCGATTGTCGGACGGATGTCGAGGGTGTCAACCTCTAGGTTCGTATGGCGCTCAAGCGCTTGAATGACAATGTCCCGTTTGGCAGCAAGCTGCTGTTCATATTGCAAATGCTGCAATTGGCAGCCTCCGCATCGGTCATAATAGATGCAGGGCGGTTTCACACGATGAGGGGATTTTTTCCGTATTTTTTTAATAACGGCTTCTGCATAATTTGGTTGAATATTCTCTGCTTGAACGACCACTTCTTCCCCGGGCAAAGCTCCCGGGACAAAGACGACTTGTTTCTTAAAATACCCGACACCTTCTCCGTTAATGCCAAGCCGCTTAATGGTCAGCGGAAATTGCTGTCCCTTTTGAATCGTCACAGATACCGATCTATTTTTTATCTTCATTTCGCTTCTCCCCGTCTCTTTTCGATGCTTCGCCATAAATAAAAAGCTGCATAGCTTAAATAAGGAGCCCACTCGCGGCTGTAGTTTTCCATTTCTTCTTTTGTCGGTTTCTTTTCCAGTTGAAAATAATGCTTGATCGCATTTTGCAAGCCGATATCAGCAGCAGGAAACAGATTCGGCCTGCCCAGCCCAAATAAAAGAAAATTTTGCACCGTCCACGGGCCGATGCCGCGCACTTGAACCAATTTTTTCATAATGTCATCATCGCTCCATTCATGGAAGGCCTGAATCGGCAGCACTCCTTCTGCAATCAGTCTGGAGGTATCAATAACATATTCCGCTTTTCTCATGCTGAATTTCAGCGCCCGCAAATCCTCATAATTCAATTTGGCTACTGTTTCCGGTTTGGGATAAAACCATACATTCTCTACTTGAAAACCAAAAGTTTGCACAAAAGCGGTCGTCAACTGATAGGCAAATGATAAATTTAATTGCTGATGAATAATGCATTTCATTAAACAAGCATACGGATGAAAATCTAACACGAGCGGCGTCCCTTCATGCTCTTGAAAAAGCGGAGCAAGGTTGGTTTGCAGGAAATGATCTTGAATGGTTTTAAGCGAATTCTTCCATTGAAATATGCGTGTCAGCTCATGGATGGCTCGTTCTTTTTGTTCATCCTGTTCCCCTGATATTTCAAATACTGGGTTTTCCTTCGATCCGATTGCTTTTACAGCGGCAACAAAAGGTTCTTCTTTTTCACTATAAAGAGGAACAAGGACGGTTCGCTTGTGCACGTCCACCTTGTTCAACGGATCAAGTGAAAGGCGCTCTAACACGCGGTCGAAGTCATACGGCGGCGCCGCTTTTATCGTCACTTTCCACATGTTTTTACCGACCTTTATCGTATTTTTTCGGAGCTATTATATCACATAATCCGCTTCTATTAATAAAGAAATGGACTTTCAAACATTTTCTCCATCACTAGGTCGTCTAAGCTTTTAAAAGTATAGCCTTGCTGTTTTAAAGTTTTAATCGCTTCATCAAGCGCATCAGCGTTGTCTTTTGATACGGTGTGCAGCAAAATGATCGCGCCCGGATGAATTTGATTGATAATGTTGTCGTATGCATATCGCCAGCCTTTTTGTTCATTCACCTTCCAGTCGACAAATGCAAGCGACCAAAAAATATTGCGATAACCGTATTTTTCGGACAATGCAAGTGTGCGTTCGCTAAAAATGCCCCTTGGCGGTCTCACATATACTGTTCCTTCTTGGCCTGTAAGCTCCTTTACTTTGTCGCTGACGGCATCAAGCTCCTTCTTTATTTTATCAGCACTTATTGTCGTCATATCAGGGTGGCTCCATGAATGATTGCCGACAATATGCCCTTCCTTCACCATTCTCTTTACAAGATCAGGGGCTGTTTTTAAATAATGGCCTGTTACAAAAAACGTCGCATGTACATCGTGCTTTTTCAGTACGTCCAAAATTTTCGATGTATAGCCGTTTTCATAGCCATTATCAAACGTTAAATAAATCTCTTTTTTGCTGGGATCTCCTAAATAAAACGCTCCATATTTATTTAAAAGTTCATTCCATTCTTTCCCGGTATCAGGAGGCTGATGATTATTGTTTTTTTGAAAACCCCAATGAATCGGGTGATTGCTGACAGCAGCAGAGGCGCAGCTAAAAAAAGAAAAAAATAACAAGACAGAGCAATATAAAATCCGGAAATAATTCAAGCTGTGAATCTCCTTTCCATCATTTTTACTATTAGTCTTTATCCGTTTTTAGGAATTATGCTCCATCTTGATTTCAAAAAAATACCATAGCCAATCATCTGGCTATGGCATTGAGTTTAATATTTAGCTAAATACCGGCTCTTTAAATTGAGAAAGCTTTTCTAATGACGATTTTTCAATGTCTTCATGCAGGCTGTTGCCGTGTGAATCCATTGTGACAACGGCCGTGAAGTCTTTTACGCGCAAATGCCACATAGCTTCTGGAATTCCAAACTCCAGCAAGTCAACACCTTCAACCGCTTCGATGCAATCCGCATAATATTGAGCAGCACCGCCAATCGCATTCAAGTATACTCCGCCATGCTCTTTTAAAGCTTGCAGCGTTTTTTGCCCCATGCCGCCTTTGCCCATTACCGCACGGATGCCAAATTTTTTCATAATATCCCCTTGATAAGGCTCTTCGCGAATGGAAGTGGTCGGCCCGGCCGCTTTCACTTCCCAATTGCCGTTTTCATCTTTTAACATGACAGGTCCGCAGTGGTAAATAATTTGACCGTTTAAATCAACCGGCGCATCATGATCCATTAAATATTTATGGATGGCATCCCTTCCTGTGTAAATGATTCCGTTGATGCGAACAACGTCGCCGACTTTCAGCTCGCGGATTTGTTCTTCTGTAATTGGCGCTTGCAGCGTGATGACACGTCTTTCAGAGTCCGTTGATGCTGCATGTTCTTCTTGTGCAGCATTTTCTTGAAAATCAACATCTTCTCCATCTTGATAAAGCCATTTTATGATTTCACCCGTATTTGGATCGATATGCACACCTAAACGGCGGAATGCCCAGCAGTTGTATGCGACAGAAACAAAAAAGCTCGCAGGGATTCTGTGCATTGCGCCGACTTTGCAGCCTAATAAAGTGGTTTCCCCGCCAAATCCCATCGTTCCGATGCCAAGCTTGTTTGCATTTTCCATAATATATTCTTCCAATTGCCGCAATTCTTCGTTCGGATTTACGTCATCGACTTCGCGGAATAATTGTTCTTTCGCTAAATCGTACCCCGATGAACGGTCTCCACCGATTCCAACTCCAATGAATCCTGCGCTGCATCCTTGGCCTTGTGCTTGATATACCGCATGCAAAATACATTTGCGGATTCCATCCAAATCTCTGCCGGCTCTTCCCAATCCTTCTAGTTCGCACGGCAGGCTGTATTGAATATTTTTGTTTTCGCAGCCGCCGCCTTTTAATATTAAGCGAACATCCATATAATCTTTTTCCCATTGTTCAAATTTTACGACTGGAAGCCCTTCGCCCAAGTTATCGCCGGAATTTTCTCCAGTGAGTGAATCGACCGAGTTCGGGCGAAGCTTCCCGTCCTTCGTCGCTTGAGCGATCGCTTTTTTTATTGTTTCCTTTATTTGAATTTGATTGATACCGACTGGCACTTTAATTTTAAATGTCGGCAATCCGGTATCTTGGCAGATCGGCGATACATTTTCATCTGCCATTTTAATATTTTCGGTTATCGTGGCAAGCGACATCGCAGCTCTTGTACCAGCATTTTCACGCTGCTTCGCCTTCAAAATAGCGCGGCGGACATCCTTCGGCAATTTTGTAGACGTTTCCACAATTAATTGATACATACTCTCATATAATTTTTCCATCCCGCTTATCCCCCTTACATTCAGTCAAAAAACTCCCACTTAACACAATTTTTATTATACTTCTTTTAATTTTGATTGGAAAGGCATTCACGTGCTGATCATTTTTTTAGGGGGATAAGGAGAGTGTTTCAACATTCATTGCAGCAGTTAAAAAAGATTCAGCTTGCGAATTCTATCAACCGCTTCTAAAAGCCTGCTCTCATCAACTAATAAACCAACGCGTATGTATCCTTCTCCATATTGTCCGAAGCCGTTTCCTGGCGCAACGGCGACATCTGCTTTTTCAAGCAAATAATCGGCAAACTCTTCGCTAGTAAATCCTTTCGGAACAGGGAGCCAGGCAAAAAATGATCCTTTCGGAGCTTGAGCGTTCCAGCCAATTTGCCGAATAGCATTGATAAACGTATTTCGGCGGTTTTCATAAAGGGAGACAAGCTCCTCTACACACGACTGATCGCCTGTTAATGCGGCAGCTGCTGCTAATTGTATTGCTGGAAAAAGGCTGCAATATAAGTGATCTTGAATAAGATTAATACTTTCAATGATATTCTGGTTCCCTACAGCAAATCCAACGCGCCAGCCGGCCATATTGTAGGTTTTCGACAATGTGTACATTTCAATGCCGATGTCCTTAGCTCCTTCCGCTTCAAGAAGGCTGGTCGGTTTTTTGCCGTCAAAGCCGATCGCACCGTACGCAAAATCATGGACAACGGAAATTCGATGCTTCTTTGCAAACGTAACCGTTTCCTCAAAAAACTTAAGATCGGCCGTTGCTCCTGTCGGATTGTTCGGGTAGTTTAAATACATCAATTTTGCCGCTTCTTTATCCTCCAACGAAATGGCGTTGTAATCAGGTAAAAACCGATTTTCTGCCAACAGCGGGAACGTTTTAAATTGAGCCCCGGCTAAAACAACGCCTGATAAATAGTCTGGATAACCCGGGTCGGGCAATAGCATTAGATCTCCTTCATTTAATAGGCACATCGGCAATTCAACAAGTCCAGTTTTCGTACCGAATAAAATCGCTACTTCTTTTTCTGGATCTATATCGACACCGTATTGTTTCTTATAATATTCACTAGCCGCATGTTTTAACTCAATCAGACCTGAAAATGGTGAATATTTATGTGTTTTCGGGTCTTCTGCTGCGGTTTGCAGCGCTTTGACGATATGCGGGGGAGTCGGCTGGTCAGGATTTCCTTGTCCTAAATTAATAATATCTCTTGCTTCAGCTACAGCGTTATTCACTTTTTTCACAAGGGCAGAGAAAAATTGTGTTGGAAGCTTTTTTAAACGTTCTGAAATCTCCACTCTAATCCACCTTTTTTTATAAAAATAGTTGAAATTATCATAAAAATTCTATAGTCTTTATATAAAAATGTCTAGGGGCTGAAAATCATGAAAGTTGCTTGTATACAAATGAATATCATTTTAGGCGAACCGGACCAAAACTATGAAATCGCTCAAAAAAATATAATAGAAGCAGCAAACCATCAAGCGGATACAATTGTTTTGCCTGAAATGTGGAATACAGGATACGCCCTTGATCAGCTTGATGAGCTTGCAGACAAAAATGGAGAAAAAACAATTGAGCTGCTGACATCCCTTGCTAAAACATATCATGTCAATATTGTCGGTGGTTCAGTTGCAACGAAAAAAAACGGACAATTTTTTAATACCATGTACGTTGTCGACCGATTCGGAAATATCACCGCTGAATACGACAAAGCCCATCTGTTTAAATTGATGGATGAGCATAAATTTATGAGTGCCGGTCAAAAAGTAAATATATTTGAGCTGGACGGCGTCACTTGCGGTGGTGTTATTTGTTATGATTTGCGTTTTCCGGAATGGATTCGCACCCATGCATTAAAAGGTGCAAACATTATGTTCATTCCTGCCGAATGGCCGAAAAAGCGAATTGACCATTGGCAATTGCTTCTCCAAGCACGGGCAGTTGAAAATCAAATGTTTGTTGTAGCAGTAAACCGGGTCGGAGCGGATCAAAATAATGAATTTAATGGACACTCAATGGTCATTGCCCCTTGGGGCGAGCTTCTTGTTCATGATCAAACAGATGCAGGAATTTTTTACGCCCAACTGGATCTTCAAGAAATTGACCGTGTAAGAAAAACCATTCCTATTTTTCAAGACAGACGTCCGGAATTATATTTCGAATAAAATTTTACACCCCTTAAAAGAATGTGAAAGCATTCCCTTTTAAGGGGTTTTTGTATGAAAAGGCAATTAAACGCTTTTCATGTGTTTTAAACTTTTGGTAAAGGGTGGATAGGCAATCCCTTTTTCTGTAATAATTGCCGTAATGAGTTCATGATCGGTCACGTCGAATGCCGGATTATATGTTTGCACATTTTCCGGCGCCATCGGTTTTTCATACCATTTTGTCGTGATCTCCTCTGCTTTTCTCACTTCGATCGGTATATGTTCCCCTGTCGGACAATCTAAATCGATTGTTGAAAGCGGAGCACAAACATAAAACGGGATTCCATAATATTTTGCTAAGATTGCCACTCCGGAAGTTCCAATTTTATTGGCAGTATCTCCGTTTGCGGCAACTCGATCACACCCGACTAAAACCGCTTGTACTTTTCCCTCCTTCATCACAATGGATGCCATGTTGTCACAAATTAACGTTACATCCACACCAGCTTCCTGCAATTCCCATGCAGTTAGACGTGCACCTTGAAGAAGCGGTCTTGTTTCATCTGCAAAAACTTTGAAATGGTAGCCTCTTTCTTGGCCTAAGTAGATGGGAGCTAACGCAGTCCCATACCTCGCCGTCGCAATTGTTCCTGCATTGCAATGGGTCAGAAGACCCCAGCCGGGTTTTAATAATGACAGGGCATGCTCGCCAATCGAATAACAGACTTGCTCATCCTCATTACGGATATGTTCTGCTTCTTCCTTCAGTGCGTTTTTAATTTCCTCGATGCTTTTGTCTTTTTCTACTTTGAGTCTATCCTCCATGCGATCTAAAGCCCAAAATAAATTCACTGCAGTCGGCCGCGATGAAGCCAAATACTGTTTGATTTTTTGAAAATCATCCAAAAGCTGTTCATAAGTCGACGCTTTTGATTGCTTCGTGCCTAAATAAACACCGAATGCAGCAGCAATTCCGATCGCAGGCGCTCCTCTAACCTTCAGATGGTAAATGGCCTCCCATATTTCTTCTGGAGTAGAAAGATGCAGAAATACTTTCTCATTCGGCAATAGCGTTTGGTCGAGTATGATCACCGTATTGTTTTCATCATCCAGTTGTACAGATTGAATGGCTTTTACTGCTGTCATAAAACTTTTCCCCTTCAATAAATTTGCGGACACTTTGTAATAAAACATTCACAAAGTCGTCGCCTGTACGAATGTTTGCACGTTCAAGAATAAAGGTTTTACCAGCTGTTAAACAAATTTTTTCAGCCAAAGCTCGGGATTCTTTATTTTCAATTGACGTGATGTCTTTTACATGGGCGATCCCAATAATTCTTCTGCATAATTCAAGTCCGGCAGCGGCTGAGGCATCCTCAAGGATGGAATTTAAATACCATTCTTTAAAACTAGGTGCACTTGCAGTTCTTTCTTTTATATTCTCATCCCAAGCATGTAAAAATTTTTTTGTAAACAGCTCTATTACGTCTGAGATTGTTTGTTGAATATATTGCAAGTAGTCTTCCTTTGTTTCTTGATCTTCAATTGTAAAGCTTGCATTTACATAGGCGAAAATAAGGTTTGCAATCACATTCCCAATATCGAACCCAGCAGGTCCATAAAAAGCAAACTCAGGATCGATTATTTTTGTTGAATCTTCCTTTATAAAAATGGAACCGGTATGAAGGTCGCCGTGGAGGAGGGACTGTGCTTTTGTCATAAAATCAAACTTCAGTTTAGCTGTTTCCAATGCAAGCTTTGAATCATTCCAAATTTCTTCGCGGATGAATTCTCTCGTTTCTGGAAATACATCATTTTGCTCACAATCGTAAAAAGGTTCTGTATACACGAGATCTTCTGTTATTTCACATAATTCTGGGTTTGTAAATTTTTGCACCAATGCTTTCTTCTCTTTATGATCGATAACGGCATCTGAAGTAAGCAATAAGGTGTTGACAAGAAACGTTGTAATATGGTCGGCAAACAAAGGGAATTTTTTATGTTTTAAAAGAGCTGTCCTCATAATTTCATGGTCAGATAGATCATCCATCACACAACAATTCATAATCGGATCATACGAATAAACCTTAGGTACAAATCCAGGCGCTAATTCCCCTTGCAGCTTCAATGCTTCGCTTTCAATCCGATTGCGATCTGGTGAAACTTTAAAGGCGTCTGAAATACGCGCAACCGGACCAGCTTGTTTAATAATGACAGACTGGCCGCTATTTTGATCAACGACACGAAATACATAATTTAAGTTGCCATCGCCAATCTCTCGACATTCCAATTCTGCGTTTTGTTCAAAAATATCGAGTTTTTTCTGTACATATTCGATGACATCTTGCTCAGTCATCGTAAAATATGTTGTAAAATCCTTCAAAAAAATTCCCTCCTCTATCTTTGTTTGTCATAAAGTGAAAAAAGAGTCTTTCATAATATCCATTCACAATATGGGGATGACATTATTACAAGACCACTTCGTCACCTGCTTGTAAAAGCCGATTCCGGCAAATGCTCCAAATGGATTCAGATTTCTAGATCCAAAGCAGCCGCCGCATCCATTAAATAGAGGGGGCTGTCTAATAAGTCGATTTTCCGGCTTATAGACGCCCCTTTAATGTTTTAGAAACGTTGATATATCAATGCTTATGATGTTTCGTTTTCAGTGGATTTTGTCTTTTGAAGACAGCCCCTTCCTAAAAATATAAATCTGCATCATTTATTCTTGATTTTCCCCATCCCGCCATAATACTTGATAAATTATCTGTGTTTACTTGGTTTTCAAGTGAAACTATATCCTCTTGTAACATAAGACAAGCCTATTTTTGTGGTGCTCTTTTAGCTGCAAGCTTCTTCGCAAAAATGTGTAAACCTATTAAAACCGGGCCAGCAGCCGCTGTGGTATTTTCATAGTTTCTTTGCATTCAGGAACATTGTTCACTGAGCTGGATGAATTGTGTATCCGAAGAGCAGCCAGTCATATGAAAAAGATGATGTTAAGCTTGCAGCTGTGAATGTTTAAAGCCGCTTTTTCATAAATTTTTTGTAAACTTAATTTACTTCTTCTTTTTCGTAAACTGGCACCCAGCCTTCTTCTGTCACAAAGATGCGGATCGCAACAACTTTTCGGTCATCAGCTAATGTGAAATAGTGGCGTCTGCCCTCTGGAACAGAAATAAGGTCTCCCGGATTAAGATGCACTTCAAAAAATTTCCCGTCCTGTCCTTGAATAACAAAAATTCCATGGCCGCTTACAATAAAGCGCACTTCATCATCTGTATGATGATGTTCACGCTGAAAATTTTTCAGCAGCTCTTCAAGGTTTGGCGTATGATCTGCTAAAGAAATGACATCCCAAGCTTTGTAGCCACGTCTTGCTGAAATATCTTTAATTTCATTTTCAAAAGATTGTAAAATCGTTTGTTTTTCCTCATCATTTAAAAGATACTTCTCTTTTAAATGCTCTGGTAATTTGGCAATATCCCATTGCTCGTAAATAACACCTTGTTGATTTAAAAATGAAATCACTTCCTCTTGATTGCTGATAACTTCGTTTGTTCCTTGAATTTTAATCGTTGTCATGTAAAATACCTCCTTAAAATGTTTAATTATTTAAAGCTCCTGTACTCGCAAGGAGACCGGCTTTTGCTTGAATAAGAGCAAGCTGATACTGAAATAAAAATTCACAAGCTTCTAAAATTTTCTTTGCTTCAAAGCCATCTTTTCCCCATACAGTAATTCCGTGGTTGCGAATAAGAACTGCCCCTTTATCCTCCTTCACGAAATCGCCCAAAGTGCTTGCTAATGTAGGAATATGGGCATAATTATAAATAATCGGAATCTGTAATTCTGCATCTTCCTCCCAGCGGTCAAACGCTTTTATCAGTTCTTGTCCTTGAAATACAATTTTCCCAGCGTCACCATAAAGTTCAGAGATGACATTATTTGCAACCGTATGTACATGCAGGCTGCAGCCGGCTTTGCTTCTTTTATATATTTCGCAATGCAATAGCGTTTCTGCCGAAGGCTTCAGCTGTGTTGCGCCTACAGGATTTCCTTCTCCATCTACAAGCAAAAAATCTTCCTTCGTTTTTTTTCGTTTATCTTTGCCGCTTGCGGTCACAAGAAACTGAAGCGGGGAATCTTGAACTTTTATGGCTAAATTGCCGCTTGTCCCCATAAACCAATCCCGCGCAGCAAGCTCCTCTTTAATCTCCGCAAGCTCATGAACACGAGTTAAAACGACACTCATTTTGCGCCACCTTTTTCTTCTATGAAATTTGTTTTGTTTATTGTCTTCTCTAAAATGTCAATACAGTCGTAAAATGTTTCGAAAGATTGATAAGGAATAGAAAATTCTTGACATTTTTTTGATAAATAATCACGTGCAATAACTGTATCTGCAATCTTCGCGGCTTCTAAATCTGTGACGGAATCCCCGATGATGATGGAATGAGTGTCAGCATTTGCAATTTGCCGAATAATTGTCGGTTTGCAGCACCCACAATTTTGGTTGGGACATTTTTCATCACACGTATAAGGCCAATGAATGGTGATCGTTTCTCCGCTAAAATCCGCTTTATTGCAAAACAGTGCGGTAATAGAATCAAAAGGCTGCAACAGCGGTTTAATAAAAAAATCGATTCCGCCGCTGACAATGTATAAAGGAATGTTCATGTTTTTCGCATAATGAACAAAGTCGCGAAATCCTTCCCTTATTTCTGCAGTTTCTAAAATATAGTGAATGATGTCACCCTTTAAAGAAGATGGAAGAAGTGCAAACATCTTGCCGACTCCTTCCTGAATACTAATCGACTGGGAAAGGACGCCATCCTTCAATTGCTCCCACTCTTTTGGAGCGAAACGCTTCATGATGCTAACGATGTTATCTTTTTTTGTCACCGTTCCATCAAAATCACAAAATATTACTGGCTTCAATTGGACGGTGCCTCCTTCCATCCCCAGAGCCGAATTGCTTCTTGTAATTCTATGTCTTCAGCTGCTTCATTAAGGGGAACACCCCGGGAAACAGCGTCAACTGCCTGACGGAAAGCTTTTCCTCCGCCTTTAGCACCTTGCGGGTGACCGTGAACACCGCCTCCTGCATTAATGACGCAATCTTTTCCAAAATCATGAATTAAAATGGGAACAAGACCCGGGTGAATGCCAGCAGATGGAACAGGAAAAACTGGTTTTAAAACTGATTCCTTCACCAATTCTTCTTTCACTTTTAAAACTTTGTCACGCTCCAATGCAACGCTGCCATATGGTGAAGGGAACAACGAAAAATCTGCTCCAGCAATTCTTATCAATTTTCCAAGCAATAAGGAATGAGAGAGCCCATATTTTTCGGATGAAGTAAACGATCCGCTAAACGCCGGATGAGCCATAATTGGGAGGGCGATTTCATCATCTTCCCTTAATGCTTGCAGCACATCGAGGCCATATGTAAAAACATTAAATAGCAAAATATGGGCACCTAATTCTTTTGCTTTTCTTGCCTTATCTTTCAATTCAAATGTTTTTCCCGTCAAATTGACCGCATACAAAGTTCGGTGCCCTTTTTCTTGATACACGTTATCAAGAACTTTTTTGCCTTCCTTTATTCTTGTTTCAAATGATGTGAGCGAATTTTCAAAAAGTATTTCGTCATCCTTTACTAAGTCGACGCCCCCGAGAGCCTGCTCCCGCAATTGGGCAAGAAGGTAATCCATATCACGTCCAATTACACCTTTAAAGATGCTCATCACTAACGGTCTGTCGTAAACGCCAAGTTTTTCTCGTAACCCCTGAATTCCAAATCGAGGACCTGGAAAATACCGAAAGATCTCATCGTCAAACTGCAAATCTAGTAATTTTATTTCTCCATCTAGTGATAATTTTCCAAAAGTTGTCGTTAAGATGGCAGGAATGTCTTTAGAAAAGTTTTCTCCCGGAAAGCGAATGTGAAGCTGTGCAATCGTTTTGCCGGAGGATGGATCCTCGCCTGTTTCTTTTATCTCAACCACTTGTCCTTTATGCTTTTTTAACTGCTCTTGCACTAAAAGAGGAAGGTCAGTCCACGAACCTACCGTTAATCCAAGAGCAATGCCTTCTGCTTTTTTTTCTAAATCTTCTCGTTTCGCAATGATTTGGTATACTGCTGTTACGTGACCCATTTTTTCAATCCTCTTCATTCAGATTTTTTTATATAAATAAAACCTCTTCAATAAGAAGAGGTTTTTTGTCAAAACAACTTCTTATCTTTCAACATCTCTGTTGGGAGAATTAGCACCGTGCTCATCATATGAGTCGGTTGCCGGGCTTCATTGGGCTCATCCCTCCACCTGCTCTTGATAAGAGTTTTATTATTAACTTTATAATTCTTATTCGTTTACTTGGATTATGCCACTATCCTTCCCCTCTGTCAACACTTTTTTACATCATATTCGATTCAAATTCGCTTACATTTTTCTGATGGCATGCTACAATTATTTAATGGTGCAGTTTACAATTTGAGGTATTTACCGGAACTTGAGGTTGAGCCAAAACAGGAAAGCCTAAAAAAAGAGGACGAAAAAAGAAGGTACAACATCTTTTTAACGTCTTCCGATCGCATCATGCTAGATTACTAGACTTAGAAAAACTGGTTGAATTACGCAATTATAACGTTACTGGTTATCGTGAGACAATTTGTTTCTTGTACCGTTATTGGTTATGTTGCTTTTTGAATGATCCAGAAGAAGCCTTAAAACAAACGCTAACGTTTAATTTACAGTTTAATGAGCCTTTAAGAAGATCCACCAGAAGCGCTGAAAAGGCCTATTATGCACGGAATAACGAAGAAGCAAACCGAATAGCTAGAGAAAAAGGGTATCCTGGCGCTGGATATAATATCAGCAATAAAAAATTAATTGAATGGTTAGATATAACAGAGGACGAACAACGCCATTTAAGCACGATTATAGATGCGAATGAAAAGCGGAGAAGGAAACAAAAACGCCGGGAAATGGGCGTAAAAAGCCGTGAGGAGTATTTAAAAGAACAGCGCAATAAAACGGATAAGAACTTAGAAAAACTTAGACAAGCAATTGAGTTGAATCCTGATTTCTCGAATTACAAATTAGCTAAATTGCTAGGAATAAGTGAATCGTATGTAAGGAAAGGATGTTATATGTTATTTACTGGAACGGATGATTTAATTAAAAACGAGGATCGATCAATTAAAGAACATGATGTTTTATATTCTAGAATTAAACCTTTATCTTCACAAAAAATGGAAGGGTTAGTGGTGTACTTTCAACCCCATTGATGAAATTAAACCGTTTCTCAACTGAACAATTAATAGAAGTTTCATATAAAGTTAGGGAAATCCACGGTATGGTACACAAATGGATACCAGAGACAGTTATTGATGATACATTTATTAAGCAATATGTTGAATCATTTACTGTTGCCTTTGAACAGGAAATCACTGTACTTCCAAGGACATTTTTACGTGAATTTATATTCGTATTAGACGCTGCAAAAGAGGGGAACGATGTCCATTCTCTTTTAAATTATTAGTCCTAGTACTGTAGAAAGAATTAAACTGGATTTAAGTCAGTATTTTGGACACCAATAAGTGAAATTTAATTTTGATCTCATTGACATCGCTTGTCGCTTGACATGGAGCCTCTGCGGGCGTGGTGTTATGCGAAGGGCGAAAGGGGCAATGAATTCTTTCGCATGGCAAATAAGCCTACCACACCCCCACTCCATGTAAAGCGGATGCTTGTAAAATTGTGAAGAGCACTACGCTGCCCTTTGATACTGTCTACTGTTTCTTGTGGCGTCATATAGCCCAGGCAGCTATGAATCCGTTTCCGATTGTACCAGCCTTCTATAAATTCGAATAAGGCTCTTCTGGCAGCTTGAAAGTTCAAATAGTTGATTCTATAGATCTCTTCCTTTTTCAGAATTGCATGGAAAGACTCAATGCAGGCGTTATCGTATGGGCAACCTTTTTTTACTGAAGGAGTGTTTGAACTGCTTCTTTTCCATGTATTCTACAAATTTCTCGCTTGTATACTGGGATCCCAAATCAGAATGCAAGATCAATCCCGGACCTGGACGTTGTGCCTGATAAGCGTTTTCTACTGCCTTTAAAGCCAGTTCAGTCGTCATGTGACGGTCAAAAGCGTAACTAACAATCTTTCTGGAATGTAAATCCATTACGGAAGCCAAGTAGCACCAACCGTCTCTCAAAGTATGAATGTACGTAATATCCGTAACCCATTTCTCGTTGATGGTTGTCGTTGAGAAGTCCTGGTTCAGCAGGTTATCGTGTTCTTCCATCTTGCCCTTATTGGAATGGGGGCGATACTTTTTTCTGATAATGGAATAAATGCCTGCAGCCTTCATCAAATGCTGAACCCGTTTCAGGCTGACTTTGAGCCATTCTTTTTCAAGCATATGGTGGATCTTCGGTTCTCCGTATCTCTGCTTGCTTTCCGTATGGATTTTTCGTATTCTGTCTGTCAGCTCCCGGTTTTCCGTTTTGTTTTTGATTCTGTTTTTTGTTTGGATTGATAGTAGGTACTTCTCGGCACGCCAAGGACCGTACACATGGTTTTAAGGTCATAATGGTGTCTGGCTCTTATCTCGTCAATCATGGATATAACAGTGGTTTGAATCTACTTCTTTGCGAATATGACCATAGCTTTTTTAAAGATTTCGTTTTCCTCTTTCAGCCGATGCAATTCTTTTTGCAGGTTCAGAAATTCTTCCGGGGTAAAAGAGCCCCCGTCATCCACCTTAACCGGTTTTTGTTTTCTGATCCATTTGTAGAATGTCGTTTCAGACAGGCCATATTCGCTCAAGATCTGTTTTACTAGTGTTCCAGTTTGATAAAGCTCAACCACCATTTCCTTAAATTCAGCATGATAACGTTTACGTTTTTCGCTTGTGTTACCTATATCAGGACACATCCCTTCGTTAATATTATATTTCACTAAAGGGTGTCCATGAAACTATACTAGCATCAGTAGTTATATTATTTAAAAAGATTCTTAATCCAATTTCTGTCTGACACATGTAATAAACTCAACACTCTTGATGCGACTAAGTCAAAATCTTCTTCATTCTTTGCATCCTCATAGTTAAACCAAGTTTCATTGGATTCTTTTATATTTTCTGTGAGTCTATATCGGTAATCTATACCTACATCGTGTGCAGTCACTTTACTTGGCGGAATTTCTTCTCCCCAACTCGTTGTTACTCCTTCAATTGGGCAAATAGCTAAAACTACAACAAAAGATCCACCATAACGATTAAACTGAAAAGTTATTAAGTCAATATTATCTTCATTTTTCCTTCTAAAATGTGGAAATGATCCTTTAAAACCATGTTCTCTTAAATAAGGAACAACAATCTTTTTTAATGCATTAGTCATATTTAGACGGTCATTGGAAGCCATATTTAGTATTCCTCCAAAAATTCATTTTGTCTTTTATATCTTAACTCAACTTTCGCACACAGAAATATTTAAGCATTGCTTGATATAATTAGGTATAGTGGCCAACCATTTATTCATTTGATTTTTAAAGATGTCCATGTTCAAAGAAACCTCAGCTTCCGCCAAAGTTTGGAAAAGGTCAATAAGTGATTGAAGGGCAGTAATAAAATCTATGTCTTTTACATCTTCGCAAAGGATGTAAAAAAGGTTGCCAATCGTCTTAGGATCCTCCTCTTTTCGCATTTGCCAAGCAATGAGAATATATCGTGTAAAAACAATGGTTGTATGGCTAATTAACATGTCGTAGGAACGTCCCTGGAATTCTTTCTCTAAATTTAAAAGGGATTTATTGCATTTGAAGAAGACTTCAATGTCCCAACGCATGCCGTAAATACGAATGATCTCTTCATTTTCTAATGTTGTATCTGTGCTGAGAATGGCAAGCCATTCGCTCCGTTTATTACGGTTTCGTACAAATAGAATTTTTACTGGAATTCCATTGTCTAAAGTAGCATAAACGGATCCGAGAATGTCTTTTTTACCCATGTGAGGTTTTGCCAATTTGTAAAGTTGATTCAGTGTGAAACGTTCACCATTGTAAACGTATCGCTGCTTTAATTGCTTCACCATGCCAATGACAAATAACCCTTTGTTCGTAATCTTCTCAATTAAAGGCGCTTGTGTAAACCAGGAATCCATGAGAACATAGTCAGCTACAATCCCTTTTTCAAGCGCGTGATCAAGTAAAGCTGAAGCCACGTCCGGTTTTGATTTCAGAGCTTCCTGGCGACGCTTATAGCCAGATGTTCGTTTATCAATATTGGTATTGATTTCTTGCAGGCGATTTTCCTTTTTCGGTGAACTTAGAAGAGCAAAATCAACGGGAATAAAAGTAAAACTATCGGTCCAGCCAAGGGTAAGCATTTGAAACCCTTTCAAGTACTGATGGGTAGAGTGATCAAAAACCTTAGCCAACAGTTCAACCGACTTACTACGGTTTCTTGAAAAGACAGAATCATCAATCACAAAAGCTGTGACACGATCTTTTGAAGTTAATGGTTGAAGCAGACGGATCATTTCACTGCTTAATGAAAGCATGATAGGTTGGTGTATTTAAAAAGCGATAGACTGTATCCTTTCCGGGCAGATCCTGAGATCGTTTACTCATAAAAGCACGAAACCAGTTCTTATATTGGAAGACTAAAAGAAAAATCAGTTTGAAAACAGTAAGACAAGAATACCCGGAAAGTTTCGTAATATTCGCTTTTCTTAAATGATATCCAATATTTAATTCGGAAAATCCTTGTTTAATTTCTTTTGGTAATTGCGCAAAGTAGTCTTTATTCGTTATCATAGTGGTGACACCTTTCTTTTGGATTTGGTTTCGTCACCAATAGTTTACCAAAAGAATAGGTGTCTTTCTTTATGTTTTAAAAAATGGCAAATGATAATTTTGTACTTCCCAAAACCATTTACATCAAGCATTTAAACAAGATTTTGGACTGCGAAAGCTGAGTAAAATATATAAAAGTCGGTGCAGTGTTTTTATCTTGACTATAAGGAATTGAAACCAAAGTTCCCCAAGCTCCACCTGCAATGCGAGAATTTTCGTTTTTATCTTAACTATAAGGAATTGAAACTTGTCAATGACATAGGATAAACCTTTGAACCCACTGGGTTTTTATCTTAACTATGAAGAAAAATTTTAACCAAAAAAACATACTAAGATTAGTAGCACAGACCATGGCCATGGTCTGTGCTACTATTTGTGCGCCCGGCATGGGTGTAATCTATAGGGTGAAAGTCCCGAGCTGCGAAGGCAGAAGTAGCAGTTAGCTTAACGCAAGGGTGTCCGTGGTGACGCGGAATCTGAAGGAAGCGAGCGGCAAACTTCCGGTCTGAGGAACACGAACTTCATATGAGGCTAGGTATCACTGGGTGAGTTTGCAAGACAAAACAAAGCCCTTTCTGCCGAAGGTGATACAGAGTAAATGAAGCAGATGGATGGAAGGAAAGATTACACTCTTACCCGGGGAGGTCTGGCGGATATGTGAAGTACTCTTCATAACCTACTTAGTGATAAGTAGCTGAACCGTCAGAAGTCAGCAGAGGTCATAGTATTAGTTGGTCTAGAACAACTAAGAAGGACCGAACAATTAAGAGAGAATAGCCCTTGGCATTCAGTGAGTCATGATGAACACAGAAAACGTAGTACCTCACTTGAGGGAGGAAGCGGTGAATCCCGTGGGAGACCTCTTGGAGGGTGGAGTGACCACTGGCATAAAGAGAACAGCTATTCACGGAAGTTATAAAGACTTGCGTCAATTATCTTAATTGAACCGCCGTATACGGAACCGTACGTACGGTGGTGTGAGAGGACGGGAGTTAATCGCTCCCTCCTACTCGATTTTTATAGTAGAAGTGGAGAATAGGTCGTGACAGCCCCAGAACCTTGAGTTCGTAATGAAAAAACTGGCCTACTTCACTGCCCTTATAAGAATCAGTTTCAGTATGTTGGATCCTTGAGATCGTGTATAAGAAAAGGGAATCGATAAGGTGAAGTGAAGACTTCTACATAAAAATCAGGGGGAATGTATATGCAAAGCGTCATTGCTTTTGATGTCGGTATGGGAATAACCCCTCAATATCATAAATAACCATAACTTGCTTATTGTTGTATTCTTTAAATGTAGGAGTAATGTCTCTTTGCTGTTTTGAAGGTTCTTTATCATGTATTTCTGGAAAAAATGACAATTGCATGGTATCATTCATTATAGTAGTCTTTTGATTACTCATAAAAAATCGCCCTCTTTCTAAAATGTTTGTTTGGTCACTTACCTTTTACTAGAAAAGGTGATTTTTTTGTATTTTTAAGCATGAATTAACAGAAAGAGGCTGCCAAAAAGTGAAAATTAGTCACTTTTTGGACAGCCCCTTACTTGTTATGAGTTGACCGTCATTAATTCGTAGAATTCGATCCCCTAGCTTAGCCACCTTATCATCATGGGTCGCAACAAGCACTGCAGCACCTTTTTCTTTGAAAGAAAGAATATGAGACATTACTGTTTGCGCTGTCTCGCTATCAAGGGCTGCTGTCGGCTCATCGGCGAGTATCACATCAGGATTGTTCACCAGAGCACGAGCAATAGCAACTCGCTGTCGTTCACCTCCAGAAAGTTCTGATGGTTTCTTCTTTAATGCCCAATCCAGACCGACTTTCTCTAATGCCTCTAATACTCTATTTTTTCTCTCCTTACGTCCTGGTAAGGGTCTTGCATATTGCAATGGTATCATGACATTACTTTCAACAGTTTCATTCTCAATTATTGCGTAATCCTGATGGATATATCCAAAATACTCATTTCGTAGACGAGCCCTATTACGATCGCGTTCTGATACTTCTCTTCCTTGAATGAGGATATGGCCCCGCGTTGGCTTACTAATTAATCCTAATATATTTAATAATGTAGATTTACCGCTACCTGACGCCCCCATCAAAATAACACATTCACCAGCATTCAGTCGTAAAGAAACTTTTTCAAGAGCCGTTACTTGTGTGCGATCCCTACCATAAACCTTCGAAATGTTTCGAGCTTCAAGGATTGGTTTCATTTTCAGCCTCCTATCTTTTTTGTGCTGCGCATGGACCATAACCATAATATAAAAAATGTCACTAAGATTCCTAACATAACCCATAACGGTACATTTGGTGATGGTGCACCCGCAAGATGTAAGTAACATAAGAGCAGTGTAAGTATCGTAATCGGTGGGATCAGCACCACCGCTGCCAAAAATCCCCCAATGCGAAGACTAATATGAAAAGGCGTTGCTCCATACATAACCCTGATTTTAAAAGCCCGATGCTCTTGACGAATCGTCAAACGTGCAGAGGACACGAAAGCAATAAAAACTAGTAACAGAAAACTTAACATACCTACAATATATATAGCGGAACGTCCCATTATTTCACGAAATCGTTGAGGTTGATCCACAGCTATGTCATGGGGAATAAGAAACAAGTCACTATTTGCACTCATCTTAACAAACGTACCTACCGCTTTAGCTTCCGGATCAAGCAAGACCGTTCGAGCTATAGCTTCTTCTTGCTCAATAGGACTGAGTAGTGGAAGAAGGTTAGATGGTGCTCTAATCACGATGCGATTGTCTAAGGGTAAACCTGCCGCCGAAGGATCAAAAAAGGTAGCTCCTGCAGGAAGTGTGCCGACTACTGGTATGTTTTCTCCTGCTATATTTACAGAGTCCATATTTTCACCAGCAAGTTTTGACCCTTGCATAGCACATGGTACGGATTCGCACAGCTGAAGCTCAGGAAATAAATCTGAAATAACATCACCGAACAGTATTAGTGTAAGATGTCCATCTGCAAATTCAGGATCATCAAGTCCCATGTTATTAATGATTGCAGTATAGCCCTTTTGATCGTTGATTTGGTCTATCACAAATTGTATAGTATCCGTCCCTACTTGACTCGGTTCACCATCGGATGGATAGTAAGGGGTAAAAGTGACAGCGTGCTGTTCCCGTAATTGCTGGCCTCCTTTTAATACAGCAACCTGGGATACAACATCCTCTAAGGCCAGTGCAAAAACAACGCAGGCTGCGGTAATCATCAATGAAATTCCTAACATGGCCTGCCAACGTCGGCAAGCCATAATAACCCCTGCCCACAACTCACGCATCAACATTTACCTCCTTGTTTGTCTTTATAACCACATAAAGTATCAAAGACCATGTCAAGATGACAATAATGAATGAGATAGCAATACTAGCGAATGTTTGTAAATTGAATAATGGGATATCAGTATGGCTAACTTCTGCTATTAGAAGTTTTGACATAATTCCACCTATAGCACTCCCTATTAGAAGACCAGCTATCCCAAATAATAGATTTTCTCGCACGAGGGTAGTGGGCAAGGCTCCATAACGTCTTCGAATGCCAAACTCTCGAGTACGTTCTTGATTGTATAAAAACCAGTCCAAAACAACACATAAAAGACCCATAACTAGAAAAATGACAGTGATTACAACAAATGGATTATTAATGAAATATGTAAATAATGGGATTTCCTTACTTACCTGAGGGACAAACCCCATCTGATAGAACAAGTTTAATATATGTTTTACTTGATCCGGATCCGAAGTATTTATCGTGTAATTTCCAGGAGGTAGTGGATCTAGATTAATCGTACGTGCATATTGATAATCATCTGTTGCAGATGGCGAATCAATCACTCCGGAAATTTCAACTTCCTTTGGTAAAAGAGATGCTGTACCAGAATTCGACCACTGTTTTTCAGTGTATGTACCTCGGAAAAGATAGGCATGAGAAGTTGTTAAGTCCGTACTTTCATCTGAATCTTTTGGAAACCAAGGCAGGGATCCATGTGGGTCGTAAACAATGATTTCAGGTCGACCATCGCCTAACGAAGAATAAACAAGAGATAGTGACTGTTTATCAATATAGTCAATTAACATACTTTGTGCAGAAGATGCTTCAGTTTTTGTAACCTCTTGTGGACCATTAATCATGGTCAAGACAGTTATTTCTCCTGTTAAGCCGAATGTGATTTCTTGGCGGCTTTCAAGCGTCCATTGAAATGCTTGCACCATGAAAGATGTTAGCATGCTGAGAAGGACGCAACTAAGTGCAAGTCTTAAATTTAATAGAAACCATTTATTTGTATTCATGTCAACGCCCTCCTCAATTTACGTGCTTTGATCCAAATTCTAGAAAGTAAAACTTAATTAGACCCCCATGCCGCAAAAGCGGCACCAGCAGATGATGAAAATAGTTCGTCCATGTATACTTAATCTTAGGCTGGCCAGCGAGGTCGTCTTACCTTGGTGCCATGAGCCCGTTAATTAGACAGACCCCGACGACCTGGTGCACCACAGACTGTTGCTCCCTGGGGAAGCACGCGGGATAGAATGACGTGTATGGTCGTTGCACCGCCAGCCTGTGTTTATTACATGTTAGGCATGGGGGAACGAACATGGACATTATCCATACTCATGTTTGTGGATTAGACGTTCATAAGAAGAACGTCGTCGCTTGTATTATTACTCCGGATCATCAAGAGATCCGCACGTTTTCTACCATGACTGAAGACTTGCTTATGCTTGTAGACTGGATCAAGGCGCATGGCGTCACTCACGTGGCCATGGAAAGTACAGGTTCCTACTGGAAGCCAATTTATAACCTGTTGGAGATGGAAGACATCAAGATTTTAGTGGTCAATGCCAAACATATCAAAAATGTGCCTGGTCGCAAAACAGATGTAAAGGATGCCGAGTGGATCGCTGGACTCTTACGCCATGGATTGCTACAAGGTAGTTACATCCCTGACCGCCAGCAACGGGAGTTGAGGGAACTCATCCGTTATCGTCGCAGCCTGATTGAAGAGCGGGCTCGCGAAATCAACCGCATCCAGAAGGTACTGGAAGGGGCTAACATCAAACTCTCCTCGGTGGCGACCAATGTGCTGGGCAAATCGGGTCGAGCCATGATCGAGGCTTTAATTAATGGTGAAACTGACCCCGATGTGCTATCCGAACTGGCTCAGCGCCGTCTCAAACGGAAGAAAGAGGAGTTGAAAAAGGCCCTGAAGGGCCTCATCGGCCCTCATCAACGCCTGATGCTTAAAACCCAGCTTGAGCATATTGATCACTTAGATGCCTTGATTGAAGAACTGGATGCTGAAATCAAGGAGCGGATGCGCCCTTTTGAAGATGACCTGGAGCGGTTAGATACGATCCCCGGCGTTGGTCGGCGCACAGCGGAGCATATTTTGGCTGAGATTGGCCCTGACATGACACAGTTTCCTTCGGCAGCTCACTTGTGTTCATGGGCAGGAGTCGCCCCAGGGAATAACGAAAGTGCCGGAAAACGAAAGTCAGGGAAAACCCGCAAGGGAAACCAGAAGCTTCGTAGCACCCTGGTGGAAGCCGCCCGTGCCGCTGCTAGGTCCAAACACACCTATCTATCCAGCCAGTACCACCGTATTGCTGCACGCCGGGGGGCCAATCGTGCAGCGGTTGCGGTCGCTCATAGCATCCTGACTATTGTCTACCATCTCCTCAAAAAGAAGCAGACTTACATCGAACTTGGTCCACATTACTACGAAGAACGCAAGCGCCATCAAGTCGCCAGACAAGCGATTCGGAAGTTGGAAACACTAGGGTTTAAGGTCATGGTAGAGCCGTCAAATCAAACAGCGTAGTTAACCGAAACAGTAACCATCAGGTGCATAAACATGACTTATTCCAGCAAATACCAATCTGCTGGTGTTAACACCCCCTGGATTTTTTGTGCTTTTTTCATGGACTTAAATTTTCGGGATAGGTTATAATTTTAGAAGTAAATAAAGTTATAGTTATAGCGAGTTACATATTTGTCACCCCAAAGTGGTGAGTCCCAAACAGAGTCTTGGCGGGAATGAACTCTTGTATCACTTTTCGAACTTGCTTTTGAAGTGTAAAGACGTCCTGTATCAAGAGAAGGTCCCGCCTGACGAGTAAACCGGTGATATCCCTGTTTCGCGTGTTTGCCATTATCATTATACGAGGCTTTGATTTGGACATAGCCATTTCATTTTGCCCCCATTAGTGTTTCCCATGCTTTAGCATAGTTCTGACCGGCTGCTTGTGTTTGAGTAAAAGAGAGACATAAGGTAATTAAAAGCCCCGCAATGATTAAGACAAATACATTTCGCACATAGCGAGAAACTCCAAGACTACTATTCATTTTTTATCCCCCCTTTCCAAGTTTTTCACAGTAATCTTTTCAACAATTAACAATAAATTCCTCTCTATTTTGACAAAATGAAACAATATTACTAGCATCAATTAAGGTTTAGTATTTTTGCACTAAAATATATAGGTAAAAATGGTGGAGTAAAATTTATGAAGGATTGGATAATCCAAACATGTCTTTGTTTTTACTACAATAGGATCGCATAAAGGGGACATCACACTTTATTTTTTGCTTCGACAAGTATATAAAATTCCATTAAAATAAAAAGAACCATAAAACTTCCAAACGGAAATTTTATGGTTCCTGTCACATTTCGTATGACGTAAAGCATATATTTCCACAACCATAGAGCCACAAGGCATTTTTAACTTAATAGGATTTATCCCTCAGTAAAGTGTATGTTGCATATCAAATAGAATTGTTCAATACACTCATTCTAAAATAAAAAGGTTGTAAGAATAATTATATACTCAACTTTCTCACAGTAAATTGGATTTCTAAGCCTTACGGTTAATGGGTTTGTTGGTTGTTTCGAATACTTCTTGACATAAAAATTTGCAAAAAAAAACACCTCAACTTTTGGTATAGTTTAATTGTCCAGAAAAAACATTACCAAAAGCAGGTGAGGTGTCTCTTATTATGATAACGAATAACAGACTGAACAATCAACTACCAAAAGAAGTAAAAGCTATAAGGCAAAAATTTGTTTTTACTTCTTCAAAGTAAAAAAGCTAAAGATTTGCCGGAAAAAAACGCTATTTATCGCTTCTTAAATAACCCTCAATACAATTGGCGCAGGTTTTTACTTGTTTTGAGTACTTTCACCATTATGAAGGTAAGTAGTTTAACGAGACACGACCGTCCGAAAGTGCTGATCGTGGACGACTCATCTTATGAACGAAATCGCAGTAAAAAGGTTGAACTGCTTGCTCGCTGTTTCGATCATTCTTCTCAAAAAATGCGTTATTACAAAGGATTTCGTATGCTTACACTCGGCTGGTCAGATGGTGCTACATTTTTGCCTATTGATTTTGCTTTATTAAGCTCTACGAATTCCCAAATCAATGGGATTGATAACCGAATCGATAAGCGTACATCCGGTTATAAGCGGAGAGAAGATAATGTATTGTAGATTTCTTGATGATGTGCTAATCTATCCATACGAGAGACATGAACCTCCTTGTTTGGGTAGTTTGGTAGCACATCTATTCTAACCAAGAAATCGGTTCATGTCTCTTTTTATGTTTATTTGTAAATTTATGTTAGTAAATTTGCTCAAGTACAGTTTATTAGAATGCCAAATTGTATGGATTTATTATCGTTGTAACCATGATTTTCAATCTGTTCCCCTTTTACCTCGTTGGCGGGGAAAAAATCAGGCCACTTTATCTTTCGCTCACCCAATTCCTCTCTTTATATTTATCGGAGACCTGGAAGAAATCAAGTTGGAGTTCCTTGTGCTTAAAATTATCCCCATTTTTCAGTTCTTTCGTGATCGGTTTCATATGGGTGTTATCATGGCGCGCAAGATTTTTTCTTATTACTTGTTGGAGAGACCGAGGGCTTTATTATTGTTAAGAGGGATGGGGAAGAAATAGACGGTGTCATCTCGACATATTTCCACTTTTAAGAACAATACTGACATCAAAACTGTTCTTTTTTTGTAAATAAAAGGCGTTTACGCTTAATATTTAGTCTTTTGTGATGAATCTAAAAATTTTATGTAAATACAGGTTATAATCTGATTAAAAAATAGTAGTAAATTAAAAAAGGTGAAAAAAATGCTAAGGAGGAAAAGCAAAATTAAGAATTACTCATGGAAAGAGTTTTTTAAGTTGATAAACTTATCAAAACCTAATATTGGTTTATTTATTTTTGCTTGTACGACTAGTGCTGTTAGTGCAATCATTTCTACGTTTGTCCCGAATTTTTTGAAAAAATTTATTGATAGTTTTGCTCAATCCAGCAGCATCGATGGAGAAATATTACTGTGGCTGGTCATATTGTTTGTTATTCATATAGGAACCGGCGTGGTAGCCAGCTACTTATTAAGCGTGGTCGGTTTAAACATTGTCACAAATTTAAGAGAGATTACATGGACTAAAATTGTAAAGTTGTCGACTGAATTCTTCGACAAAAATGAATCGGGTGACATCGCTAGCAGACTGGTTAATGATACAACAGTTATTTACAATTTGGTGAGTATTTCATTTTCACAATTTGTTAACGCAATATTAATGATAATACTTTGTGGTTTTTGGTTATTTTATTATGACTGGGAATTATCTTTGATTATTATTATGGCTATTCCATTATTTCTTTTATTCTTTGTTCCATTAGGAAGGATCCTATCTGAACTTTCCAAAAAAATGCAAAGTTTGACAGGAAAGCTTAATATTAATGCCATTGAAATGATAACGGAAAATAAATTGATTAAAGCTTTCACCGCCGAAGATCTTCAAATAGATAAAGGATTGAAAAACATAAATGAGCTTAGGAATATTGGGATAAAGCAAGCTAAATGGATGGCTGTGATTAATCCTATTATTAATTTGATTATGATGTTAATAATTATTTTTATTGTAGGGTATGGTGGAGTGAAACTTGCGAATGGTGAGTTGTCACCAGGAACATTCATTGCTTTTTTAACACTGATTTTTTATATTACAGGACCTATTGCTAATTTCGGAGGTTTCTTCTCTCAATTACAAAAAACAAAAGGCGCGACCGAAAGAATCTCTCAATTAATTTATGAGAGTGAGGAGGATCTTGATAAAGGAAAGCCATTAAATGTTACAGGTAAAAACATAGAACTAAAAAATGTTAGCTTTAAATATGTGACTCAAGAAAATCAGTCATTTTCTTTACAAAATATTAATTTGACATTAAAAGGAGGTCATACTTATGCATTGGTTGGTCCGAGCGGCAGCGGAAAAACAACTCTTTTTTCCCTATTGGAAAGATTTTATAGACCTACGAATGGAAGTATTTTCATAGATGGACAAAATATCGAGGATTTTTCTCTAAAATCTTGGCGTTCACAAATTGGTTATGTATCGCAAGAACATAGTTTGATTACCGGTACTGTAAGAGAAAATATATTATTTGGCATTGATGGAGATCTTCCGGATGAGGAAGAAATCATCAATGTTTGTAAAATGGCATATGCTTGGGAATTTATTAAAGACTTGCCTGATGGATTGGATACACATTTAGGGGAAAAAGGTTTAATCCTTTCTGGAGGGCAAAAGCAAAGAATTGCAATAGCAAGGATGCTTCTTAAAAACCCAAAAATAATTTTATTGGATGAAGCCACAGCAAATCTGGACAGTAAATCGGAGCAAAAAGTACAAGCTGCGATGAGAAATATTATAAAAGGTCGGACCGCAATAGTTATTGCACATCGATTATCTACTATCATCAATGCGGATAAAATAATCTTCATGGAAAACGGTAGAATAACGGGGCAGGGTAATCATGAAGAATTACAAAAGAATCATCCATTATATAACCAGTTTTGTGAACTGCAGTTTCAAAACTCGGTAAAAAAGGAGGGGATTATGATTGGATAATAAAAATCATCTTTATTTCAATTATTTGAACGCTTCCTCAGAATATTACATAAGAACAAGGCGAATGGTTAATAGTAAGGTTTATAAGGTGCCAAATTTACCAGATTGTTGTGTTACTTCTAATGAAGAAAACTCCCCTTGGGTTTTCTATACTTTCAAAGGGAAAAAAATTAAAGATCAAGGATGGAAAATACATGTAAGCGCAACACTAGATAATGCACATGAGATTTTAGAGGATGTAAGTAAAGTTTTAATCGATCGGCAAATTGCTTTTAAACATATTATGGATGAATCTAGTTTACTTACCATAAATTCAAAAAATGGGAACAGAACAAATTCAGGTAAATTCATAACCATATATCCTCCGACTGATGAAGTTTTTTTAGAATTACTTGATATTTTGTATGAACAAGTTAAAGACAAAGAAAACGGTCCTTATATTCTAAGTGATAAATGTTGGAAGGATAGTAACATCTTTTACCGTTACGGGGGATTTAGAACAATTTCTAATGAAAAAGGGGAACCTTGCATTAAAGACCCGGATGGTAATTTGATACCGGATTATCGTACCCCATATTATCAAGTGCCTAAGTTTGTTGAAGAGTTTGACCGATTTTTGGATTCAAAAAATATTTTAGATGAAGGAAATGAAGAGGATAGAAAGCAGCTGAAAAAATACAATTTTCAAAGAGTACTTCGCTATACAAATGGAGGCGGAATATATTTAGCTGAGCGGGTAGACGATAAGAAAAAGGTTGTGATCAAAGAGGCCAGACCAAAAGTAGGTCTGGATGGCAAAAAAAGAGATGCAGTTGAGAGGCTTAACGTGGAATATAAAGCTCTGACCCAACTTGCGGAAATTAAAGGTGTAGTGAATATTATTGATTATTTTAAATCATGGAAGCACTTATTTCTTGTTGAAGAGTATATTGAAGGGCTTGATTTAAAACAATGGATTTCTGTCAGATATCCATTCCATCGTAAAAATGATAAAGAAACGTATATTGCTCATGTCAAAAAAATCATCCTTAGTTTAATCGATATTATTTTAGCAATGCATAGCAAGAATATAGGAATGGGTGATTTACAACCGTCAAATATAATGATAGATCAAGAAGGAAATGTCACACTGATCGACTTTGAATCAGCAGCCCCTTTAGATGACGATACTCAAGCAGCAATGCAGACAATTGGTTTTGCCAGTCATAAAAATAAAAATCATAAAGAACGGGATTGGTATGCAATTAAGAAAATTTTAAGATATTGTATATTGCCAATCGGACCCGTCAGCAGTATTGATGAAAGTATGACATCATACCAAAACCGATGGATTGAACGAGAATTCGGAAAAGAATTTTATACTTTTTTCAGAGATATAGAAAGGATTTGTGATAAACATTTATCTGAAACGAAGGATAAAGAATTTGCCGTTGTTCATAATCCCCATAAAAAACCAACAGAAGAAATAAGTTCAATCCTTGAGGGATTACGAAAAGGAATAATGAAAAATTTAATACCGGAAGAAGGACTGATTCATGGGGATATAAGGCAGTATGAAACTCCTGGGGGAAAATATAATGTACTTACGGGCGGGACTGGGGCAGCTCTTGCTTTATCCAGATCCGGTTATGTTGATAAAAAAGTATACACATGGATTGAACACTATTTAATCAATGAATCGCATTCTGTATCACAGCAAGGGTTATTTACAGGAAAGGTCGGTATTGCTTCAACACTATATGAATTGGGATATAAAGAAGAGGCCTTGTCATTATTTAATCGATATTTTGAAAACCTTGATTTAAATGATGTATCACTAAGGTCTGGTTTAGCCGGGATCGGCTTGGCTTATATTAGTCTATATTTGGAAGAAAATGATAGTAATTATCTGAAAAAAGCGGAATCAATTGCCACACATATTAAAAAATTTATTGAGAATTACAAAAGTTTGAATGTATATGATTGGGCAGCTGTTCCGATTGGATTATTGGATGGTTGGTCTGGTATAGCCTTATTTTATACAGCTATTTATTCTGTTACAAAAAAACTAGAATTTTATTATTTGGCCAAGGATTTAATTGGAAAAGATTTACAAAATACGAGATTAGATGAAAGTATTCAAATCTTACAAACGATTGATGACAGAAATCGTTTATTGCCATATTTATCTGGTGGAGCAATAGGCATTGGAGTGGCTATCTGGTATTTAAATCATGTAGTTGGCGAAAATTTGCATCAGGAAAAATTGAGATCAATCGTTAATCTCAATGGAATTAGATGTACATTCAGTGGAGGATTATTTGATGGAATAGGCGGATTCTTATTATTGCCGCTTATAATGGGAGATAAAATTGAGAACATGGAAAAAAATATCATGGAGTCTATTGATAAATTAAATCTGTTTCTTATTCGCCGGGAAGACGAAATTCGATTTCCAGGTAATTTCTGTTACCGTCTATCTGATGATTTGTATACGGGTAGTTCGGGAATAATATTAGCTTTGTGTGCAATTTTGAAATCTAATCCATTATACTGGCTGCCTATTATCAATATCGATAGTTTTATAATCAAGACAAAGAATATCCTTAGTGAACATATAATACGAGCTTGATCTGTAGAACATGAAAGGAGGTGAAAATGATGAAGGAAGTATTAGCACTGCAAAATTTGGAAAGTCAAGAAGTTGAACCGCAAGGCTGGACAACGATTACTTGGACAGTAACTGGATTTTTGTCAACAATCAGCAATAATTGCTGAGGAAACAGATCTTATTCTTATTTATCATCGAAGAAACTCTCAACTTAGTAAGCCTACGAAGGAATGAATATAACAGGACATGAAAGGACGTGAAAATGATGAAGGAAGTATTAGCACTGCAAAATTTGGAAAGCCAAGAAGTTGAACCGCAAGGCTGGACAACAATTACTTGGACAGTAACTGGATTTTTGTCAACAATCAGCAATAACTGTAATTAATACAACTCTCCATTTTTATAACAGATAGAATTATACTATAGCAGGAAAGGAATAGCAAGTTATACAATAATCCTTATGCTATTCCTTTTCCAGTTTAATCCAAATGAACAATCTGACATCGAAATTGTTCTTTTTTTTGTCATCAAAAAGCGTTTATGCTAAATATTTAGGTTTTTGTGACGAATACGCAAATTTTATACTGGCACATGTTAGAATTTTACTGTATACAAAATCGTGTTTTGAAAAAATAAAAAAATCACCTGCTGGAACCAGTTATTTCAACATGAATTTTTATCAGATAACAGTTTTTTTTGGAGGAAATAGTATGGATAATATTCTAAAAGTTGAAAATTTAAAAAAAACATTTCCGAATTCTCATTTTAAATTAAATAATGTCTCATTTTCAATTCGATACGGTTCGATTGTTGGTTTTATTGGTGAAAATGGCGCTGGCAAAACAACAGCAATGAGGACAATCGTGGGAGCATTAAAAAAAGACGGCGGTTCGATAAAAATATTTGGAAAAGAGATAAATGAAACCGATGCAAAGATCAAGGAAGATATAGGCGTTGTCTTTGATCAAATAAACTTTTCCGGTAATTTGAATGCAAATGAACTATCAAAAGTTATGAAGAATATTTATAAGCAGTGGAATCAGGAAAAATATTTTGAATATCTTAAAAGATTTTCGCTTCCCACGAAAAAAAAATTCAGGGCTTTTCCCGAGGCATGTCAATGAAGCTTTCCATCGCCGTTGCCCTCTCCCATGATCCTAAATTATTAATTTTAGATGAAGCCACCTCAGGCTTAGATCCGGTTGTCAGAGATGAAATCTTGGATATTTTTCAAGAATTTGTTAAAGATAAAAAACATTCGATTCTATTATCATCTCATATTACAAGCGACATTGAAAAAGTAGCAGATTCTCTGATTTTTATAAAAAATGGGGAGATTATTTTAACAGTCGATAAATCTGAATGGCTTAATAACTATGGGATTTTTACCTATGATAAAAATGAATGGAAGGGCATGGACCATCTAATTGTTACAACTTATAAAAATAAAGTATTAGTTTCGGATATAAATGATATTCCGGATAAATTCGCCAAGGAACACTTTTCGATTGATGATATGACACTGCTATTATTGAAAGGGGAAAAACGATGAAGGGGTTGATTTTAAATAGTTTTTATTCAGTCAAGGAAGGTATTAAACTATCCCTTTTTATAACTATCATAGCTGTAGCGGTTTTGATTATCACAAAAAAATCATTGGCGCTCAATATTGCCATACTCTTGCCAATTCCGGTTTTATCGTCTATTGCATTTGATGCTTTGAGGCAAGAAAGTATTTCAGGTTGGAATCATTACGAACGTATCCTTCCTGTAGAGAGACATCAAATTATCCAAAGTAAATATCTGACTTTCCTATTGTCGCTTTTATTCAGTATATTGGTAACTCTTGCAATTGTTTTTTTGATTAACTTTCTCCCTTCTGTTGAAGGTGTAAATCTTAAGTATATGCTTTGGGGGATGGGCATCATGTTTTGTACAGCATCTACCACTTATCCGCTAACGTATATATTAGGGAATGACAAAACGGAGTTAACAAGGATGATCAGTTTAATTTTTACCATTGGATTATTTGGAAGTATTTATTTATTAGTATCCACATTCATGGGTGAAAAAGAAAATGCTGATCAACTATTTGCTGTAAGTTTCTTGTTTGTATCTGTTTTATTTTTTATCATTTCATATTTCATTTCCATAATTGTATATAAAAGAAAAGATTTTTAGTAAAAACGGCAGGTTCTAGAAGGACATATTATGATATTGTAAATAAATTCATTGAAATATTAAAATAATCATAAATTACTGTAGACGGAATAATGGTAAAAGAGATATACTTGCCTTAGATAAGTGATATTGTCAAGGTGAGGATGAGTTTGTCTACTCTCGCTGTTTTGTTTTTACAATTCGCAATAACAGTGATGTCCTTGAAAATCATTTCAAATATAAAAAGATTTAATTTAATGGATGTAATCATTGTTTTAGTTATGAGTCTTATGACAATGATCCTAACCGGAATCATTGGTTCTTATGCTTCGGTGATTTTGTTTCCGTTCACCTGTTGTCTAAGTTATTACTATCACAAGGAACTTATTAATTCGTTGTTTTACGGTTCTTATACCTTATTGGTTGTACTTGTCAGTGATCATATTTCTTATTATATTGATACAATCAGCTTTGGTTCGATTCCTGATTTGACAGATATTCAGATTTTATTTCATTTTACTGTTTATTCCGTGTCCGGGATATTGCTTTCTTTGATCGTACGTAAACTTTTTCAATATATTGTTAATCACCAATTAATAACATTTATGGCTTTTATAGGATTTTCCACTGTTTTTATTTATTACGGTTTAATTTTCGGGTTAAATTCTACAGGTGAAACCGGTAAATTTATTGGGTTGAGCCTATTATTTTTTTTAATCTATTTATCTATTTCCATTATTACATTCATTATTTATGCCATTCATCTAAAAAAACAATTTAACTTACAAAAGAAAGTAAAAGAATTTGAAAGTTTGATGAAATATACCAGTGAAATTGAAAAACAATATCAAAACATGAGGAAATTCAGGCATGATTATCAAAATATCCTCTTATCCATTGAAATATTTATTTCTGAGAAGGATCTGGAAGGATTAAAAAAATATTACGAAGAAGTTTTGAAACCGACATCGAAATTCCTGTATGAGAATAATTTTAAATTGGGAAATTTAAGCAAAATCAAAATCAAAGAATTGAAAAGTATATTTGCCTCTAAGCTGATGCTAGCTCAAGAATTGGGCATCAATGCAAGGTTTGAAGCCAATACGTATATTTTCGAACTTCCCATCGATTCCTATACATTAATCACATCAGTCGGCATTTTATTGGATAATGCTATTGAAGAATTAATACATATCAAAAATGGTGAGTTGTCAACAGGCATCATTAAGGATGGAAACTGTTTTTCAATCATTGTTCAGAATTCATGCCGCAGTAATATCCCGAAAATCCATTTGTTGAAAGAACCGGGATTTTCCACTAAAGGGAAGGGTAGAGGATTAGGTTTAAGTAATCTCCATGAATTATTATCTCCGTTAAAAAATGTTACAACTGAAACGACAATAAGAGATAACTTATTTACCCAAATCATCTATATATACATGGAGGATTAGTACATGTTTTTCATATATATCTGTGAAGATAACCTTTCAGAAAGAAAATTCATAGAAAAATGTGTAGAAAACTATATTATGATAGAGGACCTGGATGCTAAATTGAAATTATCTACGGATGATCCTCATTTGCTGATAAATCATGTACAGGAAAATCCAAATGATACCGGACTGTATTTTATTGATGTGAATTTACAAACAGACATGAACGGTTTAGAATTGGCACGAAAAATCAGAGACCTGGATGTCACAGGGAAAATTGTGTTCATCACCACACATAGTGAATTATCTTTTATGACATTTACATATAAAATTGAAGCCATGGATTACATCATTAAGGAAAATTTAGGTGAACTGACAGGTCGGATCCGGGATTGTATTGACGTATCCTATAAAAGGTATTTATGTGAAAAAGGGGGAAAACAAAAAATTTTTAAATATAAAGTAGGAAATCAAATACGGACCGTCAATTATTCTGATATTATTTTCTTCGAATCATCCTCCGTACCCCATAAAATCATTATGCATTTAGAAAATTCGAATGTTGAGTTTTATGGCACAATCAAAGAGCTGGAAGGATTGGGGGAAGAATTTTGCCGTTGTCATAAGTCTTATGTTGTGAATAAAAATAATATTAAATATATAGATAAAACCAATAAACGGGTGGTCATGAAGAATGATGAGATCTGCTTGGTCTCGGTTAGAGGTATGAAAAAATTGAAATGAAATTTCATATTGAGAAATGTATAAAGACAGTAAGGGGGCTTGAATGGAATAAATATTTAATTTCTTATCATATTACTGTAGTTGAGCAATTTTAATTACAATAATTACCATATAAAAGAGACAAACAGGGTACCCCTTATGCCACGTGGAGCTGTTTTTTCACGGTATCAATGGGAATATTTTGTTTCGCTGCACGGTAAATGAACTCCACGAGGCTATGTCCTTTTCTCTTGCGCAGAAGATCGAGCCCATCAGAAAAATCGCTGTTCGACTCGAACATGCTGTACACGTAAGCAAGCTGCACCAAGATCCAGTAGCGTTTCACCGCCCGACGTCCGCGAACGCGGTATCCATCGAGTTTCAGCTGGTCTTTCGCTTGACGGAAAAAACATTCGATCGACCAACGCTGGGCATAGTAGCGCAAGATCTCTTCATCGCTTAGATCCCGGTCGGTGCTCAAGACGCAGTGAAGATGTTCAGGTGTCATCGGCTGATCGGCTTTCCAAGCCAACAACACAACGGCATCATCGAGACCTTTCAGCGCTCCCTCGTAGCGATACACGCGATAACGCTCTTCTCCCACCGTGACGAGATGGGTGTCGTTCGGTTCGATATAGCGGGCAAACTGTTTGGCTTGGATGGCGATGCCTTTTGGATAAAGAACCCGATTCGTCTTGAGCATCGCAATGACGTGGAATCCTTTTTTCAGGCAGGCTTCCACGAGTGTTTTCGATGGGTACCAAGAATCCATCAGCACATAAACAGAACCGTGCACATCCAAAGAAGAAAGCATCTCGATGGCCCATTGACCCTTGCTTTTCCCATCCGCCTTGTCGTAGAGGCGAAACGCAAAGGGAAAGGCTTGCGTCATCGTATGAACCATGAGCCAGACGAGAGAGTGTCCCCAAATCGACTTTTTGTCCGCGTGAGAATAATGCCAATTACACCCTTCAATAGCGTGTTTCGCCTGTGACGAAGGCTTCGTTTTTCGGCAGATCGTATCATCGATCGAAACAAAAATGGGGTGATTCTCTCGCTTGGCCGTTCGTTCCACATGACGAAGCATCCACTGCTGGAGTTTGCGAAGCAAGATTTCTTCATCCCAAGGGCTTTTCGTGAAAAAATGGCTCAGTGTCGTTCGATGGTTGGGATGAAAGCTCTCATGATGCAGATCGGTCAAGGTTCCCACAAATCCTTTCGTTGTCAGCGCATCGATAATATGAACGAGATGCTTCATGACCGGCTTAGAGAAATAAAGGGCCAGCCCCAACATTGCGAAAAACTTGTCGATTCCTTGGTGATGTGGTAGTCTATTCATGAGACATGAACCTCCTTGAGAATGGTTTGGTGACACATCTATTCTAATCAAGGAATCGGGTTCATGTCTCCTTTTTTGTTCGGATGTAAATTTATGTTAGTGAATTTGCTCATCTACAGTAGTTTAGTACAGGTTTACTTGCCCCTACTTTTCCTGTAGTATCACTTCTAAAGAAATGCCATTTAGCACCTTTTAGTTCCTTCTTTTTGATTAATAAGGCGTCTTTATCAATCTGTTTTCTTATAGTTGAATTTAACGAAACATAACCAACTTTAGATTCATGTCCAATTCCAGAAGTATCGAGCACGTCTATATATCTACCACCTAAAGGAGTTCTAAAATATTCTTGTTTACTTCTTACTTTTACTAATGTTTCTAAATACTTCTCTCCAGCTCTTCCACTACTAAAAGATAATTTAGCTTTTTTTGCAGCTGATTTTGTAACTTGTTTACCTGATTGTTTGGAAACATACTTAATTGCTCCGCCAATTATACGTACAACAACACTTATTATAGATGCTTTAGCTTCATTTTCAGAGATGGTTATTTGTTCACCAGTATTTTTTTCTATTAAAATAGCTTTAAATTGTTCTTCAGTATTCTCAATTATTTTTACATCATATACTGTTTTTTCAATCTTATCCCCAACATCTAATACGGAACTAACTGTTATATCATTACCTTTTAGATTTGAATCTATAATTAAATCCGTAGCATATTCATCTGTATCAATATCTAATTGAAGTTTGATTCCATTGCTGTCTAGGTTTTGAATAGTAGGTTTAATTTTTTCTGCATTATTAATCCCGATACGGATCATAGGCATATTCGTTCATCAAAAATTCCTCGAAGCCTTCCCACACCTCCCTCTTGCCCTCATGGACGTAATGGCGCTGATTCACGAATTCGATCCGTGAGCCGTTGCGCTTCCACCCTTCGTGAACGATCAGGATTTGTCTTCCTTAGCCCGTTTTTCTCTTCCCTTGGCGAGAGACAAACAGTCCATCGGCCTCCCACAAACAGCATCCGTCCATATTGCTGGTCAACCGGGCAGTGCAGCGGAGCTTCGGCTTCGAGCACCAACTGGCGGATCGCCTCATGGCTTATCACCGGATACCCGACCATCTGGGCAAGCGTACAAGCCGCTTTGCGATAAGAAGAGCACTCCACAACCAATCCCACCGCCGTTTCTTCTAGACAAGGACTGATTGACTGCGATCCATCAAACGCTAGAAGGGAGTCAAGCAAAAACGTGTAACGGTTTTGTTCTCGGTCTAAATAGTAGTTTCGCTCAAAGGTGACTTCGCCAAACAGGGTTTGAATCGTGGTGCGTCGTTTGTCTTTCAAGTGGTACCGGCGCTTGTCCCGGGTTTCCGCCAATTGTCGGTCGATGTCCTCCAACAAAGCCGTAAACAGCTCAGCGAAGGCGTTTTGCAGGGCTCGAAACAAATCAAGTTCGATCTCTTTCCATGTCAACGAATTTGTGGTAAGATGTTGTTGAATATTCATGGGACTCTCTCCTCCTGTTTGATAGTGTGGTCAATAATCATCTTATCAGGGAGAGAGTCCTTTTTTCATGTTCCTGCTTGGGATCCTACCGCGCTTTCGCTTGGTGACCCCGATGAGGGGATTACGAACCTACGTTCCCCCCCTCATCGGGAATTCTAAGAATTTCTCCCACAAACATTTTACGCACACCAGAAAATATTTATGGAAAATGCAAAGCTAGATAACGCTAGATACCATGCATGGTTTCATCATCATAACTCTGATTGATGGATTACTGTTGCAAAGAAAAAAGAAGGTAAATTCATCCAATATCATTACAAACCACAGGAATTGGCTGAAAAACTAACAGAATGGCTCGAAGAGGATGTTTATTTTAGCCAGAATACATTTTATAAGCCTAGCCGACAAATTACGAATATAAGGCAATTAAAGTCGTTATATGTTGATTTAGATTTTTATTTGTTTAATTATAATCCGAACTGGATAATCGGCAAATTAGAATACGATTATTTTGGCCAATCGATTCCAGAGCCGAATATAATCATTTTTAGCGGTCAAGGAATGGTTTTAATTTGGCTTATAGAGCCTGTTCCTTACAAAGCTTTACCGTTATGGCAAGCGGTACAAAATCACTTCTTAGAACAATTAAAAGAGCTAGGGGGCGACTCTAGGGCGGTTGATGCTTCAAGGGTATTCCGCATTGCTGGAAGCATTAATTCAAAAAACGGTGTAGAAGTAACAGAGCAATATCGTCATAAGGAACGTTATGTCTTGAGAACGTTAATTAAAGGAGAAATGATTTTTATGGAAACTTATACAACCCTCAAAAAGATTACTCCTTCCTATGACCCTTGGGAAGCTTATTTAGATATGAAGGAATACGGTGAATTAACATTATCAAATATAGAATTTACCACCACCACAATCTGCAATATGCGATGTGAGCATTGCGCTGTAGGATACACTTTATCTCCGAAAGATCCGGAAGGGCTGCCGCTCGATTTACTTTTAAAAAGGCTAGACGAAGTGCCGACATTGCGATCCCTTTCGATTACCGGCGGGGAGCCGATGCTTTCGATAAAATCTGTGGAAAATTATGTCGTTCCCATTTTAAAATACGCACATGAACGCGGGATACGAACCCAAATCAATTCCAATTTAACATTGGACTTGAAACGCTATGAAAAAATTATCCCGTATTTAGATGTTTTGCATATTTCCCATAACTGGGGAACAGTCGATGATTTTGTTGAAGCCGGATTTGCAATGATGAAAAAGAAGCCTCCATATAAAGAACGTGCAAAATATTTTGAACGAATCATTGAAAACTCTAGAGCTCTGGCTGAAGCGGGAGTAATTGTTTCAGCGGAGACGATGCTGAATAAACGGACGGTTCCTCATCTTGAAAAAATCCATAGACAAATTGTAGACGAAATGAAATGTCAACGCCATGAGGTGCATCCAATGTATCCAAGTGATTTCGCTAGCAATCTTGAAACGCTCAGCTTGGATGAGATACGCGAAGCAATTCATAAGCTCTTGGATATCCGCGACGAATCAGTGTGGATGCTGTTTGGAACACTCCCGTTTTACGCTTGCAGCGACAATGAGGAAGATTTAGCATTGCTGAAGCGATTGAGAGAAAGCAAAAACGTGACTGTTCGAAATGACCCTGACGGCAGATCCCGTCTCAATGTCAATATTTTTACAGGGGACATTATTGTGACAGATTTCGGCGATGTACCGCCGCTTGGAAACATCAAAAAAGATACTCTTTTATCAGCCTATGAAAAATGGATGCAATCCCCGATTGCCCAACAGCTGAATTGCCATTGTCCAAACGTAGCGTGTCTTGGGCCGAATCTTTTAGTGAAAAATAGTTATTACCGAGACTTAGATTTTACAAAAAGAAAAGCGCGCATATAAATAAAAGGGCTTGGGCTTCTTTCGGCAATATACTTGCCTTTCGCCCGCCCTTTTCTATTATCTAGGCTGATTGGTAATAAGAAAGTGGAAGGATGCCCGATCCTGCACAGGAATCCATGCTCCAATGCCTTGTTGCGTAACATTTTTGACAACAATTTGCTTCTTGCTTCCCTTTAACATTAAATACACTTCTCCGTAAGTGACTTTTCCTTTTTCGTTGACAGCGGGAACGTATGCGTATAAATACCCCATTTTTTTCGGCGGGATATTATATACTTGATTTTTTTTCGTCCCGAAGCCGACAATTGTTTCAAATGCTAGCGGCATTTTCGATTTCTTTGCCGCCTTCATCAGCATCAATTTTTTGACATCTTTATGATCAGAAATTCTAGCGGTTAATCCTCCTTTTACCCGTTTTTGCGCCTCCTGTTTATAGCTAATTTGAACGGGCGACTTACCGCCTCGATTGTCAAAAAAGTTTGTATTGATTTTTTGATACTCCCAATTGACGGTTGTTTCCTCAGATTCATAATTCAATGCCCACCGTCCCAAGTAAATGGCGGCTCTATATCCTATGGCGGTTGGAGAAGGTGTAATGGAAGACTCATTTAACATTTTAATTAAAACAGGATTTTCAATCGGGACGTTGGATGTTTTGATTAACTCTTTTGTTAATTCACTTGGCTGTAAATAAGGAAGATTTTGACTCGGATTTGGATACGTATTTTCTTTTGAAATATCCATCACCGATTTGGGGATAGTTGGTGCTTCAGCGAAGCTTAAGCTTGAAAAAACCGATGCAAGCATGACTGAAATAAATAACGTCATTAGCTGTTTCATGTGGTTATCTCCTTTCAAGTAGCCTTTGCTTTTAGTTTTTTCAAGCTATTTGTATTTTATCCGCAAAATATCTTCCCCATGATGACATAAGCAGCAAGCAAAGTAGCCCCTTCAAACCAGTTCGTATCGCCGTCATTGGAAATTACAATCATGAGCAGTACTCCTGTCGCCATGGCTTCTGTTTTCAGAAAAAATGCCGCTCGTCTTTACACTTCCTGAGTTGATTGCCGAAATTAATACAAGCAAAGGCGCAACAAACATGGCGATCTGCAAGGTTGATCCGATGGCGATTTCAACCGCTACATCCATTTTATTTTTGTAAGCCATAATAATCGCAGACGCATGCTCCGCTGCATTTCCAACAATGGCAACGACAATTACCCCAATAAATAATTCACTCCAGCCAAGTTCATGAGCGACCGTTTCAAACGTATGTACAAGATTTTCCGAAACATATGCAACCGCAATTGTTGCCAAAAACAAAATGATGGTTGCGATCTTGCCAGACCATTCCGGGCTTTCGTGTTCTTCGATCTGCTCCTCTTTTTTCTGATAAACTCCCCGATGGGTTACCAATTTAAAAAACAACGCAGCTAAATAGAGCCCGATCATAATGATGGAAATGCCAATGCTTAACGTCAATGTGTCCGTATCATTCATTGTTTGTGCAAACACTTCTGGAATGACAAAGGCAACAATGACCGCAAACATTAACAATCCAGAATTATGTCTTGCGTCGTATTCATTAAACTTCTGCCGCTTGTACTTTAATCCACCGACAAAAAACGATAAACCTGCAACAAGCAGCAAGTTGCCGATTACAGAACCTGTGAGAGATGCTAAAACAACTGAAATTAAACCTGCTTTTAACGCAAAGATTGAAATAATGAGCTCAACAGCGTTCCCAAAAGTCGCATTCAACAGTCCGCCAATTCGTGGACCTGCCACAATCGCCAAGCTTTCTGTCGCTCTTCCCATAAAACTGGCAAGTCCGATAATCGTTAAACAATAAATTGCAAATAGAAGCAGTGCATTCCAATGCATCAAACTGCCAATAAAGGACAACGGCAATCCAACAACAACCAAGATCGATAATATACGATTGAACATAAAGCTCACCACCCATATTTAGCAATAATTTTCCCGAAAACTTTGCTTACTTATTTTAACAAAAGTTGTTTAAAATAAACATTTCCTTCTAAAAAAAGGCCGTTTACAATTATGGAAAAAATTTGTCCGTAAAAATTATTTTTATTCTGACATAAGCACTATATTTTGATAAATCTAAAAAATACAACAACAAGAAAAAAATGATGTCTGAAGCAGAAGCCTTTTGCCGATTACAGCTTCGGATGATTGACGGTATACTATAATATGGTGGTTTTTGCAAACATTTCACAACGTTATCGTGCTTGGACCTTCTTCCCTTTTTAAAAATGAGGACAGCCGCATGTGTAAAGCCTGTCGATCATTTTGTAAAAAAACCCCTTTATTTTAATCAGGCGATATAGTATGATAATTTTAACGAAATGACCAAAATGTCCATTTAGTCAATCAAGAGGATGAGGTGCATGGCTATCGATCGAAAACAAAATATTATTGATGCGGCGACAAAATCTTTTTCCTTATTCGGGTATAAGGCAACGACGATAGAACAAGTGGCGAAACTCGCGAATGTAGGCAAAGGAACAATTTATACGTTTTTTAAAAGCAAAGAGGATTTGTTAGACGAAATTATTTCCTCGGTTATAGTAGAAATAAAAGAAACGGCAGAGCATGCAATGGACCCCGATCGTCCATTTCTTGAAAACGCCCATCGCGCTTTATATCGCATTGCAGAGTTTCGAAAGCAACATCCATTAACAATTAAGCTTCTCCAAGAAATTCGGGATATCGGGACTCCGGCCGTTCAAGAAGTGATGAAAAGATTGGATCGGGCGATTATCGCCTTTATCCGCGAAAAAATTGACAACGCCATAAAAAAAGGAGAAATTCGCAACTGTGATTCCGAAATCACCGCCTTTTTAATGTTAAAAATGTATATCGCCCTAAACTTTGATTGGGAAAAGGAACATGAGCCGCTGCCAAAGGAGAAAATCGCTGAATTATTTGAACTGTATTTTTTAAAAGGATTGTCGAAATAGATAGTCCTTCTTCTTTTATCATAAAATGACTAAATGAGCAAAATGGTCAAAAGTACGAAAAAGGAAGGAGATAACCGTTGCGTGGAATCTCATTATTTTTACATGAGCTAAAAATGATTGTAGCGAATCGGAAAATTTTGATTCCTGTTATCGCTATTTTATTTATCCCCATTATGTATAGCGGAATGTTTATATGGGGATTTGGAGATCCGTATGGTCACTTAGAGAGATTGCCGGTCGCTGTAGTCAATCAAGACAAAGGGGCAACATTGAATGGGGAAAAGTTAAAGATCGGCGACGATCTAGTGGAAAATCTAAAAAAGAAAAAGCAGCTTGCTTGGGAATTTGTTGACGAGAAAGAAGCGGAAAACGGATTAAAAAACCGGAAATATTATCTAGTTATCAAAATTCCAGAAAACTTTTCAAAGCATGCAACTACGATAAAGGACGAACACCCTCAAAAAATGGAGCTCATTTATATGCCGAATGAGAGCATGAACTTTTTCGCAGCACAAATCGGGGATAAAACCATTGAAAAACTGAAAGAAGAAGTTGGTGATACATTAACGGAAACATATGCCGAAACAATGTTCCAAAATATTAAGAAGCTGGCAGAAGGGCTCGAATCGGCAAGCGAAGGAGCAAAGAAACTGCATGACGGCATTGATTCAGCAAAACAAGGAGCAATAAAGCTGAAGGACGGGGTTGATTCGGCCAAAGATGGTTCACAAGAGCTGTACAACGGCGCGCTCTCTGCGGAACAAGGAGTTCAAGAAATATATGGACATTTAAAAACGATGGCTGAAAAATCATTGATATTTAAAAATGGGCTGCAATCCGCTAGTTCCGGAGCCGAGCGTCTGAACAGCGGAATGAACCGTTTTAATTCTGGTCTTGAACAATTGATTGCAGGCCAAGAGAAATTGCTCGATGGTGCAGAAAAGGCAAGAAATGGTTCTCAGCAGCTGGCGGATGGATTAAAGCAATCACTTCATGGAATGAAACAAATAAATGAAAAAGCTCCTCAGCTCGCAAACGGAGCCGAGAAAGTACGAAGCGGAGCCAGCAATCTGTCGTCATCACTCGGACAATGGGCTAAGGGAGCAGAACAAACGAAAACGGGAGCGGCACAGGTGAGTGCCGGACTGGAACAACTGACAGCCCGGCTTGATGCTATGATCGCTCAAACGTCTGATCCGCAGCAAAAAACGGCACTCAAAGAACTGCGTGCAAGTGTAGGGCAGCTGGCGGATGGAAGCAAACAAGTAACAAGCGGTATCAGTCAGCTTTCCGAAAATGCTGCAGCATTGAAAGATGGAGCTGATCAGCTTTCTTCTGGATCAGCGCAATTGCATAGCGGAACAGTCGCTTTAAGCGACGGTCTCAAACGACTAGTAGCAGGGCAAGAGCAGCTCGCCGCAGGTGCCGAATCATTAGCTGGCGGACAGAAGGAGCTCTCCCAAGGATTATCGACATTCGGTGAAAAAATGAATGAAGCGAAAAGCGGAATAACCCAGCTGATGGAAGGAAGCGGACAATTATCAGCCGGCTTGCATGATCTCGCTTCCGGTTCTGATCAACTGCAAGATGGCACTAATCAGCTTGCTGCTGGTTCCGGCGAATTAGCAAACGGAATGGAAAAACTCACAAATGGGTTAGGGAACTTTTCACACGGAATCGAGCAGCTCTCTAACGGGTCTGGTCAATTGACGGAAGGAATGACGACGCTGGATAAAGGTTCTAATGAATTGGCAGAAAAATTGCACGATGGAGCCAAAGATGCCAGCAACGTCAAAGCGGACAAAGAAATATACGATATGTTTGCAAAACCTATTAAAATTAAAAACGAAAAATTAAACGAAGTTCCTAACTATGGAACGGGGATTGCTCCGTACTTCTTATCGCTGGGATTGTTTGTCGGCGCCTTGTTCGTAACAATTGTGTACCCTCTTCGTGAACCAGCAACTACACCTAAAACGGGAATGAGTTGGTTTTTTAGCAAGTTTGGTGTTCTCGTTATGATCAGCGTCATGCAATCGTTGATAGCCGATACAATTTTACTAGCAGGAGTAGGCATTGAAGTGCAAAGTATTGCGAGATTTATCGTATTTACGATCATCACAAGCTTAACGTTCATGACGTTAATTCAGCTGCTTGTCACAACGTTAAGTGATCCGGGAAGATTTTTAGCAATCATTATCTTAATCTTACAATTAACTACAAGCGCCGGTACCTTCCCGTTAGAGTTAATCCCAACAGCGTTGCAGCCGCTCCACAACTGGCTGCCAATGACATATTCCGTAGCCGGCTTCCGTTCAGTCATTTCGAGCGGCGATTATGCGTTTATGTGGCAAAATGCATTTATTTTGCTCATTTTTATGATCGTGTTTGTTCTCACAACGATCACCTACTTTACAATCCAACATAAACGCCGTTTTAGCGAGGCCGTATAACTATTTGTTTTTGAATTTGCCGGACGAACTTTTACACCTTCGACTCTAGCGTAATAACTGAAAGGAAATTTTTCAGAACTAAATGTGGTAAACCGGCAATGCCACAATTCCTCTTCATAAAAATGAAATAGAAGCAGATCTCTATCATCTGCTTCTATTTTTTGTTGAAACTTTTATTCATTCAGCGATTCGCCAAAAAGGCCTTCAAAAATGGATTCTTTTATAGGACGACGAGGGGTTGGTGCCTCTCTTTCCTGCAGGCTTTCCGGCAGAGCTTCTTTTTCCCCTTGATAGCCAATTGCAATGAGCGCATTGATTGCATACTCTTCAGGGATGTTTAAAACTTGACGTGCTTTTTCAAAGTCTATGCCTGTCATCGGATGCGTAATCAAGCCTTTTCTTGTTGCTTCTAATGATAAATAGCCCCAAGCTGCACCTGCATCAAAGGCGTGGGAACCGATTTCCCCCCGCTCGCTAGTCTTTTTAGAAATAATCAAGGCAAAAACCGGGACGTTTTTGCACCAAATTTGATTAAACTCGCCAATGAATGACATAAATCTTTTGCGGTCTTCCTCTGTGCGAGCGATAATAAAACGCCATGGCTGGAAATTGAAAGCAGAAGGCGCCCAGCGTGCTGCTTCAAAAAGGCTTAGTAACACATCCTCCGGAACCTCTTTAGTTAAAAACGAACGCGGAGACCAGCGTTTTAAATAAATAGAATCAATTTCATATTCGGCCTGGCGGGCAAGCTTCGTTTGTGTCATCACATTACCTCCTAGAAATCAGATCGGAATTATACACATTTATTGTATTACATTTTTTTCTAAAAACAATTTTTTTGCTCATAAAAGCTTTTATTTTAGTTCAAATGTTTCCGTAATGTTGATGCTGCCTTCTACTGATTGAACCATTGGACAATTTTTGTGCGCCAGCTCCAAGCATTTTTGAATTTGCTCACGGTCCAAATCCTCGCTGGAACTTGAAATGATGAAATGAAGATGAATTTTTTCAATTCTGTTCGCTTTTTCTTCGTTCCGTTCAACTTCAGCTTGAATCGTAATATCGTCATAAACGATTCTTTTTTTATCTAAAATTTTTCTGAAAACACTTCCGCTGCAGCCAGCAATGGCGGAAACCATCAATTGAAATGGACGGAATCCGTATGTAACATCACCTGCCACATGCAGTTCTCCGTATTCAAAAGTTGTTTTATATCCAATTTCCTTCATTTGAAATTCCATGCTGTATCATCTCCTCCATTAATATCTACAATTTTATTGTAATTGATTAATTTTTTTATTTGCAATTAATACAAATTGCGGGAAAAAAATTAAAAAATAAGTTGAACATCTACTCCATCTGTTATATAATAGTTACAAAATAAAAAAACTGTATCATAACATTATAGAGGAGAGGGGAAAAATGATGAAACGGCAGGAAAGAAAAAATATGATTGATTTTATTGAAAAAATAGGAAATATTGATCGGGAAACGCTTATGTACATGACGGATGCGGACATTGAACACATTTATGCTTCTATTTATGATCGATATTTAGAAATGGCTGAGTAGAAAACGCAAAAGAAGCCTTCTGCCGCCGGAGGTCCGATGCGAACATTCCCGCAAAAAAAAGAAGCTTCAACGCGCAGACACTCACCTATTGCCGAACTTTATTTAATAGCTCTGAACTCATGGCAAACATAGCTAAATTCTTGCTGAATACAAAAACCCGGGCTGTCGAAAAAGTCGACAGCCCGAGGAATGCGCTTGATAATATCTCTCTTAATGGTAGCCGTTTTGGCCGTTCGCACTTCCGCTTGTTTTATGCTTCGGCTTGGATTTTGAGTTTTGCTTGTTGTGTTGACCGCCTTTTTTTGATTGCTTTGCCACTCGTATGTCCTCCTGTTTACGTCAATTTTTTCAGCCTCATTTTTAATATGACCATGTGAAATGAAAAAAAGTCTTCGAAATAAATGGCGGCCTTTATTAATTATTGGAATTTTTTGATAAAATTGCATTGATCTCCCCGCCTAATATAATAATAACCGCGGAAAGATAAAACCAAATTAGAAGAATGATCACCCCGCCGAGGCTTCCATATGTCACGCTGAAATTCCCAAAATTTCCGACATAGTAAGAAAATAGAAGAGAAACAACAATCCAGCCAACGGTAGCAAATAAAGCGCCTGGATATGCTTCAGAAATTTTCATCCGTTTATTTGGCGCAATAAAATACAGTCCTGTAAAAACGATGCACAAAATAACAGCACTTAATAACCATCTTATCGTATTCCATATCGTTAAAAACACTTCTGTAAATCCGAACGCCCGAAATATAAACAAGCCTATCTCTCTGCCAAACACCGGAAGCAGCAGTGCAACTAAAATGACTAAAATCATGGCAAAAGTCAACAAAATAGACATCAAGCGAGCTACAAGGAAATGACGGTTTTCTTCCACTTGATATGCTTTATTAAAAGCTCTGACAATCGCATTAATCCCATTTGAGGCAGACCAAATTGTTCCAATGACTCCGAACGACAAAAGGGTCACATTTTGAGTTTCAATAATATGCCTCACATTGTTTTCGATCAATTTCATTGTATTTCCCGGTGCATATTGTGCGACAAAATCAAGAACAACATCTGAAGAGAGGGGCAAATATGCAAGGAGATTCATTAAAAAAATAAGGAATGGAAAAAGAGACAAAAGAAAGAAGTAGGCTAACTCCGCAGCTAAACTTGATATTTCATCTTCTTTAAACCGTTTAAAAAGCTCTTTAGCGATTTGAAGAAGGTTGATGTGGTCATCCATCTTGGCACCTCATTTCAAACTAGTTTCTGTCAAAGGCGCTCCTTCCATTTCTCTTTTGCTTCTTTCATTATTTCCATTACTTTCGGTGTCGTTTCTTTTAATTCTTTCACTTTTTCAGAAACAAATTCAATATCTTCGATTGTTTGCTCGATTGTTCTTTTGACAGAGTTCATTTTTTCCTTTGTTTTATCAGCAATCTCCATCGGATTTTCTGCGCACTGCTTGATTTTGCTAAAAGCTGATCTGCTTTTGCTGATTACATCGTCCCTTGTTTTTTTATCCAATAAAGAAAGCGCTGCGCCTGCGATCGCTCCGATGAACAGCCCTTTTAACAATTTATTTTGCGATTTCATTTGACTTTCACCTCTTCTACGAAAGATGGTGTTCTTCTTTGATCTTCTGGAGCAGCCCTTTGCAGCCTTTGACAACCATGTCATAAACCTCTTCAAAGTTCCCAGTATAATACGGATCAGGGACGTCCAAAATATCAGCATCTGGTACGAAATCCATTAAACGACTGATTTCACCCGTATTGTTATATCCTGCCATCCGGTGCAAATTTCCTAAGTTTTCTCCATCCATGGCAATAATATAATCAAAATCTGATAAATCATTCTTATGAATTTGACGTGCTTTTAAACCTTCATAAGAAATTTGGTAACGGTCTAATATTTCTCGAGTCCCTCTATGTGGCGGGCTTCCTACATGCCAGCCTCCCGTTCCCGCTGAATCGACAAAAATTTTATCTTCCAGACCTTCCCGTTTAACTAAATCACGAAAAACCGCCTCAGCCATTGGCGAACGGCATATATTTCCTAAACAAACAAAAAGTACTTTTATCATTGCTGAAACCTCCTGAAACCATTGCTTCAATCGTTTTTTCATAAGCTGCAAAGAATAGTTTGGAAAGATCAATTTTTTTGATCATAATATTCAATCTTTCATAATACATGATACAATGAAACAAATAAAAAAACGAGAGGATGAAATCAATTGAATTTATGTGAAAAATCAGCAGAAAATATGGAATACATGATTAAAAAAATTACAGAAAAATTGAATATGATCAACATCAGTGCAGTTCAACCAACACATTTTAATGTAAATATGTATGAAGACCTAAAAGAAATTTATGACCATGTAATGAAAAAAAATACTTTCAGCCCCAGCGAAATGCAAGCAATTGCAGAGGAATTGGGGAACCTACGAAAGAGCACTCTTTAAGTGAATTGAGCTTTCTGTTGGCTCGTTTTCGAATGGGCTTGTGCAAATGACGGCAATTAGTGTTTAACTTAGCGATGTTGAAGTGTTGTGAAAACTCGCAGCTGCTGTCCTCATCAGCTTGCTTCAGTTGATTTGTTATATGTGGTTCTATACGCTTCTCAAAACGATGTTCGAGTCACATTAGGAACCGCCCAATCTGCCATCCATCAGAGGTTTAGCTTGGATTCTAAAGCAGGCGAATCGTGTACGCGCTCCATTTTCATCATTCTCTTTTTTCTTTTGCAGGAGAAAAATAAAGATAGACCTCCTTGTTGTTTAGATGCCAGATTTCAGAAGAAATCGTTTTTACTTTAAAGCAGCTTTATAAATTCAGTATAAGCTGCTTTTTGTATAATAACTTTTTGTCAAAACGGTGTCTATTTTTTGAACAAAATGTGAATTTTTTGTTTCGTTTTTGTGACAAATGATTTATAATAAAAGAAAACGTTTTCTTTGTTTGGGGGTCAAAAAAATGGTCGTGACACTTATGAAATATTTTTATTTATTCGTTGCTCTCTTCTGTTTATTGTCTGGAATTTTGGTCGGTTTTGCAAAGGAGCTTCCGCTTTCGGTGATAGTCATTTTCTTAGGCTTTTTCAATCTTGCTTTATATTATGTCTTCCATAGAGAAGCCTTGAAAAAACAGCAAATTTAAAAGAATGGCGAAAATAAAGGCACCATTCTTTTTCGAAAACGTCAAATAAGCTTTTTATAAACTTTATCTTTATAAAATTGAGATGCAGATGTGTTGAATATATTCCTTTTCTTCACGATTCGTTCCAATGCTAATTGTTTTTCCGACAGCTTTTGTTGTAATTTTTTCCTTTCTGCTTCATCTTCACAGCATTTTAGTAAATCTTGAATAGTTAATAGTTCCTTTTTCAAGTCATTTTCTTGATCGACCATTCCGGCGTTTTTCAAAAGACGATAAGCCATTCGAAGTTCTTCCGGAATATCAGACAAATCGTCATGCGGGAGAGGCTTCCCCATCCCGGGAAGTTCTTTAAACTCTCCCTCTTCATATGCCTTTTTGATCCGATCCTCAGCAATTTGTGTAAATATATCCACGCTTCATCCTCCCTTCGACCGTTATGTTCGTTCTTTTTCTAAACGCTTTACCCGCTTTTTCATCGCTTTTGTTAAATATCCGCCTTTAAAAGAACGAATTTCATATGAGCTTAAAAACGCTTTTGGTTCTATTTCATTGACAAGGTTTAAAAATTCTTCCTCCCGAGACCGTTTGGCAACAACGTCCAAACGATACCTGATCGAATTCATTCCTTCTCCTTGAAAGACCGTAACCCCAAAACCAGCCTCCCTCAATTTTTTGACTAATTCGGAATTTTTATCCATTAAATTCACATTGTATGTTACATATCCAAAAGCCAGCTTTTTCTCCAGTTCACCGCCCAACAACAGCCCTGCACCAAAACCGATAATATATGCACTAATATTGTAAATATTAGATAAATCTTGAAAAACTATTCCTAAAGCGACAATATAAATCGCTGCTTCTAGCAAACCTATACCAGCAGCAGCCTTTGTTTGATTTTTCACTAACAAAATAGTTCGGATCGTCAATACTGGTACATACAATAATTGCAGCAAAAAAATAAAAATTGCTTGTAGAAACATGTTGCCTAGACACTCCTTTGTTCCATCATACTATAAATTATTTTCGAAAAGAAAGAGCTATCATAAACTCAAAATCTGAGATTTGAAACTACATTTTTACAATTCATCTTGATCTGTTATTATGCTTCGAAACTTCCTTTTTCATGCGAATAGGCTGGCGCTTGAAATACATCGCTGTTCTCCATACCCACTCCAACGGCCCTAATTGAAAATATTTAAACCAAATATGGCTGATGATAAGCTGCACGGCAAAAATTGCGAGTGCAAGCCAAAAACCGGCGAAGGGGTATACTTTACCGTACAATCCCAATCCGTAATGATAAAAAATATATGTACAAATAACAGATTGCATGATGTAATTTGTCAATGACATGCGTCCAACAGGCGCAATCTTCTTAACAATTTGCCGACAGATTGGGTGAAAATATAAAAATATGAGAGAGATCACATAAAACAACATGAGAAATGGTGCACCGAACACCATGTAAAAACTATTTTTAGCGGTGACCGCAAAAATATTTAACGGAAGCCCAATGATAAGCCCGAAAAACCAGATGGCTGTTAATAACCTTCGATGCTTCTCCGGTTCTTGAAAAAGCTTTTGTTTCGCAAATATCATGCCAACTAAAAACATGCTGATATATGGGAGCATGTTTATTATATAGACAAGCGGTTGAAAAGGCCACATGCCAGACATAGACATGTAAAAAAGCCGATCATGAATACGCTGATGGAAAATATCAGTAAAACTTCCGTTTTGATATGAATGGATTGCGTTTCTTGCCTCCTCTTCCAGTAAGGCAGCCTGCTCTCTTTTTTGGACTAAAGCATCCTCACCATTGGATACAGCCGTCATCAAACCAATAAGGAGCAAATATAAACTAAATAAACATACAGTCCATACCAAAAGGGTTTTCCAGGAACACTTCCGGAAAAAAAGGAGAAGAAACCCCAGCACAGCATAATCCATTAAAATGTCTCCATCCCAGATGAAAAATGAATGAATTAGTCCAAATACAAAAAGCACCACCAGTCTGCGTATATATATAGAAACAAAGTTCCTGCCGTTTCCTAAAGCCCGTTCCTCCATGATGATGATTCCAAATCCGAACAATAATGAGAACATTGTAATAAACTTCATTTGTACAAATATTTCCAAAATATTTTTCGTTAGAAAATCCCATGTTCTCCATGTTTCAGTAAAAAAATTTTCGCTGCCTATTTGGTATAAATATACATCTGGATAGCTGAAATGCGCCATATTCACAAGTAAAATGCCAAATATCGCAGCCCCCCGCACCACATCCACTACTTCATAACGCTCACGATTAAGATTCAAACCAAAACCCCCATTCTGAAAAAAGTTCTTATTGTTAACGCCCTTTTTTCATTATTTTTTGTCCAAAGGCTGCATTTCAGCTTTATCGTGTTTAAATTTATTTGAATATAGCGAAAAAAGAATGACAATTTTCTTATAGTCTATTATGATAGACATAAGATTCGAATATCAACAGATCCACAAGGGGAGCTATATGCTGAGAGTGGACGGATATTTCGTCCAGACCCTTTGAACCTGTTAGTTAATGCTAGCGTAGGGATGTGGAAGTATACTGATCCATGATACAGCCTTTTTCCCCCTTATGGATATTTGTTGATAGCAAATAATATACAGGGGGGTTTATTTTTGGAAAAAAATCGCTTATTACTATTAATAGAAGCAGCAATCTTTGCAGCATTGGCAGTTATACTTGATCTTCTCCCTTCCATTCAATTATCATCAGCCATTTCTATATCCATTGCCATGGTGCCTGTACTCATATTATCGTTTCGATCCGGTGCAAAGATTGGCTTCATTTCCGGCTTTTTATGGGGATTATTGCAAATTGTATTAGGTGATGCATACATCCTGACGCCTGTTCAAGGCTTCATCGATTTTCCTTTATCGGTTTAGCCGGTCTTTTCTGCAAAACTATCCAAAATAAGCTGAAAGATGGAAAGAAAAGCTCTGCTCTTGTTTTCATCATCTTTGGCGTCTTCATCGGAGCTTTTGCACGTTATTTTTGGCATTTTATCAGCGGTGTCTTTTTCTTCGGAGAATATGCACCAGAAGGAATGTCAGCGGTCGTTTATTCTTTGATCGTAAACGGCATTACGATGATAGGAGCGTTTGTATTATGCGCTGTCGTTACTGTTATTCTCATTATGGCAGCGCCAAGATTGGTTGTAAAATAAACAAAATCATCCTCTGCAAAACATGCAGAGGATGATTTTGTTTATAGGGTAAATACTTTCGTTTCAACAGTGTATTTTTTTAATTTTTCACGGCTTACATGAAAACCGATCCCCGGGTTATCAGGCAAGGCAATTTTTCCATTATAAACCGATATTTCCGGTTCAATAATATCTTCTTCCCAATACTTAGATGAACTGGATATATCTCCTGGCAGTGTGAATTGTTCAAGTGTCGCTAGGGATATATTATGGGCCCGTCCAATCCCTGATTCAAGCATCCCTCCGCACCAAACTGGAACATTTTGCTCTTTGCAAAAATCATGGATTTTTTTTGCTTCTGTCAAACCGCCAACACGGCCGATTTTTATATTCATAATTTTGCAGCTTCGAAGTTCAACAGCCTTTCGAGCATCTTCGAAGGAGCAAATACTTTCATCTAAACAGATCGGTGTGTCCAATTCTTTTTGAAGTTTGCTATGATCCACAATATCATCGTGCGCAAGAGGCTGCTCAATCATCATTAATTGAAACTCATCCAATTGTTTTAGATGATTTATATCTTTTAATGTATAGGCACTGTTCGCATCAGCCATTAAATCCAAGTTCGGAAAATGCTTCCGTATTTCCTTAACTACTTCAATATCCCAACCTGGTTTAATCTTTATTTTTACTCTCTTGTATCCTTCCTCCTGATATTGTTCAATAAGACTGATTAAATCTTTTATTGTTGGCTGAATACCGATGCTCACCCCAGCTTCAACTTCTTTTTTCATTCCCCCGAGAGCTTGTGAAAGAGGTATATTTTGCTGTTTTGCATATAGATCCCACACGGCACCTTCCAAAGCCGCTTTTGCCATATAATTTCTGCGAATAAAACGAAACGATTCAGCCAACTCACGAGGATGATGAAACGTCGTCTTTGATAAAATCGGAATGAGGAAATCTTCGATCATGTGCACAGTTGTTTTCACGGTTTCTTCTGTATACCATGGAATGGAAAAAGCAACCCCTTCTCCAAAACCGGCTGCACCATCATCATCCTTTACTTCTACGATCAACAATTCGCGATCGTGAATGTCTCCATAGCTAGTAGAAAATGGGGCTTTCAAACGCATCTGTAATATATGCAAAACAATTTTCTTAATTTTTATCAATTAAGAGCATCTCCTTTTTTAGCCAAGCTCTCAGCTAAGTTCGACAAAATCATTCCCATTCGCCAGAGGGCTCGATATTTCCCGGAAAATATTTCTTAAAATAGCGAATCCACTCGAACGTTTGTTTTACACTAATTATAAAATAAACGCTTTCTTAATGTAAAGGAGCAAGGGATTTCTTTATTTCCCTTATTGTTTATTGAACTGCAAAAATCTCAAATAAATAATGAGATCAATCGTAGAAACGAGTCTCATCATGAGATTAATTTTTCCACTCAATAGTTGTCTTCTTCTCTTTGTTGACTAGCAATTTAAAAACATCAGGTCTTGCATAATGCCCAACAGGATCAAAATCAAACTGGCTATAGGCGATTTGTTTCATATCCAGTTCTGCAATGATGATGTCTTCCTTGCCAAATACGGGCTCTGCCACATATTCGCCCAACGGTCCAACAATCGCGCTACCACCTCTGCTCATTACTTCAGGTGAAGAAGCAAGTTCATCATAACAAGCCAAATCTTTCGGATACATATCTTTTGTCACATATTGATTGGCAGACAAAACAAAGCATCTCCCCTCCAAAGCAATGTGGCGGATTGTTGACTGCCAAGTTTCCCTTGCATCAGCCGTTGGGGCAATATAAATTTGAATTCCTTGTGCATACATCGCAGCCCTTGCTAACGGCATATAATTTTCCCAGCAGATTAGCGCCCCTATTCTTCCATAAGGGGTGTCAAACACTGGTAATGTGCTTCCATCCCCTTCCCCCCAAACAATCCGTTCTGCTGCAGTCGGTTTTAATTTGCGGTGTTTTCCTAACAACTGTCCGTCAGAATCGAAAAATAAAACAGAACAGTAAAGAGTCCCGCCGCTAAATTCATTATCCCTTTCTGTAACGCCTATCACAAGGTAGACACCTGCTTTTCGAGCCGCTTCGCCCGGTTGTTCCGTCGTTTCGTCCGGAACAGCTACAGAATTGCTCCAGTATCTATACCAATCCTTCCTCCCTTCAGCCGAACGGCTCCCAATCGTTGTACCGAAAGATATGCCTCTAGGATAAGCGGGAATAAAAGCTTCAGGAAATACAACAATCTTTGCTCCTTTTTCAGCAGCTTGATGTATGAGGCTAACCGCCTTTTTTGTCGTGGCGTCCCGGTCCATAATAACAGATGAGGCTTGTATAACAGCAACTTTAACCTTTTGTGCTCTGTTCGACATATTCTTCCCCTCCACCAAATTGAAAAATCTAAAGCCATCTTAAATGCCGAAGCTCATGAACCTTCAAAGTCAATAACCTTCGGAAGTTGCCCCCTATTCATCTTCCATAAAAAATCTGCACAGGAAGGAAAACACTTTGAATAATCCTCTTTTTAAGCATAGAAGGGCCGGCCCATGTATTAGAGTTCAAAATAATTGGATTATGTTTTTCCATGAGAGCTTTTCATGTGATATCTCATCTGAAGTAATTTAATGGTAATTTCTTAGCATGCTCCTTTGTACAATACAGCTGTGGCTGAGTGTCGAACTAACTATCAACACTTAATTCTATAGAAGCATTAAGCGTAAAATATGAAAAACGGTTTGAATTGGAGTATATTATTCATAATAAAAATGTTCAAAAATTTTTGGACCATCCAATCAAAGATTTTGTCAATCATCCAATTTCAATACTGCAACAGCCATTTATCCAAGATGAACCATAAAGTGAAATAAATTTGCCGAAAATCGCACATCTATTTTAAGGGTTTTCAACTTCAAGTAAAGAAAAAATCGGGCAGGACAGCTTTAAGCATTGCGTCCATGTTACAAAAGATAATGATTTTTCAGCAGCGTTCAAATCATGTGCTAAAAACTCCAAGTCAAAATAAAAGTGGATGGGTAAAATGTTACTGAATTGGATGGGCATTTTTCTTTCATCTAGCGTTATAATTAATGTTTGAACAGGTTCAAATTTTGATGGATATAACAACATTTTCGATTATGTTCAATAGGAACATTCTATAGATAAATAACAAAGAACCTGGTTAACTTGCCGTATAGCAGGAAGTGCCAAGCAAATCTAAAGGGTGAAGCATATGGACTGGAAACCGGATCGAAATGCAAAAAAGCCTATATATAAACAGCTGGCCGAATATATTGAAAACGGAATTGCGGATGGCACATTTCCCCCTGATAAACCGCTGCCTTCTGAACGGTTTTTGGCCAATAAGCTGCAAATAAACAGAAGCACAGTTGTGGCTGCATATGACGAATTAGAATCAAACGGACTTATCGAGAGAAAGAGAGGAAGCGGAACAACAATCAGCAAAGATATATGGGGCATGACAAAGAAGCGTGTACCAAGCTGGAATCGGTATATTGAGGCAGGATCGTTCTTGCCGAATTTACCTGTGACCCAGAGAATACGCAAAGAGATGGAAGAGCATAAACTAATCAATTTAGCTAGCGGTGAATTGTCGGAAGATCTTTTTCCAATCGACTCCTTAAGAGAAATCATTTCGACAAGGTCATTTATCGGAAGCCTAGGATATGATCATCCTCAAGGGAATGAGATATTAAGAAAAACTATCACAAAGCATGTGAAACGATATCGGAGAATTGAGACAAATCCGTCTTCCATTCTCATCACATCAGGAGCGCAGCAAGCTTTATATTTAATCGTCCAATGCTTATTAAAGCCGGGTGATGCGATAGCATTAGAAGAGCCTTCGTATTATTACAGTCTCCCGGTCTTTAAATCAACCGGAATTAGACCTTTCTATTTACCAGTTGACAAAGACGGTATAAACCCGGATGATTTGCTTCTATTGCATAAAAAACATCGAATCAGGATGATCTTTTTAAATCCTGCTTTCCAAAATCCATCAGGCGCTTTCCTTCATAAAAACCGGCGGGAAAAAATATTGGAAATATCGTCTGAGTATGGAATACCGATTGTTGAAGACGATCCTTACAGTTTAACGTCCTTTAATGGGGAAGAGACCTACCCGCTAAAATCAATGGATAAGCATGGAAATGTCTTATATATCAGCTCATTGTCAAAAATTGTTGCTTCTGGTTTGCGAATTGGTTGGGTTATTGGACCAAAGCCTGTGATTGAAAGATTGTCTGATGCCAAACAGCAAGTGGATTTCGGTCATGCCAGCTTTACTCAATGGATTGCCAATGATTTTCTGGAATCTGACGACTTCGATGCCCATATCAACTGCTTAGTCAAACGGCTCGAAAACAGAAGGGATCAAATTGTCAAAAGCCTTCGATTCTACTTAAAAGACGATGTTGATTTTTATATCCCACAAGGAGGCATTCATTTATGGTGCAAAATAAAGAAAGACTTTAATGAGATCCAGCTGCTAGAAGAGTCGATCAAGCGCGGGGTTATTTATGTTCCGGGCTCAACGCTTGGATCAAGTACAAAATATGTCCGTTTTACCTTCGCAAGAGAAAATGAAGAAAATATAAATGAAGGAATAAAAAGATTTGCTGATGCATTTTATAATATTCAGCATAAATAAATTCCTATTTTCAGGTGATTATCAAAATTCTCTACCACAATGTAAAGAGACAGGGAGATGGTTTTATGTATAGTATGTTATTGACCGTAGGCATTATTATTTGTGTACTTGCACTCATTTTAACTGCGTTTATCGGAAAAGAAGTAGGAAACAAAATAGAAACATATAAAGCGATCGGGAACAGTCCCCATGATGAACTTGCAAGGTCAAGGGAATATGAAACAAGCTCCTTTCGCAATGTTCGCTCGTTGACATGGATTTATACCTTATTGTTTATTGTCATCCTCATTGTATGTCTTATTTTTCTGTTTTAATGCTAAAGAAACGAACCTATGCAAACAATAATGAACTAAATATATTTAAACCGAAATCCTCGACTAACCCTTGCTAACGAATGACGTTTAGCATGGTTGTTAGTTGAGGTTTTTTATTTTGGTTTTCATTGAATTTTCATAGCTCCAAAAACGTTTTTCGCCAAAATTTTTTGACAATATATATTTACATTTATTTCAAAAAGTGATATCATTTTAATATAAAAATAATATGAGAGGGGCAATGAAAGTTGAAAGAAAAAAAGGCATGGTTTATTGACGGGTTTATTGGAATTGTATTAATCGTTGCACTTTTGCTCGGAGCAGCTTTTACATTTATCCAGGAGTTTATTGTTCTTGCAATTGTATTGGTTGTTCTTGCCGTACTGCTTGGAAGCGGTCTTACCATTGTACAGCCGAATCAAGCAAACGTTGTCATTTTCTTCGGACGTTATTTAGGAAGCATTCGGAAAAGTGGCCTTGCCTTAACGGTTCCATTAACTATTAGACAAAAGGTGTCCCTTCGCGTTCGAAATTTTAACAGCAAAAAGCTAAAAGTAAACGATGTGGAAGGGAATCCGATTGAAATTGCTTCGGTCATCGTCTTTAAAGTAATCGATTCCGCAAAAGCAACTTTTGATGTGGATGATTATGAAGAATTCGTGGAAATCCAAAGCGAGGCTGCCATTCGTCATGTAGCAACGAAATATCCTTACGATACGTTTGATGACCACAATATTACATTAAGAGGCAACGCCGATGTTGTTTCAAAAGAGCTGGCAGATGAATTGCAAGAACGGTTGAACGTCGCTGGAGTTGAAGTAATAGAAGCTAGACTGACTCATTTAGCTTACTCGACTGAAATTGCCAGCGCCATGCTTCAGCGCCAGCAGGCAGCCGCCGTTTTATCTGCGAGAAAAAAGATTGTCGAAGGAGCCGTCAGTATGGCCCAAATGGCTGTCGAGCAGCTGGCTAGCGACGGAACGATTGAGCTTGATGAAGAAAGAAAGGTTAACATGGTGAATAATTTAATGGTTGCGATCATCTCCGATCGCGGCACCCAGCCGGTCATAAATACCGGAAGTCTATATTAATGGTTGTGTCGCACCATGGCAAAAAAGAAAAATTTCCCTTTAAGAATCGATCCTGAATTGTATGCCGTTATTGAACGTTGGGCGCAAGAGGAATTCCGCAGCGTCAATTCCCATATTGAATTTTTATTGCGGGACGCTGCTCGACGCGAAGGAAGGTTAAAGAAAAAAAAGGAGAAAGAATAAAACATCGATCATCTTTTCCGCAAGTCGAAAATTGGCTGCTGACTTCCTTCAGATCTTGGCGCCCTAGACACCCTTGTCTTAAACAAAATACTGCTGCTTTAAAGCTTGGCGAATGTACAGATGCCCAGCACATACAAAAAATCCCTTATGGAGAACCATGAGGGATTTTTTATGAGTGAAGAACTTTTTCTAAATGTTTCACTGTTGGTGTTAAATTAGCAAAGAAATACGCTTCGCGGAGTCTGCGGGAAGGTGCACTATGCATGAGATATCCGGCACTTCCGTGATGAAGCATGTTTGCCTGTACAGCTTCAAGGGTTAAATAAGCAGCTTCCAAACGTATCTTTGCAATTTCTTTCCAGTCGAGTCTTTGATCGCTGAACAATGCATGAATGTCATCTTGAATTTTGCGCTCTTGTGTTTTCAATTGACCCGGCTGTATTTTCAAAAAGCTGTTGCAGCCATTTTGTTTATTAATAACCTTTTCAATGGAGGCGATGGAAGATCGTATAACACCTAAACCAAGAGGTATTTGATATAAAATGAAAACCGGGCGGATTTTCTCCACAAAAAGATCCGCATCGTCAGATAAAACCCACTGATTCGGGACAAAAACATCTTGAAAAGTACAAGAATATGTTGCGCTTCCATTTAAACCTAGAAAATCATTTTTTTCCTTTAATATTAATCCTTCTGCATTGCTCGGAATGAAGCACATGATTCGTTTGTGTTCATCCACCTCAGCAATCACACCGAACCAATGATTGTCACCTAGATTGGATACATTCGGCAAAACACCTGAAAGTATATAACCATCTTCTTTAGGTTTTGCCTTTAAGTGCAATTTTTCAAGTCCTGCATAATATTTCATCGGATTCGATAAGCCTGTTGCACCTAAAATTTTTCCACTCTCCAGCAAAGGGAGCAATTTATTTTTTAATGAAAGATTGTTGGAATTTCGTACATAAGTTAAAGCGGCCAGATGGCACCATAGACAAAATGCAGTCGTCATACACCATTTTGCTGTTTCTTCTACCACTTTCATTTCCTGTAAAATATATTCCTTTTGCGACTTATGATTCGTAGAGAAAAATCCAGCTTTCCCTAGCTCCCGCAAATATTGCTCCTGGTAAAAACCTTCCGCATCAATTTTTTTCACATATGGTTTCAATTCTTTTTCAATTAACTGCTCCAACGTTTCAACTTTTTCGTCCAAACTATTCATTTCATTCATCACCCGCGTTCATAATGTCCGAAATCAGGCATTCCAATTATTATTAAATAAATAATTCCTACGTGTTTAGTCGGTTTAAAGTCATTTTATTATATTAGGTTCAAAAAATCAATCTTTATTTTGCCGCCCCTTCTATTTTTTTGATAAAGATGAACCTGTATATGTATTTCAAAAGAGCTTTGCAAAAAAAAAGACAATAAACCAATGCTTGGTTTATTACAACTTCCTGAAAGTAGCCGGCATCCGCAAGCTACTTTCAGATAAAAATCGAAAAAATATAAAAGCAAGTGGAGAGAAACGCATTGTTTTTCTCCACTTGCTTCATTTTAGGGATTTATCGGACAGCCCCGCCTCTTAAAAAAAGGTTATTAAAATTTATTATTTATCTGCCAATATTTCCGTAATGGAGTCAATTGGTGTTTTTACTGCGTTGCGGGCACGCTTAACAGCCTCTTCATCTGGTGCATCGTAGAAGCAAAGGCATTTTGTCATATCTTCACAAACATAAGTTCTCGAAAATGTTACTTCAGGAACTTCTTGATAATGTACAGAGTTTTTCTTCTTTCTCTCCAAATATTGTTCCATTGTCAAATCTTCTGGTAAATTCCATTCAACCAAATAATTGACAACTTCATTATTTTTCTTTACATCTTCGAGTTCTTTTCCAACAAGACGAACTTGTTTTACTAGATGAATAGGTATATGAATATCTTTTAACGTTTCAGTGGCAGCTTTTTGATTTTCTGCTTCAACAATAAAGAATGCGCGTGAGAAATCCTTTGATACTTGAAGTTCAATTAATGATGCCTGATTTTCGTTTAATTTTCCTTGAAGCTCTGAAACTTTTTGATCTAATTCCTCTTTTGCTGATACAATACCATTTAAGGATGATTCAATTAAGTATAGCGCCATATTTTTATCCCCCACTTTTTTATTATCATAAAGTCATTTTAATATACTTAGTTCAAAAAATCAACTTAATCACTTTTAAATTATTTTATGTTAAAATGGATTGTAACAAATGGAGGAGATTAGTTTATGAAAATAAGATATGATATCCCTTGCAACATCGCGCAATCACTTAATATCATTGGAGATCGTTGGACACTGTTAATTATTCATGAAATTTTAAACGGAAATGCACTTTTTAATGAAATTAAAAAAGCTTTACCGGGAATTTCTTCTAATTTGCTTTCGGAACGTCTCAGATATTTAGAAGAAGAAGGCCTTGTTCAATCAGAGCTTTATTCACAGCATCCACCTCGATACCGCTATGTATTAACACAAAGCGGAAAAGATTTAGAGCATGTTTTCAATGCACTTATTATTTGGGGAAGCAAACATTTAAAAAAATGTTATAAAAAACTGATTGACCCGGCTACAGGTGATGAGGTGGACATTGCCTATTATTCCAAAAAAACAGGCGAACTTGTCCAAAATGTTGAAGTTATTTCTATTGAAAGTGAGCTTCAAAATATTAAATAAAAATGCTGTCAGGTCCTCTAAGACTAGTTTAAGGATAGGCGTGCTGGAAGCTCCGGCAATTGCCTTTTCAGGAGGAGTTTTTCCACGCGTCTAGCCTCTTAGATACCAATTTTTACATAAATTCATTTCCCTTTGTCTAACGAATACGAAGTCCATATTATAAATCCCCTATTCCAGGTTATCATCATTCCCTTGTTCTCCTTTTTCAACACCTTGCGTAAAATCCAGTATGCTTGAATCACCTACCTATTCTTAAAGCATCACTTTAAAAATCCCGCTTACAGCTTAAAATGTTTTCCTGCCTCCGGCTTCAAAAATGCCATCCGCAAACGTCCATCATAATAAAAATCTATAAAAACGCAATGACTAAGCTTATCCTCATTGAACTCCCATCACTTCTTCTACAAAACGTCCAGATACATCGGTGCAAACCGCTCACAATCAAAATAACACGATTCATTCTCAAAAATTAAAATCATTGACACTAAAAAATATTTTCTATATATAGTTGAAAAAACTAACAAAGTATAATAAAATGATCTACAAATATTAAAACTCACTATTCTTATAAGAATTATTTTGTTAATGAATTAACCGAATATTAATGAAAATCCGACGACTAAGAGGCGGTGTAATGAATGGATTCTCAGCAGTCTACAATTATTAAAGTTGAAAATTTGAGCAAGAGCTTCACAAATAAAAATAAAGAAATACACGTTCTAGACAATATTTCACTAGAAATAAAGCAAGGTGAAATCATCTCCATATTAGGAGAAAGCGGCTGCGGGAAAAGCACTTTTTTAAATATTATCGGCGGCTTTGAAAAGGCGGATAGCGGTCAAGTTTTGCTTGATGGGAATGTGGTGAATCAGCCGAATCGCAAATGCATAATGCTGTTTCAAGACTATGGACTGCTCCCATGGCGAACAGTGCTTAAAAATGTAGAATTGGGGCTGGAAGGTCTCAAGCTTCATCCTGCAGAACGAAAGGAAAGAGCGTTACATTACTTGGCATTGGTTGGTCTAAAAGGAAAAGAAGATTTGTTTCCTCATGAACTTTCTGGAGGAATGCAGCAAAGAGCAGGAATTGCCAGAGCACTTGCACTGAAGCCAGAATTAATTTTAATGGATGAACCGTTTGCAGCATTGGACACGTTTAATCGTTATTATTTGCAGGATGAACTGCTTCGCATCCAGCAAAAGGAAAATACAACTATTATTTTAGTTACCCACGATATTGATGAAGCAATCTATTTATCAGACCGGATTCTCATTATGCATCCAAATCCCGGTCATATTCACAGGGAGATCAAGATCGCTCTCTCGAAGCCTCGAGACCGAAGCCATTCTGATTTTCAGTATTATCGAAAAATCATTTTTGAAGAATTCCACTTTAACCATCCTAATGTAACAACGGAGTATTATATCTAATTTTTCAAAGCAAGCTCACATTGTATATCACTAGCATTGCAGTAATTAAATCTGATGATTCAAAATACTAAGAATGTTCAATTTTTTATTGATTTCGAAACAAAAAAATCCTTTACAATGGAAGTACAGGTGGTTCCTGTCCAAATCCAATCGTAAAGGATAACTGTTATGGACAAGAATACACTAATTTCATCATTTGGTAAATGGGTTTCACCCATAAATATTCAAAAACTTAGCGAACAAGTCAAAGAATTGAAACAGGACTATTACACAAAAAAGCTGACAACAGAAGCCTATATTAAACTTTTATTGGTAGCCCAACTGCTCGAATTTAAGAGCTTAGAGGAAATGAGTGATGCACTTGTAGACGAAGATCTTCAAAAAGCACTCGGATTTGAATCGATAAGTGCCTCTCAGCTATCCCGAAAAAACAATCAGATCAACCCACTAATTCTTGCAAATTTGTTCTTGGATCTTGTTTGGAAAATTCAACGGTACCATTATAAAAACGGAAAGAATATGCCACTGAAAATCATTGATTCGAGTACACTCCCGTTGAATTTGACCAATTATAAATGGGCAAAATTCCGTAAAACAAAAGCTGGTGTAAAGCTACACTTACGGCTCGTTTTCATGGATAAAGACACCGTCTATCCTGAAAAAGCAGTGATTACGACAGCAAAAGAACATGACCGAAATCAACTCGAAGTCCTAGTGGATGATAAAGAAGCCATGTATGTGTTTGACCGCGGTTATGTGGACTATGAACGTTTTGACCGGATGACAGATGATGGCTATTTCTTCGTTTCAAGACTGAAGAAAAACGCAGTCATTCGTGAAGTCTATACATTTTCACTTCCTGATGATTGTCACGTTCTATCCGATAAAATGGTCTACATTGGTACCACACAAAATCGTACTGAAAATGTCTATCGTCTACTAGAAGTTATGGACACAAAAGGGAACTTACTTCGTTTAATTACCAACCGATTTGATTTAAAAGCAGAAGAGATAAGTGATATTTACCGATCTCGCTGGGCTATTGAACTCTTTTTCAAATGGCTTAAGCAACACGTAGAAATTAAGCACTTTTATGGAATGAGTGAAACAGCTATTCAAAATCAAATTTTCTTAGCCCTTATCACGTATTGCTTACATGTTCTCATTCAATTGGAGATGAAAAGTAAGAAATCCCTACTTCGAATTACTCGTTGGTTAAAGAGAGCTCTGTGGAAACCAGCTTATGTTTGGTTGCGAAAATTTGATGGGCGAGCCAGTCCATAATCTCCCTTTTGTCGTTGTCGCTCTGATTTAACTGTATATATTTACCAAATGGGCAGTGCCACCTTTCTTTAGGTTTTGTCTTTTTGGCACAAATTCACAAAAAATAATTAACAGAAAATTCTAACTATATTTATGCAATGCTAATGATTGTATATAAAAAATAAAAATAGGAAAAGGGGAAATTAGATGAAAAGGATTATTCAATCTGGACTGTTTCTATTAGTTATATCAGTATTGTTATTGACAATGGCTGCTTGTGGAGCAAGCGGAAGCGATAATACTTCCGAAAGTGGCAAAGATGGAAAAAGAACAATCAAGATCGGGTATTTACCGATTACTCATGCAGTACCTCTGTTTATCGAGAAGGAATTAGAAAAATATGAAAAATTCAATCTTGAACTCGTGAAATTCGGTTCGTGGCCTGAGCTTGTAGACGCCTTAAACACAGGCAATATTGACGGAGCTTCCATGCTAGTTACTTTGGCTATGAAGGCAAAAGAGCAAGGCATAGATTTAAAAGCTGTCGCATTAGGACATCGAGATGGGAACGTACTTGTCGTAGCAAATGATATTAATAGTGTTAAAGACTTAAAGGGGAAAAATTTTGCTATTCCACACAAATTCTCCACTCACAATATTTTGCTTTATCAAATGTTAAAACAAAACGGATTAAAGTACGATGATGTAAAGGCTGTCGAGATGCCTCCAGCAGAAATGCCGGCAGCTTTATCTGAGGGCAGAATTGCTGGATATGTCGTTGCAGAACCTTTTGGTGCAGCTTCCGTATCGATCGGAAAGGGCAAGGTACTATTTCAAGATAATGAAATTTGGCAGAATTCCATTGACTGTGCACTAGTACTGCGCGGTGAATTTATCGAAAAGGAAAAAGAGATTGCTCAGGATTTTGTTAATTATTACTTAAAAGCTGGTGAGGTAGCAGAGCACAAGGATGAGCAAACAATTGAAATGTCCTCCAAATATATGAAAGCGGACAAAGAAGTAATGGATTTATCTTTTAAATGGATTGCCTATGACGATTTAATCATTCATGAAAAAGACTATAAAGAATTAACGAAAAACTTGATTGAGATGGGCTTACAAAAAAATCCGCCATCTTATGAAGAATTTGTAGATAATTCGCTAATAGACAATGCAAAGCTTCCATAAGGGGAATTCCTATTTCTCGAGCAAACCGAAAGATGGACGCGAATTTAAAGATGTTCTATGGTTAAGCAGGCACTAGGCATGTTGAACAACAGAAGCCCTAATGATGGAAGTATACTAAAATGACAGTTCCGCATGGTTGATGATGCATAAATTCACCAATTAATTTGAGAAAAAAGAGAAGTGATAGGATGATTAAATATAAGAATTTCATAAATGTCATCATTGGTTTTGCTATCTTGATTACCTTGTGGCAGTTAATTATTTTCATTGGAAAATATGATTCAGCACTTTTCCCTTCACCCATTCAAGTATGGGATGGAATACTTTCGCTTATTAAAGATGGCACACTGTTCGAACATTTTCAAGTGAGTATCATGCGATTTTTGGCTGGATATCTTTCTGCCGTTGTATTAGCGATCATTTTAGGACTTATTTTCGGCAGAATACCACTATTATGGGGAGTGATTGACCCAATTATCCAGGTATTGCGGCCTGTTTCGCCAATCGCATGGTCACCGTTTATTGTACTTTGGTTTGGGATTGGCAATATGCCGGCAATAGTAATTATTTTTATTGCTGCCTTCTTTCCTGTTTTGCTATCGACAGTATCTGCTGTAAAGAACGTTGATAAAACTTATTTGAAAGTGGCGCAAAATTTCGAGATTAAAAAATTCGAGCTATTGCGCAAAATCATTTTTCCTGCTACATTCCCTTATATTGCGAACGGGCTTCATATAGCTGTAGGTACAGCTTGGATTTTTCTTGTAGCAGGAGAGATGGTTGGAACGCAGTCAGGACTTGGTTATTTAGTTGTCGACGCCAGAAATTCCATGAGGCTAGATTTAGTCATGGCTGCCATACTATTTATCGGCGTATCCGGGCTGCTTCTCGATAAAGCGGTCGGACTTATTGAAAACTGGATTAATCGTATTTGGGGAAGAGCATAATCGCTGTGCACAGCAAACTTTCCTGTTTCAAGGGATATCTCAGCCCTACAAGTTGAAAGTGCTTTTCCAACTAATCATCTAATTGCCTATATTAATTTTTCAGAGGATAGTATGTTCATGATAAGAGCATACATCCTCTTTTTTTATACACATCTTTCTTATTTGGAACTAGTCTCTCCAGCGATTTTAGAAAACGGCAAAAATAATTCGGCTATTAAAAATAATCTTTCGGGCAAAATCATGCTAGATGTAAATCTTTTGTAAAGCAAAATTTACAATGAATTAGCTTGGGCACAATATTTGCTTAATATTTGTTTTTTATATTTCTTTTCACTAGCATTGCAGTAATTAAATCTGATGATTCAAAATACTAAGAATGTTCAATTTTTTATTGATTTCGAAACAAAAAAATCCTTTACAATGGAAGTACAGGTGGTTCCTGTCCAAATCCAATCGTAAAGGATAACTGTTATGGACAAGAATACACTAATTTCATCATTTGGTAAATGGGTTTCACCCATAAATATTCAAAAACTTAGCGAACAAGTCAAAGAATTGAAACAGGACTATTACACAAAAAAGCTGACAACAGAAGCCTATATTAAACTTTTATTGGTAGCCCAACTGCTCGAATTTAAGAGCTTAGAGGAAATGAGTGATGCACTTGTAGACGAAGATCTTCAAAAAGCACTCGGATTTGAATCGATAAGTGCCTCTCAGCTATCCCGAAAAAACAATCAGATCAACCCACTAATTCTTGCAAATTTGTTCTTGGATCTTGTTTGGAAAATTCAACGGTACCATTATAAAAACGGAAAGAATATGCCACTGAAAATCATTGATTCGAGTACACTCCCGTTGAATTTGACCAATTATAAATGGGCAAAATTCCGTAAAACAAAAGCTGGTGTAAAGCTACACTTACGGCTCGTTTTCATGGATAAAGACACCGTCTATCCTGAAAAAGCAGTGATTACGACAGCAAAAGAACATGACCGAAATCAACTCGAAGTCCTAGTGGATGATAAAGAAGCCATGTATGTGTTTGACCGCGGTTATGTGGACTATGAACGTTTTGACCGGATGACAGATGATGGCTATTTCTTCGTTTCAAGACTGAAGAAAAACGCAGTCATTCGTGAAGTCTATACATTTTCACTTCCTGATGATTGTCACGTTCTATCCGATAAAATGGTCTACATTGGTACCACACAAAATCGTACTGAAAATGTCTATCGTCTACTAGAAGTTATGGACACAAAAGGGAACTTACTTCGTTTAATTACCAACCGATTTGATTTAAAAGCAGAAGAGATAAGTGATATTTACCGATCTCGCTGGGCTATTGAACTCTTTTTCAAATGGCTTAAGCAACACGTAGAAATTAAGCACTTTTATGGAATGAGTGAAACAGCTATTCAAAATCAAATTTTCTTAGCCCTTATCACGTATTGCTTACATGTTCTCATTCAATTGGAGATGAAAAGTAAGAAATCCCTACTTCGAATTACTCGTTGGTTAAAGAGAGCTCTGTGGAAACCAGCTTATGTTTGGTTGCGAAAATTTGATGGGCGAGCCAGTCCATAATCTCCCTTTTGTCGTTGTCGCTCTGATTTAACTGTATATATTTACCAAATGGGCAGTGCCACCTTTCTTTAGGTTTTGTCTTTTTGGCACAAATTCACAAAAAATAATTAACAGAAAATTCTAACTATATTTATGCAATGCTAATGATTTCTTTTAAAAGCTTTTGATCCTCTGCCCCCATCCAAAGAGCAAGCATATTCTGCCCAACAAGATGTTTCGCGCAATCCAAAGTATATCAAACGTTTGCCAATCGAATTGCTTTTATAACAAAATACTTTTAAATCTTTAGAGCAGATTCGGAATTTTAAAAGAAAGGAAATTTAGCTGTGGCAAAAAGCAATGCAGGAACAATTTTGTTGGAAAGATTAAAAAAACATAGAATGGTAGCAGCTATTAAAGAACCGAAATATATTGAGAAAGCGATCAAGAATAAAGAACATTTAAGTGCTGTCTTACTAATGACAGGGACCATTTTAACGGTAAAAAGATATGTTGATTTCATCCAGTCTGAAGGGCTCCCCGTCATATTGCATGTTGAAAAAATAGGCGGTCTGGAAATGGATGGCGATGGAATTGACTTTGTAAAAAAGAATGTCCAGCCAACGGCGATCGTTACAACGAGGAACGGCATTATAAAAAAGGCAAAATCAAGCGGTTTATTTGTTATTCAGCGAATCTTTTTAATTGACACGGAAGTTTATCATAATTTAGTGAAGGATGCGGACCAAATCCGCTCAGATATAATAGAAATTATGCCGTGCCGTGCTCCGGATTTTTTAAAGAAATTCACAAAGGTTTCGCAAGTTCCCGTTATAACAGGAGGGCTGTTGACTTTGCCTGAACATGCGAAGGAAGCGATAAATAATGGCGCACTCGCTGTAACGACGTCCAACTCAAAATTGTGGGAAATGGATTTAAATAAATTTTAAAAGAGAATTTACATATGATTTATACTAGATTAACAATTCTCATCTATATTATAAGTAACAAGTGAATAATTACTGGTGCAAATAGAGAGACCTCAAATTTAATGTATATGGAATAGATATATACATTATATTTGGAGTCTCTTTTTTTGTTATGCAAGCAATTGGAGGTGATTTCGACATCATTTAATAGATTTGTCAGGTCGGGAGATAAAAAAGCATTTACACCTAAAATATTAATGCAAACGATCTGCCAACCTGTCATTGGCATAACGATGAAAAATAGCTTTATCTGAAATTGAAGACAGCTTGTAGAAGCCGCTTGCTCGAACACGGACGGTGATAGCCAGTCAAAGGCAACAAGATTTGTTAACTGATTCATGTAAAGAATTTTCTAAATAGCCGAAATGTCACGACATTTTGAAGATCCTTTCATTAATTACGGTCAAACAATTTGGTGAGGAGGAATATAATGAAATCATTTGTAAAATTGATTTGCGCATTTACATTAGTATTTATGTTAGCAGCTTGTAACAACACGAGCAAGCAGGCAGCCAATGACTCTCCTTCTAAATCAGAGGACGGCAACAAAAAAACGGTTATCGAATACTGGCACGTAAATGCTGAAACTCAAGGCGGAAAAACAGTAGAAGAGTTAGTGAAGGAATTTAATGCACAAAGTGATACTGTAGAAGTCGTAGCCAAATACAACCCGGACATGTATAAAGGGTTGATGCAAAATTTACAGGCTGAAGTAGCTGCGGGCAATTCACCAGCAGTTGTACAAGTAGGATGGGCATTTTTAGACTACTTCTCAAATAATTTTCATTATGTGCCGCCGCAAGAAATAATAGATAAATATTTTCCAGAAGATAAAACATTTTTAAAAGATCATTTCTTAAAAAATGTTTTGGATTTAGCGAAAAATTCGGATGGTGAACAAGTTGGGATTCCATATTCGTTAAGCAATCCAGTCCTCTATATTAATCGAGACCTTTTGCGAAAAGCTGGACTAGATGAAAATGGGCCAAAAACGTGGGAAGAGGTAAGAGAATTTTCCAAAATAATAAAAGAGAAAACCGGAAAATATGGGTTTTATTTGCAGGAGCCGGCAGATAACTGGGCTACACAAGCTTTATTAGAAAGCAACGGAGCCAAAATGATTACGGACGGAAAAGCAACATTTGCTTCAAAAGAAGGAATTGAAGCGTATCAACTATGGGCTGATATGGTGTTAAAAGATAAAACAGCCTTGCATTTGCCTTGGGATCAAGGTGTACAAAGCTTTATCGATGGCAATGTCGCCATGGTCTATACAACGATTGCACAACGTTCGCATATCCAAGCGAATGCCAAATTTGACGTAGCGGCAATCAAATCGCCAGCATGGGAAGGAAAAGAAGTAAGACTGCCGGCAGGTGGCGCAATGCTGGCTATTACAGCAAAAGATGAAGAGCAGCAAAAAGCAGCATGGGAATTCATGAAATTTCTTTATAGCGTTGAATCAATGGCCAAATGGACAGAAGGAACAGGTTATGTGCCTCCACGTAAAGATGTTGCAGAAGCAGAAAATGGACTTAAATCATTTTTAGAAGAAAATGAAATGATGAAGCCTGCCATAGAACAAATGGACAAGATTGTTCCTTGGGCATCATTCCCTGGAGACGCCGGTTTACAGGCAGAGCAATTATTAATAGATGTACGCGACGAAATTCTTACAGGAAAAGTATCAGTAGAAGAAGGTTTAAAATCAACGGAAAAATCCATCAACGAATTGTTAAAGTAAAAGGAAATGTCTACAAAGGGTGACTAACATTTATAACAATTTTTCAAAAAAACTTCCTTTAGTCACCCTCCTTTTAACTTTTATTTTCGGTATCAGTACGGAGGGTAATAAAAATATGAGTGATGGGACAGTTTTTAAAAATAAAGAGAGTTGGAAAGCGTATTGCTTATTGATTCCAACGTTAATTATATTTTCGATATTCATGTTCTGGCCATTTTTATACACGATTTATTTAAGCTTTTTTGACTGGAACATGATTACTCCGACAAAAGAATTTGTCGGATTGAAAAACTACATTGATGTTTTATCAGATCGAAATACATATAAAATATTGGGAAATACATTTATATATATTGCTTTCTTATTAGTTATAAACTGTATCATACCGTATCTTTTTGCTTTCGTATTAGATTTAATTTTAAAACGATTTAATGGTTTTTATAAAAGCGCCTTGTTTCTGCCGGCATTCATCTCATTGGTCGTTGGTTCGATATTGTTTACGTGGATTTTAAATCCAGTTTCCGGACCTGTTGCCATTATTTTAGGATGGTTCGGCATTGAAATGCCGATTTGGAGTAAATTAGACGGCTGGGTCATATTGGTTTTAAGTTTGATTACATCCTGGAAAGTATTTGGCTATAACTTTATCGTCCTTTATGCTTCTATCAACGGTATTTCACGCGAAATAATAGAAGCAGCCCGTTTGGATAATGTTCCTTTATGGAAAATATTCTTTCATATTGTCTTGCCTATGAGCAGCGCTACTGGCATTTATGTGTTTATTATTACAATCGTCCAAGGACTGCAGTATGTATTCACGCCTATAAAAGTGATAACACAAGGCGGTCCAAATTACGCCAGCTCCAATGCGATCTATCACGCCTATCACGAAGCCTTCGTACTTTACAGAACAGGACATTCTGCAGCTTTATCAATTATGACGATGTTAATCTTTTTCATATTATTAGTTCTTGAATTTAAGTTTGTTGAAAGAGGTATCTATTATGAAAATTAAACGATCTGTTGCGATACCTTGGCACATTATTTTTATCATTACAATCATTATTCTTTTATATCCTATCGTTTTTGCATTAGGTTCATCGTTTAAAACGTTGGAAGATGCCTACAACAATGTTTTGAACATAGTTCCGTTAAATCCGACATTCGAAAACTATATCACATTCTTTAATAGTTTACCTGCTTTCAAAATTACGATGAATACGTTCATTATTGCCTCTGTTGCGACAATTTTCAAACTGATTACATCATTTTTAGCAGCGTATGCTTTCGTATTTTTGCAGTTTAAAGGGAAAAACATTTTATATTTTATGTTAATTAGTACAATTTTTATCCCTTTTACCGTAACAATGATTCCAAACTATTTGATCATATCGGGTATCGGTTTAGTCAACAGCGTTTGGGGTGTTATTTTGCCGCAGCTTGCCAATGCGCTTGGTATCTTTCTAATGAGGCAGTCGATGAAAACAATCCCCATCTCGTTAATTGAAGCAGCAAAATTAGATCATATTGGACACGCCCGGATTATGAAAGATATCGTTCTCCCATTAGTGAGGCCGGCTGTCACATCAACAGGCATCTGGTTTTTCATTACTACCTGGAACGAATACGTATGGCCGGTGCTCATTTTAAAAAGCAAGGAAAATTATACATTGCCTCTTGCTTTACAGATGTACATCAGCTCAGAAGGCGGCACGAATTTTACTGTCGCCATGGCCGTATCAGTCATCACAATGATAATACCTTTAACTTTATATTTAATTTTCCAGAAGTATATTATAGGAACATTTACTTCTTCTGGAATTAAATAACGGAGGATGGCACAATGAAGGAAATAAGATTTGAAAACGTTTGGAAATCCTATGGAAAAACACATGTTGTAAAAGGGCTCAATCTTACCATTCATCCTGGAGAACGTTTAGTTCTTCTAGGTCCGTCCGGATGCGGCAAATCGACAACTTTACGCATGATTGCAGGCCTTGAAGAAATTACTTCGGGCGACTTATATTTGAATGGCGTAAAGGCGAATGACATTCCAAGCGGAAAAAGAAATGTAGCGATGGTATTTCAAAATTATGCATTATATCCTCATATGAATGTCGTTGAAAATATTACGTACGGTTTAAAAGTTCAGAAGGTTCATAAAGACGAAATTCAAAAAAGATTAAATGCTGTGTTAGAAATGCTCCAGCTGAAAGGGTATGAAAACAGATTGCCGAAAGATTTATCCGGCGGGCAAAGGCAGCGTGTCGCTTTAGCAAGAGCCGTTGTAAAAAAATCTGATTTCTTTCTGCTTGATGAACCATTATCAAATTTAGATGCGCAGCTAAGAGTATCTGCGCGCAAGGAACTAGTGAAAATCCATGAAATGTATAAGCAAACAATCGTTTATGTTACACATGATCAAATTGAAGCAATGACTATAGGGGATCGGATTGCGTTAATGAATCAAGGGCAATTGCAAATGGTAGATACGCCGGAAAATGTATATAACCGCCCTGCAAACATCTTTACGGCAAAATTTATCGGCTCGCCTCCAACGAATATTGTCGATATGGATTATTATGATGGCAAAGTTGTGATCGGGAAACAATCATTTTTATTACATCCGATGTGGATCCGACAAATAAATGAATGCAATGCTAAAACGTTTGTTTTTGGAATTCGTCCTGAACATCTAGAAATTTATAAAACTCCCCAAGAAAACACATTAAAAGGCACAGTGAAATACGTGGAAAACCAAGGAAGCAGCTACAGTATTTATATAAATTTAGAAGGTCATGAAGTGATTGCGATGAGTGAAAAAAAGAATTGGCATCCGGGGGAAATGGTCTATTTAAAACCAAAAATGGATCGTATTCATATTTTTGATCAAGAATCCACACAATCAATAGGCTATCCGCAAGAGCTGGATCTGAATGAAAGCAGTCCGATGAATCACAAAATCAATGTGGAAACATATCTTTCATGAGGTGGTTGTTTATGAAAAGAAAAATCTGTTATTCTGATTTGCCGCTTGTATCAAAAGATCCTTTAAAAAATGTCCATGACTTAATTGAATATGGAGCTGATAAAGTTGAACTATTAATGGATGGCGAAAAATGGGATGACATGGAAAAATCATTCAAAAAATTGTCTTCCAAACTAAAAGAATTGCCCATCGGCTACACCATTCATCCGCCAGCATGGGATATTAACTTAACAAGTGAAAATAAAGCGATTCGGGAAGCTTCATTTTTTGAATACAAAAAAGCGATTGAGTTTGCCGGCATGATTCAGGCTTCGCATGTTGTGATCCATCCTGGGTTCTGTTTTTCTCCGGTTTTTGACAAACGTTTAGCAAAGCAGCGAGCTGAAGATTATATCCATCAATTATGTGAATTTGCTAAACCTTTGAACGTCAAACTGGCAATCGAAAACGTCGGATACAACGGCAGTTCGATTTTTACGCAAGATGAGTTTATAAGCTTTTTAGAAAATATTCATGACACGGCAGGATATTTACTTGATATTGGCCACGCAAATTTAAACGGTTGGGATATTCCGCAAATAATGAAGCAGACAAAGGATCGACTGATTGCCCTCCATGTTCATGATAATAACGGAACAGGAGACGATCACTTGCCAATCGGTGAAGGAACTGTCCCATGGCAAGAAATCTTTAAAACGATTCATGAACAATCAATCGATTGTCAGCTCATCCTAGAATATGCCCCCGGAACACCGTTAGAAAAGTTACGCGAAGGCAAAGAAATTCTTCTAAAAGAACTTTCAACAGAATAAAGGTGGAGTATTGTATTGTTACACATTGACGATTTTGATGCATATTGTTTTGATTTAGATGGAACTATATATATTGGCAATAAACTTTTGCCCGGTGTAAAAGAAACGATCGACCGATTAAGGCGCCATAACAAAAAAATTCTTTTTATCACAAATACATCGACACAAACAAGAGAAGAATGCAGAAAGCGGCTTCATCATTTAGGAATTCAAGCGAAACTGGACGAAATCATGACAGCTTCTTATTTGTCAGCTGTATATTTTTTAGAGAAATCTCCGGACTCTTTAGTCTATATTGTAGGTGAAAAAGCGATTTCGGAAGAATTCCACAAATTTTCACTAAAAATGACCGACAATCCTATGGACGCGACCCACGTACTTGTCGGGCTTGATCGCTGCTTCACTTACGAAAAACTCAATTTGGCAATGAACGCGGTTCGTAATGGAGCCAAATTAATTGCAGCCAATCCGGATTCGCTTTGTCCAGTACCTGAAGGGTATATTTCAGATACACTGGCAATAGCGAAAGCAATAGAAGCTGCATCAGGACGGCCGATCGATCAGGTGATCGGGAAGCCTTCCTCTTTTTACGGCAAAAAAATTCTTGAAAAATTAAACATAAACAGCAACAGGTGCTTAATCATTGGCGATCGTTTAGAAACCGATATTTTGCTTGGAAAAACAAATAATTGCCGCACATGCCTTGTATTAACAGGAGCCTCTAGAAAAGAAGATATTGAAAAAAACAAAATTTACCCGAATTATATTGCACAAAATTTACAGTATTTGTTTTTCATGAAATAAATCGATGCTTTCATACATACTGATTTTTAGGTAAAAGGTTCAAACCCAGGTGGACGTGATTCATCCTCAAAGCTGTCACGCTCCACCTGTTTTTTATACACACAATCAGCCATTAAATTTTTTGACAACAACATCATTGAAAATACTCATCCAAAGCGACAATCATCGCCCCCATCCGCTCCAGTTCTGGAGCCACGATGCGCTGCACCCCATATTCCTTCAATTCTCCAGCAGTTACTTTGCCGACGGCTGCTGCCAAAACATTTTGTTGAAATGCCTCTATAAGGTCGGATGTTGCTCCTTTTTTTTCAGCCAATTTAAAAAGCACTCTTACTTGCGGGGCAGCTGTAAACGCAACAGCATTCAGCTTATTCTCGATTATTTCATCCAGCAGCTGCTCAACGGTCTCAGGATTAGGTACAATGGAGCGGTATGGCAAAATTTCATGCAAAATCGCTCCGTGCTTTTCAAACCATTCTGAAAGCTTTGGCACCGGTTCTCCATGCAATTGTAAAAAAACATGCTTGTCTTTAAAAGAAAATCCTTCAATAGCCCGAAGCAGCCCGTCATTCGTTCCGTCATCATCACAAGCATCCGGCTGAATGCCGATTTGTTTAAGAGCCGCTTTCGTTTTATAGCCGCGGGCAGCTATTTTTGCTTCTTTTAAAACGTTTATAAATGAATCCAAAATGCCGATCTTTTCTGCCGCTTCCAACAGAGCGTTCGTCCCTATTCCTGTCGTAAACACAGCCCAGTCAGTCCCTTTTTCAACAATGCTTCGAAGATCAGCCTCCAAATCCGAAGGAGAGCATTTTATTGTTTCTTGAATAGCTCGAATAACAGGCTCCCCTCCTTTTTTACGAATTAACGTGGAAATTTCCCCGCTCTTTCGAGAGCCTGTGATAGCGATCCGCTTCCCATGTAAATTTCCCATGCCTTTCTTCCCCCTTTTTCTCTATCATACTATAAATACTCCGTTCATCCCTTATTTTCAAATGAAAAAGTTTGAGTCAAGTATTTGTGGGCAACTTTTTTATGGAAGTAGCGTTAGAGCCGTTATGGAATTTCAATGCTTATGTATGTTAGCGGTAGACGGGATTATAGGAAAAGCACACCTAGCTTTCTGTCTTAATAAGTACCGCTATTGTTTTTGGAGATGAGAGTCTGTTCACTTCATTTTTCATCAATGATTAAAAGCCAATACTATGTAGAAAAGTATTGGCTTTTTGTAATGCCTTCTCACGGTGTCTAACTTGCGAGTCTCATAATCAAATGTTGACCTTGTCTATGACTTTCGGCATATGTATGTGTTTTTTGCGTCTGTTTCTTTTATCGAAAAGGTTGAGACGTTCAAGCACATACTAATCAATTCGACATGTCGGTCATACCTCCCTGGGTAAGGGTGCAGTCTTTCCTTCCAACTGTCTGCTTCATTTACTCTGTACCATCTTTGATAGAAAGGACTTTGTTTCATCCAATGGCAACTAGCCTCATATGAAGTTCGTGTTTCGAGAGACACCCTAAGTTTGCTGCCCGCTTCCTTCAGATTCCACATCACCACGGACACTATTGCGTTAAGCTAACTGCTACTTTTGCCTTCGCAGCTCGAGACTTTCACCCTAGAGATTACACCCATGCCCGGGTGCATATGAAAAAAGAGAGCTGTTTTCAGCTCCCTTTTGAAAAATTATTGGATCGCATTATCCACTTCTTTCACCATTTCAGCAACCGAAATCAATCCGCCGCCGGATAAATACCAGTAGTTAGGATCTAAGTACACAATATTGCCGTTTTTGTAGGCATTTGTCTTTTTCACTAATTCATTTTCTACTGTTTGTTTTGCAGATGATTGGCCGCCTACAACAGCACCGCGGTCTACCACAAATAAGTAATCAGGATTTTTTTCAACGATATATTCAAATGAAATGCTTTGTCCGTGTGTAGAAACTTCAATGTTTTCATCTACAGCTTTAATTCCAAATTCATCATGGATGAGTCCAAATCTAGATTTCGGTCCATATGCGCTGACTTTCCCTTCATTGGCTAAAATAACTAATGCATTTTTTCCAGACGCTTCTGCTTTTTCTTTTAGCTTTTTAATCGATTCATCGATTGCTGCCAGTTCTTTTTCAGCTTCCTCTTCTTTACCGAAAATTTTTCCAAGTGTTTTCACATTTTCATGGAATGACTCTAAATATTTCGTTGTATCAACACCCATAAAGATGGTTGGTGCAATTTTCTCAAACTCTTCATAAACCTCTGATTGTCTTCCGGAAATAATGATCAAATCAGGCTCAATCGAACTGATTTTTTCAAAATCCGGTTCTTTTAAACCGCCGACATTTTCATATTTATCGTCACTGTATTTGTCTTTTAAATAGGATGGAAGGTTATCCTTCGGTACACCTACCACTTCAACGCCAAGCTTATCCAATGTGTCAAGAGCACCAAAATCAAAAACGACGACTTTTTCTGGATTTTTCTTCACTTTTGTTTCGCCAAGCTGATGCTTAATCGTCAGTTCTTCTGACTCCTGTTTCGTGCCATTTTTTTCACCTTCGCCGCTAGTTGACCCGTTCGAGCCGCAAGCTGCAACAACAAAAACCATCAAAGAAGCAATGAGAAAAACTAAAAACTTTTTCATAAAAATTACCCCCTGTATATTTTTTAAATGATGTCGGCAATTCTTTAAACATCTCGCAATTGAATAAGAAAATCATTATCATTTCGAATTCTTTGTAAGGAAGAGCTGACAGCTCTTCCTTCTGCTGAGATGTTTATCAAAATGCCTCCATCCATACTACCCTTTAAGAAAAGTACACACATATTTTGCAATTGTTTATTTGCTGGATGTTTATATCCATATCATATACGTCTTTTAAGACAGAACGATCTATGACTTGATCAGTTGGCCCGACGTGTACGAGTTCTCCATCTTTCATTGCAACTACATAATCGGCATACACCGATGCAAAATTGATATCGTGCAGTACAATGACAATTGTTTTTCCAAGTTCATCGACAAGTTTTCTTAACATTTTCATAATTTGCACAGAGTGCTTCATATCTAAATTGTTCAATGGCTCATCAAGCAAAATATATTCGGTATCCTGCGCGATCACCATAGCGATAAAAGCCCGCTGCTTTTGGCCTCCGCTCAACTGATCAAGAAATTTATGTTCGATCTCTTCAAGCCCCATGTAACGGATCGCTTCATCCACATGCCTTTGATCTTCTTTTGTTAATCTTCCGCTTGAATACGGAAATCTGCCGAAAGAGACAAGTTCCCTGACTGTTAAGCGAAGATTAATGTGGTTTGATTGCTTTAAGATCGAAATTTTTTTCGCCAAATCGTTGCTTTTGCATGCGCCAAGTTCTTTTCCGTCAATCAATATTTCTCCATCATCTTTTTTTATTAATCGGCTGATCATTGATAGCAGTGTGCTTTTTCCAGCTCCGTTTGGGCCGATGAAGGCTGTGATTTTTTGTTTCGGAATTTTCAGCGAGACGCCTTTTACTACAAATTTGTTTCCGTACTGTTTTGAAACATTTTTTACTTCTACCATGATCGATTCTCCTTTAATAGAAGATAAATAAAATAAACCCCTCCAACAAAATTAATGACAACACTTAACGTAGTTGAAAATGTAAACACTCTTTCGACCAATAGCTGACCGCCAACCAACGCAATGATGGAAAAAAGAACGGTCCCGATCGTTAAAACACTATGTTTATATGTGTTTAAAAATTCCCTTGCCACGTTAATCACGAGAAGGCCTAAAAACGTCATCGGACCGGTTAAAGCTGTCGAAATCGAAACGAAAACAGCCACAATGATCAAAAGCCTTTTGACAACATGATCGTAATCAATGCCGAGATTAATCGCATGCTCCCTTCCAAGTGCCAGCACATCTAAATATTTGAAATATTTCAGTGAATAAAGACCCGCCAGCAACATAACGGCAATCGACAAGTACAGCAAATCCGTATTCACGTTATTGATGCTGGCAAACATTCTGTCCTGCACAATTAGAAATTCGTTAGGATCTATCAGCACTTGCATAAAAGAAGTCAAGCTGTTAAATAATGTTCCGAATATCAGTCCAATCAGAAGAAGAAAATAAATGTCTTGACCTTCGCCTCGAAGAAGGAATTTGTAAAAGATCAGTGCAAACAGCATCATAAAGAACAAGGAAAGCGCAAAGTTAATATTTTTATCGATCATCGCAACATGTGTTGAACCAAATAAAAAGACAAGCATGGTTTGCAAAAGCATATATAAAGAATCTAAACCTAAAATGCTCGGAGTTAAAATTCTGTTGTTTGTAATCGTTTGAAATACTAACGTTGAAAAACCGATTGCTACACTTGTAATAATAACCGCCAGCATCTTCACCGAACGGCGCGGCAATGCATAATCCCAATTTTTGCCGAGGTCGATGAACAAAAAGGTGATCATTAAAAGGACTGCGACCACTAGAAGAGATGTTATTTTCGCTCTATAACCCATATGCTTTTCTCCTCATAAGTAAGTAAACAAAAATGGCACTGCCGATGACACCGACGGTTAAGCTGATCGAGATTTCGTACGGATATATAATGATTCGCCCTAAAATATCGCAAAACATAACGAAAACAGCACCGAGCAAAGCGGTATGAATCAAATTCTTTTTCAAATGGTCTCCATTGTATATGGCGACAATATTCGGAACGACAAGACCTAGAAACGGAATGGTTCCAACCGTCAATACAACAGATGAAGTGATCAAAGCTACGATAACAAGTCCGATATTGACAACTTGTTTATAATTCAAGCCTAAATTTTTCGAAAATTCCTCTCCCATTCCAGCGACAGTGAATTGATTCGCATACAAGTATGCAATTAATACAAAAGGAATGCTGACATACAATAATTCATATTGACCTTTTAAAATTAACGAAAAATCTCCTTCCAGCCATGAGGAAACATTTTGAATCAAATTATTTTTGTATGCAAAAAAAGTAGTGATAGATCCAATGATGTTGCCGAACATCAGCCCGACTAGAGGAACAAAAATAGTATCTTTATATTTGATTTTCTCCAATATTTTCATAAAGATAAATGTTCCTAAAAGTGCAAAAGCAAATGCAACAATCATTTTTTGAATCGGACTAGCGTCTGCAAAAACCATGATCGCAACTAAAATCCCCAATCTGGCGGAATCCATCGTTCCTGCCGTAGTTGGGGAAACGAACTTGTTTCTGCTCAGCTGCTGCATAATAAGACCGGCAATGCTTATGCTCGTTCCTGCAATAATAATGCTAATGACACGCGGAATTCTGCTGATGATCAAAATTTGTATTTGTTCATCTGTCAAATTGAATAAATCAGTTGGTTTAATATCTTTTACCCCGATAAAAATCGATGCAATTGAAAGAATAATGAGAGCAATGATCAAATATCGTTTTTTCATTTTTTAACTCTTTCCGTAATAAATTAATAATGAGATTCGTTATCAATTATAATAAGAATAAGACTCATTTTCAACACATTTAGAAAAAATGTCTGAATTTGTCCACAATTTGATGGATGAAGAAGATTAAACCTCTCTTATAAACATCATTTTTTACCATAAATTTCATTGAATGCTAGCTTCCTTGTAGTAAAATCCTCTTATCAAATATTTTCTCCCGCCAAAATTTTACTTACAGAAAATGTTTAAAGATTTGATGAACTTGCATAATTATAAATTGTTTGGTTTTTTTATTGACAAAATAATGTTCATACCGATAATATATATGAATAAATATTTTATTTTACTTATAATTATTCATTCGATTAAATGAGGGAGTATACATGCACATTCGAAGAGCGACTATGAGCGATACAGATGCCATCTATCAATTAATTAAACATTATGCATTGGAAGGAAAGCTGCTCAGCAGAACGTACGCATCTATTTATGAAAATTTACAAAATTTTTATGTTGCAGATGAAGGTGGAGCAGTGGCTGGCGTTGCCAGCTTGCATATTTTAGACAAAGATTTGGCTGAAATCCGCTCGCTGGCCGTTGACCCTGACCATACCGGAAAAGGCATCGGAAAAGAGCTCGTAAAACAAATCATTTATGAAACAAACAGGTTGGAAATTGAAAATTTGATTGCCTTAACGTATCAAATCGAGTTTTTTACCAAATTAGGATTCGATATCGTTGACAAGCAATCTCTCCCGCAAAAAATGTGGAAGGATTGCATCAATTGTCCGAAACTTCCATCGTGTGACGAAACAGCTATGTTAAAAAAAGTATGGCAGAAAGAACTAGCGAAACAATAACAATAATTCATCACACTTTTTTATTGCCCGCCTCAAAGAAGCCGCACCGTCGCAGTTTTCAATAGTAAATAAAATGAAAGGAGCTATCCAGAAAGTCAAATCCCTATCGTAAACAATCGAGTAGGAGGGAGCGATTAACTCCCGTCCTCTCACACCACCGTACGTACGGTTCCGTATACGGCGGTTCAATTAAGATAATTGACGCAAGTTTTCATAACTTCCGTGAATAGCTGTTCTCTTTATGCCAGTGGTCACTCCACCCTCCAAGAGGTCTCCCACGGGATTCACCGCTTCCTCCCTCAAGTGAGGTACTACGTTTTCTGTGTTCATCATGACTCACTGAATGCCAAGGGCTATTCTCTCTTAATTGTTCGGTCCTTCTTAGTTGTTCTAGATCAACTAATACTATGACCTCTGCTGACTTCTGACGGTTCAGCTACTTATCACTAAGTAGGTTATGAAGCGTACTTCACATATCCGCCAGACCTCCCCGGGTAAGTACATGCACTTTCACACCATCTATCCGCCTCATTTACTCGATATGACCTTCGACAGAAAGAGCTTTGTTTTGTTATGCAAACTCACTCAATCATACCTAGCCTTATATGAGGTTCGTGTTCCTCGGACCGGTGTTTTGCCTCCAGCTTCCTTCAGATTCCGCGTCACCACGGACACCCTTTCGTTGAGCTGACCTCTACTTCTGTCTTCGGGGTTCGGGACTTACACCCTATAGTTCATATACATGCCGGGCGCACAAAAATCATAAACGTCGTATATCAACGTTTATAAAACATTAAAGGGGGCGTCAATAAGCCGTAAAAACGACTTATTAGACACCCCTTCACATCCATAAACCATTTACAGCACAAATTGTCGAATAGCATAGGCGACACCGTGTTCATCGTTTGTCCTCGTCACGATATCGCACATTTCTTTCACCTCAGGCTCGGCATTCCCCATTGCAACGGAAAGCCCTGCAGCTTCCAGCATTGGAACGTCATTGAAATTATCACCAATCGCAATCGTTTGTTCCAATGGGATATTGTAGTGCTTGGCAACAGCTTTTAATCCATATCCTTTATTTCCCTTTTCATCCATTATTTCAACGTTGTAGTCACCTGATGTCGTAACCGCAATCCCAGCAATGTTTTCTAATTGTTCCATAATTTCTTTTCTAGTATGTTGATTAAATTGCAAAATAAAAAACTTTTGGACCGATAAATCACCGCGGTTTATAACATCTTGTATATGACGAAAGTATCGATTATTGTCGGTCCTTTTTGGCTGCTCGATAAACTGTTTGTACTCAGATTCAAGCAAACATTTTGCCAGCTCCGGATTCGACTGCAGAGCAGAGCGAACTTTGGCGCTCCAGTCTTCCGGCATCCAAATACCATCATTTGTATAAAGTTTATACGGCACACCATAACTCTCCAAAATTTCGGCTGCTTCCAACATGTTTTGTTTGTTCATTGAAATGTATTTCGGCTTTTCTCCTTCGATTACGACAACTGTTCCATTGCTTGCTGCAAATGGACATGCCAAATCATATTCGTCCAGCAGTTCACGAATACTCTCAGGCGCCCTGCCGGAGCAAATCATGATGATGTTTCCCTCATTTTGTGCTTCCCGAATAGCTGTAAGATTTTCTTCTGATATGGATAAATTGGAAGATAGCAATGTCCCGTCTAAATCAATAGCTACTAATTTCATACTGTTTCCCCTTTTAACAAAGTAAAGTGATTATATTCATTATATATGATCCTTTATTTCTGACAACATGTCTTTCGTTTTTAATTGCGGTTTTAGCTGGTTTGTGACTAAATCAAAATAAAACCCCTCTTTTTCCAGCAATTCATCATGAGATCCTTTTTCCACAATGCGACCATCCTGGATAACAAATATTTGATCTGCTTTTTTAATCGTATTCAGCCGATGAGCGATCACAAAGCTTGTTCTCCCCTTCATCAGCCTCTCCAGCGCTTCTTGAATCTTTAATTCTGTTACAGTGTCAATGCTGCTTGTCGCTTCATCCAGCAATAAAATGGACGGATTTTTTAAAATCGCCCTCGCAATTGAAAGAAGTTGTTTTTGACCTTGACTGATGCTCGTTCCACCTTCGTTAATGATTGTATCATATTGATCAGGTAGGTTTTTAATAAATGAATGAGCATTTGCTAGCTTTGCCGCTTCCTCCACTTCCTCATCTGTTGCATCCAATCTTCCGTATCGGATATTTTCACGAATTGTCGTGTGAAACAAAAAAGGATCCTGCAATACAAACCCCATTGCTTGACGAAGTTCACTCCGTCTTAATTTGGAAATATCCTTTCCATCTATCAAAATTCTCCCTTCATTTATTTCATAAAAGCGTGCCAGTAAATTGATGATCGTTGTTTTTCCGGCGCCGGTGGCACCGACAAGGGCAACTGTTTCTCCCGGAGAAACATGAAAGCTAATATTTTTTATCGTTTGGCTCTCTTCCCCGTATGAAAAAGATACTCGATCAAACACAATGTCCCCTTTTATATTTGCGGATTGTACATATTCTCCAAAATCAGCTTCCTCTGCCTGCTCATCGAGCAAATCAAATACCCGCTCTGCACCGGCAACCGCAGATAATAATGTATTAAATTGATTGGCAAGATCATTTAAAGGCCGTGTAAACTGCCTGGCGTACTCCGCAAAAACAACAATCGTTCCGATGGTTATCCACCCTTTTAGAGCAAAGATTCCACCGAACCCTGCAATCAATGTAAAACTTAAATTGTTTAATACGTGCATAAGCTTTGGGATAAAACCGGAAATCGTCTGAGCCCAAAATGAAGATCTCCGCAGCCTTTCATTTTTTTCTAAAAACTCATGCATAACCCGGTTCTCTTGTGAAAAGGTTTTGACAATTCGCTGACCAGTGATGGTTTCTTCAATGTATCCATTCAGTTCTCCTAAACTTCGCTGCTGCTCTTTAAACAATTGTCCAGTCCGCCGGGTAATCCATTTCATACCTACAACCAATAAAGGAACAACTATTAAGGTGATGATTGTTAAAAAAGGGCTCATCCATAACATAACAGAAACAACACCAATTAATGTAAGAACACTGGATGAGATTTGAATCACTGAGCTGTTTAATGTCGAGCTGACGTTTTCAACATCATTGGTCATTCGGCTCATCAGCTCTCCCGTTTTTTTCTGATCAAAAAAAGAAATGGGAAGAAGATGAAACTGGCGAAATAGATCGGATCTTATTTTATACACAGTATTTTGCGACACTTTGATCATCCATATGTTTTGCAGCCAAATGGAAAGGGAATGCAATGCATAGATTAAAACAAGAACGACGAAAAAAAAGAAAAAGTGATTTCCGCTTTTTTCTACAATATAAATGTCGATCCCTTTCCCTACTAAAAAAGGCCCAAGGATTGTTAAAACTGTGCTAATAAAAACCATGAGCAAAACGAAAAAAAACAAAACTTTTTGATCTGACATATATCCCCAAATTCTTTTTAATGTTCCTTTCCAGTCTTTAACTTTTGAAGAGCTTTTCTTCACTTTTGACTCATTTGTCAGCTTTAGTTTTTCATATCGGAAAGGTTCAATAAGACTTTTGAGCATGACGGATGCCATCCTTTCCATATTGTGATTCATAGATTTTTTGGTAAAGTGGAACGCTGCGTATTAATTCATCATGCCTTCCTTTCGCAAGCACCTTTCCGTTTTCTAGTAGCAAAATTTGATCAGCCGCCATCGCTGTTAAAATTTTTTGCGTAATGATCAAGGTCGTACATGGATATTTCATCAATGCTTGAAGCAGTTTTCTTTCCGTCTTTAAGTCTAAAGCACTCGTGCTGTCATCAAGCAACAATATTTTTGGCTTTCGGACAAGCGCTCTGGCAATCGAAATTCGCTGCTTTTGCCCTCCGGAAAGATTCACGCCTTTTTGGCTGATAAGGGTATCATATCCATGAGGGAGCTTTAAAATCGTATCATGTATTTGGGCATCCTTTGCAGCAGCAATGATTTCTTCCATAGTAGCATCTTCTTTTCCCCATAAAATATTATCTTTTACCGTTCCAGTGAATAACAGCGATTCTTGCGGAACCATCCCAATTGACCTTCTTAAATGCTCAAGCTTGATCGTACGTATATCGAAACCGTCAATATAAACGGCTCCTTTTTCTAAGTCGTATAATCGCGGAATTAAATTGAAAAGAGTCGATTTGCCGGAGCCGGTAGCCCCCATCACCGCCATAGTTTCTCCAGCATTTACCGTAAACGATACATCATCAAGCACCTTAACGGCTGAATCCGGGTATGCAAAGGACACCGATCGAAATTCAATTTTTCCCTCTTTTATTTGATGACTTGATTCGGCAAGCTCATCAGTCAATTTTACTTCTGTTTGAAGCACCTCCGAAATCCTTAAGCTGGAGGCTTTTGCCCTGGAAAAACCAGAGACAATAAAAGACAGCATAGATAAAACAGAAATGATCCTTGTTGAATAATTGACGATCGCAACAACTTCACCTACTTTTGCCTCACTTGGTCCAGCATGAGCCGCCCATAAAATAATTAAAATGCTTACATTCATTACAAAAAGCAAGACAGGCTGCATAATTTCCATAAAGCGGAGCACGAAAATTGTTTGGTCTTTTAAATCTTTGTTCACCTTCTGAAAGCGATTAACTTCATAGTCATTTCGAAAAAAAGCTTTGATTAAGCGCATATTCGTCAAGTTTTCCTGTATGACTTTATTCACCGTATCCAGCTTTTCTTGCACGATTCGAAACATCGATCCTGCTCTTTTCATCACCCATAAAAGAAAAAAGATCAGGCACGGAAGAATGACGATGAGAATGAAGGATAATGTAAAATTTACTGCTAGAGCCATAACCGCGCCGCCGATCACCAACAATGGAGCACGCAGCATAATCCGAAGTCCCATAAAAATTGTGTTTTGCACTTGGGAGACATCATTTGTCATCCTTGTAATGAAAGATGAATTGGAAAATTGATTATAGTTCGCAAATGAAAAGGATTGAATTTTCCCAAAAAGAACTTTTCTAATATCAAATCCAAAGCTCTGGCTGACATGCGCCGCAAAAAATGAATTAATGATGCCTGCTGCAAAGGCAAGAGCCGATACACCAACCATCACCAGCCCCCAATGGACGACAGCTGATAAATCCCTTTTCAAAATTCCATCATCTACAATTTTTGCCATAAACAAAGGCTGGACAAGCTCCACTGTCAGCTCGGTTAACATGAGAGCAAGAGCAATAACAACCGCCAAGCGGTACGGTTTTAAGAAAGACGCCACTTCTTTCATAAGCATAGCCTCCAAAAAGTATGAACGAAACTATTTATATTTTCCATCATACAACTTTATAAAAAATTTTTTAACTATTTTTACTTTTCCCTATTAAAGAAGGCAATTATATGTTTTTATGGGACGTGTGGTAATTCCAACTATTGTTTGAAAGCTGACGCATTCACAAGCAAGCAGGTTGTAATTCCAAATATTTTTTTCGAAAGTGACAAAAATTAAGACGACCCCGAAAAGTTCGTTTGAACCTTCCGAGATCGTCCAGCTATGAAATATTTATTAACCTTTTTTTACTTCTTCAGGCACTTGCAAACCAAGACCTTCTGCAACGCGGGTTCCATATTCAGGATCTGCTTTGTAGAAGTGGCCGATTTGGCGGAGTTTTATTTCCTCCAGCTTAACTGGCTTCATTGAATTTACAATATTTTCAATAAGGCGTGCTCTTTCATCTTCACTCATGAGACGGTATAAGTCGCCCGCTTGAGTATAATGGTCATCATGGTCATAAGGAACGTTTTCCGCAACACCTGATACTGGGTATGATGCTTGTTTTGCTTCAGGTGTTTCTTTTGGACCGCCAAAGCTGTTTGGTTCATAATATACAGAGCCTCCGCCATTTGAGTCAAAGCGCATAAATCCATCGCGTTGATAGTTGTTCACTTCAACTCGCGGACGGTTGATTGGAAGTGAGTTATAGTTTGCCCCGATGCGGTAGCGATGTGCATCATGATATGCAAAGAGACGACCTTGCAGCATTTTGTCCGGCGATACATCGACTCCTGGAACTAGGTTTCCCGGTGAGAATGCAGCTTGCTCAACTTCTGCAAAATAGTTTTCAGGGTTTTTATTTAATACTAATTTTCCTACTTCAATTAATGGATAATCTTTGTGAGACCATACTTTTGTCACGTCAAATGGATCCCATCTGTATGTGTTCGCATCTTCAAGCGGCATGATTTGCACATAAAGCGTCCAAGAAGGATAGTCTCCGTTTTCAATCGCATTGAATAAATCCTCTGTATGATAATCCGGATTTTCTCCGGCAATTTTTACAGCTGTTTTCGTATCAAGGTTTTTTATACCTTGGTCAGTTTTGAAATGATATTTGATCCAGACGCTTTCCCCGTCTTCGTTTGTCCATTTAAATGTATGGCTTCCATAACCATTCATATGACGGTATGTTGCCGGAATTCCGCGATCTCCCATCAAATAAGTTACTTGGTGCAATGATTCAGGCGATAGAGACCAAAAATCCCATACGGCAGTAGGATTTTTCAAATGTGTTTTTGGATCGCGTTTTTGTGTGTGGATAAAATCAGGGAATTTAATCGCATCGCGAATGAAGAAAATCGGCGTGTTGTTTCCTACGATGTCATAGTTTCCTTCTTCTGTGTAAAACTTAACGGCAAAACCGCGCGGATCGCGGACCGTATCAGCGGAGCCAAGCTCACCTGCAACAGTTGAGAATCTTACAAATACTGGTGTTCGCTTGCCTACTCCGTTGAAAACTTTCGCTTTCGTATATTTTGACATATCATTTGTCACTTCAAAGTATCCGTGAGCACCGGCACCTTTTGCGTGAACAACTCGTTCAGGAACTCTTTCTCTATTAAAATGGGCTAGTTTTTCCAGAAGATGTACGTCTTGAATTAATGTCGGACCTCGATGGCCTGCTGTCATCGAATTTTGATTGTCCCCTACAGGAGCACCCCAGCTCGTCGTAAGCTTTTTATTCTCTCCCATTTACCGATCACCTCATAATTTAAAATAATATTTCTCTAATCATTACAACTATATGATAACATATTTTAATTAAAAATCAATAGTAAATTATAATAATTTTAATAAAGGAGTTTGAAACCGTTTATCTATCAATCAATGAACCTCGTTTATTATCAATTAACCACTATTTTTTTCATGTTGTTCTATTTATTTTCTTTGACAGGTTGTTTAAAAAATTGGCAGAAAAGGGGGTGTCTAATAAGTGATTTTTACGGCTTATTGACGCCCCCTTTAATGTTTTATAAACGTTGATATATCGACGTTTATAATTTTTTTGTTTACGATAGGGATTTGACTTTCTGGACAGCCCCCTACAAATTGAGAGGTTCTTATGGAAGCTATCGAATTGAAACTGAAAAAACAACATACATAGATGAAAAAGACCGTTGATCTCTCCGTGCAAAAACAGCCAGCCATTTTCATTTATAGCAAGATGTCATTTCATATTCCCAAGCAATATAGGATTCAACGCTATCCCGAAAATTTAAGTCCATGAAAAAAGCACAAAAAATCCAGGGGGTGTTAACACCAGCAGATTGGTATTTGCTGGAATAAGTCATGTTTATGCACCTGATGGTTACTGTTTCGGTTAACTACGCTGTTTGATTTGACGGCTCTACCATGACCTTAAACCCTAGTGTTTCCAACTTCCGAATCGCTTGTCTGGCGACTTGATGGCGCTTGCGTTCTTCGTAGTAATGTGGACCAAGTTCGATGTAAGTCTGCTTCTTTTTGAGGAGATGGTAGACAATAGTCAGGATGCTATGAGCGACCGCAACCGCTGCACGATTGGCCCCCCGGCGTGCAGCAATACGGTGGTACTGGCTGGATAGATAGGTGTGTTTGGACCTAGCAGCGGCACGGGCGGCTTCCACCAGGGTGCTACGAAGCTTCTGGTTTCCCTTGCGGGTTTTCCCTGACTTTCGTTTTCCGGCACTTTCGTTATTCCCTGGGGCGACTCCTGCCCATGAACACAAGTGAGCTGCCGAAGGAAACTGTGTCATGTCAGGGCCAATCTCAGCCAAAATATGCTCCGCTGTGCGCCGACCAACGCCGGGGATCGTATCTAACCGCTCCAGGTCATCTTCAAAAGGGCGCATCCGCTCCTTGATTTCAGCATCCAGTTCTTCAATCAAGGCATCTAAGTGATCAATATGCTCAAGCTGGGTTTTAAGCATCAGGCGTTGATGAGGGCCGATGAGGCCCTTCAGGGCCTTTTTCAACTCCTCTTTCTTCCGTTTGAGACGGCGCTGAGCCAGTTCGGATAGCACATCGGGGTCAGTTTCACCATTAATTAAAGCCTCGATCATGGCTCGACCCGATTTGCCCAGCACATTGGTCGCCACCGAGGAGAGTTTGATGTTAGCCCCTTCCAGTACCTTCTGGATGCGGTTGATTTCGCGAGCCCGCTCTTCAATCAGGCTGCGACGATAACGGATGAGTTCCCTCAACTCCCGTTGCTGGCGGTCAGGGATGTAACTACCTTGTAGCAATCCATGGCGTAAGAGTCCAGCGATCCACTCGGCATCCTTTACATCTGTTTTGCGACCAGGCACATTTTTGATATGTTTGGCATTGACCACTAAAATCTTGATGTCTTCCATCTCCAACAGGTTATAAATTGGCTTCCAGTAGGAACCTGTACTTTCCATGGCCACGTGAGTGACGCCATGCGCCTTGATCCAGTCTACAAGCATAAGCAAGTCTTCAGTCATGGTAGAAAACGTGCGGATCTCTTGATGATCCGGAGTAATAATACAAGCGACGACGTTCTTCTTATGAACGTCTAATCCACAAACATGAGTATGGATAATGTCCATGTTCGTTCCCCCATGCCTAACATGTAATAAACACAGGCTGGCGGTGCAACGACCATACACGTCATTCTATCCCGCGTGCTTCCCCAGGGAGCAACAGTCTGTGGTGCACCAGGTCGTCGGGGTCTGTCTAATTAACGGGCTCATGGCACCAAGGTAAGACGACCTCGCTGGCCAGCCTAAGATTAAGTATACATGGACGAACTATTTTCATCATCTGCTGGTGCCGCTTTTGCGGCATGGGGGTCTAATATGAAAAATGTTCGTATTCCACTTTATCTCTTTACGAAGAGATTCGCTCCGCTTTCCTTTCCATGCGGGAGCTTGGAATGAATAAAGACAGAAAAGCAGCTGCAAAGGCAAGCAGGCCTGTTGCAAGAAACACTTCATAAAAACCGATGTGATCTGCAATAAAGCCCGCTAACATCGGACCAGTGAAAATGCCGATTGCATAAAATGATTGATAAAAGCCCATTGCGGTCGTCCGATATGCTTCTTGACAGCTTTGAATAACCATCGCAAGCAGCAGCGGAAAAATAAAACCAAGCCAAAACCCTATGAAAATATGCATGAAGCAAATCCATAGAATCGAATTTGACAACGGCAACAGAAGATGAAATAATCCGCTTAAAATAAATGAAAGCAAAAGCAGTTGTTTTTGCTTTCTAACAGGAAAATAGGCAAGCAGCAATGATGCAGCTGCATGCGGAATAAAAAAGGAAGTGACGACCCAAAAAAACACGGACTCACTAAATCCGATTTTCGAGACATAAACCGGTGTAAATCCAAAAATCGTCATAAACAAAATTCCGTGTCCGGCAAGCGATAAAGCTGAGATGCCCCAAAGCGTCTTGATGCCGAGAACATATTTTAATTGACTCATATATTTGAAATCAATAAGATTCACCTTATCGCCGATTTCTTTAATGCGAAATGAAAGAATAAGACCAATCAAAGCCATGACGGTCCCAATGAGAAACGGCATTTCCCAGCCGAACCACTCTACAATTTTCCCGCTGATCGCCATGCTAATAAATTGGGAAACGACCGTCATAAACTGGAGAATTCCCATCGCTTTGGAAGATTGACTTTCCGTAAAATATTGAGCGTATAATGTAGTAGCCATTACCCACATCGACGCGGTAATTCCTGAAAGAAGTCTTGCAATAAAAATCGGGATAAATGATTGAAAGAAAAGAAACAGGATTCCGCTGGCAAACGCCATAAAAAAACCAGCTATAAGCATTCCTTTTCTCATTTGCCCTAAATAGTCTGATAAAACTCCAAGAGGCAAACGAATCAAAATCTGGGTGATGCCGTAACTGCCAAAAATAATGCCAACAAGTGAATAGTCAAACTGCAAATGTTCTAAATAAACCCCAAAGATTGGAACATAAATATAAATGGAAAACCAAAAGCAAAAGATAACTGTTAAAAAAATAATATGATCTTTTTTCCCTGCTATATTTATTTTTTGAACGTTCATCGCCAAAACCTTTCTATATGATTAAATAGGAATTTTTTGCTCTTTCCATTTTACGATATTTTTGAAATTATACAATATTCGAGTTTCACGAAAATCGTTTCTATAAATTTCCTATTCCAATAGTATAATTAAGATATATATAGTGTTGTGGAGGGATATTATGACTGAGCTTTTAGTAGGATTGATCATTGGTATTTTCATTATGTTCATCGTTGTCAATATCAATAAAACGAAGAAAAAAAGATCATTAAAGCTTGTTCAAGAGGCTGTCCCGACAAAATTAGCCTGCCGCATTCCAGAAGGGCTGCCAATTATCTCTCGTTTGGAAGACTCTCTAAACTCAGAATATATGGAAAAAGTAAAGAAAAGAGTGTTAGCAAATCATCCTAATTGGACCGAAACGGACTTTAACTGGCGCCTATTTGAATTAAAAAGATATTTTTTATTGGCAGGAATTTTAAAATCAGTTCCAATGTTCAGCGATGAAGTGGATGAAATATGGCATGAAATGATTATGTTTACGAAAGAATACGAAAATTTTTCAAAAAAATTTTTTGGATCATTTCTGCATCACAGCCCTAATGTGGAACGGACACCGATTCCTCACGAAAGAGCCCTTTTTGATTGGATGTATTTGCACTTATTTGAAATCTATCCAAACAGCACGAAGCTGTGGGGAGGCTTTTTAAAAAATCCGCTAAGCAAAACACTTTTGGAAGAAGTTCGCTCAGCTAGTGACGAAAAACTGTTTGATAAATATTTTCGTTCGTTTGACCCGATCAAGCCATTACAAACAAAGCTGCTTGAACAGCTGAAAAACGATATTGAAAAAGCAGAAGAAATGAAACGGCAAAACAAATCGCTCCGCAAGGAAATAAAAACAGACGATACGTACTCGATGCTGCTGCCGGCTATGGTATTTTTATCGCTGTACGAGCAGGACAGTTATACAGAAAAAATGTCGCAGCTTTTGAATAAGGATGCAGGGACAAGCGGAGGTTCTATTTATGCATGCGGGGCTGCACTCAGCGATTCCAATGATCATTCAGGAGGTTCCGGATGCTCTTCTTCAGGATGCTCCAGTTCAAATTGCGGAAGCAGCTGCGGCGGAGGATGCGGCAGCAGCTAAGGAAATGTTCATAACCAAACTCTTTTAAAGGTGAGCGCGATGAGCAGAAACCGGCAAAGTGCCGATTCTTGTTTTCGATTTTAAAAGCCCATATGCGCATTTTTTCTATGCTGCAAACGGCATCCTTCAACGTGCCAATTACATCTACTATACGTCTATTTTTACAGCCGCATAAAGATAGGGTTATGCTGTATATTTTTCCAACAACAGCTCGTTCTTGCGTCAAAGATCAGAATCAACAAAAAACCATCGCCTTCCAAATTAGAATGGCGATGGTTTCCTTTTATTTCGAGTGCATTTTAAATTCTAAAAATAAATCATTATAATAGGAAAGCATTCGTTTCCCTAGGTTTTCATACACTTCCAATTTATCCGTTAATTCAGGGGACGGGTAAAACCGCTCATCTTCAGAAATCTCTTTCGGCAAGTATTCAAGCGCCTTTTCATTTGGAGTGGAGTAGCCGACATATTCAGCATTTTGCGCAGCCACTTTCGGGTCTAGCATAAAGTTGATAAATTTATGAGCGCCTTCTATGTTTTTGGCCGTTTTCGGAATAACCATATTATCAAACCAAAGATTAGAGCCTTCTTTCGGCACCACGTAATCTAGCTTCTCATTTTCCCACATGATATCTGCAGCATCTCCCGACCAGACGAGAGCGGCGCCGGCTTCTTCGTTTGCCATCAGCATTTTGATTTCATCTCCAACGATCGCCTTCACGTTTGGAGTCAGTTTATCCAGTTTCTTTTTCGCTTCTAGCAAATGGTCTTTGTTCGTATCATTTAACGAGTAGCCAAGACTGTTCAACCCCATTCCGATTACCTCTCGGGCGCCGTCGACAAGAAGTATTTGATTTTTCATATCTTTATCCCATAAATCATTCCAGCTGTCGATCTTTTTTCCCCCGAGAGCTTCCGGATTATACAAAATGCCGACCGTTCCCCAAAAATATGGAATGGAATATTTATTCCCCGGATCAAACGATAAATTTAGAAAACGGGGGTTGATATATTTTAAATTAGGAATTTTCGAATGATCAATCGGAATAAGAAGACCTTCTTCCTTCATTTTGCTAATGGCATACTCAGAAGGGACGGCAATATCAAATGTTGTTCCTCCTTGGGAAATTTTTGTCATCATCGCTTCATTTGAATCAAATGTTTGGTAAATCACTTTTATACCTGTTTCTTTTTCAAAAAGGTCGATCAATTCCGGATCAATATATTCTCCCCAGTTGTAAATCGTAAGGGTATTATCACCGGAGTAGCCTTCAGATGCATTCAGTCTCGCAATAAAAAACAGGATGGCAAACGAAGCGATAAATACTATCGCAAACATCTGCACAATTTTTTTCATTTCCGTCCCCCCAATCTTCCCGGACGATTATAGCGCAGCGTGATGAAATAATAGCCGATCACAAGCAAAATCGTTAAAAGGAAAATGAGTGTTGACAAAGCATTAATGGTAAGGGAAATGCCTTGTCGAGCCATTGAATATATTTCAACAGATAAAGTGGAAAAACCATTTCCAGTAACAAAGAATGTAACGGCGAAATCGTCCAAAGAATAGGTTAAAGCCATAAAAAATCCAGCAAAAATCCCAGGGGTAATGTAGGGAATTACTACTTTTGTTATGACATTCCACTGGCTCGCCCCTAAATCTCTTGCCGCATCGATTAATGTCGGGCTCATTTCCTGAAGCTTTGGCAATACCATCAATACGACAATCGGCACACTAAAGGCGATATGAGACAGCAAAACAGAAATAAAACCAAGCTGAATGCCGACAATGGTAAACAAAATTAAAAAGGAAGCTCCGATGATGACATCAGGACTGACTAATAGAACATTATTGAACGAAAGCAATGTATTTTTCACCCGTCTTGTTTTGACGGAGTAAATGGCGAGCGCACCGAAAACGCCGATGATCGTTGAAATCGCCGCAGAAAGCAAAGCAATTACAATCGTATTCAGTACAATAATCAATAGACGCACATCCTGCAGGACTTCTTTATACCAGTCTAACGTAAAATTTTCAAAATGATGCATTTTTCCGCCGCTGTTAAACGAGTAATAAATAAGGTAGAAAATCGGAGCGTATAAGATGAAAAATACGATGATTAAATATATATTTGAAACCTTCCATTTTCTGTTCATTTTTCATCCCTCACTTCCGATTTCCTGTTAAAAACATGATGATCACCATTGCAAGAATTAAAAAGACCGCAATGGTTGCTCCCATTCCCCAGTTTTGAGTAACTAGGAAATGCTGCTCTATTGCTGTGCCAAGCGTAATTACCCGGTTTCCTGCAATCAAGCGGGTAATCATAAATAACGATAATGCAGGAATAAACACTGCTTGGCATCCGGATTTAACACCGTCCAGCGTCAGCGGAAAAATGACCCGGCGGAACGTAATCCAAGGGGATGCTCCGAGATCCTTAGCTGCATCTACAAGCGTTGGATTTAATTTTTCTAAAGCATTAAAAATCGGCAAAATCATAAATGGAACGAAAATATAGACAGAAACAAACACAAAGCTGAAATCTGTAAATAATATTTGTTTAGCACCGACACCAATTAATTCCAAAAAATGATTGGCTATTCCATAGGTTCCAAAAATGCCGAGAAAGGCGTATGCTTTTAACAGCAAATTGATCCACATCGGCAAAATGATTAACAAAAGCCAAAGCTGCTTATGTTTTGTTTTCGTTAATAAAAGAGCTGTCGGATAAGCGATCAATAGCGAAAAGGCTGTAATTAAAAACGCATACCAAAATGAACTTAACGCCATTTTCAAATAAACCGGCGTGAAAAATTTCTCGTAGTTTTCAAAAGAAAATGTTCCTTCAATGTTAAAAAACGAATAATAAATGATAAGCAGAATCGGAACGACAACAAATAGTAAGATCCATAACACATATGGTAAGAAGTATAAAGCGCGAATATTACTTTTCATCGGCAACACCAATACGAGAATTTTCTTCTAAACGCATAACGTGTATTGCTTCCGGTTCAAAATAAAGACCAATTTCCTCGCCGACTTCTGCCTTTTTTGTAGAATGAACAAGCCACTCGTTGCCATCCTTATCATAGCAGCAAATTTCATAATGAACTCCTCTAAACAGCTGGGAATCCACATAAACCTTCAGCTTTCCTTTTTCAGGTGTTGTTATTTCCAAGTCCTCCGGTCGAATTACCACTTCTACGTCCTCGTTCGGAGCAAAGCCTTTATCAACACATTCAAACTGCTTTCCGACAAATTCAACAAGATAATCTTGAATCATTTTTCCTGCGACAATATTCGATTCTCCGATAAAGTCTGCCACAAAGCGGTTAACAGGTTCATCATAAATATCTTTCGGCGTTCCACTTTGCTGAATTTTCCCCTTATTTAAAACAAAGATTTCATCAGACATTGCAAGAGCTTCCTCTTGGTCGTGTGTGACAAAAATAAATGTAATGCCGAGCCGGCGCTGTAGCTCCCGCAGCTCGTACTGCATTTCCGTGCGCAGCTTTAAATCAAGAGCTGACAACGGTTCGTCTAACAGAAGCACTTCCGGTTCATTGACTATCGCTCTCGCAATGGCGACCCGCTGCCGCTGTCCTCCTGACATCTCCTGAATGTTCCGTTGTTCATAGCCAGATAAGTTTACAAAACGAAGGGCATCTTTTACTTTTTGTTCGATGATATCCTTTTTCATTTTTTTAATTCTAAGTCCAAAGGCAACATTTTCAAACACATTCAGATGCGGAAAAAGGGCATAATCTTGAAACACTGTATTGACTTGACGTTTGTTCGGCGTTACATGGTTAATATTTTTTCCGTTAAAATAAATCGTGCCGCTGGTCGGTTCCGTAAATCCCGCAATTAGACGGAGAATGGTTGTTTTTCCGCATCCTGAAGGTCCAAGCAACGTGTAAAATTTTCCGCGTTCGATTTCAAAACTTACATTATCCAATACTGGCAAATCATCATCATATTTTTTTGTCACTTGTTCAAAACGAATAATTGTTTTATTGTTCATGACGTTTCCTCCAACCGCATCAAGAATTATAAATAAGATTCAGTTGCCACTAAAATTACTTGCGACATGCTTTCTGCCTCATTGACAATTTGATGCTCATCGGATGCATGATAATAAATGGATTCTCCTTCCTTTGCCACATACTTTTTTGTTCCGATCCGAACTTTTATTGTTCCTTTCAGAACATAGGCGAACGTTTCAGATAAGGATGGTTCAAAAACTTTAAACTCTCCTTTTTCAAACAACGTTAAAAGAATCGGCTCCATTTCTTTTTCATTTGATTCAGGAACAATCCATTCAACCTTATATCCTCTCTCTTGGTCAATAAATACTTTTCGTTCTTCTTTGCCGTAAACTACTTTTTGCTCGGCATCCTCATCATCGAAAAAATCTTTTGGATTGCATCCCAGCACATCCAATATATTCAGAAACGTTTCCAATGAGGGAGAGCTTAAATCTCTTTCCAATTGGGAAATGTATCCTTTAGACAAATCGGTTCGTTCGCTTAGCTCTTCTTGCGTCAGACCTTTTTTTATCCGCAAATTTCGAATTTTCCTCCCAATTTTCATCATAACAACCTCATTTGTTTAATACTAGTAAACTTTTTGTAAAAAAAAATTAATATATTTATCGAAAATTGTTTATTTCACGACGATTTATTATACACAATTACACAAAAAACACAATAAAAAATTTTCAAAAAAAAGAAGGAATTTTTAGCTGAAGATCAACTTAACATTCCTTCCGTTTAAAAATGTTCAATTGTAAGAAATGAGGCCACTACATCTGGATCAAAATGCGTATTTTGATGCTCCACTAAAAAATTCAACGCTTTTTCAATCGGCCATGCAACTTTATATGGACGGCTGCTCGTTAAAGCCTCAAACACATCGACAACCGCAACAATTCTAGCTTCTAAAGGAATTTCTGCTCCTTTCAAGTTTTTCGGATATCCCGTTCCATTCCATTTTTCATGGTGAAAGAGAATAATATTTTCGGCCACTTTATAGCTTTGCCTTAAAAAGTTATCTTTCAGTTTGCTTGTTATTTTTTTCAAAATGTCAAAGCCTATTAACGGATGCGTCTCCATAATTAAGCGTTCATATTTTGTTAGTGGTCCTGGTTTATATAAAATTCCTTCAGGTATGCCAGCTTTTCCTATATCATGCAAAATGCTGGAATAAGCAACATTTCTCATATATTCTTCTGATAAATTAAGATTATGATAGCTGTTGTGAGCATAAATGAGCTTTTCAGTTAGTTTTCGAACGTTGATCAAATGATCCTCAATGCTTGGATCTTGAATTTCACAAGAAATCGCCAGCACTTCCAATATTGATTTTTTTGTTTCTTCTATTTGCTCCTGCGGAACGTATGCTCCGCTGTCCAGCTGCTCCAATTCCCGAAAAATTCCTATAAAAAACAGTTCATCTTCTATTAGAATAGGAGTTATCGTTATAGATGAGTGCCATAATTCTCCTGATTTCTTACGATTCACAAAAACACCGGACCAAGGCTTTTTTTCCGATAATGCTTTTTTCATCGAAGCATAAGTTTGCTCCGGGGTCAAATGAGATTTAATGACACCTGCTCTTCTGCCGACAATGAAATCCTTTTTATATCCCGTTATTTGTTCATACGCATCGTTAACAGCGACGACAACATGATCTTTATCTGTCACAATGACAGCATCAGCCAGTTGAAGATAAGGAGACAATAAGTTTTCTACATTCATGTTTTTAAATCCCTTTCCCAAATCTCATCTTGCAAACTATTCATTTAAAGGAATAATCTCATATTATTGGTTCGGTTCATAGATGCTCCACGTTAATTTCACCGAATTTACAATTTCATCTGCTACTGTTTCAGGATCAAGATTATTGGTCGATACTTTTGAGTTATGGAGAGAGTATGCATTTTGCCGTTTTATAAACAATTCTTCAATTTCCTCCATTGATTTTTCCTTTAAAAGAGGGCGGTTCTCGACTAAAAGCGGCATTCGATCCCTCCAGCTGTCCCAAGATAAATCCAGCAAAAAGACGATGCAGTTTGATAAACAAGCATTGCGGACCTCTTCTTGTAAATAGGCTCCCCCTCCTAAAGATACAACCTTCAAGCGTGTGTTCGTGCAAATATCAACAATATACTCCTTTTCGATTTTTCGGAAATAATCTTCGCCAAATTTTTGAAAAATTAACGAGATGGGCATATTTTGCTTTTTTTCAATCTCCTGATCCACATCAATGAAATCTCGGTACAGCTTTTTCGCGACCAACTGGCCAATAGTCGTTTTGCCGACTCCCATAAATCCAATTAAAACAATATTTTTTTCCCGAAGAGGGATTTCTACATGTTCCTTCATAACGCATCCACTTCCCTAGATTTCTTCATCATGGTGTGTCAGCTTGACTCCCGCACTACAAGCTCAGGCTGTAAAATCAGTTTTTTTGCCTCTTCTTCATCACCTTTCATTCTCCGATGCAAGAGATCAGCAGCTTTTGCACCGAGCCGATCAGGAAAAGCTGCAATGGTTGTTAAAGAAGGGCTGAATACCGCTGACTCCGGAATATTATCAAAACCAACCACAGCCACATCTTTGCCTGGAACTATTCCTTGTTCTTTTAATCCAAGCATAACACCAGATGCAACAACATCATTATAGCAAAAAACCCCGGTTGGAGGCTGAGGATGCTGCATAACTCGCTTAATCGCCTCTATTCCCCCTTGCCTAGTTGCGGGAGATTGGACAAACAGCGATTCATCCATTTCCAGCCCGGCTTGTTCAATCGCTTCACAAAATCCTTTTTTCCTGTCTGTCCATACTGATGAATTAGAAAAACCGCTCAAAAAAGCGATGCGGCGGTGGCCTTGTTCGATTAAATGTTCAGCCGCTATCCGTCCGCCTGCAACATTATCGATTCCGACATAATCAAACGGCTCTTCTGACAGCATTTTTCTCGCTACTAAAATAACAGGAATCCCCCATTGCTTTAACCGTTCTACCATATCTGGTGAACTGCCTGGGACAGGGCTCATAATTACCCCGCCGACACGATATTCAAGCATTGTCGCAAGCAGCGCATCTTGTTTATCAGGGGAATCAAACGTCGTTCCTAATATTACGGTATATCCTTCTTTATCTAAAGCTTCGTGAACACCCACCAATAATTCCGAGAAAAAGGGGTTGCCGATCTCTGTTATAATCAAACCAACTGTTGAAGATTGGTGGGATCGTAAATTCGCTGCAACACGATCATATATATATCCCAACTCTTTTATCGATTTTAACACTTTTTCTCTTGTTTCTTTTGAAATATTTGGGCTGCCCCGAACAACAAGGGAAGCTGTAGCCCTCGACACACCCGCGTGTTTTGCAACCTCCTGCAGCGTCACGCGGGACTGTTTTTTTCGTCCCATCTGTCTAATCACCTGCTAACGCAATTAATCAACGAATTCAGTTGAGAAAAGTATACCTTTACATTTAAAACGTTGTCAATTTGTTTATTTCCATGCTTTACGGCTTTGAAAATGTTATAAATAATCACCTCCCTTCAGGCTGCGGGAGCACCACAAATCACCTGAAAAAATGGGCTGAAGTCGGTTTATATATAGACAAGAGCATAGATCAAATATGTACTTCTGGCGGGAGGGAGCCGCCATATAACCGTTTCATAAATGGCTCCAAGTGATTCACCTTTGCCTGTTGTATGGATACCAAATCCAACATCCGTTAATAAATGGCTGAGCTTTTCTCATCTAATCACCTGCTTATCACATCGATTTGGCTCTGTTTACTCTTTTATTAGATCGATAAAATATCCGATCTTTTTTAGATCGATCTAAAAAATACTTATTGTTGAGAATTTTGAAAATAATCTCTTTTTAAGAAGATTAAAAGTTTTATTGTAGACGGTGTCAATACATAAAAAACATTTCAACAAAACATGCTACCACAATGCCGAACCCAATGTACCCTAATGCAAAAATTATATTCCATGAACCGATCCGATAAAATTGTGCGTTTAATTCATCAGACAAAATTGATACTGATAAATTAAAAGGGCTGAACATCACAGTCGACAAGCTGCTGCATATTAACACAATGGATAGCGGAATTGGTGGTATGTCGACTAAAAACGGCTGCAAGAGCTCTGCCAATAAAGCAAAACCTACTAAAGGGTGAAAACCAATTAAAGATGTAATGAAAAAATAAAGTCCTATTGTACTATATAAAATCAACGTCTTTTCAGTTCCTAATTCAAAAACAGGTTTTAAAAATGATAGTAATTGCGAGTCTGCCAGCATTTCTACAAATAAACCTGCTCCCAAAAACATGAAAAAGTAATTGGCTAATCCCCTTGTCCGCTCTTTCCAATGCTGGATTGCAACTGTAAAATATCTTTTTCCTTTTTTAATAAACAAAGACCAAATGGCAGAAAATGGGATAATCAATAATACAACAGAAAACAGAAAGCCTTTTTGTAAAAAATGTTGAACAATCGACACCATGAAAATAAACAAAATCAACATTCCGATTAATTCAGAAGCTTTTTTATAACCCTTTTTCTTATTAAAAAAATGAGGCGTATGAAAGGCGAGTTGGATACCTTTATATTTATACGAAGACATGAGCCAATCAAACCCAAGCATTATGATTGCCATCGAAAGCAAAATTGGAAAAATGATAAAATACTGCACTTTTGTAATGTCTATCGTTGAACTCACCATCACCTCCATCGGGCTCCAAGTAAGACATAAAGCATAGGCGCGCAGCAAGTTTTGTGAATAAAATTTCGTTAGCACTTTTTTGGGCAAATCACGCAGGATAACATTTAATGATTTAATAAGAAGGGGAGCTGTAGCAATATTTAAAAATAGACCGAGTATATGACAAACTCCTGAGCTTCGCCGATATAAATGGTTCAGATCAGCAGCTTGATCCTGAAGTAACAAGCTTAAATGTTTATCATACCTTCCGACACGAATGATGGAATTCATAAATGGCAATACGAAAAACAATGAAAGCAAACCAAGCACTTGCTCAAAATGCAAAATAAACGTATGCCATGGCTGCTTACTTTGAATAAATAAAACAAATCCAATCAATAAAAATATGGCACCTGAAATGAGATATAGTCCTCTGGCATAAACCGCTGAAATTGCGAGTGCTACCAAAGCGACAGCTCCAGTGCTATAGCTTATGACTGGAGCATGAAAAAAACGAGATAAAATATAAATAGCTATCAAAACTGTATACACAAAAATGCGCAAAACCTTTCTCTCATCCTTTCTTTCTCAAAATATATTAATACATAATCTACGGGATCTTCCCTTAACATAATACAGTCTATCAAACACATAAACATTTTTACAAAACAAAAAGACCGGACTCGATATGCCGGCATCTTTTATATGAAAAAACGCACTCTGATAACACGCCGATCCAAAAAAATAAATGCCTCCTCTCCCAAAACGGCTTGAGAAATGGAGGAAGAAGTGAATCATTATTTACATTCTTCTTAAATAATCCCCGGCTTTATCCGCTGGCAAAGGTTTACTGAAATAGTATCCTTGCATAATATGACAGCCCTTCCCTAGCAAATATTTGAGCTGAACATTTGTTTCGACCCCTTCTGCAATGACATCCAAATTTAGAGAATGAGCCATTGCGATGATGGCGTTGACGATTGGATTTTCCTTTTGCCCCTGCCCGATTTGTTGTATAAACGAACGGTCGATCTTTATTGCATTGACAGGAAGTCTATTCAAATAATAAAGAGAGGAAAAACCTTTGCCGAAATCGTCCAGATGAATGTGCACACCTAATGATTGGAGCTTTTGAATAATTTTTACTGCATGTTCAAAATCTTTTATGGCCGTTGTTTCCGTTATTTCGATGACAAGCGAAGAATACGGCAGCTTGTATTTTGAAATCGATTCCTGGACTTGATGAACTAAATCACTATGAAAAAATTTACGTGCCGACATATTGACCGCAATCGTTAATTGTTTATTACTAAATTCCTCCTGCCAGCATTTAAGCTGTTTACACGCTTCATCCAATCCTAAGCTTCCTATCAATTCAATCGTATTATCTTCTTCAGCCAACTCAATAAATTCTGATGGGGAAAGAAACCCTTTCTCCGGGTGATTCCATCGAACTAAAGCCTCAAATCCGATGGTTCTCCTTTGAATGATGTCAACTTTTGGCTGATAATATAAGACAAACTCGTTATTGGCAATACCGCGCCACAGCTCCTGCTTCAGGAGAAAACGTTCGTAATGATGCTCCATAAAAGATTGATAGAAGCGATATGTGCTTTTCCCATCCTTTTTTGCCTCATACATGGCTAAGTCAGCATGATGGATCAGTGTGTCTGCATTGTGGCCATGCTCAGGAAAAAAAGAAACTCCTATGCTTACTGTGATAAACACAGCATTTTCTCCTAAAATTAGTGGATATTGAAGCTCATTGACAAGGTTTGCAGCTAAATTATAAACTTGATCCTTTTCTACATCTCTCAGCATGATGACAAATTCATCGCCGCTATTGCGGCAAAGAAGCGCGTTTTCGTTTTTCATTATGTCTTTTAATCGTTTTGCAAATTTGACTAACAGCTCGTCTCCCTTCTTATGCCCGAAAGAATCATTGATCATTTTAAAATTGTCAATGTCAATAAAGAAAAAGCCTCTTTTTATTTCAGGATGTTTTCCTATTTCTTCATCAACCATTTTTCGAAAAGTAGCCCGTTCTAATAAATTAGTCAACGAATCGTAGTGTGCCAGCTTTAATAATCTTTTTTCCTTTTTATTCCTAGCTATTTCCTTTGCGGTCCGATCCCTAAACAAGCGAAAAATCGTTTCGGCTTTCTCCTTTGTCTCCGTCGTCTCTATGTTTATAATAAAAATGAGCCCAATGATCTCCCCTTTGCTGCTTTTAAGAGGTATTTCCAAATAACCGGCGCCTTCTATATCTCCCTTTATTCTAGAGAATAACTGGTGAATAAATTTTTCGTAAAAGCTCGCTTCCTTTAAAGAACTTTCCAAAGCTAGTATTGGCTGAACATCTCCATCAGACAAATTTCCGTTTCGATACATTGCTAGTACATTTATTTTTGAAGATGTTTCGTCCACTTCTCCGACAAGGACTATTGGCGCATGTAATGTTTCTGCAATATACTTAACAAGGGAGCGAAAGTATTCTTCTCCAACATGATTCAGCACTTCAACAGCCCGTATACCCAGCACTCTCTCAATCTCTTCCAGAGCTTCGTGTCTTTTCATCCCCACTACGATACCCTCCACATAATACGATTCCATTTTCAAGCACCTTATACAGAAAATAGAAGTTACATTTATAGTAATAAAATACAGGAAATTTGTCATCTGATAGATGACAAAAAATAGCTAAAAAGAAGGATAAAAAGCATGCGTTTGGTTAAACTTCAAATAAATTTTGTCAGCAGCAAAAGTGACAAACTTGACTTTTCTTTAAATTGAGACTCGCAATGATAACGCTTTAAAATTTAAAATGTAGAAACATTATTCTAAAAAAAATAAAAGGGGTGAACACAATGGCAGAATCAAATATTAAAGTAAAAATACAGAGATTCGGCAGTTATTTAAGCGGAATGATTATGCCAAATATCGGTGCATTTATTGCGTGGGGACTCATCACTGCGTTATTTATACCGACTGGTTGGACACCAAATGAAGCTTTAGCAAAACTAGTGAATCCGATGATACAATATTTGTTGCCGCTTCTAATTGGTTTTACCGGCGGACGCATGGTGTATGATCTGCGCGGAGGAGTTGTGGGTGCAACCGCAACGATGGGAGTAATCGTTGGAGCGGACATTCCCATGTTTTTAGGTGCCATGATAATGGGGCCTCTTGGTGGGTATATTATAAAGCAAGTGGACAGACTGTTCCAAGGAAAAGTTAAATCCGGATTTGAGATGCTTGTCAACAATTTTTCAGCTGGTATTGTCGCCGCTATTTTAACGATTATTGCTTTTTTAGGAATCGGCCCGATTGTCGTAACTTTGAGCGGCATTTTGGCAGGCGGAGTTAAATTCATTGTCGATGCCAACCTGCTTCCGCTCGCAAGTATATTTATTGAACCCGGAAAAGTGCTGTTTTTAAATAATGCGATTAATCATGGAATTTTAAGCCCGCTCGGAATTGAACAAGCAGCAGCAACAGGCAAATCCGTTTTATTTTTGCTTGAAACGAATCCAGGGCCAGGTCTAGGAATTTTGCTTGCCTATATGCTGTTTGGAAAAGGAAATTCAAAACAAACTGCTCCTGGTGCAGCCATTATTCACTTTTTGGGCGGAATTCACGAAATTTACTTCCCTTATATTTTAATGAGACCATTATTAATTTTAGCTGCTATTGCCGGCGGAGCGAGCGGAGTGTTAACATTCTTACTTTTTGATGCCGGACTTGTGGCAGTGCCTTCGCCGGGAAGTATTATTGCATTAATGATTATGACTCCAAAAGGACATTATATAAGTGTGTTGGCTGGTGTTATTGTTGCAACTGCTGTTTCATTCCTCATCTCAAGCATCATCTTAAAAGCAGCGAAAGCAGACAGCAAGGAAGACTTATCAGCAGCAGCAGAGAAAATGCAGCAATTAAAAGGTAAAGAAAGCAAAGCAGCAGAAATGCTCACAAATCAAGCGCAAAAAGACAGTGAAGATGCCGAGCTGCAAGAAAATGAATTAGACAATGTCCAAAAGATTGTTTTTGCTTGTGACGCAGGCATGGGATCCAGTGCAATGGGCGCTTCCATTTTGCGAAACAAAGTCAAAAAAGCTGGGTTAAATATCGAAGTAACAAACACTGCCATCAACAATTTGCCTGATGACGCAGACATTGTATTTACACATAAAGATTTAACAGATAGAGCAAAAGCAAAGCTTCCAAATGCAACACACATTTCTGTTGAGAATTTCTTAAACAGCCCTAAGTACGATGAACTGCTAGAAAAATTAAAAGAACAGTCATAAGCAGATTGCACAGCTGTGCACTTTAAAAGGGGTGAATTCCATGTACTTGCGGGCGAGAGAACGGGAAATCATCGAATTAATGCTGCAGGAGGACCGACACATTTCCACAAAAGAGATCGCTGAACGATTAAACGTCAGCTCAAGAACAGTTCACCGGGAGCTTAAAAATATAAAAAAAGTGATAAAAAAATATGGTCTTTATATTGACAGCCTGCAAGGAAAAGGAATTCGCTTATTCGGTCCATCGCTGCGGAAACAAAATTTATTAAAAGATATCCGATCTGGAGAGCACACAGACTTTAGCCAAGAAGAAAGAAAAGTGCTTATCCTATGTTCACTTTTAGAGGCCAGCGAGCCTCTAAAACTGTTTACACTAGCCGAAAAATTAAACGTCACTTCTGCAACCGTAAGCAATGATTTAGATCAAATCGAAGAATGGATTGCTCAATTTGATTTGAAGCTCATCCGAAAAAGAGGATACGGAATAGAACTCATTGGACCAGAAAATGGAAAGAGGGCTCTCCTTGGAAACATTATAATGGAGAAATTGGATGAAAAAAGTTTTTTGCAAGCAATTGAAAGGCAAATAAAAGAAGAGAAAAATGAAAAAAGGGAAAAAATTTTTGAAATCATTGATGAAGAAAAAATAAAAACGGTTGAAGGAGTACTTGAAAATTTTCGGCAAACCATTTTATTTTCTATTGCGGACAGTGCCTATATTGCTCTTGCAGTCCATTTAATGCTGGCAGCGGAAAGAATCCAAAAAGGCGAAACGATCGATATCGATCCTCAAGTTTTTCAAGAATTGAAAGGCACAAAAGAATTCGAATCCGCCCGCGTGATCGTCAAAGAATTGGAAAAAGCCTTTCAGATCAAGTTTCCTGAAGCGGAAATCGGCTATGTCACGACTCATTTATTAGGTGCGCGCAGAAAAGAAGATAAAGATTTTTCCTTCTTTGATGTAGATGTAGACATTTCAAGAAAGGTCCATGCGCTCATTGAATTTGTTTCCAACAAAACCGGCTTTCCCTTGACGGAAGATCAATCTTTATATCAAGGGCTGGTAGCCCATTTTGTCCCTGCTATTACACGTTCAAAAGAGAAGATTCATACGCACAATCCTCTGCTGCAACAGATCAAAACAAAATTTTCCGCCCTTTTCGCGTCTGTCGAAGAAGGGGTAAAAAAAATCTTTTATGATCTTCATTTATCAGAGGATGAAATTGGCTTTCTCGTACTGCATTTTGGCTCCGCTTTGGAATCAAAGATGGAGAATATTTCGCTGCAGGGATTAGTTGTTTGCCCCAGCGGAATCGGTTCTTCCAAAATGCTGGCAACGAGACTTCGCAAGGAATTTCCTGAAATAGAAAACATTCATATTGCTTCTCTTATTGATTTAAAAAGGCTGGATATCAGCCAATACGATATTATTATTTCAACTACCGATCTTCCGTATCGTCATGTGCCATATATTACAGTTAACCCGCTGTTAAATGAGCATGATATCGCCAAAATAAAAAGGTACATGAATGAAAAGCTGACAGAATTCAAAAGAATTGAAAACAATGTTCCGGGCATTCCTTTCCGGAAAAATCCTTCAAACGATATGATTCACATCATCGATCAATTTTTTGAACTGGGCGATATTATCAAAACAGTTTTGCTCCATTTCAATGTGAGCTTGCTTGAAAATACAGGACAGCATAAAAAAAATCTTTTGGAAATCGCCCGCACATTGCATAAAGAAAAATTGATCACAAATGATGAATCCGTTGCGAAGAAGCTTTTGGCGAGAGAACAAAAAGGAGGATTGGGAATTCCCGGGACAAAAATTGCTTTATTTCATTTAAAAGATGAAGAAGTATTGATTCCTTTATTTCGTATTTATGATTTGGACAAAGCGGACAACGTCCTCGGAATGGACGGAAATGCGATGGAAATCAGCCGGATATTGCTGCTTTTAGCTCCTGAACAGCTAACTCAAAATAAGCTGGAAATATTAAGCCAAATCAGTTCAGCTATTATTGAAAGCAAAAGCAGTTTAGCATTATTTGAAAGCGGAGATGAAGCAGCTGTCTATCATAAGCTGAATGAGATTTTCCATCGTTATATGAAAGAAAAATTTTTTAATTGGAGTGACTAAGATGAAGCAAATATTAACAGCAGAGAATATTGTTTTAAATGCAAAAGTGGACAATCAGGAGGAAGCTATTAAATTAGCTGGAAAGGTTCTTGTGGAAAACGGCTATGTGAACGAACATTATATCAGCAAAATGCTTGAAAGAGAACAAATCACTTCCACATACATGGGAAACCATATAGCTATTCCTCATGGAACAGAAGAAGGAAAAAAAGACATTTTATCATCAGGTATTTCCATTATTCAAATTCCTGAAGGCGTAGAATATGGAGAAGGCAACATTGCTAAAGTAGTGTTCGGAATTGCCGGAAAAGACAACGAACATTTGGAGCTCTTGTCGAAAATCGCCATCCTTTGCTCAGAGGAAGAAAATGTTGACCGTATAATCAATGCAGCAACTAAAGAAGAATTAATCAATTTATTCAATGAGGTGGAATAAACATGATCGCTTTGCAGTTCGGCGCTGGAAATATAGGAAGAGGATTCATCGGCGCTCTTCTAAATCAAGCTAACTATGAAATATATTTTCTTGACGTGAATGAAAATCTAATCTCTGAGCTAAATAAAAGAGGAAGTTATATCATCGAATTAGCCAGCGAAAAAAAAGAAACAATCACCGTCACAGGTGTAAAAGGAATTAACAGTGCAAAACAAACTGACAAAGTTATCGATCTCATTTGCCAAGCTGACTTAATTACAACGGCTGTCGGTCCAAATATTTTAAAAATCATTGCACCGACAATCGCTTCAGGACTTAAGGAACGATTTAAACAGTCAGTCCAGCCTTTAAACATTATTGCATGTGAAAATATGATCGGCGGCAGCCAATTATTAAAAGAAGAAGTGGGCAAATCGCTTACAGATGAAGAAAAACAAAAATTGGATCAATATGTTGGCTTTCCTAATGCAGCTGTCGACCGCATCGTTCCATTACAAACCCACGAGGACCCTTTAAAAGTTTCTGTTGAACCATTTTTTGAATGGGTCGTGGAAAAAACAGACATAAAAGGAAGCTTGCCAAATATTCAAGGAATCACCTATGTTGACGACTTAAATCCATATATTGAGCGCAAGCTATTTACTGTCAACACTGGACATGCTACTGCAGCTTATTTAGGCTATTTCAAAAATATAGAAACAATCGACAAAGCTGTATTGGACCCGTTTGTCCGCCCAATTTTAGAAGGCGCGCTAGCTGAAACCGGCGACATGCTGGCGAAAACTTATCATTTTGATCGTTCCGAGCATCAAAAATATATCGATAAGATTATCTCTAGATTTGAAAACAAACAAATTTCCGATCATGTCACTAGAGTAGCCAGATCACCTATTCGCAAGCTTGGCGCAAACGACCGATTAATTTTACCAGCAAAAAGATTAATGGAATTCGGTCAAAAACCTGAAAATCTTGCAACAGCTGTAGCAGCTGCGCTATTGTTTGACTATAAAGAAGACCAAGAGGCAGTCGAATTGCAAGAAATCATTAAAACAAAAGGAGCAGCTGCAGCTTTGAAGCAGTACAGCCAGCTTGACGAAAACGACCCGTTAACAAAACTAATTCTTGAAAAATATGAACAGCTCATCAAATTGAAATAATGTAAGCAGGATGGTTCATTCTGCCTGTTTAAACACCGGGGCTGTCCGATAAGTCCCTAAAATGAAGCAAGTGGAGAAAAACAATTCGTTTCTCTCCACTTGCTTTTATATTTTTTCGATTTTTATCTGAAAGTAGCTGGCGGATGCCGGCTACTTTCAGGAAGTTGTGGGCTAATGCCACAATCCCGTCAATCAAATGTAATGAACAAGAAAACATATTCATCATTCACAATCAATACTAAAACTATACAAAGAAGGCTGACTCAACATCGCTGAAAAGCAATGTGTTGAATCAGCCTTTTACTTTTGATTTCTCCGATGCTCTCGCCATGAATTGGAATATATGATAGGAAGATGCTGCGCTTTTTCCAAGGAATATACGTAAACAAAACCTTCTATATTTTGCCGGCTATCCTTGACCCAAACACGCTCATACTCATTATTCGGCCGGCCTTCTAAAAAATCCTCCAGCAAATCCATTTGCCTTAATCCTTCTTCTGTCACAATGAGCCATTCACCGGCAACTTCGTCTTCTCCTTCATCAAGAACAAGCGCTGGATAATCTCCTACATCATACAGTCGGCCTTTCACATGCCCCTTTTTGCAAGAGATTAAATAGGGCTCTACAACATGATGATTTGCTTCGCCGACTAACAACGTTCCATACACAAAAACTTGATAAAGCATGTCAGCTCACCTCAAAAAGTTTAATCCGGTCAGTGAACATCGACACGTCAGTTGAAAAGAGTGATTTCCCACCTCAAAAATTCATAGCCGGTCAGCGGGACTATGAAAGCTAGTATGTAAAAAAATTTATTCCTAGGCGGCAAATCAATTGAAAAGAGCTACCGCCCCCACCTTAAAAAACATAACCAGCTAAGCAAGACCATGAAAACTGACATGTATAAAAATTTGTTCCCTAAGCGGCAAATGCACCGATAAACTAATTGAAAAGAGCTACTACCGAATAATTTTCATAATCATCCGATTCAATACTTCGGAAAACACTAGTCCCATGGCGATGGCTCCTGATATGATAAAAGCTTTAGCTGCTAGTTCAATCGCCATAAAATAGTCTTGCTCGACGACATGGCGCATGGCATCGTACGCAATCCCTCCTGGGACAAGCGGAATAATTCCTGGGACAGAAAAAATGATGATCGGTGCTTTATACATTTTCGCAAACAAGTGACTAATGAAGGCAACAAGAAGCGCTGAAATAAATGCAGCGATAATTAAATCCATCTTAAAATGAATCAAGAATAAATACGCAAGCCATCCAACTGCTCCCGCAATTCCGCATGCAAATAACGTCTTTTTTGGTACATTAAAAATAATTCCAAATGCAAATGCTGCAATAAAGCTTGCTGCAAGTTGTGACAGCATGACAACAATCCTTTCAATTAATAAATCGATAAAACGATGGCAATTCCTGACCCGATCGCAAAAGCTGTTAAAAACGCTTCAGCTCCCTTTGATAATCCAGCCACTAAATGTCCTGCCATTAAATCGCGGACAGCATTCGTGATATGCAGCCCCGGTACAAGCGGCATGACAGAACCGATAATAATTTTATCTAAATCTGTCCCGATGCCCAGCTTCACCTGCCAAATGGCTGTAAATCCAATGACAAACGATGCTAGGAACTCTGAAAAAAATTTAATTTTAGCAAAACGATGAACATAAACTAAAAATGCAAAACCTAAGCCGCCTGAAATCATGGCAGGAACAAAATCTGCCCACTTTCCTTGAAACATGATTAAAAACCAGCCGCTCAAGATGGAAACGGAGGTCAATTGCAGCCAAACTGGATATTCAGGTTTTGATTCGTCTATTTGCTTCAGTTCCAGCAAAGCTTCATCAACAGATATTTCACCCTGCGCCATCCTTCTAGAAATGTTGTTCACCATCGCAACTTTATTTAAATCTATTGTCCGTTCCAGCACACGTACAAGTTTTGTCTGTTCCATTTCGTCAATGGAAAATATAATTCCAGTGGGCATAGCAAAACAATGAGACTGCTTTACACCAAGCGATGTAGCCATCCTCTGCATCGTATCCTCAACGCGGTACGTTTCCGCTCCATTTTCAAGCATAATTTTACCAGCTAGCAAACAGGCTTCAATAATCTTGTTGGAATTTAATTGCACGCTAATCTCTCCAATAAACTTCATTTCCTATTATTATATCCAAGTCTTTTGGTAAGTGAATGGCAAAACGATTCAGCCTTTTATAGGTCTTTAAGTATTAAATCTTAGCACCTCATCGACCAAATGCTCAAGCTTTTTCTTCTGATCAATTTGGGACATCACCGCGTAAATCAGCGCTCGCCGCGGAACAGAAGATTGCAATTCTTCCTTTAGAAAGGATAGCAATTCCTTTTGCTCCTCATCTGCCGATTTTTTTATTTTATCAATTTGATTGAAAAGGGATTCCTTTTTCTTTTTCCGATTCAAAGCCTCTTCCGGCTCCAGCCTTTCTACTATATCCGGATCAAATAGCTGATCCTTCGCTTTCACAACATTTTCCGCTATTTTTTCAATTCTTCTCAACGAATAAGCGATTATGCTGTTAATTTCTATTTCTGCTCCGGCAGTGACAGCGAAATGAATGGCGTTTTGAACCATTCCATACAACAACACGGCCAAATCAACCGAATACGGACGTATTTGTTCCCCGAATACTTCGGCAATCCTCTTCTGTGCCCAGCAAAGTTCATCAAAATGATACTGTTGTACCATTTCTTTAAGCTCTTCATCTTCTGACATCAGCACACCATAAAACAGAGCGAATAGTTTATTTTCTTTACTGATTTCCATCTTGACTTGAATTTGTTCGATAAACGCGTTTTTATCGTTTGCTTGCCTGCAAGCCAGCACTTCCATTCTCCGCTGATCTGTTTCCATTTTAATCTTTTCAAAAATACTAATTAATAGTTCTTTTTTCGATGAGAAATAATTATAAAATGTCCCTTTCGATATCCCGCTTTTATCTAAAATGTCTTGAATAGATGTTCTCACAAATCCCTTTTCAACAAAAAGAGCATGCGCCGCTTCCATTACTTGTCTTTTTCGATCGTTCAATTTGACTGCACATCCTTTATGATTGAACTCAAAAATAAAGTTATTGTTGATTTTTTTATACTATCAGTATATATTATTATTATCTTTTATAACAACAGTATAAAATAATATACTATAAGTACAAGGAGGATTCTCGCTTGACCAATCATGAAACATTAAACAAACCGCCTTATGGGATGATTGCCATTTTATTTGTTGGTGCCTTTGTGTCTTTTGTTAACGAAACGTTTCTAAATGTTGCACTTCCATCCATTATGAAGGATTTTGAAATATCTCCTTCATCCGCGCAATGGCTGTCAACAGGCTACATGCTGATTAATGGGATTTTAATTCCTGCCAGCGCATTCTTGTTGCAAAAGTTTACGAATCGCCAACTATATTTAACAGCAATGAGCTTGTTTACAGCCGGTACAGTGCTAGCTTCACTTTCGCCGACATTTGGCGTGTTATTGGTTGCAAGAATGTTTCAAGCGGCCGGTTCAGCGATCATGGCTCCCTTATTAATGAATGTCATGCTTGTCGCTTTTCCTGTTGAACGGCGCGGCACAGCAATGGGATTTTTTGGACTCGTAATGATCACTGCGCCAGCGATAGGGCCAACGCTATCCGGATGGATTGTTGAGCATTATTCATGGCGTACATTGTTTGACATTGTTATTCCGATCGCTGCTCTCACACTCATCCTTGCAATCTTTAAATTAAAAAACATTTTGCCGCAAAAACAAATATCTTTGGATATTTTATCGCTCATCTTATCAAGCATCGGGTTTGGCGGCATTTTATACGGGTTTAGCTCCGCCGGGGAAAAAGGCTGGGATTCCGTTTATGTATATGGAACCATTATTGTCGGAACGATCAGCTTAGTCTTGTTTATTGTGCGGCAATTAAAAATGGAAGAGCCTCTTTTGCAATTTCGAATTTATAAATATCCGATGTTCGCCTTATCATCCGCTATTTCGATCGTCCTTTCGATGACGATGTTCTCAGCGATGCTGCTTATGCCAATATATATTCAAACAATTCGCGGCATTTCACCTTTTGATTCCGGACTTTTAATGCTGCCGGGAGCAATCATCATGGGAATTATGTCGCCGATAACAGGAAGGCTTTTTGATAAATTTGGTGCTAGAGCGCTCGCCATTATCGGCTTATCTATTACCATTTTTACAACATATGAATTCAGCCACTTAACAATGGATACATCCTACAGCTTTTTAATGCTTATGTACTCATTAAGAATGTTGGGAATGTCGATGGTGATGATGCCCGTCATGGCAAACGGAATCAATCAGCTGCCGCAAACTATGAACCCGCACGCTACAGCGATGAACAACACGTTGCAGCAAGTTTCAGGAGCTGCTGGTTCAGCGCTGCTTGTCACGCTCATGCAAAATAAAACGGAGTCGGAGGCGGAGCGATTGGCTCAAGCCGCAGCGGGTGATCCAGCTAAAATGGCCGATATTATGAATGAGGCAATGCTGAATGGAATCAACTTTTCTTTCAAAATATCATTGTTAATTGCACTGATCGCCCTCGTTCTCACTTTCTTTATCAAACGGGCAAAACCTGAAGGAGAAACATATTTAAAGCAATCCGCATCATAAAATAGAAAGCCTCTAGACGAAGTTCATAAGTCTAGAGGCTTTTTCATTCAAAATATCTAGATTTTCCAGCCGGAATTAAAAGGCAGCTTCAACAGCAGCTGAACATTTCATACCTATTTACTTATCATCAACCCTCTTATAATCAAAAAGCTGCAGAGACTGCTTCAATAATATGTTCTGCATCAGAAGTTGACATCCGATACAGTTACCCCATTTTTCTTTTGAAATCGCCTTGCCGCATGGAAACAAATACGGTTTGATCAACATTCTATTTAACCTGTCATTTTCTTGTTTAGCCGGAACATAACCTTCAATTTTTCTCTGCTGATTTTACAGCGCTTCCCAAACAGCGGCGATTCCTTGCCCACCGCCAATACATGCGGATACAGCACCATATTTTTTGTTTCGTCTTTTTAATTCATAAATAAGAGTTGTCGTGATTCTTGTTCCGCTTGCAGCAAGAGGATGTCCTAGCGCAACCGCTCCCCCATTTACATTTCCTATTTCAAGATCAAAGCCCAATTCTTTTTGGCATGCTAAATATTGCGCAGAGAAAGCTTCATTGATTTCAATTAAGTCCAAATCAGAAATCGTTAAATTTGCTTTCTTTAATGCATTTTGAATAGCTGGAACCGGACCGATCCCCATATACTTCGGTTCTACTCCTACAACATCCCAGGAAACAAGGCGGGCAATCGGTTTTAACCCCTTTTCTTCTGCATAATCACTTGATGCAATGACAACAGCAGCTGCTCCATCAACCATACCGCTTGCATTTCCCGGCGTGACAACACCATTTTCAATAAATCTAGGCTTTAATTTACTAAGCTGCTCCATGCTCGTATGGCGGATATGTTCATCTTGATCAATAATGATGTCTCCTTTTTTCCCTTTCACAGTAACCGGTACAATTTCTTCTTTAAAATACCCTTTTTCTCTCGCTGCAATCGCACGCTCATGGCTAGATAAAGCATGACGGTCAATTTCTTCCCTCGTTAAATTATATTTGACAGCTAAATTTTCAGCTGTTTCAGCCATTGTGCAGCCGCCATACGTATCATATAGTCCATCCCATAACCAGTCTTCTACAACAGGCGAACCTAGAGGACTTCCCCATCTCATACCGCGAATGACATGCGGTACTTGACTCATATTTTCCGTGCCGCCAGCCAGCACAACATTTGCTTCTCCCGTTAAAATGTAGCGGGCGCCTGTTAAGATTGCTTCAATCCCCGTCCCGCATAAACGATTAATCGTTACGGCAGGAACTTCAATCGGGGTGCCGGCTTTTAATCCAACATGTCTTGCTAAAATGTGTGCATCTCTACTTGATTGCTGAACGTTTCCAAACACAACATGATCAATTTCATCAGGCGAAATATTAGATTTTCGAATAGCTTCTTTAGCCGCAAATGCACCTAAATCAGTCGCAGTAGTGTTTCGAAATGATCCAGATATTTCAGCAAATGCCGTTCTTGCTCCTTCCAGCAAAACGATATCTTTCATTTTATTCACTCCTCTAAACATTTCGGTATTCCAGCAGTTCCTTTGCATGTATCAAATATTTCTGATGCGTTAGCGCATAAAAAAGCGTTTTCATTTATCAGAATAATGAAAATTATTTACACGCTCATTATAAAATTACGAAAATTAAATAACAATGTTAAAAATACTTAAAAATCAAAGGAGAATTCAGCAAATTTGCGTATAGATGAACTAAACGTCAGGTAAAAACGGTTTTTCAAAAACAACCGCTGGATTGTTAATGAAGTAAAAAATGGAATGATGTCAAAATAAGTTGGGGTGAATATTTTCGATCATTTGCTGAAAGTATGATGGTTGCCGAAGAAAAAACAGTAGTATTGGATCTTGAAGAATTAGAGATACATTATATTCTAGAAAAGAAGAATTAATTATTAAACCACTCTGGAATGTACAATTTAAAAATGGTAGAAACCCGGAAAAGAAGATGGCACCTTATCTTATGGTACTAATCCGGACGTGTTGTTTTTAAAAACCAATCATCGAATATTACATTTCTCGCTTTAGGAAAAGGACAGGTCATTTTTATGTTCGAACGTTCTGGTTGTTCGATTATTTTTATGGCGCTTTCTTTATATCCCTTTTCCAGCTTGGTTCTTTCGTTTTGAGAAATAGCGAACTTTTCATGAGTTAACCTCTTTTGTTTCTACTAGAGTTCTATATAGAGGCAGCGAATGCATTCTTAAATGGTTCTGTAAAATATAAATAAATGAAAAATTTTAGGTTCATCACCAAAAGATGTACTTGATTTTTACGTTAAAATGTGATAGAGGTCTCTAGACGGACACGCAAAGTAAAACGCTGGATATTTCGATACCCATATCCTCGCCTTTTGATCAATTTTATTTTGTTGTTGATTCCTTCCATTGGACCATTTGAGTAAGAAAAAACGATGCAAGAAAGCACTGCGTCTCTTCGGGTGATGAGTGCCTTGGCAATACTGCGTACGGCGGCACAGTCGCTAAAAAGGTACCGGTCAAACCATTGGGTCAAACGAGTTTCGGCTTGCTTTCTTGTTTGGCTTTTGGATACGTAACGGAAATGTTGAAGTGCTTGATAGACATCACGTAAATAAGCACTTTCTTGGCACCATTGTCGAACTTCCTGTCTCTCTTCTTCTGTTAATTTTTCTGGACGTTGGCTTAACAATCGGCACACGCGGCGAACGCTTCCATGTTTGGTTCCGCCTTTGGCAAGGTATTTGCGACAACGTTCCAGTGCATCGGTGAATAACTGAATCACATGGAAGTGGTCAAGAACATGGATGGCTTTTGGACATACCTTTTCAATGGCTTTTCTCATGGCAGGAGCCAAGTCGCTGACAACATACTTCACTTTGGAGGCGACGGGTTGAAGCGCCTCCACAATGGCTTCTTCATTTTTTCCAGAAGCAATGGAAAGGACATTCCGAGTCTGTGTGTCCATCACCGCTACTCCGTAATCATGTCCCTTTCGGAAAGCGAATTCATCCACACATACTACTGTAGGATTCGATGTTGGTAAAAGAGCCGGGGCATATTGATAAAACCAGCGTTCTACTGTCGTATAGGCGAGTTGTAACAAGCGAGCGACTTCTTGAATCGTTTTTCCGATGCATAACTGGGCGACCCAATGTTGAAACGATTCCGTCGCGATACTGTGAGACGGAAGTCCCGGATAAGAAACGGTGAACGTCAGAAAACAGGCTTGGCAACGCCGTCTTTCTATGGGAAGTTCAATCCAAAATAAACCGACCGTATTTGTATAGCCATGAATCCATTGTTTTCGTTTCGATGATATTTTGGTTGTCCGTCCGAAGCAAGTCGGGCAGATCGGACAATGAGGAGGGAGGGAAAGTTCAAAAATCCATCGTTCTCCCTCTTTTCGTTCTCCATGAATAAGAAAGCCTGGTAAAGTGATCAAATCTTTGATAAACTGAGATTGCATGCGAAATTTCCTCCATGGTTGATGGTTTGGTCACCTTTACCATACAGGAAATTTCGCATTTTTTGTACCCTTGATCAGAAAACAACCTGATTGTCAAGTACATTTTGTGGTGAAGAGCCAAATTTTACTTGGTGTGACAAAAAAAGGGAGGTAAAATGAATATTAAGTAATTGCAATATATTGTATAGGTTTAATAAAGAATTGGTGATTAAAATATTTAACCATACCTGAAAAAGCAGTTTTCGTACTTCTAAAGAAGGCGAAATATTAAAGAAAATAATACATGATGAAGCCTTTTTTAGTTGGATTAGAAGTAAAGACGAGTTTTATCTAACCTGCTAAAGAGTTTATTTTGATCTTAAAACTCAGCTTACTTCTCTTCCCAGCTAGACTACTAGATACTTCATATTTCTGATGGATTTAACAGCTTTTAATCGAAAAAAAGGATCATTATTTTTGAAAGAAGGTGCGAAAATGATTAAAGAGCTTCATCGTTCTTTAATGGAAAATTTCGAACAATTGGTTTCGTGGAGAAGATATTTGCATCGGCATCCTGAGCTTTCTTTCCAAGAAGAAAATACACCAAAATTTATTGCAGAGAAGCTTTCCTCCTTTGGGATTGAGGTAAAAACCGGAATCGGCGGAAATGGAGTTATCGGAATGATTAAGGGAGGAAAAGAAGGAAAAACCATTGCCTTCCGCGCTGATTTTGATGCGCTTCCGATCCATGAAGAGAACGACTCTCCTTACAGATCGTCCGTAAAAGGAGTTATGCATGCCTGCGGCCACGACGGACATACAGCAGCTCTCCTCGGGGTTGCAAAAGTATTAAGTGAAATCGATCGCAGCCGTTTAAAAGGCAACATCGTATTCATCTTTCAGCACGCGGAGGAAAAACCGCCCGGCGGCGCCAAGTTTATGATTGAAGATGGATGCCTGGACGATGTTGACCTTGTATTTGGCGCACATGTTTCCACTGATATTCCGTACGGCAAAATAGGCTTACGGGAAGGACCCGTTATGGCTGCTGTCGATGCATTTACGATTCAAATAAAAGGAAAAGGAGGCCATGGGGCCCGTCCGCATGAAACAGTAGATGCTCTTGTCATCGGCAGCCAAATTGTGAACTACTTGCAGCAAATTGTCAGCAGACGCGTGAATCCGATAGATTCAGCTGTTGTGACAGTTGGTGTGTTTCAAGCTGGAACAGCTTTCAATGTCATTGCAGAAAACGCTAGAATAGAAGGGACAGTAAGAACATTTAATCCAAACGTTAGGAAGCAAATTGAGGAGGAAATCAGAGCGATTGTTCAAGGACTATGCCAAGCTTCGCACGCAAGCTACGAAATTGATTATTTAAACGGCTATCCTCCAGTTATCAATCCTAGAAATGAAACCGAACAATTGCGAGCCATTATTAGCGAGACGTATGCATCTGACTGTTTTTATAATTATCAGCCGTCAATGGGAGCAGAAGATTTTGCATACTATTTAAAGCATAAACCAGGTGTTTATTTTCATGTCGGTGCAAGAGGAGACGATCCAAAAACTCATTATCCTCATCACCATCCCCGCTTTGACTTTGACGAGCGTGCGCTTCTCGTCTCAGGGAAAATATTTTTAAGTATTGTCAATCATTATCTTTTACAATAAAAAAATGATGTCAATTAAAAGTGGTGCAACAAATTCGAAATGTACATTGAAACAACAATAATGATGATTTTATGTAGCGAAACTGTCAACAAGCAAATGCACATTCTGTTCAGCCGCTTCGATCCATACGTTAAAGAAACGCAAACAAAAAATGCGAAATTTTGTACGCAAAATAATAGTTTACAAGGAAATGCAGGTTTTCTGTTATAAGGAGAAAACCTGCATTTTCAATAAATTTTTGAAAACAGCTTACGTACATTTTTCGCGTTTTATTTCTATATTTCTTGAGAGATGTTTTTGGTGTATAATAATGTTCATTGAGCTTAAAATTTCCCATTGGCGAGCTACTCGCCTGGGACTTTTATTTTTTTCTTTTCCGGTGTGTTACTCCATTTGAAAATCTTATTTAAAAACTTGTAAATATTTTTGCTTTCTTTCGCAAGTAGCGGTCCTACGATCGCTAAAATAAGAACATAAAGGGCAGTAAAAGGAGTTAAAATGGGATTTAATCCTGCTGTAATCCCTAAATTTGCAACAATGATCGAAAATTCTCCACGAGCCATAATGGTTAAACCAATATTGGTAGAAGCTTTATGGGATAGCCCCGCTTTCCTCCCCGAAATCATACCAGCTACAAAGTTCCCAGCAATTGTGAGTGCGGCAGCGCCTAAAGCTAACCAGATCGCACCAGCTAATGTTGATGGATCAATACTCAATCCAAAGCTGAAAAAGAAGATTGCGCCAAAGAAATCTCTAAACGGAACTACCATATGTTCAATGCGGTCTCGATAGTCAGTTTCTGAAAAAACTAGACCTAACAGCAATGCGCCAATCGCTTCTGCAACATGAAGGGTTTCTGAAAACCCAGCAACAAAAAACAATGTAGCAAATATAACAATAATGAAAATTTCGTCAGATTTAATATTCAACCATTTATTTAATAAAGGCGAACCTTTTCGTGCAATGAAAAAAAACAGCAGCATATAGCCAACCGAAATAAGAACAGAGGTAATGATACCGAGGACAGAAGTAGAGCCGGCAAGCAAGACACCTGACATTGTGGTTAAAAATAAAGCAAGAAAAATGTCGTCAAATAAGATGATCCCAAGGATTAACTCTGTTTCTGGATTTGCTGTTCTTTTTAAATCAACAAGGACTTTGGCGACGATTGCACTGGAAGACACGCTGACAAGCCCAGCAATAATAAGAGTCTCCATCCATGGCATCCCGACGATAAATCCATATAAAAGGCCTAAAACAAAATTGATTGCTACATAAAGACTCCCGCCTACCACAATATTTCGGCCTGATTTCATCAATTTTCCAACAGAAAATTCCAAACCTAAATAAAAAAGCAAAAACAGAACACCAATGCGTCCTAAAAATTGGATAATTTCTTTACTTTCAATAAAGGTTAAGTCGATAATCCCAATCGTTGGGGCATGCGGGCCAACAAGCATACCTAGGACAATCAGGAAAGGGATAATGGAAAATTTAAGCTTATTTGCGATAATAGCTGCAATTGCAACAAGGACAAGTGCTGTACCAACTTCAAAGACTAAATGATCCATCTATAAACCTCACTCCTTTCCTTTGTTCGATAATAAGTTGTTAACTAGTTGTTTTAGTTGGTTTCGTTCTCCTGAAATTACTAATGTATCGCCTGCCTCAATCACCGTATCCGGACCTGGGTTGTGTGTCTTCTTTGTCTTTTTTTTCTTAATAGCAATGACCGTAACTCCATAATTGTTTCTTATATCAATCTCACCGATCGTTTTATTCACAACTGGTGCACCAGGTTCTACTTGATACCATTCAATAATTAAATCATCAAACGCAAAGTCAACGGTTTCTAATGCTTTAGGTTTATATGCCATTCCGCCTAAAATTCCAGCAATTTGTCTTGCTTCTGAGTCATCAAATGTGGCAGTACTTAAAACCTCATCATGATCATCTGAATCAAAATGATAAATTTCTCTCCGTCCATCATCATGGATGACAATAACAAGCTTATCTTGGTTCTTTGTAATAATTTCAAACTTATATCCAATTCCCGGAAGTTCACTTTCTCTAATATTCATGCAAAAATTCCTCCTTATAAATGTTTTAAATGAATGGATTAAGGTTGTTGAATATTAAAGGTTTACATCAATTTCCGTTTTAATTTTTTCATCTTTCGAAATTCCTAGATATTTGAGTGTTTCAGAAGGAGACGAATGGTGAAAATATTTCTGAAGCAAAGAAATGGCGACTCCTCGTTTATAGGCATGAAATCCAAAGGTTTTACGCATAGAGTTCGTTCCAATTTTCCCTTGTATGCCGACCGCTTCTGCGGCACGATGGATAATGCGGTAAGCCTGTTGACGCGTGATGGGCTTTTTCGTTTTCGCGGACTGGAATAAATAATCTTCGCGGTTCAATTGTCTCGATTGGATATAGTGGAGAATCGCCCTTTTTACTTTTTGGTTGAGATACACTTCCTTAGTCGTTTTAGATTCTTTATGTGGAAGCAGATAAAAATCCTTTATGTAGCCGTCATCCCCCAAAACATCTCCTACTTTTATTTCCAATATTTCTGTGATCTTTAAACCGGTATTGATGCCAAACACAAAGAGTACATAATCTCGCTCTGAATGCTTTTTTAAATATCTTTTCATGGCATTGATTTGTTTTATATCTCTTAGAGCTTCAACATATTCCATATAGTTATTCCCCTTAATCCACGTTACTTAATACTATTATATACTATTATTATGTAACACGCAAACAAAGCTTTGGATTTTAAGACGAAAATAAGGGATAAGGTAAACAAACTGTTTTTTTTTATGTTTAGCTGTTCTGTTATTCCTAAAAAAGAGGAATTTTAATATGTAATCCTGCCCGTTTCAAGCCTTCTTTAAACAATTTTGCATACAGTATTTTCTTTATTCCATTTCATAGGAAACAATTTAGGTACCTGCTTTTTATCTTGCACTTTTATGAATTTCGCTTGAACCTCATCGCTTCCCAAATTTCGAGTTGCACCTTTGTCCTTTTGCGGCATGCCCTAAGCCCATATTGTGCGCCATTAAAATAATCGTTTTTGCTCAATATCACAAAATCATCAAGAAAAGACTGATCTATTTTTAGAAAGTCGGCTTATTGACGCCCCCATTAATGTTTTAGAAGCGTTGATATATCGGTGTTTATGATTTTTTGTTTTCAATGGCGATTTGACTTTCTAAGACAGCCCCCAAAGTCATCACAACCAAGCACAATTGAAAGAAACAGTTATGCTATACTTTTATATAAAAAAAATGACTATTTTTCATTCTGTTTGTGGCACATGATAAAGACGTTTTGGACTGGGGTGAAAAGCCAATGCACATAAATGGAATAGAAGTGAAAGGTAAAGTTGTCGACAGACAATCTCGTTGCAAGCATTACCATAAAGATGTGGATATTATTGCAATCAAATTTTATTGCTGCCAGACTTATTATCCATGTCATAAATGCCATGAGGAAGAGGGATGCGGAAATCCACAAGTTTGGCCCAAAGCCTTGTTTGATGAGAAGACGATTTTATGCGGCCATTGCGGGAAAGAATTGACTATTAATGAGTATTTACACAGTGCCTATCAATGCCCGAACTGCAATGCGCAGTTTAATCCAGGCTGTGGACTTCACCGTCATTATTATTTTGAAACTTAAAAAATTCATTTCAAAACGCATTACAAAAAGCCATTTCAAACTTACATTTATCTAAAGTTTGAAATGGCCCTCATTTTTTAAAATAGACGTGTGTTACATACAATCTCAAAAACTAACTAAATTTTAAACTGCTGTATTAATCGATCAAAATCCATTGCTTCTTTATCCAAATGTTTTGCTGAATTTGCTACTTCCTTCATAGAAGAATTAGACTGTTCAACAGTAGCTGTCACCTCTTCTATTCCAGCTGCAGATTCTTCTGATACAGATGCAATACTTTCAATGGATTCTCCCATTTTTTTCGTATTGTCAAGAACACTGTTAATCGATTCTGACATACCGCGAATTTTATGCGAGACTTTTTTAATGGTCTCTTTTAGCTCATTAAAGATATCACCTGTTTTGGAAATAGTTTCCGTACCTTCTGCTACGTTTCTATAGCCATCCTCCAATGAAATAACAACATTTTTAGATTCAGTTTGAATGCCTTGAATGATAGAAGTAATTTCCGAAACAGAGGAAGCTACCTGTTCTGCAAGCTTGCGCACTTCATCAGCGACAACTGCAAAACCCTTTCCATGTTCTCCTGCTCTCGCAGCCTCAATCGCAGCATTCAACGCTAAAAGGTTGGTTTGATCGGCAATTTCTTGGATGACGTTAATTAATTTGGCAATATCGTTTGTTTTTGTATCTAACCCTTTTACCATAGCGAGTGAACCTTGAATTTTCGCATCAATTGATTCCATTTTTTCGATTGATTTTATCATTGCCTGACTGCCATCCTCCGTCAGAGTAAGCATGGAGTCTGAAAATGTCTGCACTTCTTGTTGATTTTTTAATACATTTGTTACGATCGATTCAAATTCATTCATCTGTTCTAATAGCTCTGATGCAGAGTTCGCTTGTTCTTCAGCACCGCTTGATAATTCCTGCATGGTAGAAGCAATCTGTTGGCTGCCTTGCTGAACCTCTTCGGAATATTGTGACAGCGTTCTGCTTTGTTTGCTTAAATTGCCTGAAACATTTGTCATATGTCCAATAATCTGATGCAAGTTTCCTTTCATTTTATTCATAGCATTGATTAATTGGCCGATTTCGTCTTTACCGTCATAAATGACTGCATGACCTTGCAGGTTCCCGTCTGCGATTTGATTCGCCATTTTTACTGCTACAAGTAAATTTTTCCTTATCGTCCGTGTAATAAGGAAAACCACTGTTACCCCAAGAACGATTGATAAAAGGACAGATAAAACCAATATGAGTAGGCTGTGCTGCATAACATTGAATGTTTGATTGACAGCTACAATGCGTTCTTCCTCTACGACCTTTGTCAATTGATCTAGCTGAGCAACTGTTTCTGTACGCAATTCAGCGATTTGTTCTCTTAACTTGCCGATTTCTTCCTTGTTTCCACCCTTCAAAGCCGGAACTAGCTGGTTTAAAAACAGATCATTAATCATTTCCTTGTTTGTTTCAATCTTTGCTAATAAATCCCGTTGATTTTTAGTCTCCAGTTGAGACTCTATTCCCTTCTTTTTGTCTTCATACTCCTGCATACGATCATTAAACTCTTGCAAGTTTTTTTCATCCATTGTATTCATATAATCGCTAACTCGAATATCAGCAGCCCTGAAAAGCGAAGCCATTTCCGTTATATGTACAGCCTTTTCTCCTCTACGGTCAATTTGTTCAATGTTGTTTTTTATTTGAAAAAATTGGTTTCCTATAATAATAGACGCTATAATAAATAATCCCACTGTTACGATCAAACCAATTGAATATTTCCAGCCAATATTTAAATTTTTATACATCCGTATCATAATAATCCCCCTCGTACCTTCTTATGTAACTTTTTTTCTTTTTCTAGTTGGAGGTTACACATCGGCAAAGAACGTATGGAATCACTAAAATGAAAGCGGCAAAGCAGGAAGCTATTTGAATATAGCCGTTGCAAAAGAGCCGGAAAATACTAAAAAGAAAACAGGTAAACCAGAAAGCACTTAAGCTGCCGCATAGCCAAAAATCTTTCTATTTTTAGCACCGACTAAAATATAAAAACAACCATTTCGGGAAAAATGCAATATAAAATCTTTCCGAATGGCATCACGAATAAGAAGCAAGCCGAATGCTAACCAAATAGATAAAATATTTTACCTTTAGAAGCTTATATTCATTATCGTCTCACCTCTTTTACAAGCCATTGGAAACTCCCCCTAAACCAGCCTCTGATTCATGCAATGCTAATTTCTCTTGCATTATGACAAAAGCACTAGTATATGTTTCATTTTAAACCTTTACAAAAATATTTTCATTAAAAAACTTAAGGATTACAACAAACTTGGGCAATAAGGCACTCAACACAAATTATTGTGAAATTTCAATCTCTTCACATATCTAAAAAGATGTGACAATTCAGACATGTATAAAGCAAAGGGGGATATGGAGTATTTTAACCCACGCATCCGTATTGGATGCGACTCAATGTTTTATCTAAACTAAGTGGGATATAAAGATTTCAATCCACGCATCCATAAAGGATGCGACTACAAGCGGAGATCGCAAAAAAAGTGTCCTTGACGATTTCAATCCACGCATCCATAAAGGATGCGACAGTTACAAAAATATCTCGGTACGCCGGTTGATGGATTTCAATCCACGCATCCATAAAGGATGCGACATCAAGATGTAAGATTGTTTTTCGATCTTATAAATATTTCAATCCACGCATCCATAAAGGATGCGACTGATTTTTTTTACAACTGACTTGAAACGTAGAATTATTTCAATCCACGCATCCATAAAGGATGCGACGCGGCAATGCCGACGATACAAGGGATTATTGACGATTTCAATCCACGCATCCATAAAGGATGCGACTCAACATACATAAAATGACAAAATTTAACCTCTTATTTCAATCCACGCATCCATAAAGGATGCGACAAGTAGCGAATAAATTAATTAAAAGAAAGGAGGTATTTCAATCCACGCATCCATAAAGGATGCGACACTATTAACGGAATGATCGTTCGTGACGATAGAATTTCAATCCACGCATCCATAAAGGATGCGACAACATTTCATCACCGCCATGTTCGTGATACCTGCATTTCAATCCACGCATCCATAAAGGATGCGACGTCAGGGAAATTGTGTGTTTGAAATCTTATCGTTAATTTCAATCCACGCATCCATAAAGGATGCGACATTGATCGACATTGCGCTAGATATGAACGATAGAATTTCAATCCACGCATCCATAAAGGATGCGACGTCAGGGAAATTGTGTGTTTGAAATCTTATCGTTAATTTCAATCCACGCATCCATAAAGGATGCGACATTGATCGACATTGCGCTAGATATGAACGATAGAATTTCAATCCACGCATCCATAAAGGATGCGACGCGTCGAGTATCGGCAATGTTGAGTACGATAGTTGATTTCAATCCACGCATCCATAAAGGATGCGACTCAACTCTCCGGTATGCTCGTGATTTCCTTTCGCAAATTTCAATCCACGCATCCATAAAGGATGCGACCTAATATATCCGCCAACACTCCGATTGATAAAGTCATTTCAATCCACGCATCCATAAAGGATGCGACCGAGCGTTAAATCTCGAAGTGCCAGACGAATATTTATTTCAATCCACGCATCCATAAAGGATGCGACCGCTTGCTTGGGAGATTGCTCGGAAAGGACAAAAATTTCAATCCACGCATCCATAAAGGATGCGACTCTCAGAGGTCGTATTTTTGACGGTAAGAGTTAAATTTCAATCCACGCATCCATAAAGGATGCGACATATAATGGCAATACTTGTTCCATCATCAACCGATTATTTCAATCCACGCATCCATAAAGGATGCGACAAGATACATACAGCTTTAGAAATCACATCAAAAGAATTTCAATCCACGCATCCATAAAGGATGCGACCTAGAGATGTTATAGGCTCTTGCGTTGTAATAAACAATTTCAATCCACGCATCCATAAAGGATGCGACGGCAACAAAGGCAGTATGGTAATTCGAGCGTTGCAATTTCAATCCACGCATCCATAAAGGATGCGACGCTGATTTGAAAAAGACCTTGCAAGTTGCAGAAGTATTTCAATCCACGCATCCATAAAGGATGCGACTTATCCATATATTCAGCGATACCTATTTCATCATCATTTCAATCCACGCATCCATAAAGGATGCGACGTGTTTCATCTACAAAAATGGTTTAAAAATAACGATTTCAATCCACGCATCCATAAAGGATGCGACCCACCAATTGCACCGGCTGCGGTTCCGGCTATAGATTTCAATCCACGCATCCATAAAGGATGCGACTCAAGAAAGGCATCGAGCTGATGTTTGAAGCTGTATTTCAATCCACGCATCCATAAAGGATGCGACAAGGAGATCAAAGCTCGTTTAGACGAAATTGGCATTATTTCAATCCACGCATCCATAAAGGATGCGACGGATCGTAGACACCGAGATAATGCGCTGCATCCGTATTTCAATCCACGCATCCATAAAGGATGCGACATATGATGTGGACCGAAAAGCAACAAATAGAAGGTATTTCAATCCACGCATCCATAAAGGATGCGACATATCACGATAGGTGAGCCTTTAGTAACTCCTAATATTTCAATCCACGCATCCATAAAGGATGCGACCAGAAAATGCTAAAAAGGACTTAAAGCCTTATAAATTTCAATCCACGCATCCATAAAGGATGCGACCTCCAGGTATTGAAAATATGAATAGATATGAATTTATTTCAATCCACGCATCCATAAAGGATGCGACATGTTTTGATATTGCTTTAATACTCATACCATCAAATTTCAATCCACGCATCCATAAAGGATGCGACATTAGTTGGTGCAGTACCAGCAACTGATGCATTTGTATTTCAATCCACGCATCCATAAAGGATGCGACACAGCTAAAGCTACAGCCGAAAATACAAAAGCCATATTTCAATCCACGCATCCATAAAGGATGCGACCGAACGTCTTCTACTAATCCTTGTTTAACAAGGTTATTTCAATCCACGCATCCATAAAGGATGCGACAGAGAACAATCCGAAAATAACCGAAATCATCAAGATTTCAATCCACGCATCCATAAAGGATGCGACCCGATAAAATGGACATAAATGCCCTTTTTGAAGCCATTTCAATCCACGCATCCATAAAGGATGCGACAATACGGAATATTTTACAATCTCTCTTCCGTGGAATTTCAATCCACGCATCCATAAAGGATGCGACTGTTTAATGCACCTTGCAATTCTGGTACAGATTATTTCAATCCACGCATCCATAAAGGATGCGACAGCGATTTTTCCTCAAAATTACTTAAATTGATGTAATTTTGACAAAAAACCGCCATTTTCTTTATAAAAATAAAGAACTTTTTTCAAAAAAAAATAAAATATGGCAATAATTTCAAAAAAATCAGGTGCGAATGTATCAAGAATTTCAAGCTCACTATACATTCGCACTAAAAAATTATAGGATCCTCTAAATCAAGTGATGCTTTCACACCTATATGCTCTACTCTAGACTTATAATTGTTTCCTAGTTGATAGAACCTGAGACTATCTTTATTTTCATCAATAATATTGGTAAGTTCTAATTTTAAAGCTGTAAATTGGGCTGCATCGACGTTACATTCAAAAACTGAATTTTGGACTCGTTGGCCATAATTTTGGCATACTTTTGACACTTTCCTTAATCTTTTTTGTCCTGCACTGCTTACAGTACTAACATCATAAGTTATTAAAACTAACAAAATTTACACCTACTTCCATAAAAATGGTGGATACTCATCCAAATCATCACGTAAATGACGGGCCAATAGTAAAGCTTGTGCATGTGGAACTAATCCCCAAGTTATTTTCTCGCCTAAATATGGATGTGTTATCTTGTCTTGTTTTCTATTTTGCCATGCAGATAAGAATTTCTTTCTAGCTTCATCTGTCATAATTACAGCTCCATTTTCTTTTTTTATAAAATCCTCTTTGTTAACAATTTTTTTATTAATCAATGTTAAGACAAACTTATCTGCGTAAACACCCCGCAATTCTTCCATTACATCTAAAGCTAAAGATGCTCTTCCTGGTCGATCTCGATGCAAAAAACCAACATATGCATCGAGACCAACCCCCTCCAACGCTGATGCCATATCATTTGCCAATAACGTATAAGCAAATGAAAGCATTGCATTCACGTTATCTAATGGCGGTCTTCGTGATCGCGAGTGGAAATAAAAATCCTCTTTTTGCTGTAATATCATCTGATTAAACAGTTTATTGTAACTTATAGCAGCTTGTCCTTCCAAACCTCTTAATCTTTCTAAATCTTCACACTCTCGCACATCATGAATGATAGATGATAAATGTTGAGAGATTTCTTTAAAAAGAGCTACATCCACTCGTAATGGATAATCTCTAGTCATTCTTTCTATTATCCATTTATTGTTATAAATCTTTCCAATAATAAAGTTACGTGCAATTTTTACCGACATAACTTCATCTTCAGACACACGATATTGTTTCTTTCTAAGGATGACGTTACCCTTGCTTTTTCCGATCACTCTTGCCAGAAATCGACCGTTCTTAGTTAAAAAAACTAATGAAATATTTTTTTCTGCACAATATCCCATTAATGCAGGACTTGCACCAGTATAGCCAAAGGATACGATTGATTCTAAATTATGAAGCGGTAATCTACCTATCTTCTCATTCTCTTTTAAAAGGACAATATTATCGCCGTCTAATGATAAATAAACATCTGATTGAGTGATAAATAATGTGTTAAGCAGTTTTTTCATTCTTTTATCTTTCCTTCAATATAACTTTTTACAGTCCGCTTATTCATTAAATTTGGCAAACAAATATTTTGGAGGGAACAGTTTTTGCAAAAAGATCCAGTTTTCACTTTAGGCGTATACTTGCGCTTATAATGATCATGCATTTCTAAGACAATTGACCTTACTTTATTTTTATTTTCTAATGTTATAGGTATTTCTACTCTCCGTTTTATCTCGTTATAAAACATATATCCTGTGTTTATTTTGCAAAGTAACATCTCCTCTAAACACATAACTTGTGCTGTTAATTGCAATATATCTGAATCATTTATTTTCGGCTTTCCACGTTTATATTCTATAGGATAGGCAACATATTTTCCTTCAGCACCCACTATTTCTACACCATTATTATCTTTAACAAATTCAACAACATCACAAACACCGGTAATTTTCAGTTCATTTGACTTTACAGGCATTGCTCGAACAATCAGTTTATTGCCACGCTTCTCTCGTATAAATGGCTTGTCAGCTTTTCGATGAAGATATTGTCCTTCAATCGTTCTTACATTTTCTTCCCATTGCTGTTCAATATGAATGAGAGCCCATTGGCGTCTACAAAATTGAAAATGCTGAATACCGGACAACATTAAATAAATTTCTTCCTCATTATTTACCATCGATGACCACAGCTTTTAAACCATCTAGCTCATTTAAAGTGATCGTATAATCATCAATCGATTTTGGTTCTTCCACATTTTTTTCAATTTTTAATAAACGATGAACTTTAGCGGAAGAATATTGTCCCAGTTTTGAATTGTGCTCCCACCAATAAACTTTGTGCACTTCCATGCTTCCTTCAGGTCTCGCAGCAGATGCGTCATTCTCAAACAATGTAACAAGAGCTTGTTGGATTTTTAGCGCATCTTCATTTGTAAATCCTGTTTTTTCTGCCAATTGCGTATTCATACTGCCGTAAAAGACATACACACCAAAATCAACACGATGCTTCATTCCCATAGTGTCAGAGCTGCGTTTTTCATTTGTTACAGAATTTACACTTTTTGTAATCTGCATGCTGACAATATCAACAGGGTCGACACTTGTTGCCGTATGGATTGAAACAGGACCACGAACACCGACAGATAAATCGGATCCTTTAAAGGCAAAAACTTGACCAAAGGCCCGGACATCTATCCATAACTGGCAAGCTATCTTCGCAAACTCTTCACTTGAGCCGTTTTTAGAACTCATAATTTTCTTTAATTCCGGGTGTGCTTCTGCACGCTCTTTTAAACTTTTAAAATCATCGACTTTTCGATCATTCGATTGAACAAAAATGGACTCTCCCATATCCTGCAGTCGATTTCTGATTTTCCGTTTAATGGCCACATCCGAAATCTCTCCATGTCCGTCATAATTTTGTCTCGGACGGTTTCCATTCAATGGATCTCCATTCGGATTGGCTTTTTTAACCGATAATACAACAGCAAAATCAATTTTATGATCTAAGATTGACATATTACATTCCTCCTACTTCATTAGATGGTTCAGTATTTTTTTCTGATTTTTGATATAATGCATGTCGTTGGCTATAAAAACCTAATAGGTATTTACCAGATAACGGTTTGTTATTAAAATCTTCAAATTTCATTCTAGAAGCCACTTCATCAATTAGTTTGGACAAATATAGCCCTCTTGTCCCGAGCCTCATTTGATAAGGTTGAATACTTTCCTGAATGATCTTCCATGTTCTTGCGGGGTGTTTGGAAAAAGCGTTCATATATCTGATGGCGTTAGTAGCTCGCGTTTCATCAGAATCTAAAGCGCGTCTTTCCAACACATCCGCAATTGCTAATAAACGGCCAAATAAATAATCGCGGTCGTTATTTTCTGTATCTAGCGCCACATTTAATCCCTCCTGTTTATTAATTAAAGCGCAGGCAATACTTAACGTTTTTTCCCATTCCCAGTTTTCCATTGCTACTGGATTTGAAGCGCGATAAAAAGCGCTTCTGATAATATCCAATGGAATTTTTTTACCATCGACAATACAAGGCAAGATGCGCTCCATCAGTCCTTTCACTACTTTATCGTTTGCATTCGGCCCATAAGCAGCAAACGCAATATCTTTAGTCGCGGGAGCTCCATAAAATTGAACCGCTTTCTTTTGTTCATCTTTTCGATAACGGTGAAGCCACGCGCAAGTTGAGTGCCATTCAACCAGTCGTTGTAAATACAGTTCCCTATTCATATTTCGATAATAAAGCACAGCAAGACGGCCCGTAGTAGCAGAATCAAGGATTAAAATATTCACCTCGGACTTTGTTGTCAGATTCGCTTTATACCCTTCCAAAGCTTTGGCTATTCCATTAGCAAATTCCTGATTCGTAAATGATTTTCTTTCTTTTTTTTCTAATGGTATGGGATGGATAGCAAAAGTATCTTCTGTCGGATCTGGTAGAGTAATTTCATCATTTCCCCATACGAGAAACACGCGTTGGTCAATGATTTTTCCCTGCCTGTTAATCAACCATTTCAGTGCATTATGCGCCTTTTGGGAAACATCATAACTAATGGTGGCTACCTCATTACTTTTATCGAAACGTCCCCTAAATGTAAAACCACTCGTGTCATTGGCTGAAATTAGTTTCGCTTTATCGCCAGCATTTCTAATTTTGTTTGCGTGTTTATCAGTGACTGGCAACTTTTTCCCTGTTACATAACAAAAATCTTCGTCGTTGTTCTTTAAGAGGTCTTTGTAGTAAGAAATAAATGAATCGTACATTTCAGAATCGTTCCAAACCTTTGTCAATATAGTTTGAGGTGAATAAACATTGAAACGAACAAAAGCACTCTCCACTCCACCGCTAATGACCGAAAAAATAGGTGGTTTGCTTCCATATAAAGCTTCGTGTTTTTTATTCCATTTATCAATTAAACGCCCATTCGGATCTAGATACAAAATGTTTGCAGCCACTAAATCTTTAATAAGCCGCTTTTGGCTTAAATAGTGATAAATACTTTTTACTTTCTTTGTTGCATAAGGGGATTCTGCCCAATCTTTCAACTGTTGAATATAATAGCTAAAGGGTTCTTCTTTTTTTATTTCCCCACCATATGTAACAAAATCACCTGCTACATAGCTTAATTTATCGTGAAGCGGGTAAGGAGCTATTTTTGAACCTGCTCGATTGGCAGAATCTTCTGTGCAAGGGATGACAGTCACTTCCTTAATGACTGTTGCCGAATGAAATTGCCCGTCTTCTGTGATATTCACTTCAATATGCGCGGTTTGAGTCGTATGAGAAATCGGCAACAAAGTATACTCTTGTTCATTATGCTTTTTTTCCATTACACCTACACGATCTAAATTGGCTTCATATGTCTCATATAAATTTAATAACCAGCTCATTTATTCACCTCCCCCTCCTAATTGATTTAGCAGTTCATCAGCAGATTCAATATTTGTTTTATCGAAATGCTTCGGATTCATTTTTTTGATTTTTCGAACATGTGTACATTGATCTGGTCTAATAAACTGAATAATGCCATTCTTCATAACTGGATTCCATAGACGTACTTCCATTTCGTTTCTACCGGTTTCATCTGGGTAATTAATCCCATGAACCATGGTACCTAGATGAATATCGCCATAATCATCATAAAATCCTTCACCTTCACCAAATACACACGGTTCAACATACCCTTGACATTCTCTAGTGCCTAAAAAGATATCTCTTCGCCCTCCAGCTTTCAGTGAACGTTTTAGTATGTTGTGATGCTTATGTTCGTTGCGATCAAAAGCAAGATCAGGACGGTGCGGATTAAAAACAAAATGTGCACGCACTTGATATCTTACGTCTTTTAAATACGTATAATGAGCCAGTGTATTTCCCCCACCATATTCAATTGGTCGAATGCCTTTGGATTCCATTCGAATCGGATTCATCACTCGAACTTCATCAATGATAAAAAGTATGGTGGGCTTCCAATAAATCGACTCAAGAATTCCTTTCAACGCCTGGTAGGTTGGCACTTGATAGGACAGCTTTTCACCTCCCATTTTTGTCAAAGGATCCGTGAATAAGGCGTAATCACCATAAACTTCAAATTCAATAGCGTTTCTCAATACAGACACCTCCTTTTTGAATTTTTTAATAATTTAATAATAATATTTTTTCAGAAAATATTCAATTAAAATTATATATTATATGAAATATAATGTTTGAATCTTGATTATGGTATAATAAATTGTCGCTTTTAAAAGCGTGGATTGAAAAATATATTATATTATTTGAAAGAGGGTGCACCAAAAGTAATTGGCACCCTTTTGATTGTACTTTATTTTATTTAAGACCCAGACCCCTCTTAAGTAAGCATCTTTTAAAATATACTTGCATCCAAATGGCTGTCATTTTCAAGGTTGAGGCCGAATTCCTTATCATATGCTCCCTCTTTTAAGGCTAGGACTTTGCCGTCTAAATAACGCACTAACCCATCGTTTTTGATTAATTGTTCGCGCTCATAATCGAAGATGTTGATCGTATATTGCTGAGCTTTTCGCAAAAGCTGGGAAAATTCATAAATGCTTTTATTGCTATTGAATTCAGCGATAATTTCTTTCCCATCACCATACGGGACAATCACAGAAGATGTCATATCATCGATCACTCGAAAATGTTCAGCCGCTGTTTTATAGCTGCTTACTAAAAATAATGGAGGAAGCGCACCATTTTTTTGAAAATATGCTAGGCTATAAGAGTTTTTTCTTCTATCGGCTATCAATAGCTCTACCATTTCTTTTTTCAATTTCGGTATAAAATAATTCAAACTCTGCTTGAATTCCGTATAATACTCTTTAAAATATCTTTCCATCGCTCGCATAGACAAGATGCTGCCACCATGATTGGCCTGATCGCGGCTTATATCAATCAAAATTCTTTTCGCAACTTCTTTTCCAACAGCTATTTCTTTTAAACGATTTAACTTTTCTTCTTCATGGTTTATAACATAAACATTTTGTATGTCCTTTTCACCGTGCCGATTGCATCTGCCTGCAGCTTGTGCAATGGAATCTAATCCTGCTAATGAGCGAATCACACAATCGAAACTAACATCTACCCCCGCTTCAATCAGTTGGGTGCTTACACAAATTACTTTATTACCCTCTTTCAGATGATCTTTTATTTCACCTAAAATTTTATTACGATGAGCAGCACACATTGATGTACTCAAATGATAAATTGGTAAATTTATCTTCTTCATTTTCAATTGAGTATACAGATCTTTCACAACTGATTTCGTATTTAAAATAACTAACACACTTTGTACTTCTCTTATTTTTGCCTCAATAAAAATGGATAGTTTTTCATTATTAAATGTTTCATTTGTTGCTTTATCAATGATTTCCACCCGTTTAAATGCATTAATTACATAATCTAGGTTTTTGACCATTTCCGCATCCGTATTTATTTCTAATTTATGCTCAACGAAGTCTAATGCTGGTTGAGTTGCAGTGCAAAGCACGATGCTGGAGCAACCATAAGTTTTTAAAAAGTTTAGTGCCTGATTAAATAGAGATACACATGAAATAGGAACTTTTTGCACTTCATCAAAAATAATCACTGAATGACTTAAATTATGTAGCCTCCTAATATTTCTACTCCCATTTGCGTAAAAAACGTTCAAAAATTGTACAATCGTTGTAAAAATAATTGGTGAATCCCAATTATCTTTGGCTAATTTTAATTTTTGTTGCACACTAATCAAGCCATCTTGATTTTCATCATCATCTATATCTTCAATAACGTTTGAATGATGCTCTAATATATTGGCATCATCTTTTAATATTTTTCTAACTTCTTCTGCGTTTTGTTCAATAATAGTTGTATAGGGGACTACAAAAATGATGTGTTTTTTGTTATAAAGTTTCGCGTGTTTAAGAGCATATCTTAAACTTGCTAATGTTTTCCCTCCACCAGTTGGGATAGATAACGTATATATTCCTGATGCTCTCTCAGCAAATTTATCACACTGATCAGACATTTCTTTTCTTAGAAGATTAATAGTTGTACAGGCATCCTTTTGTTTACTAAATGAATTGATTTTTCTCATGAGCCTTTCGTAGTATATATCAAATAACTCTTCATGATTGTTTATAGGGTCATTGGTTTTATTTTCTTCAAATAATCTTGTATTCGTTCTATCAGCATCAATTAAAGCACTAAATACAAATTTGGTTAAAAACATTAGTTGCTTTTCATAATTTCCTGATGACTCTTTTGCTAAAAATTGTTTTAACTCTTCAGCTGCTTTGTCAACATAATTATGAAAATCTCTCTCATTCATAACATATTTAAAAAAATATTGCTTTATCCTATCAAATTCAGGCAATTCTTTATCACGAACTCTTTTTAAGTAATTTGATTCTAAATCTGGATTTAAAAAATCTTGAAGATACGAGTGATGAGAAATTATCGCATTTCCCACCACTTCTGCTAAGAGACCTTTATGAGGATCTAACTTCTCGCTTGTATGAAAAATCTCATAGAGAAGTTTCCCACCTGCAGTTGAATGGTCAACACTTCCTCTTCTAGGCGGTGCATCAGGATTATTTACTGCTTCTAATATGTATTCTCTAAATTCATTTGTGCATTTTCCAAGATCATGAAGCACACCCGCAAGACCAGTTAAATGTTTTACACCTAGCTTTTCCCCATAGGATTCAGCTAAATCTCTTACTTCTAACAAATGATCTTTAACAGTTTGTATTTTATTATCACTTTCGCGTATATGGGCAATAAACTTCATTTAATCCCGCTCCCTGCGATATTTTTAAATATTTGCACCTACTCTAGATACACTAAAATTTCATATTAATATTCGATAAGGCAACGGGAAGCCTTTCAACCTCAAATTGGCATCGAAGTCTCATTTCTTTTCCCTCCAAGCTTTTCTATCATCATCCTATCATCTATTCCGGAACTTAATATGTCAGTTTAAAAAATTTTTTGACATTTTTTCTACTTCTTCCTTGACGCTTTGGCGAAGTTCACTCGGACCGAGCACCTGAACTGAAGATCCCATGCTTAATACAAAACTAGTTAATTCCGGCAACCCGGACATCGTCGCCCGAAAAATGATGGATCCATCTTGTTGTTGCTCTATTTCTTGATCCTCTGAATAGATCTTTTCACTTAAAATCTTGGAAAATGGTGGTTTTACATGCAATTCAACAAAATAGGTATCAGCATAAATACTCGTTTTACCAATATAGTCTTCAAGCCGAAATGATTCATCACGCTGAAACCTTTCTTCATATATTTGATAATCTTGAATTCTAGTTAATTTAAAATCACGATAATCATTTCTCAGCTCACAATAAGCAATGCAATACCAAAATTTTTTATACGGAATCAGTTTGTAAGGATGAATGATGCGTTCAGTGCGGTCTGAATTTAAAGCCTCATAAACAATCTTCACTTTTCTGCGAGCCGCGATTGCAAAATTTAATTGTTCATACTTATCTTTTTCATGATTCCAATCGACATTTGCTTTTTCCTCTAAAATAATTGGCTGCCATTCAGACGAAGACTGAATCTGCTGCTTGGAAATACTTTGAATCTTCATGACGGCACTTTCAAAATCATCGAATTGCAAAAAGGTAGGATGATTTTTTAAATATTCACTTGCCTTTACTAATGCTTCTAATTCTTTTGGTGAAAGCGACAAGTATTCAAAAATATTACTTTTCGGCAGAACATAACCTCCATATCTTCCTCTAGCTGTCTGAATATGGAATCCAGCCATTTCTAATTGATCTCGATAAACTCGAATAACCCTTTCACTTAATTCAAGTTCTTCTGCTAATTCTTTAATTTGCATTCGTCCTCGTGATTTCAATAAAAGGAGCATTCGAAAAGCATTGACAATTTTCGACATAATGATACCTCCAAAATACCTAACAACATTTACGTGTAATATTTTACCATAGTAAATTAATCCTATAGACAATCTGTATTGAAAATTTATAAAACTTTTGAAATTAGGTCTATTAAAACAGAGTGTGATCGCTTCAACCACAGAAGATGCTCTTGCCATCGGCTTTTCATAGTAAAGGTATCTTTAGCACACGTTAGGTGAACAAAGGCAAGGACATTTCATAAAAAACCATCGAGCAGAAATTGAGGAAGATATTTTTGAAGGAAAACTTAAAGAAGATAGGATCATTTTGAAAATATAGGTGAATTGGCTTTATCCACAACTAAATGCAAGACAACTTGATTACGTGTCAAAATTTTATCCTCATTCCTGCTCTTTTTTCGCACAAAAAGCAAGGCTCTTTGCAGAAGGATCAGTGCTCGCAAACGGCGTCATTGTTTTTTGCTAATAAAATCCTAAAGGGTCAAAGTCACAATGAATCCATCTTTATCTCCTTTTCACTGATTTCCTAAGTCAGCTAAATCAATTGCTAGGATATACAGTTGAAAAAAATGAAGAAAACGTTGATAGTTGATCTCGTTAACAGCAAAACAGCTGCAGACATCGGCAGATTTATTTTTTCCACATGAAAAGCATTGTTTCTTTGATTTCTTCTCTTGCTATGTCATGTACGAAAACAGAGGACAGTGTGTGAAAGCGGGACGAATAACGTAATGCAGATTTCCATAAAATAACGGTGATTCGCTCTGTTATTCTTTTCAGCCGAACCATTTCTAAATTTGCAGCATGCTTTTTGAAAAAAATGAAGCAAAAGTGTTGACTAATTTATAGTAATCTTATAGGATTTAATTGACTAATTAGTCAGTCAGGGGTGGTATAGTGCAGGCTGAAGCTCGAAGACAGGAAAGAAAACAGCAATTATTGCAAATTGCATTAGAATTATTTGCGACAGTTGGCTATGAAAAAACGAAAGTCTCAGATATCGTCGCAAAAGGCAATGTGTCCCAAGGGACATTTTATTGGTATTTTAAAAGCAAAGAAGCGATCGCGCTTGAGATGCTGGAAATAGGTCGTGCCCAACTTTTAGATGCAATCAAACTAGGGTACCGCACAAAAAAAGTGGACTTGCAAGATTCCGTTGCTTCCACGACACAAATGTTTGAACGTATTTTTCATTTCGCTGAAAACAATAAGTATTTCATGAACATATTGCTAAAAGGCATTCATTCTCAGCCAAAGATACAAGAAAAAGTGGAAGAGATTAAAGCAGACATGGAAACAGCTTTTGCGGAAAATATTGCACAGGCCAAAGAACTGAAAATGATCTCGCGTGAAGTAGATCCAAAATTACTGGCAGTATTCATCATGAGCCTCCTGGAAGGAGTTTTAGCCAGATGGCTATTTCAATCGCCATCATCAAAAGATGCATTACAGCAAAAAACACTTCAACAGCTCATTGAAGAAACTGTACACTTTGAATTTTTTGGAATCTTTGGTGTCTAATGAAGGAGGATAAACATGAAAAAAATAAGATGGTTCATTTCACTCATTGCAATAGCAGCTCTAATACTTTCAGCATGCGGCAATAACAATGATCAAAAAGAAAAACAAACTCAAGATCAAGAGAAAAACGCATTACAGGAAATCAAAGATAAAGGCGAAATCACTGTCGGCATTATGGGTACTTATGCACCTTATAATTTTATGAATGAAAACAAAGAATACGACGGCTTTGACGTTGACATTGCGAAAGAATTGGCAAAACGTCTAGGAGTTAAAGCAAATTTTGTTGCACAAGAATTTTCTGGTTTAATTCCTGGGCTTCAAAAAGGTAAATTTGATATTTTAGTAAGCCAAGTGACAATCACAGATGAACGGAAAAAACAAATCGATTTTACAGAACCATATATTACAAATAAAGTCAAAGTGATCGTTCGGGAAGACAATAATGACATCAAATCTGTTAATGATTTTAAAGGAAAAACAATCGGAGTTGGACTTGGTACGAATGATGAAGCATATTTGCGAAATGAATTATTGCCAAAAGTGGGCGATTTTAAAATCAACACATATGATGACGTGATTACAACATTAAAAGACTTGGATGCTGGCAGAATTGATGCAACGATCAACAATGTCTATGCATTAAAACCAGTCATTGAAGAAAACGGCTATAAAATTAAAGCCGTCGGCGATCCAATTAAGGAGGACCAAGCTGGCGTTGCTGTGAAAAAAGGCAATAAAGAATTAGTGGATGCTTTAAATAAAGCATTGAAAGAAATGAAAGAAGACGGAACATATAAAGAAATTTATGTAAAATGGTTTGACGAAGAGCCGACCGAAGAATGATGAAAGTAGGTTGCCAAAATGGACTTAGTCATTGAAAACTTGCCTTTTTTGTTAAAAGGGGCATATTATACATTACTCATTACTGTAGTTTCCATGTTCTTCGGTTTAATCATTGGTTTAATCATTGCGATTGCCCGGCTTAAGGGCAATCGCATTCTGCGTGGTATAGCAAGAGCCTATGTGTCCATTATTCGGGGGACACCGGCATTGGTGCAAATCGTCATCGTTTATTATGGCTTAGTTGATTATGGGATTGAATTAGGCCCATTAACTGCTGCGTATATTGCACTAAGTATTAACATCGGCGCTTATGTTTCAGAAGCGTTTCGCGGTGCGATTCAATCCATACCAAAAGGGCAAACAGAAGCAGCGCTCGCAACTGGTATGACGGAACGCCAGGCGATGCGCCGAATTATCATCCCTCAAGCGATTCGCTACGCTATCCCCCCACTTGGCAATACATTTGTCGGAATGTTAAAAGAAACATCGCTCGTATCCGTTATTGCGGTCACAGAATTAATGCGCTCTGCTCAATTATTAGTGGCGCAATATTATGTTTACATGCCGTTTTATGCAGCCATTGCAGCGATGTATTGGATTATGAGTACATTCTTTACATTTTTATTAAATAAAATCGAAAAACGGCTGTCTGTTTATTAAGGTGGTGACAGCATGATAGAGATTAAAAATTTACAGAAAAATTTTGGACAGCATGAAATATTAAAAAATATTTCATTATCCATTCCAGCCCATCAAGTAGTGGCAGTCATTGGTCCAAGCGGTTCAGGAAAAAGTACGTTTTTAAGATGCATCAACGGACTTGAAACAATTACAGGCGGCACCATTACAGTCGACGGTCACGTGATTGATGCAAATGCTTCAAAAAAAGCACAACAAAAAGAAATTTATGCCATTCGTCGAAAAACAGGGATGGTGTTTCAACAATTTAATTTATACCCGCATAAAACGGCCGTCCAAAATGTAATGGAAGCTTTATTAGTAGTGAAAAAAATGCCGAAGAAAAAAGCATACAGCATCGCAGCCAATTTGTTAGAAAAAGTCGGGCTTGCAGCAAAAGAAGATGCTTATCCGTCTCAGCTGTCAGGCGGGCAGCAACAGCGTGTAGCGATCGCAAGAGCTCTTGCGATGGAACCGAAGTTGATGCTATTTGATGAACCGACTTCTGCACTTGATCCGGAGCTTGTAGGAGAAGTATTAAAAGTAATGAAAGAATTAGCAGAAGACGGCATGACGATGATTATTGTAACGCATGAGATGAAATTTGCCCGGAGTGCCGCTGACCGCATTTTATTTATGGCAGACGGCGTTATCGTAGAAGATGCGAAGCCAGCAGCATTTTTTGAACATCCGCAAACAGCGCGGGCACAAAAATTTTTGCAACAAGTTACAGAGTTTTAAAAGAGAGGAATTGAACAATATGCAAATTAAAGCAACATGGCAGGGCGGCCGTGCTTTTGAAGCAGTCGGTCCATCCGGATACAAAATGGCAATGGATGCCACGGAAAACTACGGTGGAGAAGGAAGTGCCGCAACCCCAACAGAAATGCTCCTAGCGGCTCTTGCCGGCTGCATTGGAATTGATGTAACGATGATTTTAAGACATGAATTAGATCATATTGAGGCAATTGATATTACAGTCGACGGCACGCGTCGCGAAGAATTGCCCTCTTCTTTCACCGCTTATACCATCACATTTACAGTCAATGGGGATATAACGCCGAAAAAAGTTTGGCGCGCCATCCAATTAGGCAAACAAAAATATTGTGCGGTTTCCGCATCTTTAAAGGGTGACGTTACGTTCAAACTAATATTGAACGGCAAAGAAATTCCTGCTGAAAAAGAGTGAAAAAACGAAGTAAAGTTTTGATTGCAAAGGATATTGAAAAATCTTTTGCAATCATTTTTTTATACAAATTTTGTTTTAGCAGCTGCCTTTAACTACCTTTTTCTTGTTTCTAACAGCTGTTCCGCTGTCCAAGCCGGAGTGTTTGCGGTTTTAACTAACTATTTTCTTGATTGGGGCTGTCTAATAAGTCGTTTTTTCGGCTTATTGACGGCCCCCTTTTATGAAATATCGATGTTAATGATTTTTGGTTTTCAATAGGGATTTGACTTTCTGGACAGCCCCGTGCCACATTTTTTGTTTTTGCTGAAAAAAATAAACGACCTTTTCCCGCAATTCATTTGGAAAAGGCCGCAATTCGGATATCTATTCTTTTTCCAATCAATTTTTGTAACCTTCTTCACAAAAATCGTTCTGCCATTTTTTATTTATAAATTTTCGACAGCACGCTCATCTTCTTTTACATAGGAATATGCTAGCTCATGGAAGGACACTTGATTTCCAATAACATAATCATGTTGTTTTCGATTTTCATGCGCTTTTTGGAACACATCGCTGTGGAACCAGCCTTCGAAGCTTTCTTTGTTCTCCCATGTTGTGTATACACGAACTTCGTCATAATCTTTTAATCCGTCCGTTACTAAGAGATCTAAACGAATGAACCCAGGAAATTTCTCAATTCCCTTTCTAATTTTAAAACGCTCCACTAACTTTCCGGAATATCCTTTTTTCACGCGAATGGAATTGGTAACGATGTACATTCTTTTTTCCCCTTTCTTTTGAATCGTTTTGGAATAAACATTGGTTTTCCATCCATATCATGGATGGAGACAGAAATACCAAATACCTCTTCAAACATTTTTTCCGAAAATACTTCCTCTGGACTGCCTTGTTGATAAATCGTTCCTCCTTTCATCACGATTAAGCGGTCACTATACTGTGCGGCTTGATTCAGATCGTGAAGAATCATGATGACCGTCCTGTTATACTGTTGATTGATCGTTTGGACAACCTCCAAAATTTCCAATTGATGTACAATATCTAAAAACGTGGTCGGTTCATCCAATAATAAATATTCAGTACTCTGGGCAAGAACCATCGCAATCCATGCTCTTTGCCTCTCGCCTCCTGATAAGGAAGACAAGTGTTGATGTTCATATTGTTTCACATTGGCAAGAGCTAACGCCCAATCAACGATTTCTTTATCTTCTTGACTGAATGGGGCAAATTTGCGTTTATAAGGGTTCCTGCCGAACTCTACTAATTCACGTACGGTAAAATCGAGCGTAACATCATGTGTTTGCGGCAGCATAGTTAATTGTTTTGCAATATCTTTTCGATTCGCAGAAACGATATTTTTTCCATCGAGAATGATCTCGCCATTTTGGGGCTGTAATAAGGCAGCGATGAGCCGCAGCAAGGTGGATTTTCCTGATCCATTAGGGCCGATAATGCTAATCACTTCACCCTTTGGCAATTCCAGATTCATTTCGTTGATGCCGAATCGTTTGGAATGGTGGTAAGTCAGATCTTTAACGGTGAGCATGCTTCACTCCCCCTTTAAAGACCAAATATAGGAAAAACGGACCGCCTAGAAAAGACAGCAGGATCCCTACCGGCAGTTCAATAGGATCAAACCAGCTTCTTGCCGCAGCATCTGCGAACACAACGAGTATGCCGCCGCCTACACAGGATAATGGCAGCAAATAACGATAATCGTTTCCGACGAGCAATCGAATGATATGCGGAACGATAAGCCCTACAAATCCTACCAGTCCGGCCACACTGACGGCTATTCCAGCTAAAAGAGCACTGACAAAAATTAAGAAAAATCTGCTTCTTTCCACTTGATGGCCTAATAAAGTGGCCACCTCATCCCCCAGCATCAACATGCGGATATGTTTGATGGAAAAAAACGCTAATGCCAGTGCAAAAATGGCATAATAAACAATCATCTCTACATGCACCCAGCTTACGCCGCTAATCCCGCCATTTAGCCACGGCAGAACCGCTTGAACTTTGTCGCTATGTAAAATCATAATACATGACATGATCGCACCTAAAAAGGCGTTGATTGAAATCCCGACCAGCATAATTCGAACAATGGAAGTTCCATCTTGCCAAGCTAGCAAATAAATGAGCATAGCCGTAAGAAAAGCGCCAAGAAAGGCTGCTAAAGGCAAAATGTGCAGTTGATCGGGATACAGCACCATGATCACCGTCGCTGCCAGTCCTGCCCCAGACGTCACGCCAATAATACCGGGATCCGCAAGCGGGTTTTTCATTACACCTTGTAAAATCGCACCCGAAACCGCTAAACACATGCCGACAAGCAGCCCAACGAGAATCCTTGGGAGCCGCAAATCCCAAACAACACGGTACACTAACGATTCCTTATCGCCCATATCCGCAAAAAATTCCTTAAATGAAATAGAGATACTGCCTGCTGTCAGGCTATAGAATACGCTTAGAAACAATAAGATGATCAGAATGATGATAAGCCATATTCGTTTCTTTCGATTCATCATGAATCCTTTCCTATATCTTTCAAGCTTTGACGCATATATTCCACTGCTTCTGTGATCTTTGTCCCCGGATTAGTGCCAAACAAATTCGATGGCAGCACCACAATGTTTCCTTTTTTTACTGCATCTAAGTTTTTCCAAGCTGCATTTTTTTCCATTTCTTGTTTAAAAGCTTTTTCTACCCCGCTAGGATCACCGTGTGTGATTAAGTAAATGATATCTGGATCAGCTTCCACCACACGTTCTACCGCTAATTGAGCGTATTGCGGATATTCTTTTAACTTTGGAAAGTTCGATGCTACATTGATTCCGCCCGATTTTTCTAAAATATCTCCTGCCAATGACGTTGGAAGAGCTGCTAAAAATGATCCAGGTGCTCCATAAACAAGCAATGCTTGAGCTTCGGAAGCTTCCGTTTGCTTCTCAACGACTTGCTCGATTTGTTTAATCAACTCTTGAGCTTTCGATTCTTTACCGAGAAGAGTTCCATATGTTTCGATGTTTTTCTTTATATCTTCAATGGAATTCGCTTCCGTCATGATAGTTTGTATTCCTTGATTCTCCAATGCGGGGATGTTTTTATCAAAACCAACATTGGCAATTAACACATCTGGCTTCAAACTTACGATCTTCTCTATATTCGGCTGGTGTGTATTTCCGATTTCTTCTACTTTTTCTAATTCTTCCGGTATCTCTACCTTCGTACTAGGCCTGCCGACAATTTCCCCTCCTAATTGATGAATGATATCCATATCACCGATCGTTAATGAAGCAAATTTTTTCGGATGAGTGTCAAAAGCAACTTCACGACCTGATGCATCGGTCACTTTCACTTTGCTTTCTGTTACTTTTGTCCCTCCTGTTGATTCAGTTCCTTTTACCCCGCATCCGGTAAATAAGAGCAATAAGAAAAACGTGAGGGTGAATTGGAAAAGTTTTGTTTTCAAAAGTATCCTTCCTTTACCATTTTAATTAAAAATGATTATCATTGTCAATTGTTATTTTCAAAATTTTCTACCATTTACTTGTTCTCCTTTAATTTTGCATGTATGACAAGTCTCCCTTCTCCTCCAGGAAACGTGTAATCACAAGTAGATAAAGTTAAAATTTGATCATTCGGTTCGATATCAATATCGGTCTTATAAATGGAACGATCTTTTAACTGATTGACAAATGATAAAAATTCGTCATCAGAGGAAAATTCAGTATCGATATAATAAAAATCTGTAGTCGTTTTATATACTGAAAAGATTTCAGCATCGTAGCTTTCATATAACGTATCAAAATAAATGGTGCGGTGATGCTGGAAAAACGATTCATCCAGATATTTATCTAATTGTCCAAACATCGTGTCATCTTTCATACGATGTCCGTAAAGGATAACATTTTGATTTAGGCCTTTCACATCATTTCGATAATCCATAAAAATGCTTCCAGCCCTTGATTTCTCTTTTTTATAATTTCTTGTTAAATAAAACTCATTGTTTTTCGCTTGAAGAATCGGATACGAAATGTATGTGTCGGGAATTTCAATCCAACCAACAATATCTTGGTTAATGCGCTGCAATTCAATAAAAGACGAACGAATTCTTTCAAAGTCCTTGCCTTCGTGAGAAGTTCTCTCGGTACGATTTTCTTGATAAACCTCTTGAATTTCAGCTAAAACTTGCCGGTTTGTATAGTAATCGTAAAGGATACTTATAATTTGATACGCTGAAAAAAACAAAATCCCAATGCAAACAATGCTAACGAGTTTCCCAATGATCTTTCTCAATCCCCGATCATTCATGTCGCATTGTCATTCCTTCTAGCAACTCCCATTGGCACAACATAAAATCCGCTTTGATCATTATGATTGACTATGGCTCTTACCCCATAAATGCTTTCAATCATTCCTTCCGTGATCACTTCTTTTGGAGAACCTTCCGTCACAATTTCGCCGTTTTTCATCACAATAATCCAATCACTATAACGAATGGCTTGATTCATATCATGCAGCACCATCACAATCGTAATGTTATACTCCCTGTTTAACTTCTTGATGAGCTCTAAAATTTCGAATTGATAATAAACATCCAAATATGTTGTCGGTTCATCCAAAAACAAAATAGGAGTTTTTTGCGCCAATGCCATCGCTATCCAAACTCGCTGTCTTTCTCCCCCAGACAGCTGTTCTACTTTTTCTTTTCGTTTTGATTGTAAATTAGTAATGGAAAGCGCCCAATCAATCACTTCTTCATCCTCTTCTGAGTTATAATGATGAAAAAAACTTTTATACGGCATGCGGCCGTAGCTCACCAGGTTTTCGACATTGATATCAAAAGGAATTTCATTTTTTTGATGAACAACCGATAGTTTCTTCGCCAATTCCTTCGGCTTATATTGTTGAATCAATTTTCCGTCCAAAATAATCTGGCCTTTTTGCGGTGCATTGTGGCTAGACATAACTTCTAATAATGTGGACTTTCCGCATCCATTCGGACCGATAATCGTCGTAATTTTACCAGGTTCAACAGCAAGGTTAATTGATTTTAACTGATCCTCTTTTTGATTATATGAAAATGAAACATTTTTAACCTCCATAGATGCGATCACTCCTTCTAATCAATATAATCAAAAAGGGACCGCCGATTAATGACATAATAATGGATGCAGGAAGTTCCGTCGGCGCTAAAAACACCCTTCCGATTGTGTCGGCCGTTAAAATAAGCAAAGCTCCTGATAAAATGGAGAATGGTGTTAATATTTTATAATCTGAACCGACTAATAGCCGTCCAATATGGGGAATTAGCAAACCGACAAATGCAATGACCCCAACAGTTGCGGTTGTGACGCTTGCCAAATAAACTGCAATCGCAGATATAATAACCCGAGCTCTTGTCACGTGAAGCCCCAGATTTCGCGCCGTTTTATCTTGTAAAGCCAGCATGTTGCACCAAGAATAAACGAGCAAGGACAATATTAAACCGATGGAACCATATATAACAATTGTTTGAACATCGTCCCACGTTTGTTGAGATAATGTTGATGCAGTAGCTTTCGCAGAACTGGTTGTCGTATAGCCTCTGTAGTTAAAGGATTCATATAATGCAGTAAACACCGCATTGACTGCCACCCCAACTAAAATTAATCGAAGGGGGCTGAGTCCTGATTTCCATGAAAAGGAATAGACAAGAAAACAGGCAAGTATCCCTCCAAGAAAAGCAAACAGCGGCATCCAAAAAAACAACGTAGGAAAGAAGCTGATCATAGTTAATGCAACAAAATTGGCTCCTGAAGAAATCCCGATGATCCCAGCTTCCGCCAAAGGATTTCTCATGACTGCCTGCAATAATAATCCCGATACCGCCAAATTTGCTCCAGCAAAAAGGGACACAATGATCCGTGGAAATCTCATATCCTTTATGACTTCTACATCTTCATTTCCACCAAACAAAAGGCCTCTGATCAACTCGGCAACGCCAATTTCCAAGCTTCCGTTCACAATAGAGAAAAAAGTGACAACAACCAGCATTGTGGTCACCACTGCAAAAGTTAGCCACGTTTTCTTCATGGATCAGCACCCTTTTCTTTTTTGTCCGCTTATTCATGAAACTCAGGATACAAATATTTCACCAATTCATCTAAAGCTTCATCCGCTCGAATGGTTGCGGTAGTCGGGAACAATTCTTCTTCCAGATCATACACCCTGCCATTTTTGACAGCATCAAAATGCTTCCATATATCGTTCTTCTTAAATTCTTCATCGAACATTTTGACTACTTCCTCCGGCATGCCGTGAGCAAGCCTTAATATGACATCGGGATTGGATTCATATAAATATTCTGTGTTAGATTCTAAATACTCCACTTTCTCTCCTTGAATCACGTTGTTTCCACCCGCCAATTTCACTAGATCGCCAATATAGGAATGCTCTGTTGCCACTAAGTAACTTCCGGGAACTCCGAGTAAGATTAAAACATTTGGTTTTTCCAAGTTACGAGTTTTTTTCTGGATTTCTTTTACTTTTTTTTCGAATCTATCAACGATCTTCTTCGCTTGTTTTTGTCGTTCATATTTTTCTCCGAGTGCAAGAATTTCCTTTTCCATTGATTGAAGACTGGTTAAATCCAAAAAATCTACTTGAACGTTATGTTTTTCAAACACTGGCTCTAAATCATATTGAATAGTTGAAACAGAGCATACATCAGTAGGTTTTAAAGACATCAAAACTTCCATATCAGGATTTTTAGCATACCCCACTCTTTTCGCATTCTTATACCGCTCCGGCAGTTTTTTGCTGCTTGTGGGGACGCCAACTAAATCAATATCTAACGCATCAAAAATTTCCGTAACGGCAACAGATAATGAGACAACTCGATGATCCTGTTTTTTCGGCTTTTTTTGTTCCGTTGATTCAGCAGCAGATGAAGAACAACCGGCGACGACAACCAGCAGCATTATCAAAAGGATCAGCCATCCCATTCTTCTTTGTTTACACACTTAAACAAAGCCTCCCCGCTTTCGACCGACCTAAAAAGTCGTTGTCATATTTTTTTAAATAAGAAAATGTTGTCTTGATGCGCATGTCCGCATCAAGACAACAGTCAGGTTATTTTTTCAAATGAATAAGGAGCCTTGAGCGATTCTTCCAAACTATGATGGCAAGAGATCCTAGCAGCAATGCCAAATACAAACCAATTTGGGAAAGATCAGCCGTTTTGGCATTCACGGTTGAATTATTTGAGTTATTGGAAGCGTCATCGTCTGTCGACTGTTGATCTGCATCTCGGTTAAAGGTTAGTGAATCGTCATCGCTATTGCTATTTTGTTGATTTTGATCCTGATTTTGGTTTTGATCTTGATCGCTGGAATTCGTATTCCTCGTTGGAACATCTGTTCCATCATATGGTTTTACACTATCTGGATCAAAAGCAATTTGGATATCATACGTATTGTGATATTGAAGATCTGGAATATCCACCTTGATCTTAGCATTCACTTTTTTAGATAAATCTTCGATCGGGAAACCTACTACTCTTGTATCTTCTTTTTCATTTTTGCTTCGCACTTCCACATCTTGATATTGGCCGTTTCTTTCCACTTGTAATTTCGTGATCCATGAGCTTTTTAGCAATGTGAACGCAACATCTAATTGTCCATTTTTTACAGTTAATAGTGCCGGGCTGACAACATAATCATTGACCATTGACGGTTCTTCTGTACCATTTTTTAATACAGTAAATTCCACGGTATATAGACCGTCAGCCAACTCATTTCTTGTTTGTCCGCCATTGTTATTTCCAGAATTTTGATTGTTATTGTTCGATGGATTGTCTCCAGGCTTATTTGTACCCGGATCTTTCCCAGGATCTTCTGGTTTTTGTCCATCCTCATCTGGCTGATCCTTCTTTACTGGTTTGATGCTGTCTACATCAAACTGGATTTGAACCGTATAAGATCCATCATAACCATATTGCGGTATAACAACTCTTGTTTGAACATTCAGTTTTTTCGTTAAATCGTCCACTTCAAACTTGACGACTCTTGTGTCTTCTACGTCATTCGTCGATACAACCTCCGCATCGACATATTGACCGTTTCGCTCTACTTGAAAGCTTTTAATCCATCCGCTGTTTTTTAACGTCACGGAGACGTATTTTTTGCCATCCTTCACCGATAAGCGAGCCGGTTTCACAGTATAGCCATCCATCATCGAGATATCTTCTGTCTTGTCTTTCAAGAACTTAAAGTCAATCGTATATTCACCGTCTTGAAGCTGTTCTCCAGGCTGTTCATCCTGATCGCCATCTTCTCCCGGCTGCGGATTTGGCTCATTATCTCCAGGAGCTGGATCTTTCGGTTCCTCGCCATCTTCTTGTCCTGGATTTTCAGGCTCTTGGCCGCCTTCATCCGGCTGTCCATCCTGCACTGGTGTAATACTGTCTACGTCAAACTTGAATTGGACGGTATGCGTCATTTCATACATGTTCGGAACCGAAACAGTCAATTGAGCATTCAATTTTTTTGTTAAATCGTCTACTTCAAACTTGACGACTCTTGTATTTTTTTCTACATTCGTCGATACAACCTCTGCATCGACATATTCGCCATTTCGCTCTACCTTAAAGCTTTTAATTAATGAACTGCTTTTTAACGTCAATAAGACGTATTTTTTACCGTCCTGCACTGTTAAACGGGCCGGCTTCTCTGTATAGTTATCCATTGATGAGATATCATCTGTCCCGTTTTTGAACACTGTCAAGTCAATCGTGTATTCTCCGTCTTGAAGCTCTTCAGCAGGCTGTTCATCTTGATCGCCATCTTCTCCAGGAGCTGGATCATTCGGTTCCTCGCCATCTTCTTGTCCTGGATTTTCAGGCTCTTGGCCGCCTTCATCCGGCTGTCCATCCTGCACTGGTGTAATGCTGTCTACATCAAACAGGAATTGAACAGTATGAACCGTATCATATACACCTGGTACGGCAACTCTTGTTTGAACATTCAGTTTTTTCGTTAAATCATCTACTTCAAATTTGACGACTCTCGTATTTTCTGTCTCATTCGTCGATACAACCTCCGCATCGACATATTCACCGTTTCGTTCTACTTGAAAGGTTTTAATCCATTCGCTGCTTTTTAACGTCACTGAGACGTATTTTTTGCCGTTCTGCACTGTTAAACCAGCTGGCTTCACAGTATAGCCGTCCATTGTTGAGGTATCTTCTGTTCCGTTTTTCAAGACCCTAAAGCCAATCGTATATTCGCCGTCTTGAAGCTGTTCCGCAGGCTGCTCATCTTGATTGCCATCTTCTCCCGGCTGCGGATTTGGCTCAGTATCTCCAGGAGTTGGATCTTTCGGCTCTTCCCCATCTTCTTGACCCGGATTTTCAGGCTCTTGCCCGCCCTCTTCCGGCTGCTCCGCCTGCACTGGTGTAATGCTGTTTACATCAAATTGGAATTGAACCGTATGAACTGTATCATATACGCCTGGTACGGCGACTCTTGTTTGAACATTCAGTTTTTTCGTCAAATCATCCACTTCAAACTTGACGACTCTCGTGTTTTCTGCTTCATTCGTCGATACAACCTCCGCATCGACGTATTCACCATTTCGTTCTACTTGAAAGGTTTTAATCCATTCGCTGCTTTTTAATGTCACTGATACATATGTTTTGCCGTTCTGCACTGTTAAGCCGGCCGGCTTCACGGTATAGCCGTCCATTGTCGAGGTATCTTCTGTTCCGTTTTTCAAGACCCTAAAGCCAATCGTGTATTCTCCGTCTGCTAAAGCCGATTCAGCAAAAACAGGCTGTATTTTGACGGTCGGCAATAATAGCAGGAAAACCATAAAAATGGCAAAAAACTTTCTAATCCTTTTCTTCACAAGAAGCCTCCCCTTCTACGAAACTTTAAATCTAGATTTGAATTTAAAAATTAGAAATGCTGCAGATAATAAAAATAAACCGACGAAAACATAAAGTGACGTGCTGTCACTAGTTTCCGGATTATTTTCTGTCTGCTTGTCTGTTTCATTTTGATTGTTTGTTTTATTTTGACTACTTTTTTCATTGCTTGTTTTTGTAGAAGCAGAGGTAGATGATTCGTTTGAACTATTAGAATCTGAGCTAACAGCTTTAATGCTATTTTGATCAAACTTTAGTCTTATTGTGTAATGGCTGTCATAAACACCCTCTCCAGGAAATTCGTCTTCTGGAATATAAACATGTATTTGAGAGGTTACAATGTCGGGAACTTGATCTACTTCAAATTGCGCAACTCTTTTATTTGCAGAAGTATCTGTGCTTATCACTTTTGTATCCACATTAGAAACTTTAAATTCTTTAATCCACGAACTATGATTTAATCTTACTTGAACGAAGTATTTGCCATTTTTCACAATTAGTTTTGCAGGCTTTTCCCAATAATCATTGGCCATGGATACCGAATCATTATCTGCTTTTAAAACTTTATAGTTGATGGTATATGTTCCATCAGCCAAGGAATTATTCGCCGATGCCGGCAATGAAGCATAAAAAACTACAAATAGTAAAAAGACGACTGAAAAAATTTTTTTCATTTTTTGATCCGTACCCTCCTTTAAAATTTGATTAATAGATTGTTATATTCCAGAATTAAATAGCTTTCCCCCTTTCGGTCACTTATTAATAATGATTCTCAATCTCAAGAGTCATTTTATTAATAACGATTCTCATTGTCAATAAATTTTTATGAATCTTCCAGTTTTCCATAATTATAGAAATTTTTCATTTAGTAGTTTTTTATTTAGTTGGATACTCCGTATTAGAAGACTTTAGTCGAATTTTTTACAGGAAAATAGAAAAATCTTGTTTAATTGAATTTCATCCATAAAATAATAATTTGTATTTATCAGAATGATGGATTCGCCTTATGTCTGAAAAATTATTCGGACAGTGTATTATTCATGTGAATATAGGCTATCGATTAACAAAATGAATAGAAAAAAAATGGAGATGAAACAAATTAGATCAGTTCCCTTTTTTCGGACATGAGGTAGTGTGATGTTAAGGCCAAGGGGGAAAATGAAATGGAAGACTTGGAGTATTTTTAAAAAATGCTTTTTCATTGATTAAACTTTATTAAGAAAATTTAATGTTTGTACCAGCACTTTCTTCTTTATGTATCGATAACGCAATATGAACTCCAAAAAATAAGTTTAGTAAGTAATATAGAGCAGATGCAAAAATGGTAAAAATTGGACATGAACTTTTTTAAAAAGTGTGAATACGAAATGGAGTGTAAAACGGAATTAATTATTTTTGAATAATTTTTTTAAATAATATTCGCCAGCTATTCTATATGAGTTTACAACTAGGAATAAAGTATTGAAAATACATATGAGCATTTCTTCAAACAATAATATTTTCGCTGCACCTACAATGAAACTTCAAAACAAGCTCAGAATACTAGTAACTCTCATGTCTTTTTATCAATTTGTCCGATCTGTACAATCAACTGTTGACTTTCAAATTATTAAGATCTATTATTATAGAAAATTAAACCTAGCTAAATAGTATGATTTAAATTTAGAACGACTCAATTAGATGGTACAGATTTTTGAATGGATAAAAGGTGCAGACGACGAAGCGGTAGGTACAGATTTAGCATTACTCATCTACTAACAGGGTGTGGATCAATACATCCTCTCGTTCATCATTTGACACTGCAAAGATAGTGATTCAAAAGCTTGCATATGACAGAGCCTATCCTTATGCAAATGCAATCATATATAACTTATGACTGCACAGTCAGTTGGATTAATAAATGTTCATGCAATTTATAATGCTCATTCCTCAAACGCCGGCTGCAGCACTTTCAAATTTTTGTACAGCCACTGTCAATTTTATTAAAGCACATCATTAAGTCATAGGGTGCCATTGCATGAAATAATATTAAGAGCCTAAGCAGGTCGCAATTTTTTGAATTTTATATTGATATGTAGTTTTGGAGAATATTTATAAAACTACCAGACTTAAGCTTGAAGGCAAGAGGTGGATAACATGCTGGAAATTAAAAATGTACATAAATCATTTGGGAAAAACAAAGTTTTAAACGGAGTTGATTTAAAAATAGATAAAGGGGATGTTGTCGTCATTCTTGGACCGAGCGGATCAGGAAAGACAACATTGCTAAGATGCATAAATTTTCTTGAAAAAGCAGATCAAGGCCAGGCAATTTTTGGGGATATTCAGGTTGATCTTCATAAAGCAACTAGAAAACAAATTCATGCAATAAGACAAAAGACTGCATTTGTATTTCAAAATTACAATTTGTTTAATAATAAAACAGCATTAGAAAATGTAACAGAGGGGCTTATTATTGGCAGGAAGATTCCAAAAGAAAAAGCGAATGAAATTGGAAAAAAAGCATTGGATAAAGTAGGACTGTCCCACAAATACAATGCTTACCCTAGTGAATTATCGGGCGGGCAGCAGCAAAGGGTTGGCATTGCAAGAGCGATTGCTTTAAATCCAGACATCATTTTATTTGATGAACCAACTTCCGCACTGGATCCGGAATTAGTTGGTGAAGTTTTAACAGTTATGAAGCAAATTGCCAAAGAAGGAACAACAATGTTGGTTGTAACTCATGAAATGTCTTTTGCGAAAGATGTTGCCAATCGGGTGATTTTTATGGATGGCGGAGTCATTGTAGAAGAAGGATCACCTAAAGAAATTTTCACAAATCCAAAAGAAGAAAGAACAAAACAGTTCTTAAAGCGGGTAATACCCGAGGATTTTACTTACTATATTTAAACAATTGAACAGCCTCTGTCCTTTCACATCACTGTAAATACAGACCTAAACACAGAATTCCTAGCCCTAAACGATTCAAATACGAATTGTTTAGGGCTTTTGCCGAATATTGATTGATTTCCTTCAATATCCTTTACGAGCACCACTATTCAAGCTGTTTCCACTGGGCATCCTACGGAATGAACATATCAGGATGTGGAAGCTCCCGTAAAAATAAAAAACCTTCGAAATGATCCGTAATTTCCCATTAAAGTATTAAATACCCATCTAAGCCAAATATTTTAACGACACGACAAGCAAAAGCAAGTTTCTCAAGAACGTGGTAAAATAATAGCATCAGCATAGCACTGTTCAGCAGCGTAGTATTCTTTCGAAATGCATGAGTACAAGCACTTTATTGATCCAACAGTAATGCAAATTCTCACCCGTTATACGAAGAAGTTTTTCAAGGAAGATTTCGATCAAGTGGCAATTATACAAAGCTGAATATCTATCCATATGTTTCCGGCAAAAATGTCCTATTCTTTTGGAACCCGGCAAATGTAAGCATCGTCGTCTATGCAATGAACAAGCAGTTCATCGGTTTTACCCAGATTTTATCCTATACGTTCGCCAACGTTTTCTAAAATAGGCAATTTTGAAAACGTTTACTTTTTATAATTTGTCAGATTTCCTGACGATAATATTGAGAATGCTACATTTTAAAAAAATAATCTATTTAAAGACAGTTTAAATGGGATGCTGCTTTTAATAAAGACGGAATATTTTCATTATAGATTATTAAAACCATTTTAAGATGGAATCATTCAATTAATGATTGCAGATGTTGTGCTTGAGCCTAATACCATGAAATTGGTAAGATCGCTGCCGAATGTAATGAATTGATGACGACACCTTTGATTTGTGAAACTGCTGAACAATCGGCAAGATTAATTAAAAATAACTATGAACTAACAGAGATTTTTATATATGCTGACCCCGTGTTTTTCTACTTAGCAAAAATCGCGTTTCCTATTAGTAATTTTTCGTATTACATCCCTTTTGCAGGATAAATGATCGGCAAAGAATCGATCAATCAAAAGGAAAGCCAGGCCGGATTTAGGAAAAATCAATATCACGAAATTAGCAAAACACGTAAATGAAAAAGGAAAAGCAAATATTTAGTTTTCTTCATAACTGTAAATCCTTGGATAATTGGCTGCATTTATAGAAGCAAACAAAATGTAATCTGTAATTCTCGGTGTTTGGCTGACCATGTAGAGATTCTTTTTTCGCCATATGACTCTTTATGTTACCTTCGGCGGTATGAGCTTCTTGCACAGGATATTTTGGTACGAATCTTGTATAGGCTCTTCTAATTGTTCAGAAATTTTTTTCAATAATGATCGACAAAACGGGTGATTCTTGTTCATTTCAATTGACCCTTCATTATTGGTTTAAGACTGTAAAAATGCAAAAGGGGGCAAGAATTAATGAGGAATTCATTAGGCTATCCACAATTACTTTCGCAGTTGCGGCAAGACGATTCCCTAGACCTTTTGGCAGACCGTATTGGTGAAATGCTTGAATGTCCAATTACGATAGAGGATTCCAATCATCAGATCATTTCCTACAGCAGACATAAAGAAAATGTAGATGAAGCAAGAATGGCCACGATTATGAGTAGAAAAGTGCCAGATAAAATCATTAACAGCCTTTGGAAAAATGGGATTATGGCAAAACTGTTCGAAAGCGATGAACCTGTTATTGTCCCTGCAATCAAAGAAGTTGGACTAGGCAACCGTGTCGCTGTTTCGATTCGAAAACATAATGAGGTTTTAGGTTTTATATGGGCACAAATCAATGATAAAACAATGGACGATGATCAATTGCATTTGCTCAAGGAAGCTGCAAAGCTTGTGAAAAACCAGCTCCTCCTTCAGCGAATAAGAAAACGAAAAGAAGAAGAGAGTCATCAAGAATTTCTATGGAAGCTATTAACAGGTCATCTGAACGATGTGTCTAAGATTAAACACCAGGCTAAACGAGTTGGGGTTAATCTGGATGGAAATCTTGCTGTTGCTATCATTAACTTTGAAAATGATATAACACAAGCTATTGAAAAACATGCCTATTATTTAGCTGAAACATTGCACCAAGTTCAAGTAGTCAGCAAATTATTTGATCAAAATCAACTAATATTGCTTACCCGGCTCAGAACAGAAAAAGAGGCGATGAACGCTCTTTCCGGTTTTATTAAAGATTTTATCAACAAAATGAGTATGCGTTTACAAATACGAAATATAACTGGTGCTTTCGGCTCCGTTTATCATACTCCGGAGCATGTTCATTGCAGCTATAAACAAGCATTGAAAGTATTAAGGCTTAAGGAAAAATTCCCCGATGAATTACAGCAAAAGTATAGTTTTCAGGAGATCGGCATCTATCAGTTTTTAGATGAACTTTATCAAATCCGAGTTCGTGACCACTATCAAAGTGAGGCAATCAAAAAATTAAGAGAGTATGACCTCAAGCATCACACCGATTTATTGCTTACGCTTAAAAGTTATTTAGAATGTGACTGCAATGTTTATCAAGCAGCGCAATTATTACATGTTCATCCGAATACGTTAAATTACCGTTTAAAAAGAGTAGTAGAAATAACAGGAGTAAACCTGAAAGACCCTAACCAGAAAATAACATTATTTCTGGATTTAAAACTTGAAAGCATGAATGTCGAGTAATTTGTATATTTACACAAATTACTTTTGCGGTTTTCTGATTTTTTCATAAAGTAAGGTTCAACTAAAAGAGATATGATAGTGGTGCAGATGTTATTTTAAGGAGATGGTGAGGATGATCATCGGGGTACCGAAAGAAATTAAAAATAATGAAAATCGTGTAGCTATCACACCTGCAGGGGTTGTGCAATTAATAAATGCAGGACATAAAGTTGTTATTGAAGCAAACGCTGGAATCGGAAGCGGTTTTACCGATGAAGAGTATAAACAGGCTGGTGCCGAGATTGTTGAAAGAGCTTCAGAGGTTTGGGAAATAGCAGAAATGATTCTGAAAGTAAAAGAGCCCCTCCCGGCTGAATATGTATATTTCCGAAAAGGGTTAATTTTATTTACCTATCTCCATTTGGCAAATGAACCGGAATTGGCCAAAGCTTTAGTGGAAAATGAAGTGACCGCTATTGCTTATGAAACAATTACCGTCAATAATACATTGCCATTATTGACACCAATGAGCGAAGTTGCCGGCCGCATGGCAGCTCAACTCGGGGCGCAATATTTAGAAAAATCTAAAGGAGGAAAGGGAATACTGCTAAGCGGTGTTCCTGGTGTCAAACGCGGGAAAGTCACGATTATTGGCGGCGGTGTAGTCGGAACGAATGCAGCAAAAATTGCACAAGGCCTTGGTGCAGATGTAACAATTATTGACTTAAATCCTGCTCGCCTGCGTCAATTAGAAGACATTTTTGGTTCAACTGTGCAGACGTTAATGTCAAATCCTTATAATATTGCAGAATCTGTCAAAGACTCCGATTTAGTTATCGGTTCGGTGCTGATTCCCGGTGCAAAAGCACCTAAGCTTGTAACGGAAGAAATGGTAAAATCTATGCAGCCCGGGTCAGTCATAATCGACGTTGCTATTGATCAAGGCGGAAACTTTGAAACGATTAATTATGCAACAACTCATGACAATCCTATTATCGAAAAATATGGAGTGCTGCATTATGCAGTCGCCAACATTCCAGGTGCGGTTCCACGTACAGCAACAATTGCCCTAACAAATGTCACGATTCCATATGCTGTGCAAATTGCTTCCAAAGGTGTAGTTCAAGCAATTAAAGAAAGTGAAGCGATTAAAACAGGCGTGAACGTCATGAATGGGAATATAACCTTTAAAGCAGTAGCACATGACCTTGGCTATGACTATGTTCCAGTCGATGACGTTATCTCCGAACGATTGTATTCTTAAAACGCTGATGAAACGCCCTTCATGCTTAGCTGTGAAGGGTGTTTTTAGGATTCTTTAAATGGTCGAACGTCCATTTGCATTTTTTCACTTTTTTCCGACACATCATGCCAATTATTGAATAATAATTCTCAACAACACTCAGCAACTGAAAATTAGATGTGTGTCTTAATGCCACCGTGTACGGACTTTGCATACCATAAAATCAAGAAGGGGAGATCGCGTCCAGCAATGATCTCCCCTTCTTATGTATCTACTATTCTTCTAATAGTAATGATTTAAGTTCTTCTAATCCTTTTTGACGTTCAATTGGATCCAGAACCCCCACGCATGAATAGATTCTTAAGCAATAAAAAACACCCATTCACAATAGACCATCATCTATAAATGAATGGGCATTTAAAAATTTTTAGAGCATATGTTCAGGAAAAACCTACTTTTGGACTGGAGGCTGCTTTATTTTATCGAGTAGAGGACTCTACATAGCCCTTCTGACCCAGCACATAGAAGACATCTTGACGACTCTCCAAAATGTAGGAGGGAGCAGGCTTGCCTCGGTTCGCCCGGTGACCAGCAAGGTGAGCCTCGCTCTTCTCCCAGGCTTTCCAAGCCTCTTCTGATTCCCAGCGAATCATAACGAGTACTTCTTCATTCCCTTTTCTCTGCCTTTTCTTAAGCACGCTTAAATCGATAAAACCCGGCTGCTGTTCGATTATTCCCTGTGAAGTGAAGCGGTCAACAATTCGATCGGCATGTCCTTCTGTCACTAAAATAGTATTTATTTGAACAAACACTCACATTGCTCCTTTCATAGTGATTATACATTATTATATTTGATAACAATTATCATTTTCAATAATACCCGCAAGAAATATTCATCTTTTTTCAAAACGCTTCTCTATCAATTCATTTAAAAAGATGATGGCCAATAGCAAAGCGCCTGATCCACAGCACAACATATGACGATATAGCTCCGCTGTCCCCACCAGATGAAAAATTGAATTGCCGGCACACTATCACTATTTAATTGTTTCTCTACCTGTCCGGCTTTCGTATCAGATACTCCATTAGCCAAGATAATATTCATTCATTATTTTAAAAAACTATTTTAATATAAGTTCGCAACAAAAAACACACGTTTATGAAGTCAAACGAAATCAACTCCTAACATGTTTTTTACGTGGCAATATTGTTGTCAATCTTGATAAATAAGTTTAAATCTTATCCAAGACAGGTGTCTCTTTACGAACACAAGTTTTACAATGCTTTTAAGGCTGCGGCAGAGCAAGCTCTTTATTGTCAAAATGGCTTTCCATTCAAATTCCGCATGTGTGTAACACCGTAAGGATAAACTCTTTTGGTTATCATAATAAAACTCCCCATGAAGATAAACAGATTTTTATTTTTTAATCTGTCTACCTAATGGGGAGGCATATCAAAAATCAAAACGTCATTAAAACAAAAAACACATAAACATCAATATATAAACGTTACGAAAACATTAAAGGGGAGGTCTATAAGTCGAAAAAACGACTTATTAGACATCCCTCTTTTTTTCGTCGTGACAAAAAATTTTTAAAAACGGATTATTTTCAATTATATTCTATTATTCTGCAATTTTTTTATATTAGCTCTGCTTTAAAATCATTGACTTATCAGTCTCTTTTCTTTATTATAGAAACAATTATCCACTGATGAAAAGTGGCTGTTTTAAACTTTATTCATTCCACACCTTTGTTTCTCATCCAAGAAATTAGCTATAAACCGGTTCTTTTTCGTTTACACCAGAGATCGGTTCTTGTCCGTTTAGACCGAGCGTCTCTGCTGTGAAAGTATGAAGTTCATGGAAAAGATCCGGGTTTTCCACTAGTGACACACCATAAGAAGGAATCATTTCTTTAATTTTCGGTTCCCATTTATTCAAATGTTGAGGAAAGCATTTTTTAATTACTTCAAGCATTACGTGTACGGCAGTAGAAGCTCCAGGAGAAGCACCGAGCAATGCAGCGATCGAGCCATCTGCAGCCGTAACAACTTCTGTACCAAATTGAATCGTTCCTTTACCGCCAGCTTCAGTATCTTTGATAATTTGCACACGTTGGCCTGCGACGACTATATCCCAATCCTCTGATTTAGCCGTCGGGATAAATTCACGCAACTCATTCATGCGCTTTTCTTTCGTTAACAGAAGCTGCTCGATCAAGTATTTTTCCAAAGAAAAGTTTTTAAAGGCTGATGCCAACAAAGTTACGAAATTGTGCGGTTTTACGGAAGCAAACAAATCCAAATTTGAACCAGTTTTTAAGAACTTAGGCGAGAAGCCTGCAAACGGTCCAAAGAGCAATGTTTTTTTGTTGTCGATATACCGTGTATCAAGGTGCGGAACTGACATAGGAGGTGCACCAATTTTAGCCTTACTGTAAACTTTTGCATGATGCTGCTCTACAACTTCTGGATTATTACATACCATAAATAATCCGCTTACAGGAAAACCACCAATATGTTTACCTTCTGGAATACCAGATTTTTGAAGCAAGTGCAGACTTCCCCCGCCGGCTCCAATAAATACGAATTTAGCCTTATGGATTTCAACTGAACCGCTATTGAGATCCTTCACTTTCAATTCCCACAAACCGTCTCTTGTGCGTTTAATATCCTTAACACTATGCTTGTAGTATATTTCGACATCTTTCTCTTTTAAGTAGTCAAATAACATGCGTGTTAAAGCTCCAAAGTTAACATCCGTACCTGAGTCGATTTTGGTTGCTGCGATCGGTTCATTCGATGTACGTCCTTCCATTATAAGCGGAATCCATTCTTTCAGTTTTTCCGGGTCATCAGAAAATTCCATTCCTTGGAATAATGGATTGTTTGATAGCGCTTCAAAACGTTTCTTTAAATATCTCACATTATTTTCCCCTTGGACTAAACTCATGTGGGGCAGCGGTCTGATGAATTCCTGCGGATTTTGTATTAGATTGTTTTTTACAAGGTAAGACCAAAACTGTCTGGAAACTTGGAACTGTTCATTAATTTTTATAGCTTTGCTAATATCAATAGATCCATCCGGTTTCTCGGGTGTGTAGTTAAGCTCGCATAGTGCAGCATGCCCCGTTCCTGCATTATTCCATTCATTAGAGCTTTCTTCTCCTGGTTTGTCGAGCTTTTCAAACACTTTAATTTCCCATTCCGGCGCTAATTCTTTCAACAGTGTCCCTAAAGTCGCACTCATAATTCCGGCACCAATTAAAATAACGTCTGTGTTAGTTTGTCTGCTACTCATTTTTCCCCATCCTTATCCCCCAATATTTGTAGAAAGGATGCAGGCGACCTGCCTAATTCAAAGCTCTACATGGCTTTCGCCACACGCCTTTTCTACAACAATTATATCTTAATTATAGTATATCATTATTTAAGTATAGTTCATTATTAGTATTTCTAATTAAAGTCCATCACGATTATTTATAGATTTACAGATTCTATATCAACTTTATACAACCAGACCGCTAAAATTAATTTTTTCTTGAAAATGAATCATTTTACTCCACCAACATATCCTATTATTCACCAATCATCAGATATCACCTGAACGAATGAGATGTGCTGTTTAAATAAGAGTTTCTACCGATAAAGAAGATCAAAAAAAATCCATAAGCAGCCAAAGAGAGCTCTTTATGAGATATATCTTGGTTAAAGGGGGATATCGATGAAACGCGAACAGTTACACAAAATAAAACAGATAAATCATCTCTTCAAACAACAGATGATGAACATGTCACTCAATTATAAAATCAGTCACTTATTCTGCCTCCCAAAATAGATAATTTTAACAAACAGTTCCAATTGTTTTTTAGGATTTATCCCTTTGTTTGCTTATCTTGCCAGCAGCGATGATGTTCTGTCATTTTTGGCGTGGATTTTCACTCTATGCAAAAAAAACACAAATTTTTACATATATGATGTATGTTTGAATTTGATCATTTAATATTAAGTCACTTTACAGAGGATCGACCACATAAAAAAATGAGCCACTTGATTTCCCAATTTTCAAAACCTCTCTTATGCTTGGAAGTGTCAGAACATTCAAACATAAGAGAGGAAGAAAAGGATGATCAGTATGGCTCAATTTCATATCAAGGATAAGTAATTTCCTATGATCCTGAAGCTCTAGTAATTTTTTGAATCAATATTTTTCAATTCCTTGAAAAACCGCTTGAAGCATCTTTTCAATCTCGATGACCGGATCTAGTTCCTTTTCGAAAATAAACCAATCATATAAAGTTCCCCGCATGCACCTGGAAATGATCATGGCCAGCTCTTGTATTGAAAAATCTTCGGTGAACTCCCCTTTTTCCTGTCCCTCTTGTAAGTAATTTTCAAGAATGTGATATAATCTTCGATTCGTATCCGCCAGAAATTTTGCGCTTTGGGGATTCATATAAATCGTTTGCATTAACTCTTTCCCTAAATCGTTTTTCAAATACTTCATTTGTGTGATGGAAAGACGTATAATCTTTTCCTTAGCAGATAAATCATTCGGCAATGTTTTGCAAAATTCATCATAAAAGTTATCAATTTCCTTAAACTTTTCCAAAAAAATTTCTGACTTCGAAGCAAAATGCCCGTAAAAGGCTCCCTTCGACGTTTTGCTTTTCTCGACGATTTCATCCACAGTGACTTGGTTATATCCTTTTTGACTAAACAGCTCCAAAGCTGTTTCCAAAATTCTTTTTTTGGTTTTAAGCGCTTTTTTTTGCTTTGCATTTAATGTCATAAAAAAATCCCCTTTTTTCCTAACTCAACTTGTCTTTTATTATATCTAACGGTCTTGGAAAACCTATTATACAAAATATTCTAAATTAACAAAATATTATTGACAAATCAAATGTATTGAAATAAACTATGGTCTATAAAGACTACAGTCTATTTTTTATGTAAGCGTTTACTATAGGGGGTGAAATCGATGGATATTATTGGAGAAAGAACGATAATCGATTTGCTTCATGAAAAATGCAGGTTACACGGAGATAAACCATTTCTTGTCTTTGAAGATAATAACAAAAAAACCACCATGTATACTTATCAGACGTTTTTGCAAAAAGTAAATAAATTCAGCCGAGTACTTTTGGATTTAGGGATTCAAAAAGGCGACCGGGTTACTCTCCATCTTCCAAATGGTTCTGACTTCATTGTCTGCTGGTTTTCATTGGCTAAAGTCGGTGCGGTTATGGTACCAACAAACATCCTCTCGACTGCAAATGAAATGGAATATACAATAGCCCACTCGGAATCGGTTCTCCTAATTACAGAAGAGGAGTATTTAGAAAAATTTCAATCAATTCAAAGCAAATTGCCAAATCTTAAAAAAATATTGTTAAGCCGCTGCAAAAATGATCTATACAAAGAAATAAGCATGGATCATTTAATTGAAAAAGCAGAGGGAGACATTCCTCCTATATCCCTCAAAAGCGATGATATTGTCTCCATCATGTATACTTCGGGAACAACTTCTAAGCCGAAGGGATGCATGATTACTCATGCCAATTATCTTTATACTGGCGAGGCTGTTTCGAAGACCCTGAACTTTACCCCAGAAGACAGGGCTTTGATCGTACTTCCTCTTTTTCATGGCAATGGCCAATACTATCTGTTTATGCCTGCCTTAACCGTTGGAGCAAGTGTTGCCATCACGGAACGGTTCAGTGCTTCCCAATATTTTAAGCAGGCAAAGAGATTGCATGCAACGGTCGGTTCATTGTTTGCAGCTCCCATCCGCATGATTTTAGCACAGCGTTTTGATGAGGCAGACAAAGAAAATCCTCTCCGCTTAATCATCTTTGCCCAATCAGTCACGCCTGAACAACTGCAGGAATTTGAACAAAAATACAATGTACCGCTGTTGCAGCTATACGGAATGACAGAAACTGTAGCACCGCCATTAATGAATCCATTATACGGGCAAAAGGATAATACTGGAATCGGAAAGCCCATCCTCAGCGCCGAAGTCAAACTTGTGGATGAAGCGGGAAAAGAAGTACCGGTCAACAAACCCGGTCAGATCATTGTAAAAGGCATTCCGGGGCGCACTATTATGAAAGGGTATTTCAAAAATGAAAAGGCAACCAACGAAACTATTCAAGACGGCTGGCTGTATACAGGGGACAACGCCATTATGACAGAAAACGGTTATTTTTACTTCGTTGATCGGAAAAAGGATATGATCAAACGTGCTGGAGAAAACGTAGCGGCAATGGAAGTAGAAAATGTAATCATGGAACATCCGGACGTGTATGAAGCTGCTGTCATCGGTGTGCCTGATGAGATGCGGGATGAGGCCATTAAAGCGTTTGTAATTTTAAAAGAAGGAAGACAAACGACGGAACAGGAGCTGGTTGAACATTGTCGGAACCGTCTTTCAAAATTTAAAATACCGAATACCATCGAGTTTGTGAAGGACTTTCCTAGAACGTCTGTCGGAAAAATTCAAAAACATTTGTTGAGGAAATCCGAAAATTTACTTTAAAATCATTCAATTTACTTTTATGAACCTGCTTTTCCAATATTTTAAACCTCGGAATGTCATTAATGGAATTCCGCCGTTCCAGTGCAAGCGATAATGAAATAACCGTGAATTCCCTCAAAAAGAGAATTTGAATTTGATTATTAGATATGTGAGATGAGGGGTGTATTTTTATGAACAAAATCCGTATCTTGTTTGCCAGCTTATCAGGGTCTGTCATTGAATGGTATGATTTTTACCTATATGGTACTGCTACGGGACTTGTGTTTTCATTTCTATTCTTTCCAAGTCATGATCCGGCTGTAGGACTATTACTTTCTTTTGCAACCTTTGGCATTGGCTATGCAGCCAGACCTATCGGCAGCATTATCTTCGGTCATTTTGGTGATAAGATGGGAAGAAAGGCCGCTTTAATATTTACACTTATTGGAATGGGCGGAAGTTCATTTTTGATTGGTCTTCTTCCTACTTATGAGCAAATTGGTATTTGGGCGCCGATTATACTCGTCCTTTTAAGGCTCATCCAAGGTATTTCCCTTGGGGGTGAATGGGGTGGAGCTGTTCTGTTGGCAACCGAATATGCCCCGAAAGGCCTTCGCGGACTGTATGGCTCCATTCCCCAGCTAGGTGTACCCATCGGTTTAGTTCTCGGTTCATTAAGCTTAACGGTTATTAGTTATTTTACTTCTGATACACAATTTTTGGCATGGGGATGGAGGATTCCGTTTTTATTTAGCGTTGTTCTGATTGGACTCGCGCTCTGGATCCGAAGCGGAATTGAAGAGACTCCTGCCTTCAAACAACAAAAGGAAGCTGGAGCAATTGCGAAAATACCATTTTTGGAAACGTTCAAAACGAATTGGAAAAGTGTTTTGCATGCTATCGGTTTAAAAATTGGGGACGGATTTTTCAATGTATTCTTAATGTCATTTATTCTTTCTTATTCTACGGTGTACTTGGGGTATTCCAACCAAGTGGCACTAACAGCCCTTACCATTGGCTGCGCGACTATGATTATCACCATTCCGGTTGTAGGATACTTGTCTGATTATATTGGCCGAAAACTCATTTATATTGTCGGATTAATTTTATTGTTTATCTTATCTATCCCTTATTTTTCATTGGTTGACGAGGGCGCTTCCTGGTTATACATCATGCAAGGCGTGATGCTGGGAATCATCTGGGCATCGATTTTCGCAACACAGGGCACCTTATTCTCCGAATTATTTCCGGCAAAGGTTCGCTACACAGGTTTATCCTTCGGGTATCAAGTGGCAGCCGCCATTGTTGGTTTCGGTCCGATGATTTGGACAACAATGGCCGAATCCTTCGGTCCTTCCCCATGGGTCTTTGGCGGATTTATGATGGGAGGCATTATATTATCCCTTATTTTAAGTCTGTTAGTTCCGGATACGAGAAAACGTTCGTTATACGATCATCATATTGAAACAGCTGAAAATAATTTCAGCATAAAAATGTAAGGGAAAATAAGATTTCTATCCTTCCACAGGGTACCATAAAATTATTGAATGAGGTTACCCTGTTTTCATTTTTAAATAAAACTCCTTTGGTATATCTATGTGTGGGGCCTAATTATGGTGTGAATGCCTCTTACGCAGTTGCTAGAAACGAAAAACTCAAGGGTGGAGCCACTCCCTGAAGGAAAGGGGATGCCTTGACATTATTTGAATCTCTCATGCTCGCTATTTCCTCTGGGGGTGGATGGACCAATACTGTCTTTTTTAAAAAAGTAATCCGCTCTTGAGTTGGCGGCTCAGAGTGGATACAGTTAGTGCCGCTGAATCGGCTGGTCCCCCTGACAGAGAATCGTTTAAAGACGGTTATCAATGTTCGTCGTACGGATAACTTTTTCATTCACCAACAATTTATACGTTTATTATATCTTTTGTACAAAAAATGAAAGAATGCAGCCAAGGAATTTCCGTCCCAAGGTACTTTCCATCATTAGGAAACGGTTTATTTATTCATTGAAATACAATGTTACTCGAAATGGAATGTATAGATATCACTTCTCTTGTTCCGTAAGCATCTCCAGCAATTTTTTCAAAGCAAAGGAGCGGTACCGACCCTTTTTCGTGATAATACCAAGATGCCAAAGAACCTTTTCTTTCAAGGGAATAATAACAATATCCGGATTATTTTGTTTTCCGCCTATCACTTTCGGCAGCAATGTGATCCCCATTTTTGATGAAACAAGCTCCAAAATTAAATCCCATTGGGAACTTTCATAGGCGATATTCGGGGTAAAACCAGAATTTTTGCAGGTGTTAATAATAAATTCATGCAACGTAAAGTTTTTTGCAAATAATATAAAGCTTTCCTTCTCCAATTCTTTGACGGACACCCTTTGTTTGCAGGCCAGAGAATGATCCTTGTGGATAAAAAGGACAAATTCATCCGTAAAAAAGAAGAAATGTGAAAAATGGATTCATCCACCGGCAGAACCACAATGCCGACATCAATTTCCCCCTCTTCCACCAGCTGCTCTACTACCCTTGCGCCAACCTCCACCAACTCCAATTTGACATTCGGGTATTGTTGATGGAAGTTCCCGGCAATGGAAGGGAAAAACAACGTTCCAATAAGGGGAGGAATGCCGATTTTAATTTCTCCAATGGCGACGTTTGCCAGTTCATCCAGCAGCATTTTCGTTTCTTCCAAAATACTCATTAACTTTTTTCCCTGTTCATAAACAACTTTTCCTGCATCCGTCAATTGAATATGCCTCGTGGACCGTTCCAATAGTTCCATATGAAATTCCTCTTCCAGCTTTTTCACGGCTTTACTTAATGACGGCTGGGATAAATAGGAGTGCTCCGCAGCTTTTGTAAAACTCTGATGATTGGCCACCTCAATAAAGGATTGAATGTCCCGAAGTTCCATCGAATCCCCCTTTTTATTCCCAAATGTAATAAATAAGATTCATTTTATTTATTTTACTTTACCGTTTGTCCCTGTGTAAACTTTTATGTAAGCGGATGCAAAAAGGAATTTTGAAAGCGATTCCATCATGCGCTCATTTACTTGTTCTTATTTTTTAACGGTACCAGTGGAAAAATCAAACAGAATTTATTATTTGCTAAAGGGAGGAGAAACCATTGAAGACACTTACATCCTTTTTCAACCGCGTGGTGCAGCGTTATTTGCCTGATGCCTTGCTGTTCGCCATTATTTTAACGTTTTTAGTATATTTATTAGGTGTTTTCTTTACAGACAACAGTCCAGTGGACATGGTCACCCATTGGGGTTTAGGTTTTTGGGATTTACTGGAATTTACCATGCAGATGACCCTTGTGGTTGTAACCGGCTATATATTAGCAAACACCCCCGTCATTAAAAGGCTTTTGGCGAAAGTAAGCACCTTTGCACGCACCCCTGTCCATGCCGTCATGCTTGTAACCATTGTTTCATTAATCGCCTGCCTGATTAATTACGGTTTCGGGCTGGTGATCGGCGCTTTGTTTGCCATACATGTTGCCAAGCATGTTCCATCCGTCGACTACCGTATTTTAATTGCCAGTGCATACAGCGGATTCCTCATTTGGCACGGGGGATTTTCCGGTTCGATCCCACTTACCATTGCAACCCCGGGCCACTTTTTGGAGGAATCCATGGGCGTGATCCCAGTGACGAAAACCCTTTTTAGCCCGACAAATTTATTTATTGTTATTGCCCTTTTGATCACCTTGCCGCTGTTTAACCGTTATTTGTTAAAAAATGCAGAGAGCCAGCTCGAAGATCGAACGAAATGGGTGATTCCAAATGAAGAAGCAGCAGCAGTAGAACATGTGACACCTATGACACCAGCAGAAAAATTGGAAAACAGTCGGACAATATCCCTGATCATCGGCATTATGGGAATTGCATTTATTGTTTATCATTTTGCTGTAAACGGATTTAACCTAAACATTAATATCGTCAATTTTATTTTCCTTTTTCTTGGAATTTTGCTTCATCAAACACCGAAAAGGTTTCTGGATACGGTAGCGAACGGCGTTAAAAACGCCAGTGGGATTATCATCCAGTTTCCCTTTTATGCTGGAATTATGGGAATGATGATTCATTCAGGATTGTCTGAGCAAATCGCATTATGGTTCGTCAGTGTTTCGACCGAACAAACCTTGCCTTACCTCTCCTTTCTTAGTGCTGGCTTAATCAATATCTTTGTTCCATCCGGGGGCGGGCAATGGGCGGTTCAAGGACCGATTATGATTCAGGCAGCAATGGAATTGGGAGCAGATCCGGCCAAAACAGCAATGGGGGTAGCCTGGGGAGATGCTTGGACAAATATGATCCAGCCTTTTTGGGCGCTTCCCATTTTAGCGATCGCAGGCCTTCACATCCGAGATATTATGGGATTTTGCGTCATGATTCTAATTTTCAGTTTTATCCCGATCTCCATCGGATTTCTGCTGTTTTAAAGCTTCAGTTGTCCCACAACAAAAATTTTCCCAATATTCTATGTTTTGCAAACAAACCCAAGAATGCTGTTATGACGCCAGCATTCTTGGGATGGATTTTTTAAAGTTTATCAAAAACTATCATTTGCTTTTAATCCTTTTTTTGTTCCTTCTCCGTTTGACGGGATTGACGGTATCCCGGGTGTTTTGAAAATGGTTCCCTTTTTATTGTTCCAATTAGGAACATGATCGTTCCAGCATTCTTGTCTAATGATGGGACTGGATGCATATTTTCTTGTAAAAAATACTCCCACTTTGCTGTTTCTCCTAAAAAATGTTGCCGTGCTTGCTGTGCTGTGCAGAAGGTTACTATCTCCCCCGTTAGATACTGAGGATGAATCGAATCCCGGCCGATGAGCTTTATTCAAATAATTTTTGACATAATCCAATTAAAGCAGACCGTTTTGTGTCCTGAATTTGTGCATTACAAAACCAAATCTTTCACAGCCAACTCAATCATTTTCATTTTTTCCTCATTCATCATTTTCTTCTCCTTCTAAACTATTGGATAATTCCAATTTCAATTTTCTATTGAAAACGTTAATAATAGATAAAAAGATCGGTTCTATCACTCAAAAACCGTAAACCAGAAAAAATCACCATCTCTTTTTTCATAGAGGAGAAGAAAAATAAGAGAGGATCGCAACAGGGAAAGCCTATTGCATTTTATAGAAACCTATTCGCAAAAGACATATCAGTTAAACGATGTGCCTTTTTTTCAATAATCTGCCTCCCAAAATACAAAATAGATAATTTTAACAAACAGTTCTAATTGTTTTTTGGATTTGTACCTTTGTTTGGTTTTCTCGCCAGAAGTGGTGTGATGTCTGTCATTTCTGACGTGGTTTTTCACCCTATGTCGAAAAAAAACACTAACTTTCATATATAGGGGCTATGTTTCGGTAAATCCGTTTTTTGTCACAAAAAGGGAGAAAATACAACAAAGAAACTCCTGACTCATAGGAGCAGGAATTGTTTTTGTCATTGTTTGACAGAGTATTTTTCTAAAAAAGATTGTACAGCCAGTAGAGAATTCTCGAAGCATATTTTACGCAATCAATGCAGGAGTGGATCGAAGCCTGTAGAGATAGGCTGCGAGGTGATGAAGCAGGAAATTCTCATAGAAACATGGAGAAGCACGCCACTTTAGTGAGTGGTGTGAGGTTCCACCGCGGTAGAAAACTGCTAATCCATTTCCATAAAGAATTTTTGTAAACGTTCAGCAGCCATTCGATATGCCTTTTTCCTATCACGAGGACCAATTGCAATAACTTCCATTCTTATCGGCCGTCCTTCAACTGGCCGATAAATAACCCTAATATTTAATGACTTTGATTTAATCCTTGCAAAACCATGTAAGTCCCCATGTAAAGATTCAGCAACTCCGTCAGGCTTAAATAGGGGGCCTTGCTTAGCTCTTTTTAATATTTCTAATAAAACGGTTTGCCTATGTCCTTTGTTAATCGCTTTAATATCTTGTTTAACATCTTCAACAAATCTCAGATCGACATTATATTTTTCTAAAACCAATGCCTGCAAATCTTCAAGTGTCTTCACATCCATCTTCCTCTAATAATTTCATTAATTCATTTACATTCATATCGTCTTCATCAAAAATATCTGATAAGGTTTGATTTGCAGGTTTATCTTTACGTGCATAGGCTTCTTCCATAACGACTTGATCAAGCGCTTCTTCTAAAACTTCTTTCATTTGAAGCAATGTTTCAAAATAATCTATATTGACGACTACAGCTTGTGCATTTTTCTTTTTTGCATTTTGAATAACAAATACTTCATCTGTGAAACCATTGGAAAAAAGGTCCAGTATTTCTGATAATTTTTTTGTTCTCGAAATGTCCGTTACGCTTAAAACATTTGTTTTCAAAAAATGCAATGTATTCGTGTTAGCAATAGGATGTTGTTCTTTTTTCAATGTATGAACACCCACCTTCCATCCCCCTTTCCTTTAATATATGCATTATTAATCTATATTATACACGTAATTCTACACAAAAAACAACACATTTATATGCTTAAAATATACAAAGCAACATAAAATATCTTTCATTCTCTTCGCGAGTCCTGTTCCTAACAAACTGATAATGATAAATTTCAATATCCTTGTCAATGAACCCTCTTCTTTGTGCGGCCAGTAAGGTTTGATACATGTTTTCCTTTTCCACGACATTTAATGTAAATTCTGTTTTCAGGTCTTATACCTTTTTCACAAATATATTTAACCAAATTATAACCGATTCTTCGCAAATTTCCTTTTTCATCTGTTCCCAAATCATGATCCAACGAAAGAATATGCACATGTTGTTTCTTGATTTATGAAATGGCTTATTCATTGTTCCCACACCTATTAAGCCAATCGGAATGTCCGATAAATCATCCAAATATAGATTGATCCAACCATACTCTCGGAGAGGTTCAATGTACCAATCTGTATATGACCATCCCATCCGTTATATGCTTGATCCATACATATTTCATTTATTTTTGCACCGTTATTCAACAAAACCCTCGATATATCCACATATCCGAAATAGCATGCCGTGGATAGAGGGGTTTTTCCGATTTTATCTTTTCGGTTAATCCATCCACTTTTGGAATAACAGCTTGCAAGCAAAAATTTAGTTTATTCATGAATACCTCCCAATACAACAAGACTTTGGCCTTGTATTTACTCGTTTACTTCATAGTCTTGCAAATATGTCTTCAATCTGCTTTCCTCATTTGAATATATAGCTTCAAGATAATCCATCCCCTTTTTCTTTTTTTACTTTTATACGAATCCGCGAAGAAAAAAATCTTATTGTAGCTAGAGTATTCGATCAGTAAAAAGGCAATCCATTATGATCAACAGCTTGGTAAGAATCAAGAAATTGGAAATATCATGTATTTGCAAATATTGTCATGGATAGCTCAAAAGGGAAAAAAGCACCCATCGCTATTGGACGATGAATGCTTTCCATTGTTTATCGATTGCTTATTCAATAAAGAGCCTTACAAAGAATTACATGTAAATACACGAACAAAATGTTTATACGTAAAGCCGTATTTTCGGCAGTTTTTTTCAATTACATCTTTTCTCTTACGCCTTGATTCGAAACCCAAAAGTCACAGTCTACCCCTGAATTTATTTTCGCAAAAAAGGAGCTTAAAAATAGACAATAAATATTATTCATTAATTTTTTTCAAGGCCTCTTCATCTGCGATCACTGTCACATCATTATGCTGTCTTAAAATTGAAGCCGGAAACTCTTCAGAAATATCACTGTTACCCAATAGCCTTGCAAGGGCGTCCGCTTTCTTTTTACCAGAAACAATGTGGTTTGGCCCTTGTAATGATTTCACTAAACTGCTTTGCCTTATATTTTTCGAGTTGGTTCTCGCCTTTTTCTTCCCGCTTTTGTATAAAATACTCGCTGTTTTCTATTATGGTATTAAAAACATTAATAAAAATTTTGTAGAGTACTTTATCTTCAATGTGCGTATTGGTGCATCCCTTTTTCCCTTTCTCTGCATACTTCTTCCCGGAATATTCATAGAAGCTAATATTAGAAAAATTTCTAAGTGCATCAATTAAAATAACAAAATAATTATTTATTTTTCACTTGACATAACACCGCAGGTCTTTCTTTTTTAGGATTGTATCACAAATACTTTTTTGTAAGTCAAGATTGTGACCTTGTATTGTGATGTGTGTTGTGATAATAAAAAAGCTTGATTTATCAATGGTTAAGAGCACTTTTATCTCTGAAAAAAATTATTTTTAAATCCCTACCGGAATCACGTCATCGATGAAGATTTCCTGTTTTGGCTTAGCAATTCCAGTAAACTGCTTGTGGCATTCCCAAAAATCCATTAAATAACCCATTGGCATCAACCAGACTTCTTGCTCACTCCGATTTAAATACGATCACCCGCCTCATTTACGGAATATGTTTTCATATCCAATTTGATTTCATATTTCTTCATAAATTTCTAAAGCTCTTGAATCTAACTAATGATTTATCAACATTTGTCCAAGCAATTGGGTGATTCCATACATAAAGTAATATAGATTTTTTAGAGTGAGGTGAAGGTTTTGGCATATCATCCGAATTATCATCGTTGTATGAGAGGAATTGGGCGTCCATGTTCCATTCGAACAAATGATGGGCGAGTATATCGCGGAATTATTACAAGGGTAACTCCAACTCATGTTTATATTCGAGGTTTCCAAACTCCTGATTTTAGAGCTGGATTTGGATATGGTTACAATCCAGGCTGGGGATTTGTTGCAGGATTTGTCACCGGAATAGCACTCTCAGCGATTGTTGCCTTATCTTTTTTCCCATTCTGGTGGTAATAAGAGGTTTTCAAACTAAAGATAGGTTTATCTCATGAGTAGTATTAAATATTTAATAAACATATATTTTCTGCTAAACAAATTGTAAATTATCACTTTATTTCGGAACAAAAGAGCCATTTTTTTGCACATTCCTTCAGAAAGCCCTCTCCCCTTTTCTGAAAGAATGTGCTAAATTTTTTGTGAATTATTTCGGAAGAGAAAATCCATCGGTTCATAGGAGGGGGAGGAGGACGTGATTCAATTTCATGACTTTGGCATTGACGTCCAAACGTATGCAGAGCGTGGAAAAGAAAACGACTTCCCTCTTCTGAAAAAGTGTCCGCATTGCCGGGCCAAGCGCCCGTTGCACCGCCACGGTTACTATGAGCGAAACGCATTGACCCCACATGGTGATTATCGCATTTGGATTGTCCGGTATCGCTGTCGGGAATGCTTGAAGACGGTGAGTGTGCTGCCTTCCTTTCTCCTCCCGTATTTTCAGTATACGTTGTCCGCCATATGGCAAGTCGTGAAAGAGCAGTTGGGATTGACCGAGGGGACGAACCGGGCTCCGTTTCTCCCGACAAAGGACGGCATCATCTTTTATGTCCGACGGTTCTGCCGAAACCTATCAAGCCTTCACAGCTTTTTTGCGAGGCGGTGGAGGATCATAGGCCCTATCGTGAAAAAAGAAAAGGAACGGGCTTCCTGGTGGATCCGGACGTTGGAGAAACACGGTCTTGATTCGGTCATCAGAGACATGTGGGAGGACGGATTCCGACACCCTTTTGCGAATCAAATGGGATCCTGATTTTACATACATATCCTAAATTGGAAATAGTTGAGGTTCACAAACCTTTCCTATCGACGGAGAAAAAGCGATCCGGTACGATAAGGGCAGACGGACCGGAACGGTCCTGATTCCAAGTGAGACAAGGAGGAGATTCGAATGGATGAGTCGATGAGACACGACATTGCCCTGTTTCGGTACGGGCTAATCGCTCCGTTGGTGAATGGGCAGGTGGAACCGAAGACGTATCTGAAAGAGGTGAGCGAGCGAGTGCACCATGTTCCCCACCAGGGCGACAAACGAATCGCAGCCAAGACGATCCTCGATTGGTGCACCCGATACAAAAAAGGGGGCTTTGACGCCTTAAAGCCGAAGCGCCGTTCGGACCGCGGCCACTCAAGGCGTCTGTCGCCCGATGATGAGGATCATATTTTAGCCCTAAGAAAAGAACATCCCACCATGCCCGTGACGGTGTTCTACGAACACCTGATCGAGCAGGGGGAAATCCCAGAAAATCATACCTCTTACTTTACTATATACCGATTGTTGAAAAAACACAACCTTGTCGGGAAAGAAATCTTGCCCATGCCGGAGCGAAAGCGCTTTGCGTATGACCAGATCAATGAGCTTTGGCAAGGGGACTTATCCCATGGACCAACGATTCGAGTCAATGGGAAAGCCCAGAAAACGTTTTTGATCGCCTATATCGATGACTGCTCGCGGTTTGTGCCGTACGCGCAGTTTTTCCCTTCGGAGAAGTTTGACGGGCTGCGGATCGTCACGAAGGAAGCGGTGCTTCGTTGCGGGAAGCCGAAGCGCATTTACTCGGACAACGGGAAAATTTATCGATCCGAGGTGCTGCAGTATGCGTGCGCCGAGATGGGAATTACGCTCATCCACACCCAGCCGTATGACCCGCAAAGCAAAGGGAAAATCGAACGGTTCTTCCGCACCGTACAGACGCGGTTTTATCCGCTGCTGGAGTTGGATCCCCCGAAGTCGCTCGAAGAGCTGAACGAGCGCTTTTGGAGGTGGCTTGAAGAGGAGTATCATCGAAAACCGCACGCCTCGCTGGACGGAAAAACGCCGCATGAGGTGTTTCAATCGCAAGTGCATCTCGTGTCGTTCATCGAAGATAGCGATTGGCTGGATGCGATTTTTCTGAAGCGGGAGCACCGCAAGGTCAAAGCCGATGGAACGATCACCTTGAACAAGCAGCTGTATGAAGTGCCGCCCCGGTTCATTGGGCAATCGATTGAACTCCGCTATGACGAACGGGGCGTCTATGTGTACGAAGATGGAAGGAAGGTGGCGGAGGCCGTTCGGGTTCGTTTGGAGGACAACGCCTATGTAAAACGCCATCGGTCCCCGTTTGCGGCGATTCCGGCGAAGGAGGGAGAACACGGTGTATAAATCGTTTTACTCCCTTTCGCGGGAGCCGTTTGCGAAAGAAACAGACCCGTCCGAGGCGTATCAAGGGGCGTCGTTTCAGGAAGCGTTGCGGGCGATGGAGTACGTGAAACGAACCCGGGGGATCGGGCTGTTGATCGGAGAGCCGGGGGCGGGCAAGACGTTCGCCCTTCGGGCGCTGAAAGAATCATTGAATCCATCATTGTATCATGTCGTCTACTTTCCGTTATCCACCGGAGGCGTGATGGATTTTTACCGTGGTTTGGCCTTGGGATTAGGAGAGGAACCGAAGTACCGCAAGGTAGACCTCTTCCGCCAAATCCAGCAGGCGATCGAGCGATTGTATCATGAACGGCGGATCACGCCGGTGTTCATTTTGGACGAGATGCATTTAGCGAAGGATGCATTTTTACAGGACATCGCGATCTTGTTCAACTTTGAGATGGATTCGACCAACCCATTTGTCTTGATTTTGGCCGGGCTGCCCCATTTACAGGGGAAGCTGCGGCTCAATCAGCACCGCCCTCTCGACCAGCGGATCATCATGCGATACCGGATGGGGCCGCTGGAGAAGGAAGAGGTGGCGGGCTACATCAAGCATCGGATGAAACAGGCCGGGGCGAAGCACCCGATCTTCACCCCATCGGCGTTAGAGGCGATTGCCCTGCAGTCGCGGGGATGGCCTCGGGTGATCAACACGTTAGCCACGACGTGCCTGTTATACGGGTATCAGCTGAAAAAGGACGCCATTGACGAAGAAGTGGTGCGCATGGCCGCAGAGGAAATGGGGTATTAGCACGAAAGGGGCCGAATCGGCCTCTTTTGTGCTTTCTCTTTTCCATCGGTCCATCAGGCGCGCTGGAAATCTTCATCTGAAAGAGCGTGCAAACGTTCCGAAAGAATGTGCAAAATCCGGAACAATCCGCAAAAATTTTGCACATTATTTCCGAATCCGCCTGAAATAATTTGAAAAAGGGATTCTGAAATAATGTGCTAGTTTACAGCAAGCAAGCCAATCATCGAGCGAATGACATCGCTATGGGAAATGTGCACTTCTCGACGAACCGTTGGAAGCCGAAGTGCGTTTACCCGTTTATCCAGTTTCGTTCGATGGAGTAAGTAGCCAACGAGAGCAAGCCCAGCACTTGGGGTAATCGCTTCATCTGTCAATACAAACCGAATCGGGAAATCTTTCATCACATCACCTACTTGATGAAGAATCGTCAACGTCGTTTTCCCTTATCGTATCAACGGTTTGCGACCATTGTAAAGATGTTTTGTCACGGATTCAGGATAATTTTACCATAAGAAATCACTCATGTTGGATGTATAAGACTATGTATTCTATTTTTTAACATGTTCACCAAGTCTCCCACCTCTAAGCGAAGTGTAGGTGGGAGAGGTTCATTTATTTACTTTGCCCATATATTGCTTCCCTGCAGTCTGAAAAAACGATGAATACTATATCCCAGTCAGGGAATGACTTTTGTCTTATTTTCTATCTCTGGCGTCTCCATAATTTTCCGGTCGGCAGCCTTGCTTATTTCAGCCCGGTGGTTTTCCGCTTTTATCTTCTGCGGGTAATGATTGCTTGTCTCCATACGACAAACACCTCCATCAATCGAATGGAGTTATACATTCGATTTAGGAGGTGTCCGATTTTATTGGGTCACTTCATATTAAGGTTTTATTGATTAGACTAAATGCATCGGGCATATACAATAAATTATTTCACTTGTCCGTCCTTTAAGCCGCTCCAAAACGCAGCAACGATGGATAATAATACGACTAAGATCGGTGCGTACATGATTAAAAATGTTTGCATCGTAATTCCTCCCTACATTTGTCCTTTCACATATTTTTTGTTGAATAAAAATAGTTTCATTAACAGATACAGCGATGGAATAAGCAGGAACAATCCTACGATAAAGGCAATGACCAAAGCAATCGCCATTGTTTTGTTCGTAAAGCTGTCATAGATGGTCAAGTACGGATAGAGTAAATAAGGATAGTGTGAGAAACCATATGCGTAAAACGCAAACGCATATTGCAGCACCAAACTAATGAATGACCAGCCAAAATATCGCTTTTGAATTAATAGATGCAGTGATACAAGGAAAAAGCCGAAAGATACGACCAGCATCCATGATAAATCGAGCATTTTCGCAAAATGTTCCGCATTGTGATATTTTAATTGAAAAATAATCACAACTGCCGATAAAATGGTCGGGCCGCTCCACATAAGTGCATACTTTCTTAATAAATCCCTTGCCTGTTCATCACCAGCTTCATTAGCGTAGTAGGTTAAAAAGTTAGCCGAAATATAAAGAACACTAACAATGCTTAAGAGCACAATGCTCCATGTGAACGGACTTATCAATAATTTTTTATACAAAAGAACAGGCTGATTATTCACCATATCGACAAAACCGCCTTCAGAAATCGCCAGCACAATCGATAAAGAAGCTGGAATGAAAAGGCCGGTGACTCCATATAGAAATGTATAAAACTTATTGTCTTTTAGACCATATGTGCCAAACGCGTAGTACGAACCGCGAATCGCAAGGAGAATAATCGAAATACTTGCCGGAACTAATAGAATTGTCCCGTAATAATACGCCGTTTTCGGGAAAAAGCCGACAATACCGACAAAAAAGAAAACAAGAAACACATTCGTCACTTCCCATACGGGAGAAAGATAACGCTGAATAATTTTGTGAACCATATGCTTTTTCCTTGCCATATCGCTGTAGGCACTAAAGAAACCGGCACCAAAATCAATCGAGGCAACAATAATATAACCGAACAAGAATAACCATAAGACGGATATTCCGAGAATCTCTAACGTCATAAGTACTTCACCTTCTTCTCCAGCGAAAGATCTTCCAATTCTCTTTCGACGGGATTTTGCTTAAACATTTTGATTAAGACGGTGACACTGACCAGAGCTAAAACGATATAAACGGCTGAAAAAACAATAAGCAATACATCAACATAACCAGCCGATGTCGCCGCATCTGCCGTTTTCATATATCCTCGTAAAATCCACGGCTGTCTTCCCATTTCCGCAAAGAACCAGCCAATTTCAATCGCAATCATAGCTAAAGGCCCCGATAAAATAACAAGATTCATGAACCACTTATTCGCTGCAAAACTCCACCCCTTTTTCACGGCAAACCAGTACAATCCTGAAATGATGGTAAGCCACACACCAATGACGACCATCAAGTCGAATAAATAGTGAATATAAAGCGGCGGCCGCTCATCTTCCGGAATGTCATTTAATCCAATTACTTCTGCGCTTGGTGTATTGTGCGCCAAAATACTGAGGGCATAAGGAATTTTAATGCCATTTTCCACTTCATTTTTTTCATTTAACGTTCCGAATAAGATTAATGGAGCGTGTGTATCTGTCTCAAAGTGCCATTCCGCCGCAGCCAGTTTTTCCGGCTGATATTCGGCAAGAAACTTTCCTGATAAATCGCCAGCCACCATCGTCGCCAGCGAAAAGATAAAGGCGGCTTTCATCGTTAAATACAATGCTTTTTTATGATAAAGATGTTGATTGCCTTTTAGCAAATGGTATGCCGCGATAGATGCGAGAACAAAAGCAGATGTCATATAAGCTGTCGTGAGAACATGAGCAACTTTTGTCGGCATCGCCGGGTTAAACATCGCTACAAGCGGCTGAATATTGGTAATCATTCCATCTTTCATTTCAAAACCTTGAGGCGTATTCATAAATGCATTGACTACCGTAATAAAGAACGCCGATGCCGATGAACCAATAGCGACAGGAATTAATAATAAGAAATGTTTCTTTTGGTCTTTAAACCGGTCCCATGTATATAAATAAATACCCAAGAAAATCGCTTCAAAAAAGAACGCAAATGTTTCCATAAAGAGCGGGAGAGCTATGACCTGACCAGCCACTTCCATAAAGTTCGGCCAAAGCAGAGACAGCTGCAAGCCAATTGCCGTACCAGTGACAACCCCAACAGCAACAGTAATGACAAAACCTCTTGTCCATCTTCTCGCCAGTAAAATGTAATGTTCATCATTTTTGCGAATCCCAATCCATTGGGCAATTGCAATCATCAATGGAACGCCGACACCGATCGTGGCGTAAATAATATGAAAAACGAGTGTTAACTCTGTTAACAGCCTGCTAAAAAAAACCGGATCATAATTCCACATGACGGATTCCTCCTTCTAAGAAAAAATTCTCCCTATAAGCGAAAGAAACATAATAAACGCAACAACAAAGCTTAAAACAACTAACCTTTTTTCATGGAGTTTCCACATCGTTGATGCCTCCTCCATCTTTTTACTACTCATCATGTTAACAACCACATGTGTATAAATAATGAGCGGAGTTTGACATAATTATGCCAGTAAATGATATGTTGAAAGATTCTAACATCCAATTCTCTCAATAATTATTGTAGAAAATGTGCCCTTCGTTACTACATGGGGTATTCCCCCTATCCAAAGCAAGTTTATGAACACTTTGTGACAGTGGAAATGATGTTTATACTTTTCGTAAGGAAGACAAGCCCAATATATAAAGATAACTATCCTTTGCCCATCCGTTATTAGATGGCCGAGCAGCATAAGAAAGAAGCAATAGTTTCAGCAAACAACATGGAACAGATGATGTATTTTTCAACAATTTTATGAACAAAAAAGGGTATGAAGCACGGTTAAATCATTCTTCGCACTTTAGAGTTTTCTTATTCTGAAGAAGCCATAAAATAATGCAAGCATGGCATTTCATCATGTGCTGTTTTTCTTACAGACGAAATACAAAATCGAGTAGGAGGGAGCGATTAACTCCCGTCCTCTCACACCACCGTACGTACGGTTCCGTATACGGCGGTTCAATTAAGATAATTGACGCAAGTCTTTATAACTTCCGTGAATAGCTGTTCTCTTTATGCCAGTGGTCACTCCACCCTCCAAGAGGTCTCCCACGGGATTCACCGCTTCCTCCCTCAAGTGAGGTACTACGTTTTCTGTGTTCATCATGACTCACTGAATGCCAAGGGCTATTCTCTCTTAATTGTTCGGTCCTTCTTAGTTGTTCTAGACCAACTAATACTATGACCTCTGCTGACTTCTGACGGTTCAGCTACTTATCACTAAGTAGGTTATGAAGAGTACTTCACATATCCGCCAGACCTCCCCGGGTAAGTACATGCACTTTCACACCATCTATCCGCCTCATTTACTCGATATGACCTTCGACAGAAAGAGCTTTGTTTTGTTATGCAAACTCACTCAATTATACCTAGCCTTATATGAGGTTCGTGTTCCTCGGACCGGTGTTTTGCCTCCAGCTTCCTTCAGATTCCGCGTCACCACGGACACCCTTGCTCTTGGCTAACCTCTACTTCTGTCTTCGGGGTTCGGGACTTACACCCTATAGTTCATGTACATGCCGGGCGCACATAAAAAACGGGGCTGACCTCCATAAAGGTCAGCCGCCACATCGATCAATATATGCATGAATCGGTAAAATCAGACCAGTCCCTCTCTTTCTATCAGTCTATTCTTTTTACTGAAAAATCTCATACCATATTTTAACAACCGTTCCTGCAATGAGGACAAGCAACACCATTTCAAGTATTTTCGTGTTCATTTTTTTACTTAACTGCGCTCCTAAAGGCGCAGCAATGAGACTGGCAACAACCATAACCATCGACGGAACGAGCAGCATATGACCACCAAACATCTTTCCAATGGTGGCTCCAATGGAAGAAATAAATGTAATCGCCAACGATGAGCCGATCGCAATGCGCGTAGGAATTTTTAAAATGACAAGCATGACCGGCACAATAATAAAAGCACCCGCTGCCCCGACAATTCCCGAAGCAACGCCGATAATAAAAGCAAAAAAGATCGCATAAAATCTATTAAACTTTAATTCACTAGCCGGGATATCACAATTGGACGCCGGCTTGGGAAATAACATTAAAATCGCTGCTAATAAAGCCAATATGGCGTAAACAAAATTAATTATGTCATCGCTTAAAAATTTCGAACCGTATCCCCCGATAAAACTCCCAATCACAATGGAAGTTCCCATATAAAGAACGAGCGGGAAAGAAATATACCCTCCTTTCTTAAATACAAACATTGCGGCAAATGTTGCAAAAAATACTTGAATGGCACTGATGGCAGATACCTCTTGTGCCGTAAAAGCCGCAAATCCAAGTAAAGGAGGGATATATAATAACATCGGGTATTTAATAATCGATCCTCCAATTCCTACCATCCCTGACAAAATAGAGCCAATCGCTCCGATAAAAAACAAAAGGATGATAAACGAAATCGAGTATTCCATGATGAATAGCCTCCCCCGCTACAGTAAGTCAATAAAATTATTTTTAATCGCATACTTAATTAGTTCGTGTTTATCTTTTAAATCTAACTTTTGCATAATATTGGCTTTGTGATTTTCTACTGTTTTCGGACTGATGTTCAACTGTTTGGCAATTTGCACATTGGTATACCCGAGAGAAGTTAACCGGACAATTTCTTGCTCCCGCTTTGTCAATACCGATTTCGGTTCCTCTTCTTTCGAAAGTCTCTGCAGCTGACTTTCCGGTATTTTCGTTCGGTAAAAGAGTTTCCCTCTTAATACAGCCTGCATCGCTTCATATAATTCATTGGCCTGGCTATTCTTCAGCAAATATCCATGTATCTGATGCTGCAGCGCTTTTCTCACATAAATCTCTTCATCATGCATCGTCAGTAAAATGATTTTGCTATTTTTAACTTCAGAGAGAAGCGTCTTGGACGCTGTAAATCCATCCAAACCGTCAGGCATTGATAAATCCATTAAAATAATGTCCGGTTCATGCTTAATCGCCAGCATAATCGCTTCTGAGCCATCACTAGCCTCTGCCACGACCTCAACGTCAGGAAATTCTTCTAATAAGAGTCTGATGCCTTTACGAATTAGTACATGATCGTCAACGATTAATACCTTCATCTTTAAACCCCGCTCCAATCGGTATTTCAATGGCAATGATGGTACCATAGTTGATTTTTGAGTAAATTTCCGTCGTTCCGCCCACTTGGGAAATTCGCTCTTGTATATGCCTTAAGCCTAATCCTTCCTTTTTTTCTTCCATATCAAAGCCTACACCGTCATCCATCACCTTGATATACAAAAAGTCCTCTTTTTTTTCGATTCTTACGTTGACATGCTTCGCTTTTGAATATTTCATCAAATTGTGCAATGCTTCTTGAATAACGCGATACACATTAATCTCAATTGTTGGAGGCAATCGTTCTTCAACATTCGTGTAAAAGGAAAACTTCGTGTTTGGCATTTTCGTTTGGAGCGACTGAATTAATGATTCAATCGTCGGAATTAACCCTAATTCATCTAAACTTTTCGGCCGCAATTGTTGCGAATACAATTTAACATCTTCCATTACCTTTCCCAACTCTTGGCGTACTTCATGAATATACTCATGCAATTTTTCGTCTTTCACCCGTTGGATAATATTGTCCAAGGCAATTGCAATGCTGTACAGTGATTGTCCGACACCATCATGCAGTTCTTGTGCAAGCCTTTTATGCTCGATTTCTTTCGCTTCCGTTAACTGCTTCAGCATCAGTTTGGACATACGCGCTTCTTCTTCTTTCTTTTTTAACGTTTGATCACGAAGCACAAGCAAGTAATATTTCTCATCTGTTTCCTCATCTTCTAAGATGAGGGCGGTACTCATCTCCACATCAATCAAATTTCCATGATAAGTTGGCATTTCTGATAAAAAGTAAGGAACTTCTTCTGTTGAAATTAAATAACATCGTTCCTCGCCTTCTGCCACTTCCCGCTGTTGACAAAACGAACAATAAGGGACTTTGTCATGAATATTCCAGCCCGTTAACCGCTTCGCAGCCGGATTCATTTCAATAATCTCCCTAGCCTGATTCATTACAATGATTCCGTCTTGAATATAATGGAAAATTTTATCTAAAAATTCATGCTTATCCTTTCTCATCAATGGTCTCTCCCTACTAAATACTCCACTATGTATACGATCTTAAACGATATATGAAAATTTATGCAGATAGAATGTGGGGAACATTGGATGAAGGGAGAAAACAGGAATGGAAAGCTAAGGGTCAGACCTCACAACACAATACATAGGACATCATATGGGATAAATGAACGATATATTGTGAGACATACGTGAGGTCAGACCCTTATGAGACAACTTCACAACTACAAAAATTGAAACGTAATATAAGTTAGAACACTATATGATGTACATTGTGCATAAGTAAAATCACTTATGCGCCAGCTGCAATTCTTATTCAAACTACTTCAATACTGGTAACTTCTCTCTTGTCCAAGCTAAATATCCGCCTTTTAAATTAAGGACATTCTTGAATCCATTAGCTTGCAGTAAGCTTGCCGCAATAGCGGAACGAGCACCGGAACGGCACTGTACAATGTAAGTCTTACCTTTTGGAAGCTCGTGTAAGCGGTCTAATAGCGTGCCAAGCATAATATGTTGAGCAGATTCAATTCTTCCTTCATCCCACTCAGTTTGGTTACGAACATCGATGAGGCAGTAATTGTCATCTTTTAAATAGTTTTGTAATTGATGAACATCAATTTCTTCGTAGTTTTCAAGCTTTTCCTGATCCGCTAAAGCAACAGATGGTTCAATCGTTGCAACGACACGATCAAGACCGATAGAAGCTAGTGCTTTTCGAATATCCATGATATCTTTTTCTTCTGCAATGAGTACAATGTCTTGGTCATAAGTAATGAGCCATCCAGCCCAGTTTGTAAAAGATTTATTGAACGGAATATTTATCGAACCTTTATAGTGAGCTTGCGCAAACTGATCAGATGGACGAGTATCTAAAATGACTGTGCCCTCACCGTATGTTTCTAAATCGGCTGCGCTTGTTAAAGCAGGAACAGGCGCATAATTTAAATAAGCAGGTCCGATTTTATTCACTTTTTTCATCATTGCAAAATATTTTGGCGGTTCAGGCTGACCTTGCAGCAATGTTTTCACAAACTCTTCTTCATCTTCAATGCGAAGTGCCCAGTTGTTTAATTTCTCATATCCTACCGTAGACACAGGGACAGCTCCAAGCGCTTTACCGCAAGCACTTCCTGCACCATGAGCTGGCCACACTTGCAAATAGTCAGGGAGCTCTTTGAATTTTTTCAATGACTGGAACATCTGTCTTGCACCAATATCCGCAGTACCTACTACTCCTGCTGCTTTTTCAAGCAAGTCTGGCCGGCCGATGTCTCCTACGAAAACAAAATCGCCTGTAAAGATTCCCATTGGTTCTATGGAGCCCCCGCCTTTATCTGTCAAAATGAATGAGATGCTTTCAGGTGTATGACCAGGTGTGTGAATGACCTTAAACTCTACATTGCCAACTGTAAATGTGCTGCCTTCTTTTACAAGAACATAATTGACTTCATCTATATATTGGTATTTCCAGTTTTCATCCCCTTCATCTGAAAGGTATAACGTAGCACCGCATTGTTTTGCTAATTCTTTTGCTCCTGAAACGAAATCAGCATGAATATGTGTTTCTGTAGCTGCCGTAATTTTAAGCCCTTCTTTTTCCGCTGTACGGATGTATTGCTCTACATTGCGCGCTGGATCAATAACAATAGCCTCCCCCGTTCTTTGGCAGCCGACTAAATAAGACATGTGTGCCAAGTATTCATCGAAAAATGAACGAAATAACATCGCTTATCCCTCTCCCTATTTACTTTGTTTATTTATAACTTCCAGCAATGCTTCTAAATATTTAAAACCGTTTTGCACTGCTGGATTTTTTAACAAACGATACATGCGGAGTAACGATACATGAGATGTATCTTTTTCATTTTTAAATCGTTCATTTGTTTCTTTAATAATGTGCAACCCTTTTTCCATAGGAACGATATCTTTAAAGCATTTAAGCGCATATTCCACAGATTGCGAATCCGTTATTACATTTTGCACAAAAAGAAGCAATTCTTCTGCTTTTCCTAAAAGCTGCACAAGTCTTGGCAGCATTTGCATCATCGTAATGATGGTTTCAAGATGTTCTTTTGTCAGATGCAGACTTTCTACCTTTTCCTCTACTTGATTTACTAGATTTGTTAATGACTTTTTATCATGGAGCGTATAGCTAATAAATTCAATCTTTTCTTCGACAGATTGGATAGCCGCTGTTAACTCAGGGAGTTTTTTTACAAGATAGTGCATGGATTCTATTTGTTCGGGCTTTTCCAGCTCTTGAAGAACCGCCTCGATTTCAGAATCCTTTTTAAGTGTCATCATAATTCTCCCCCTTTCTATTTCCGATTACATTAAGCCTTTTAGCATTCCGTTCCAGTACATAATTGGCAATAAGTTCTTTTTCATTAAATACATGCTCATTCTTTCTTTAGATTGATCGATCGGGAATGATTCTTGTGGGTTTTTATTATAATCAAACTCCGCAAGAACGAGCTTGTTGTAACCTGTGACTAACGGACAAGACGTGTATCCGTCATATTTCGCCCTCATCTCTTTGCCATTCATTAAAGCAAGTAAATTTTCCACGACAACCGGTGCTTGTTTACGGATTGCTGCCCCTGTTTTCGAAGTTGGCAGGTTTGTACAATCTCCGGCACCAAAAATATTTTTATATTTTTTATGTCTTAATGTGTATTGGTCTACATCCACCCAGCCGTCTTGATCAGCAATTGGGCTTTTCGCGATAAACTCATGCGGCCCCATCGGTGGTGTAACATGAATCATGTCGTAATTGAGCGTAAATGTTTCATTTGTATCTAAATGCTGGAATGCTGCCTTTTTCCTGTTGCCGTCGATTTCAACAAGATCGACACGATATTTAGTTTCAATTCCTTTTCTTTCAATGACTTTTTCCAGTGTGTCGGCATAGCGTTTAACCGCAAAAATGTTTGGCAGTCCAGAGGCAAAAATGATTTTTGTGTTGTCGCGAACACCGGATTGTCTGAAATAATCATCTGCTAAATACATAATTTTTTGTGGCGCACCGCCGCACTTCACCTGTGTGCTTGGCTGTGTAAAAATGGCCGTTCCCCCGTTAAAGTTGCGGATATTTTCCCATGTGCTTTGTACATATTGATACGAGTAGTTGCTGCAGACACCATTTTTGCCAATCGTTTCTTTAAGTCCTTTAATTTTGTCCCAATAAATTTCTACACCAGTCGCAACGACTAAATACTCGTAAAGAATGCGAGTACCTTCTTTTGTCATCACTGTGTTTTTTTCCGGTAAAAACTTCTCTGCTGACTCTTTTAACCACTTGACTCCTTCAGGAATTAATGTTTCTTGATCTCTGACAGAGTCTTCAACATCCGCAGCCCCACCGCCAACTAAGGTCCATAAAGGCTGATAATAGTGTTTATCTGATGGATCGATAATTACAACTTTATCTTTAAGCGAAGGAGCTTTTCTTACTAATCGAGCCGCAATGGAAATGCCGGCTGAACCAGCTCCGACAACCGCAACAGTTGTTTGAAACATTGTAGCCATGAATGTCCCCTCCTTTTTGTATTCGCTTACATTGGTAAAATTGAGGCTCAATTTCATTGTATTCGCTTTTAAATAAAATACCTATAGGGGAATCCCCTTATATTTTCACATTATTAAAAGTCACTAGCATTGCAGTAATTAAATCTGATGATTCAAAATACTAAGAATGTTCAATTTTTTATTGATTTCGAAACAAAAAAATCCTTTACAATGGAAGTACAGGTGGTTCCTGTCCAAATCCAATCGTAAAGGATAACTATTATGGACAAGAATACACTAATTTCATCATTTGGTAAATGGGTTTCACCCATAAATATTCAAAAACTTAGCGAACAAGTCAAAGAATTGAAACAGGACTATTACACAAAAAAGCTGACAACAGAAGCCTATATTAAACTTTTATTGGTAGCCCAACTGCTCGAATTTAAGAGCTTAGAGGAAATGAGTGATGCACTTGTAGACGAAGATCTTCAAAAAGCACTCGGATTTGAATCGATAAGTGCCTCTCAGCTATCCCGAAAAAACAATCAGATCAACCCACTAATTCTTGCAAATTTGTTCTTGGATCTTGTTTGGAAAATTCAACGGTACCATTATAAAAACGGAAAGAATATGCCACTGAAAATCATTGATTCGAGTACACTCCCGTTGAATTTGACCAATTATAAATGGGCAAAATTCCGTAAAACAAAAGCTGGTGTAAAGCTACACTTACGGCTCGTTTTCATGGATAAAGACACCGTCTATCCTGAAAAAGCAGTGATTACGACAGCAAAAGAACATGACCGAAATCAACTCGAAGTCCTAGTGGATGATAAAGAAGCCATGTATGTGTTTGACCGCGGTTATGTGGACTATGAACGTTTTGACCGGATGACAGATGATGGCTATTTCTTCGTTTCAAGACTGAAGAAAAACGCAGTCATTCGTGAAGTCTATACATTTTCACTTCCTGATGATTGTCACGTTCTATCCGATAAAATGGTCTACATTGGTACCACACAAAATCGTACTGAAAATGTCTATCGTCTACTAGAAGTTATGGACACAAAAGGGAACTTACTTCGTTTAATTACCAACCGATTTGATTTAAAAGCAGAAGAGATAAGTGATATTTACCGATCTCGCTGGGCTATTGAACTCTTTTTCAAATGGCTTAAGCAACACGTAGAAATTAAGCACTTTTATGGAATGAGTGAAACAGCTATTCAAAATCAAATTTTCTTAGCCCTTATCACGTATTGCTTACATGTTCTCATTCAATTGGAGATGAAAAGTAAGAAATCCCTACTTCGAATTACTCGTTGGTTAAAGAGAGCTCTGTGGAAACCAGCTTATGTTTGGTTGCGAAAATTTGATGGGCGAGCCAGTCCATAATCTCCCTTTTGTCGTTGTCGCTCTGATTTAACTGTATATATTTACCAAATGGGCAGTGCCACCTTTCTTTAGGTTTTGTCTTTTTGGCACAAATTCACAAAAAATAATTAACAGAAAATTCTAACTATATTTATGCAATGCTAATGCCTTAAAATATAAAAAAACAAAGATATAATGTATTCAAAATTAATCCTTAAAAAGATCTCCAAACAAAAAATTAAATACTGACTCCGTAACCCGACAAAAAGCGAAAACCGCAGAGGTTACTAAGCCACTTAATGTATGTGGATGTGGCTGGGTACTCTGCGGTTTTTATTTTTAGACTTACCTTTAAATGAAAGGAGCCAACTATCATGAAGAAACAATTAAATTCTATAGAACGCATTTACAGTGACCCTAAAGTAACCTTTTCTGAACTTATTAAATCCATTATTAATCAGTAGCATTGCATTAAGTTAATTTTAATTTGTCAAGCCCAATTTTATGTTAAATTTCATCTTTTTGGATATAAAAAAACTCCTTATAATTAGGATTGGCAGTCCTATCCAAATCCTAAGAATAAGGAGAAACCATTATGGATAAGAATACCACAGAATCCACAATAAATGAACTATTTAAAGAGATCGATCCAATAACTTTTTCAAAACTAATTAATGTGATTGACGTTGACAAATACATTAAAAAATTAACGGTGTATAAGTTTTTACAACTTTGTATCATCGCTCAGATAAATGAATTGGAAAGCTTAACAAAATTGGCCAAACATTTGAAAGACAAGGAAGAGTTGCAGACATATCTGGAATTTGATGCAATTAGTACTTCGCAACTTTCTCGCAAATTAGGCCAATTATCCCCTCAACTGTTTGAAAAAGTATTTAAATATCTGGTCTTAAAGATCCAAGGGCAAATGAAAAATGCCCCGATCATCCGAAACATTGGTCGTCTTCTGGTCATTGATTCTACCACGATGAGCATGAGTTTGAGCCAATATCCATGGGCAACTTTTCGTAAGACAAAGGCTGGTGTTCGACTCCATTTAAAGGTTGTTGTAACGAAGGATATCACTGTTCCGGATCAAGGGATTATCTTACCCGCGAAACATGCCGATCGCACACAGATGGACGAACTCATTGAAATCGATCCAAATGCGATTTACTTGTTTGATCGAGGGTATGTCGATTACAAACAGTTCGACCGCTTATGCCGAGAAGGGGTGCGATTCATTACCCGGCTTAAAAAGAACGCAGAGATTGAAGTTTTATCGGAACGGATTCCCAATCCAGAACGTTTGATTTATAGGGATCAGATTGTCATTTTAGGAAATGACCGTAATCATACCAAAATGACTCATCCTCTCCGATTGATCGAAACGGTCGACAGCGAAGGGAATCCCGTGATCATCATAACCAATTGCTTTGATCTTTCTGCGGAAGAGATTGCAGATTTATACCGATATCGCTGGAAGATAGAGACCTTCTTTAAATGGATGAAACAGCACCTTAAGATAAAAAGATTTTATGGAAAAAGTCAAAATGCCGTTTACAATCAAATTTGGATCGCCCTAATCACCTATTGCTTACAGGCCATGCTCCAATTAAAAGTGAATCACGATGGTCCTTTATTAGAGATCAAGCGAACTTTACAGAATCTGCTTTTTAAAGGTTTTGACTGTTTTGTTCGCTCCCTTTTTAAAAAGCCAATTCGAACGTCCAACGGTCGGAAAAAATACCATTGGGAAAAAGATTTTGAAACCATCGTGTACCAATTTGAAGAAGGGGAGGTGGAACACCTAGACGATTTAGTTTATGATCCAATGTTTCTGTAATATATTACCAAATTGTGGAAATGGACTGCCGATTAAGACGTCATTGTCCTTTTAAGCTTGCTTAGAAAGATTGTATGTCTGAATATTCAGTTACATGAAATAACTGGAATTTTTATTGAGCTTGACAAACATTAAATTTTTTTATGCAACGCTACTGATTATTAATAATAAAATTGACGAAATTGTCAATAATGCTAAAAAGGTGAACACTGCTACATCTCAATTTAGCAAGGAAGGATTGAATGCGAAATGAGATGTGGCGTTTATGTACGAGTTTCTTCTGATAAGTTAGAACAACAAGCTTCTTTACAGTATCAAAAAGAATTGTTCTACAACTACATCGCAGATAAAGGCTGGGATTTGTATGAAGTTTACATCGATGTTGAATCAGGAACTACAGCAAAGCGCAAAAATCTGCAGCGATTAATTGACGATGCAATGAACAAAAAAATCGATGTTATTTTAGCCAAAGAGCTTTCGCGTTTAGCGAGAAACGGAGAACTATCTTATCAAATCAAAAATCTTTGTGAAAATCACGGGGTTCACATCATTACGCTAGATGGAGCTATTAACACCTTACAAGGAAATACACACATGTTCGGTCTTTATGCTTGGATGTATGAACAAGAAGCTCAACGCACCAGTGAACGAGTAAAAGAAACTCTCAAGACCCGTGCTAAAAAAGGGCTTTTTAAAGGAAGTACGCCCCCTTACGGATATACAATCAAAGATGGAAAATTGCACATACGAGATGATGAAACCCCAAACATTGTTCGCAGAATTTTCAATGAATATCTGGCAGGCTATGGACGCGATTCAATAGCAAGAAGACTCTATAACGAAGGGATACCAACACCAGCTGAAGTGGCTGGAAAAAAGAATGCGGGCGACAAATGGAACGATTCCACCATCAAACTCATTTTAACCAACCCGCACTATACAGGCGATTTGGTCCAAGGACGTACAACGACTGTGAGTGTTACAAACAACAAACGGAAAAAGGCGTCTGATGAGGAGCTAATTATTATTCCAAACGCTCATGAGCCGATTATTCCAAGAGACGTATTTGAAGCTGTACAACATCAGATGAAATTACGTTCAAAAACCATTCCTGCTCCAAAACGGCACCTATTTACGAATATCGCCTATTGCGCTGATTGCGGCAAAGGCATGTGGTATCGCTCAAATCGCAAAGGTTATGTGTGCGGTGGATATGCCAGATTCGGCAAAAAAGCTTGCAGCAGCCATGTCATCAAAGAGGAAGTGCTTAAACAAACCATCATTCATGACATCCAGTCTCTCATGCAGCAAATTGATAAGGAATATTATTTAACTGTAGTTGAGCAATTTTCATTACAATAATTACCATGTAAAAAGAGACAAACGGAGTACCCCTTATGCCACATGAAGCTGTTTTTTAACGACATCAATGGGAATATCTTGTTTCGCTGCATCGTAAATAAACTCCACGAGGCTATGTCCTTTCTTCTTTCGAAGGAAGTCAAGCCCGGTAGAGAAATCGCTGTTGGATTCGACCATACTGTACACATAAGCGAGTTGCACCAAGATCCAATACCGTTTCACCGCCCGACGCCCGCGAACGCGGTACCCATCGAGCTTCAGCTGGTCTTTCGCTTGTCGAAAAAAGCATTCGATCGACCAACGCTGGGCATAGTAGCGCAAGATCTCTTCATCGCTTAGCTCCCGGTCGGTGCTCAAGACGCAGTGAAGATGTTCAGGTGTCATCGGCTGATCGGCTTTCCAAGCCAACAACACAACGGCATCATCGAGACCTTTCAGCGCTCCCTCGTAGCGATACACGCGATAACGCTCTTCTCCCACCGTGACGAGATGGGTGTCGTTCGGTTCGATATAGCGGGCAAACTGTTTGGCTTGGATGGCGATGCCTTTTGGATAAAGAACCCGATTCGTCTTGAGCATCGCAATGACGTGGAATCCTTTTTTCAGGCAGGCTTCCACGAGTGTTTTCGATGGGTACCAAGAATCCATCAGCACATAAACAGAACCGTGCACATCCAAAGAAGAAAGCATCTCGATGGCCCATTGACCCTTGCTTTTCCCATCCGCCTTGTCGTAGAGGCGAAACGCAAAGGGAAAGGCTTGCGTCATCGTATGAACCATGAGCCAGACGAGAGAGTGTCCCCAAATCGACTTTTTGTCCGCGTGAGAATAATGCCAATTACACCCTTCAATAGCGTGTTTCGCCTGTGACGAAGGCTTCGTTTTTCGGCAGATCGTATCATCGATCGAAACAAAAATGGGGTGATTCTCTCGCTTGGCCGTTCGTTCCACATGACGAAGCATCCACTGCTGGAGTTTGCGAAGCAAGATTTCTTCATCCCAAGGGCTTTTCGTGAAAAAATGGCTCAGTGTCGTTCGATGGTTGGGATGAAAGCTCTCATGATGCAGATCGGTCAAGGTTCCCACAAATCCTTTCGTTGTCAGCGCATCGATAATATGAACGAGATGCTTCATGACCGGCTTAGAGAAATAAAGGGCCAGCCCCAACATTGCGAAAAACTTGTCGATTCCTTGGTGATGTGGTAGTCTATTCATGAGACATGAACCTCCTTGAGAATGGTTTGGTGACACATCTATTCTAATCAAGGAATCGGGTTCATGTCTCCTTTTTTGTTCGGATGTAAATTTATGTTAGTGAATTTGCTCATCTACAGTTAAATTAATCAATCACTTTCGATTTAGTGACCTCCCCTTTTTTCCTGAAATGGAGCGTACTCCTCATCAAAACACATAAACCAGTAGCCCGACTCATCTTGTGTGCAAATAGCAGTTCTTACTTCATTTAATCCCGTTAGCGTAAAATAATAGGCACAAACTCGTTCTAAATCCAGTTCGTTATCATAGTAACGATAAATCATTAAAGCATTCGACTTTTGAACCGCATTCTTTTGAATAACTAAATCGTTAAGAAAATCAATTCTTTCAGGCGATTCTATGTTTTGTATACCTATCACATTATGAGGAACATAACCTTCTTCTGTTAAGGAGAAAAGTTTTTCAATCGTATCAACATCTTTATTCCAGACGTTTTCTCGTTCTAAATGAAGGGCAAGGTACAAGAAGTTTTCATCATCAATTCGTGCATCCCACTTCCACCAAGATAAATCCATCGGTCTGGAACGCCCTTTCAATTTATCAAATTTAGAATCTTCTATGAATACATCAAAACCAAGCATTTCCCCTAAATTAGCAAAATAATCGATTTCTCTTTTGGTGAACATGGATCGATTATGTAAATGTGATAAGTTCATTCTTCGGTAATTTCGTACATAGCCCTCAAAAAATTGCATCAGATTGAAATATTGTTTTTCCAACATCATTATTCATCCTCTTTCTTAGCTTTTTATTATCGCAAGTGATACGCTAAATCGATGTATGGTCTAATTTGTTCAAAATTATCTACCCATTCCAATCTTCTGTATGCTTCATGCGGATATTTATCAATCTCATAGTCCTTCCGATCAAATCTCAACTGGTCTTTCTTCCATGTTCTCCATCCTTAATAGGTATTATATTCCATATAAAGGGAAAGAGGGAGAAAGAACTGACCTTAAACTCCTTGCTATATTTATATTTCTTTCATACTTCTTTGTCTCTTTCCTTTTCCCTACCCCCTTATTTTCATCCTAACTATGTTCAGTCAAAATAAACTTTTGCTAAAATTCCACGCTCCAACCCGCATTCTTTCGCTCACAGTTAAAATAAAGTCTTGCTACAAATCCCGCATTTTCTCGATTTTTGATTCAATTTTTTGCCCGATTTTTTCGCACAACTTTATTTTCATTTTCGCAAGAGTTTATTTTTAATCGCAAATGTTTATTTTTTATCTACAACATCAATGTTCAGTAATAATAAACCCTTGCTACACCACACCCCTTCATCCCTCATTCCTACGCTCCCTATATTTTTCCATTCATAATAAAGTCGTTCACGAATCGCTCGTTTTCCCGATTTTTTCTTCGACTTTTTCTCGCAGAACTTTATTATGTTTGAAAATAAAGTCGTGATAGAAAGACAGGGTAAAGGCTTGAGGATAAAGGATTTTCCCTTTTCGCTCTTTCCTTTCCCCTGCCTTGCTCCTGCCCTTTTTCACAACTTTGTTTTGATTTTTGCAAGAGTTTATTGTGAATGGCAAGAGTTTATTTATGCTCTACAATTTTTTTATAAGCAACGCACAGCACTCCACATGCGCCGTATGCGGGAACATGTCGACTGGCTGGACTTCTTTTGTTTCGTAGCCGCCTTGTTCTAGGATGGCAATGTCGCGCGCTAATGTCGCCGGGTTGCAGGAGACGTAGACGACTTTTTTTGGTTTCATTGCTATAATTGTTTGAAGCAGTGAATGATCGCAGCCTTTTCGAGGAGGATCCACGACGATGACGTCTGCGCGAATTCCTTGTTCATGCCATTTGGGCATGATCTCCTCTGCTTCACCGACGGCAAATTCAACGTTCTCGATGCCGTTTAGTTTTGCATTTCGTTTGGCATCTTCAATGGCATCGGGCACAATTTCCACGCCGTACACTTTTTTAGCTTTTTGCGCAAGGAAGAGTGAAATCGTTCCGATCCCGCAATAGGCGTCGATGACCGTTTCTTCTCCTGTAAGTTCGGCGTATTCTAACGCTTTTTCATAAAGCACCTTCGTCTGTTCAGGGTTCACTTGGTAAAAAGATCGTGCGGAAATGGCAAACTTAATTGATCCGATATAATCATATATATATTCCAAACCCGAAAGCAGCTTTGTTTCTTCGCCAAATATGACGTTTGTCCGTTTCGGGTTTATGTTTTGGACAATCGATCGAATGTTTGGAAATTTAGCGGTAATTTCAGCTAATATTTTCTTTTTATGTGGAAAATCAGCTGTTCGGGTAACGAAAACAAGCATCGCTTGCTTTGTTTGATACCCGTAGCGGACAACGATATGGCGCAGCCATCCTTGATGGGTTTGTTCGTTGTAAGCCCGGATATGATAGCGGTTCAATATCGCTTTAACTTCTCGGACAATTCGATCGTTTTCCGTCTGCTGAATGAGACATCTCTCCATATCGATAATTTCGTGCGTTCTTTGCTGATAAAAGCCTGCAATCAGGGCGCCTTCCCGCTCCCCGATTGGAACCTGTGCTTTATTTCGATAATTCCAAGGATCGCTCATTCCGATCGTTGGATGAACCGTGACTTTTTCTACATCCACTTTTCCGATGCGGGCAAGCGTTTCTTTTACTATTTTTTGCTTATGGCGCAGTTGGCCGTCATAGCTTACATGCTGAAGCTGGCAGCCTCCGCATTGTTTGTATATGGGACAAAGCGCATCTACCCGATCCGGGCTTGTTTCCGATAATTTCATGAGACGTCCGTATCCATAGCCTTTTTTTACTTTGACAACTTTGACTGTTCCCTTTTCTCCAGGCAAAGCATTCGGGACAAATAAAGGAAAGCCGTTGATTTTGGCTACTCCTGCCCCGTCATGTGTTAAATCTTCAAACAATACATCGTAATAATCATTTTTCTTCACTGGTGCTTCCATGTTGTTTTCTTCCTTTTTGATCAGAATGAACTGAAAAAATTGTATCACAACCGTAAAAATGACCCAAGTGATTTTATTATTGTCATAATAGGAAATACTATTGTAATGAAAATATAAAAGGGCGGCACGTAACATTGGTTCATGAAAAATCGTCTATATTAGCTGAAGGAGTGAATTTACATGGATCAAAGTTTTAAAGAGTCACTCATCGAACAGCTTATTGCCAACGGTGTTTACAAAGGGGAAGATGGACAACAATTATATGAATTGAACGTCATTGAGTTGTTAAAACTTGTCAATAAAATTGAAAGCGATCATTACCATTATGGAAAATAAAAATTTCGTTTTTCCAGCTTGAAAGCAAGGCTGTAAAAACAGCTGCACCTTTCTTTCATTACATTTTGTTTAACAAGCTGCCAGCAAAGCTTTTGCAGTGGTTTTTTTAAGCAAAATGTTGCAGACAAGTCATATAAATCGTTGAAATTAGCGCGGGGAGCCGCATTTCATCTATTCAAAAACGGTAAAGAGCAGCCTATTCGCTGCTCTTTTCAATTGGCGCGTTTTTTTCTGCTTTTTCTTTCGACATGATGATCTCAATATATTGATACAGGTTTTCAAATTCAGCAGGCAGGAGTCCTCCGTATTCGCCGTCCAAGTTTAACTGCATTTTGTCTTCTGTCTTTACTTTTATCCGATTGGCTTTTGTATAAATTACATTTTCACTGTGAATATGCTCGCCTTTTAATGCCAAGCTGGCAAGGCGAATAAACTCCGCGAGGCTGACTTTTTTCAAAATCAGTAAATCAAACATACCATCATTTAAAATTGAGTCTGGAGCCAATTTTTCAAACCCTCCGACCGAATTTGTCAAGCTGATTAAAAACAGCATGATCTCTCCTTGAAACAGCTTGCCATCATATTCAATTTCCACCTCTGTCGGATGGATGGAAGGGAGCATTTCAATGCCCTTTAAATAATAAGCAAGCTGCCCTAAAACGGTCTTTAATTTGCTCGGAACGTCATAAGTAAGCTCTGTTAATTTTCCGCCGCCGGCAATATTAATAAAATATTGGTTATTCACTTTTCCAATGTCTATTTTCCTTTTTACGCCGTTCAGCAGCGTATCGACTGCATGCAAAATATTGTCGCGGGGAATGCCGATTGCACGGGCAAAATCGTTTGTAGTTCCGACGGGGATGATTCCGAGCGTCGGACGATTTTCCATGACTGCGAGCCCATTCACAACTTCGTTCACCGTACCGTCTCCACCCGCAGCGATAATGAGGTCAAACCCGCGTTCAGCAGCCTGTTTCGCTGCATTTGTCGCATCTCCTTCACCGGTAGTAGCATGGCACGATGTTTCATAGCCGGCCTCTTCAAATTTAGCAAGAACTTCAGGGAGCTGTTTTTTGAAAGCCTCTCGACCAGATGTGGGGTTATAAATGATTCTTGCGCGTTTCATTCACATCATCCTATACTATCCATTTCTATTGTAAAAATAGAATCATTAATAGATTATTCCTTTTTGCCAAAACAAACAAGTTTTTTCTATCATTTGTGTTCATTTATACTATTTTTGTCAATAAACGTTTATTCTATTTTTATTTTGATAAAACTGTTCGCCATTTAAACACTTTTTTCAAATTCCAGCTTCAAAAATTCACGGATGGGTTTTATTTCCATTTTACTATAAATAAAACACCCAGCTGCTAAGCTGAGCGTCTATCAAAATTATCGTTTCTTTATTTCTTGTAATAACAATTTGTTTACTAATTGCGGGTTGGCTTGCCCCTTCGTTTTTTTCATAATTTGACCGACTAGAAAGCCAATCGCTTTATCTTTTCCGTTTTTAAAGTCGGTAACCGATTGCTCATTTTCATCCAATGTTTCGATTACAAGCTTTAAGATGGCACCTTCATCAGAAATTTGAACAAGCCCTTTTTCTTTCACGATTTTTTCAGGGTCTCCACCTTTTTCAATCAGCTCTTTGAACACTTTTTTCGCGATTTTGGAGGAGATGGTTCCATTTTCGATCAGCTTGATCATTCCTGCAAGACTTTCCGGGGTGAGCGCCACTTCAGACAACTCTTTTTGCTCTGCATTTAAATATGCTGATACTTCTCCCATCAGCCAGTTAGAAGCTTGTTTCGCATCAGCTCCGGCTTTAACTGTTGCTTCAAAGAAATCAGACATTTCTTTCGTCATTGTCAGCACTTTAGCATCATACGCTGGGAGTCCAAGCTCTTCAACATATCGTTTTTGGCGCGCATCCGGCAGCTCCGGAATCGATGACCGGACTCTTTCTTTCCACTCATCATCAATGTAAAGAGTGACTAAATCAGGTTCAGGAAAATAACGATAATCGTCTGATCCTTCTTTAACGCGCATTAAAATCGTTTTCCCTGTAGCCTCATCAAAACGGCGTGTTTCTTGTTGAATGACGCCGCCGGATAAAAGCACTTCCGCCTGACGTTTTTCTTCATATTCGAGCCCTTTGCGCACAAAGTTAAATGAGTTTAAGTTTTTCAATTCTGTTTTTGTGCCAAATTCTTTTTGTCCGATCGGGCGGAGCGAAATGTTTGCGTCACAGCGAAGAGATCCTTCTTCCATTTTACAGTCGGATACGCCAGTATATTGAATAATTGATTTTAATTTTTCCAAATATGCATAGGCTTCTTCAGGTGAGCGGATGTCCGGCTCTGATACAATTTCAATCAGCGGTGTTCCTTGACGGTTAAAGTCTACAAGAGAATAGCCGTCGCCAGTATGCGTCAATTTGCCAGCATCCTCTTCTAAATGAAGGCGCGTAATGCCGATTTTCTTTTTCTTTCCGTTCACTTCAATTTCAATCCAGCCGTTTTGACCGATCGGCTGATCATATTGGGAAATTTGATATGCTTTCGGGTTGTCCGGATAAAAATAGTTTTTCCGGTCAAACTTTGTATAAGTAGCCACTTCGCAGTTCAATGCCATCGCAGCTTTCATTGCGAATTCAACGGCTTCTTTATTTAAAACGGGCAAAACTCCCGGGTATCCGAGGTCAATGACCGTTGTGTTTGTATTTGGTTCAGCACCGAAAGCGTTTGGTGCACTGGAAAAGATTTTCGATTTCGTTTTCAATTCCACATGTACTTCAAGTCCGATGACCGTTTCAAAGTTCATTAGTTCTCACCCCTTACAGTTCCGGTTTTTGTTTATGGAAGTCTGTTGCTTGTTCGTATGCATGGGCAACGCGATAAACGGTGCTCTCGTCAAAATGCTTGCCGATGATTTGCAATCCCAGCGGCAGGCCGTTGGCAAATCCGCAAGGTACGGAAATAGCAGGAACTCCAGCAAGGTTCACATTGATTGTTAAAATATCGTTCGCATACATCGTGAGTGGATCGTCAATTTTTTCGCCGATTTTAAATGCTGGAGTCGGGGTTGTCGGTCCGATGATGACGTCATATTTTTCAAAAACGTCTTCAAAATCTTTTTTAATAAGCGTGCGCACTTGCTGCGCTTTTTTGTAATATGCATCATAATATCCAGAGCTTAATGCAAATGTACCGAGCATAATGCGGCGTTTTACTTCATTTCCAAAGCCTTCCGCGCGTGTTTGTTTATACATATCGATCAAGGTTTCAGCGTTGTCGGAGCGATAGCCGTAGCGGACTCCGTCAAAACGGGCGAGATTCGCAGATGCTTCGGATGAGGCAAGCAAATAATATGTAGCAATACCGTATTTGGAATGCGGCAAAGATACTTCTTCCCATTCTGCGCCCAATCCTTCGAGTACTTTTAAAGCAGCCAGTACGGACTCGCGCGACTCACGGCTTACCCCTTCACCTAAATACTCTTTCGGAACCGCAATTTTCAGCCCTTTAATATCTCCAGTTAAAGCGGATATATAATCAGGAACTTCCACATTTGCACTTGTGGAATCCATTGGATCAAGACCTGAAATGACTTGAAGAAGGTAAGCGTTGTCTTCAACAGTTCTTGTTATCGGTCCGATTTGATCTAATGAAGACGCGAATGCGACTAATCCGAAACGGGAGACTCGACCATATGTAGGCTTCAAGCCAACAACCCCGCAGAATGCTGCCGGCTGGCGAATCGAGCCGCCTGTATCAGAGCCTAGTGCAAACGGAACTTCTCCTGCGCTGACAGCCGCTGCGCTGCCGCCGCTGGAACCGCCTGGAACCGCTTCTAAATTCCATGGGTTTTTCGTCTTTTTAAATGCGGACGTTTCAGTGGATGATCCCATCGCAAACTCATCCATGTTTAATTTGCCGATCGTAATCGCTTCAGCTTCTTCCAGCTTGCGCATAACCGTTGCATCATAAATTGGGTCAAAGTTTTCAAGAATTTTGCTTGCACAGGTTGTGCGTAAATCCTTTGTCACAATGTTATCTTTAATCCCTATCGGCATGCCAAACAATAAACCGTATGTATCTTTTTTTCCTATTTCATTATCCAGTTGTTTTGCTTTTTCCCGGGCTCGTTCTTCATCGAGGGTTAAGAAAGCTTCTACCTTTCCGTCGACTTCTTGAATGCGCTTGTAAGACTCGTCGACAAGATCGGAGACGGAAATTTCTTTTCGGTGCAGCATTTGTTTTAATTCAGATATTTTATGATCAAACAGAGCCATGTTCGCTTCGTCCTCCTTACTCAAGAATGGCTGGTACGCGGAATTGTCCGTCTTTTTGGTCAGGAGCATTTTTCAACGCAACTTCCCGTGGAAGACCCGGCTCAGGTTGATCTTCGCGCATGACATTTTTCATATCCAAAACGTGGGAAGTTGGTTGAACGTTCTCCGTATCCAATTCATTTAACTGCTCAGCAAACGTTATAATCGCGTCAAGCTGATTGGTAAACATCTCTGCTTCCTCTTCCGTAATTGCCAAGCGGGCAAGATGCGCAACATGTTTTACTTGTTCTTTCGAAATGCGTGACATTCCAATTCACCTCCACTTTTTCGAACACACTGCAATACTCTGATAATATCAAATTTTAGCCAGATAAAGCAACACCCCCGAAATGTTGAAACAATATTGCACGAAGGCAGGCTGAAAAAAGCCCCTCTTACAGATGATTTTCTTTTCACATGTAATTTTCAAAACGTCGAAGGACTTCAATCAAAAATTCAAATATAGGTACATTCGTCCAAACGTTTTATTCATTCGTGAATATAAAAATATTGTACGGTACATTATTCGGAGGTGAAAAACATGAGTTTTGGATTCGGTTCTTGTCAAGGCTACGGTTACGGAGGATATGACGGCGGATTCGGGTACGGTGGTGGATTCGGACACGGCGGCGGATTTGCCCTTATAGTAGTATTGTTCATTTTGTTGATCATTGTCGGTACTGCTTTTGTAAAGTGGTAAACACCGTTTAACCAAATGCCCGCCAAAAAACGATCAATATAAAGGTGATTTCAAAATCCCCCCTTTTTGAAATCACCTGTTTTCTTATTGAAAAACATGAACTGTCGGTTTGTCCTGCCCTGGCTCTCTAACGATGAGCGCTTCCGGACCTCTTGAAGAGTTGATGGTCACTTCCAGAGAAATATAGTCTTTGTAATATTCCACAACTTTCCCAGTTAAAAATTGCGTAAAGGCTATGACCTCTGTTTTTCCGTAAAACTGAACCGGTATTTCTATTTTCATTTGCTTCATTTCACCGTCTTGATAAAAAGCCTTCCCAATGACGCCTGTGTAGTTAGGGAAAAAGTCTACAATATCTCCTTTTAAACGTTTAAATGTGTTGGCATCATCCGGTTTTTTCTTTGTTCCCTCTTCAGATGGGAAAAAGTAATACTCTTCGTTAATATTTTCCCACTTTCCGATATTTTCGCTTCCGCCATCAACGATTGTTCTTGCAAAAAAGTGCCCTGGAACAATCGAAGATTTAGGCGCTTGTTCGTAAAGGGAAACGACAATCGGCACTTTTTCTAATCCTTCTATATCTCGAAGCCTCTTCACAACCACTTGTGCGATTTCCTTCCCTTTCTTTTCAATGGTGGCCTTGTCTATTTTATTTTCTTTTTGGATACCGTCTTCCGTGCGATAATAATAAACAGAATTCAAGGCCAAACCGATCGACACTCCGCCAAGCTCAAGTGTTTTTTCATCTTTTTTTACAAGGTAATTATGTTCAAGTATATGCGTTACATAAATGGGGCTTTTTTCGGAGCTTTCTGGCGGATTTAAACCTTCATTTTTGAAAGATTTATCCTTTTTTTTCGCTTCTTCCAAATCTTTTCCTTCCAGCTTGCGGCTAAGCCAGTTTTGGACAGTTTTTTTGTCTAAATATTGTCCTTCTTGAAACACATATTTATCCGTTGGAAACTTGTCGCTGGCCATCCGCATAAGACCAGTTTCAAATTCATCAACATCAAATCTTGTATTGAGATTGCTTGCCACAAGCCCTCGCGCTTCACTCGTTTTAAAAGGCACGAGCATCTTATAATAATCTTCCGAAATTCTGTATTTCGGAATAATTGCTTTTTCTTCCGTTGATTCTTCCGTCTCTTGTACAATTTGCTCCGGTTCTCCAATGTCCTGCGAGCATGCACTGAGCACAGCCATGCACGCTGCCGCTATGATCAAAAGTTTTTTCAAGGTACCTTCCCTCTCCTATTTCCTTAGTTCTTCAAGTAAACGAGACTCATCCCAAACCTCTATGTTTAATTCGCGAGCTTTTGCAAGCTTGCTGCCGGCATCTTCACCAGCGATTACAAGATCTGTTTTTTTGCTCACACTGCCAGTAACTTTTCCGCCTCTTGCTTCAATTTGTTCTTTTGCTTCATTGCGGGACATTTCAGCAAGCTTCCCTGTTAAAACGATTGTCTTACCGGCAAAATACGAATCCCCTTCATCTGAATTTGTCCGTTTCGGACCTTTATACGTCATATTGACGCCGAACGACTTTAATTCTTCAATCAATTCTTTTACTTCAGGCTGTTCAAAAAAAGTAGCGATGGAATCAGCCATTTTTTCTCCGATTTCCGGTATGTTGATTAATTGTTCTCTTGTCGCGCTTTGCAGCCGCTCCATTGTTTCAAAATGCTCTGCTAAAATCTTGGCGGCTTTTTCGCCGACATAGCGAATGCCTAAACCGAATAAAAGGCGCTCCAGCGAATTTTCCTTCGACCGTTCAATCGCGTGCAACAAATTATCCGTTGATTTTTCACCCATCCGTTCAAGCTGAAGCAATTGGGGTTTTGTTAATTTGTATAAATCCGCTACATCTTGAATCAAGCCTTCTTTAAACAATTGGGTGATGACGCGCTCCCCTAGTCCTTCAATATTCATCGCATTTCGGGAAACAAAATGGATGAGACCTTCGCGAATTTGCGCCGGACATTTTGGATTAATGCATCTAAGCGCAACTTCTCCTTCCAACCGGACCAGCTCGCTATTGCATTCTGGACAGTGCGAAGGCATCCGAAAATCCTGTTCATTGCCTGTTCTTCTGTCAACAAGAACATTTACAATTTCAGGAATGATGTCCCCGGCTTTTTTCACGACGACGAAGTCCCCAAGCTTAATATCTTTTTCCCGAATCAAATCTTCATTATGAAGGGAAGCTCGTTTGACGGTTGTCCCGGCAACCTTTACAGGCTCTAAGATCGCTGTTGGGGTAATGACGCCGGTGCGTCCGACAGCGAGTTCAATATCCAGCAGCTTCGTCACCACCTCTTCTGCCGGAAACTTATAGGCAATCGCCCATCTCGGGCTTTTCGCAGTTGCCCCAAGCGCTTCCTGCTGACGCAAACTATCAACCTTAATTACAACTCCGTCAATATCATACGGAAGCTGAGAGCGCTTTTCCAACAATTGATCAAGCAGCTCGATCACTTCGTCGATGTTTTTGCATTTTCTGCGTTCACGATTTGTTTTAAAGCCGAGTTCATCAAGCAAGTCCAATGCTTCACTATGAGAAGACACTCCGGTATCGCCAAGCTCTGCTATGTTATAGACGAAAATATCTAAATTTCGTTTCGCGGCAATTTTTGGGTCTAGCTGGCGCAAGGAACCAGCCGCAGCGTTTCTCGGATTGGCAAACGGAACTTCCCCTTTTGCAATCCGCTCCTCATTTAATTTCTCAAATGATGCTTTCGGCATAAATGCTTCCCCGCGCACTTCCATCGATAAATTTTTCTTTAGTCTCAAAGGGATCGAGCGGATCGTTTTTAAATTTTCCGTGATATCTTCCCCCGTCGTGCCGTCTCCTCGTGTTGATCCTTGTACAAACAGGCCGTTTTCATATCGAAGGGAAACCGCAAGCCCGTCAATTTTCAGCTCCACTACATATTCGACATCCCCAACTGCTTGGCGGACTCGCCTGTCAAAGTCACGCAAGTCCTGCTCATTAAAAGCGTTTGCCAAACTTAGCATCGGCACGCGGTGCGCCACTTTTCGGAAAGCATCTAAAACAGCGCCCCCCACCCGCTGGGAGGGAGAATCAGGGGTTTTCAGCTCTGGATATTTTTCTTCAAGTTCTATTAGTTCTCTCATGAGGCGGTCATACTTTGCGTCAGGAACAGACGGATTGTCAAGAACGTGATATTCATAATTATATTGATTCAAAAGCTTGTGCAATTCTTTTACACGGTTTTCTGCCGTACGTTTGTCCATATGTGTCAATTCCTTCCTTCAAATAGTTAATGTACTTTTTCAATTGGTGCAAATTTAGCAAGCAACCGTTTTATGCCGACAGGACTTGGAAATGCCACGTCAAGTTCTTGATCCTCCCCATCGCCTTTCACTCGGACGACAACACCGACACCCCATTTTCCGTGCACGGCTTTATCACCTACTGACCAAGCCTTTACATCTCCTCCCGTTGATTTCGCTCCGATTGTTCTATTTAGTTTCGGCTTTGGAGATTTCTTTTCATTTAAGTCTTCTAAAACCTCTTTCGGCATCTCTTCAATAAAACGAGATTCCGGGTTCATGTTTGTTCTTCCAAAAAGGGTTCTCATTTTCGCATTTGTTACATACAATTCTTCCTCTGCCCGCGTTATCCCGACGTATGCCAGCCGGCGCTCTTCCTCCATTTCCGCCTCTTCCATCAAGGCTCGGCTGTGAGGAAATACACCTTCTTCCATCCCGATCATAAATACAACCGGAAACTCTAAACCTTTTGCCGAATGGATCGTCATCAATAACACGGAATCTTTCTGCTCCGATTGCTCTTCATCAATGCGGTCAATGTCCGCAATCAAGGCCAAATCCGTTAAAAAGGCGACAAGGCTTTTGTCCTCATTTTGCTTTTCAAAGTTTTGAGTTACAGATAAAAATTCATCAATGTTCTCTAAACGACCTTGGGCTTCCAATGTTTTTTCCTGCTTAAGCATCTCCCTGTAGCCGGTTCTGTCAAGAATCTCTTCCACAAGCTCAGTAACAGACACATAGTCTTGCATTTGTGACAGCTGCTGGATCAATTCACGGAATTCCGTCAACACTTTCATAGCACGAGTGCTGACCCCGATATGTTCCATTTCTTCTAAAGCAGCAAACATCGAGATGCCTTGCTGGGCTGCATAATTCATTATTTTTTCAACGGTTGATGCACCGATGCCCCGTTTCGGAACATTGATGATTCGCACCAAACTAATATCATCATTCTGGTTTGCCACTAGACGCATGTATGCAAGAATATCCTTGATTTCTTTCCGGTCATAGAACTTTATGCCGCCGACAATTTTATAATCAATATTCGATTTTAACAGCACTTCCTCTATGACACGGGACTGTGCATTTGTACGGTACAATACAGCAATATCGGAAAGTTTTCTTTTGCCTGATTGGACGAGCTCTTGAATTTGCTTGGCGACAAACTGGGCCTCCCCAATTTCGTGATCAGCCCGGTAGTAAATAATTTTTTTCCCCTCAGGGTTTTCCGTCCATAAATTTTTCGGCTTTCTGTTCATATTATTTTTAATGACTTCATTAGCCGCATGCAAAATACGCTTAGTAGAACGATAATTTTGTTCAAGCAAAATCACTTTAGCGTTCGGATAATCTTTTTCAAACGATAAAATGTTTCCGATGTCCGCCCCTCGCCAGCGATAAATCGATTGATCCGAATCGCCGACAACACAAATATTTTGAAAACGGGATGCTAGCATCTTTACAAGCGTGTATTGTGCGCGGTTGGATATGGATAGGTAAGCCTTTGAAGTTATCTCCAGCTTTTCCCCCCATTCACACCGTACGTGAGAGTTTCCCCTCATACGGCGTTCCATCAATCGGTTGTCATCTAAGCTACTATTTCATCGTTTCCAACCAATTTGCGAAGTTTGTTGATTTTATCTAAACCATCCTTATCTAAATTCAATTTTTGGAGATATGTCTGAATGGTTTGTTCTTCTACTGCGTGAATCAACTTGTGAACATCTTTCCTCACAAAGATTAGATTGTTGTATTCATCGCTCCCGCCTAGTTTTTTCGGGATTTTATGGTGAACCTCCATATCTCCAATTTCTAATGGTACATTTGTTACTCCACATCGCCCATACTGCCCCACGTACAACGAAATTCGATTGTCGTTGTATTCCATACTTTGATTAGGTACAGGGTTGCGTATGAGATGGTACATAACGGTCTGATTATATCCTTTTAATGCATCATGAACTTGCTTTCTTCCTTCTGACGTATAAGGACAAATATTTTGACTAAAATTCGACGGTGGCTTTGTTCTTATATGGTCAATAGGAAATACATTAATTCCATGTATAAAAACCACTTTTCCTGTGTATTTAGGATATAATCTTTTAAAAGTGGTTGATTTTGTACCTTTATAGCTCAGGATGGTTTTTGTTCGGTTATATAAGGTTCTTCTGACCGAGAAACCGATTTGTCTAAAATCTAGCTGAACATGCGTTGCGTATTGGTAGTAATTTTGAATACCGACAATCATGGCATTGAGTTTAGATACTTCGTTTTGCCCATGTTCTAATTTCTTGATTTGTTCCCGCAGTTTTTGAACGGCTTTCTTTTTCGCTTTGTCGCTTATGTTGGTTTTGGCGACAAATTTTTTCTTCTTGGCTATTGCTTTTATTTTAAAACCGAGAAATTCTGAGTGTCTTTTTCGTAAGTTGATGACTTTTGATTTTTCATGGTTAATTTCAAGACCTAGTCGTTCTTTTAACCATTTCTTAACGGCTTCGAATATCAAAAAGGCGTCCTTATGATTTCGGCAGAAGATTTTAAAATCATCGGCATATCTTACAATAAACATTTCTTTTAGTTTTGTCTGTTTTAGTGCCCTGTATTTTGCGCTTTGGTCGTAGACTAACCTTCCACCAATGAGCCTCTCACGGTTATAGTTCTTTTTTGTCTTGAAAGTCTCCCATTGACTACTAATCCACCAATCCAATTCGTTTAGAACGATATTAGATAACAATGGCGAGATAATTCCGCCTTGTGGAGTTCCTCTTTGTGGAATACCAACACCCTTAATTTCTGCTTTAAGCATTTTTGATATGATACTTAATACTCTCTTATCCCGTATACCTAGTGTCCACATCTGCTTGAGCAGTTTTCCATGATTCACATTGTCAAAGAAGCCTTTAATATCAATATCAACAACGTAATGTAGTTTGTTTTTATTCACTAGGCTAACGGCTCTTGATAATGCATGACTTGCACTTCTGTTAGGACGAAAACCGTAACTATGTTTATGAAACTTTGCTTCGCAAATTGGCTCTAAAATTTGCTTTATGCATTGTTGTATGATTCGGTCTTCGATGGTTGGTATTCCTAGAGGTCTCATCGAACCATCTTGTTTTGGAATTTCCACACGACGAATGGAATGTGGTTGAAAGTTAGCTAGTCTATATCTTACGTAGTTAATAAGATGTTGTGGATTCCTTTCTGCCATATCAAGAATGGTATTTCCATTTGTTCCACTCGTTTTACTTCCATGGTTTTTCTTGATATTTCGATAAGCTAACTTTATGTTCCTTTCGTCAATGATGAGTTCGTATAAACGGTGAAATCGATAACCGCTTTTACTTCGGGCATACAAAGTATCTAATACTTCTTGAAAGTCATAATATTCATTGTTCCTTAGTTTCTGTTTCTTCTTCCTACGTTGGTTGTTATCAGTCAACGAATCACCACCATTCATGATAAAATGGTAGGTTTCGTTTCTCTTAGTCATACTCGAACCTGATAAGACGATGAATGTAGCTATGGCAACCGATTGACTAGTGGCTATCCCTCCATGATGTTTCCATCACTTCTTCGGTACTGTGCCACCGCTCTCACTGGCATAAAGATGAGTTATAGCTTTCCGCCTTTCCTCATCACCGTTTCATTGGTGGGTAAGACCTCCACGTTGCCAGCTTTCCACGTTCCGATGGTTCTATCTGTACATATGCACTTTTAGGTGAATCCTCTGGCCCTGCTGGCTGGACAGCGCCTGTAACGCTGTAAGGTGTTTCATAAAGACAATTCTTACTCCACCTCACCAGCACCACAAACCGTGGCGATACCATTTCTGGTACCTATACCTCTAGAGCCGTACATTCGGATTTTCGTCAGTTGGTTTTTGTGCACCAACATTCTCACCATGAGTGCTTTATAGACCCCCGGCCTATCCGCTGCACCCTCCACCTCTGGAGAGCTTTCGTCAACCTTACTTGTTACGGCAGCGTTCAGCCGACTTCACCGAGCTTATAACCACAAGATGCTTACCCATCTTGTCGCTATTCGGAGTATTAGGGAGAGCCTTTCGAGGCGTTACCCTCTCATTCGACTCTTCGAACCATCAGTTCTCCTAGCTTCAAAGCTAGTGCCTAACCTTTTCAGTTAGGAACGTGTCGCACTATCTTGATATTCATCAACATGAATGTATTGAAATTTCCGCTGATAATATTCGAGTACTTCTGGAACACGTTGAAAAAGCAGTATCGTTGACATAATGAGGTCATCAAAATCAAGAGCTTGGTTTTTCAACAATTTTTTTTGGTAGTCGATATAGATATCGCTGACAATTTGCTCCCACACATCTCCTGCTTGACGAGCAAATTCCTCCGGGGAAATGAGATCGTTTTTCGCGCTGCTGATAGTGCCGAGAATAGCTCGAGGATCATATTTTTTAGGATCAATGTTTCGTTCTTTTAAAATCCCTTTGATGACAGACAATTGGTCTGATGTATCCAATATCGTAAAATTGCGATTGACGCCGATCCGGTCAATATCTCGGCGAAGGATTCGCACGCACATCGAGTGAAAAGTGGAAATCCATATTTCCTCAGCACCAGGGCCAAGCAGTTGTTCAATCCGGTCTTTCATTTCCCTCGCTGCTTTATTTGTGAAGGTAATAGCAAGAATATTCCAAGGTGCTACTCCTTTTTCTGCCATTAAATAAGCGATCCGGTGGGTGAGAACCCTTGTCTTGCCGCTGCCTGCACCCGCCATGATTAAAAGAGGACCTTCCGTATGCTTCGTCGCTTTTTGCTGCTGTTCATTCAAACCTGAGAGGAGCTGCTCAGTCAAAAAATGCATTCAACACTCACCTCATTTTCACTTTCTTTACCCTTTGACAGCGCGGACGGTTTCAAGCGCTGATTGTAAATTTTCATAAATGGCATTCCCGACAACGATGATGTCAGCGTGCTCGGCCATTTCTTTTGCTTGCGCAGCATTTTGAATGCCGCCCCCATAAATAAGCCTAGTATTCGTTAAAACCGATTTCGCTGCTTTTACTGCTTCAACATTGCCGTACGTTCCGCTATATTCTAAATAAAAGAGCGGAAGATGAAACATGTTCTCCGCCATTCTCGCATACGCTTTAATATCATCCAAATCAAGCTCCGTCTTTGCTTCGGTCAATTTTGCCGCTTTGCACTCTCCATTTAAAATGCAATAACCTTCCATTAAAATATCATTCCAGTTCATAATGTCACCAAACTCTTTCATTGCTTGGTGATGCAGCTCCGTAATCCATGTAGTATTTCGGCTGTTTAAAACCGTCGGAATAAAATACAAATCAAATCCTGGAACAATCGATTCTAAATTCGATACTTCCAGCACGCATGGAACGAGAAAACGCCGCACCCGCGAAAGCAAAGAAAGAACATTATCTTCCGTTACATTGTCGCTTCCTCCAATGATAACAGCGTCCGTTTTTGATTCACAAATTTTTTCAAGCTGTTCATCGGAAATGGCTTTATTCGGATCGAGCTTAAACACATGCCTCCACTCGTTCACATCATACATACATAATCCTCCATTTCATATACCATTTCCTTATTATATCAAATTATAATAGGACAAAAAAATGGGGAATCAATGAAAGTCTGTAGATGTTTAGAAAGAGTTTTTTTAATGGGAGGGGATTTTCAAGCTAAATTGAAGAAGCCTTTCAGAGTTTTAAAAGTTCTAAACTAAAAAAGAGCTGCTTATTTCACCCAGCAGCCCAAATTTATGACGAAGCGTTGTCATCTTTAATTCTTTCAAGCGCCATTGCATAAGCATCATTTCCGTAATTCAAGCACCGCTTTACCCGGGAGATTGTCGCTGTCGATGCACCTGTTTCTGTTTCAATTTTATGATACGTATAGCCTTCCTGAAGCATTCTTGCAACTTCAAACCGTTGGGCAAGCGATTGGATTTCATTGACGGTGCAAAGGTCATCAAAAAAACGGTAGCATTCCTCCAAATCTCTTAAAGAAAGGATAGCCCGGAACAATTGGTCTAGCTCTCTCCCCCGCAGCTTGTCAATTTGCATGCATCATTCTCCTTTCTCAGCTGAATTTTGAAAAGCCTTATCCAAATCTGGCACGATATTGATCCAAGTATGGCCGGGAACTAATTTTACTTGTTCTTCATTTTCATAAGGAAGGATGCGTCCGTTCACATTTTTCCAATCGACCCTTTTCATCATACCTTTTTGCAAAAGAATTCCCTCGCCCCCAGAGTTTAAATCAATCGTTCTGCGACCGTAATCATCAAGAAAACGATGATCCGTTTGGACAATAAAAATGTTGTCTAAAAGAACAGGTTCTTCCGTTTCGCGATCGACTGTCAGTTCGTCCCCGGAATACCGCTTATACCGGCCTAGCTGCTGATCGAATACATATTTAATGCGCCATTCCGGTTTAGAACCATAGGAAACAACAGCTTCTAACATTTCTTCTCCAGAAATGCCGCTTATTTCCTCATCTGAAAGAAAAGGCAACGGGGCAACTTCCTTCGTCATTGAATACCCGTTTTCTTTTGCTCCTTTTACGACATTTTCAAAAGAAATATACGAGTTATGAGGAGCTTTCCGAGTTGAATCCCGCCAAAACAGCGTACCATCATAAAACAGACCGTTTAAATAGTCTAGATGCTCTGACTCCAGCATTTCTTTAGCAGTGGGACTCCAGCCGTGACTGATATAAATTGCTTCATACCCTTTACTCAAATCGACAAAATATTCCCGCGCACTTCTGACTGGACCGATAATTTTTGGCTTCTCGCTTTGATAAATGGCTAAAAAGCGCGTGATCGTGCCTTCAGCTAAAGCCTCGTAAACAATATCCGCTTTATTTAATCCTGATTGAGGCCTCGCTTTCGGATGGTTGTTAATCGTGACAGCAATTGGGCGGCTGTCAATGTTTCCGGTCGCAGCATTTCCTGTCAAAGGGCTTACGGCTGTTTCTTTTTCAACTGGCTGATTTTCAGATGATGACGGTTCGTCATTTGTTTTCTCTTTTTCTTTTTCATTTGTGCAAGCTGTTATAAAGACAAAGAAAAGCATCGTAAATAAAATCAATGTTCTTTTCATTCATCCACAACCTTAACTAATTTATCCCTTTTATATTTTAACGTATTATTGTCGGAAAGAGTATTGTTTTTTTCATAACATCATAAATTCCTTCCTGTGTAATCCGAATATATGGTAAATGTGTGGAAGATAAAAAGAGCAGGCTGTGAATCGGGTCTAAAAATTTATAGCCCTTTTCTCTCATAATCTGGACCAAACCATTTTCTTCCTTAATGACCTCTTTAAATTCTTTCGATGACGCAGCGCCGTTAATGTTAAGAGGCATTTCATAAATCACTTGGCCATTTTCCGTTAATACTATTCCACCGCCGATTTCTTTCAATCTGGAAAATGCATGCATCATATCTTGTTTGTTTTTCCCTATCAACACCACATCTCCAGTCGTTGAATAAGTGCTTGCAAAGCCTTTTATCCCCTTTGCGAAGCCTTTTAACATTGTATTGATCCGCCACTTCCCTTTTTTATCGATGACAGCGAGGAAGCTTTCGTCATGATCTAGCGGAAGTTCATCAACGAAGTTGTCAATAGTGATGGAATACGGCTCAATAATAACCGTGTTTCTCATTTTTAATCCCATCGGCATAGAAAATTGAAGATCATCCATTGTCAAATCCCAATCAAGTTCAAGCGGTGCAACTTCATATTTGTTCCAGTCTACTTGAGGGAAATGATCAAACACCTGACCGTCCTTATAAATCCATTTCCCTTTCGCCAAAACAGCCACTGGGTTCGGGTTATTTTTCGCTTCCAGAAAATTTATGGAGGCTAACCTGCCAGGACCGATTACTCCCAATTTTGAATCAAGCATATAATATCTAGCAACATTGTACGTTGCCATTTTATAAGCCTCAAACTCTGGAATTCCGGCCTCCAGCGCTATTTGAATGGTCTGATTAATCATTCCATTTTCATAAAAAGCAGGCGTTGAACCATCCGTTGTAAAAAACATTTCGTCAAAACGATTAACTCCAAATGCAAGCAGCTCTTCCAACAATTTCGGCAAATCCGGCCGTATTGAAGAATAGCGGAGCGGCACGCTGTATCCGCATAACAATCGATTATATACTTCTTCTCCGCTAATAGATTCGTGATCGGAATCGACACCAAATAATTTCATTTTTGTCAATGTTTTTCGAGAAGCCCCTGGAAAATGGCCTTCTACACGCTTCCCGACCTTTTTTGTCTCATGAATCCAGTGTAAAAACAAGTCATCCCCTAAAAGAAGCTTTGGCCAGCCTGTCAATTCTCCTCCTTGAATAACGGCTGGATGCTCGATCCATTGTTTCACGACATCTGGCGGAATAAGTTGATCTTCTTCTCTGCATTCCGTTTGCAAGTCATAGCGGGCCCACCAAAAAAACTGAACTGGAGAAGATTGCATATCTTCAACAAAAGAAAACGCTTTCTTTTTTGGGAATTGTAATAGCAAAAATAGGTTATCGCATATTAGTGTTGTAGTTCCCGTTTGCGATACATGTTGTGCAAGCGAATGAGGATTATATAATTGAAACGGATGGGCGTGCGGTTCAATATAGCCAGGAACTAAATAAAGTCCTTTGCAATCAAATATTTCCGTATTTGCTGTTTTTTCCGGCTCCTCATTGCCGACATAAATAATGCGGTCTTTATAAATCCAAATATTTGACTTCACCCACTGGTTTAAATATGGATGTAAAAATACTGCATTTTTCAACCACAAGGTTGGTGCTAATCTATTTGAAACGACATCTATATGTTCACGAATTTCATGGGCTTTCCAAAAAGCACCAGATCGCATGATCTGCTCAGTCCTCCTCAATTAAAAGTAATTACTCAAAATAGTGACTCTGTTACTTTATATATTAACATATGAAAAATATTAAAGCACTAAAGTTTCTTACAAAATTTTGAACTTGGGATAACGGTGCAGAGGCTTTCTTGATTGATCGTTTCCTAATAGAAGAAACGCTGGTTTATTTTTCATAATGAGCGGTCAAAATAGGAAGTTGTTTAAGAAGAAGCTATGTCAAAAATGCCGATTACATTCCTTTATAAAATGAAAAGGACAGGAACAACCTCCTGTCCCATTGGAAAGGTTTATAAAATATGTGGTAGATATGTCTTTTATTTATTAGTATTCATCGGTTCGGAATATTGAAAGCCAAATTCGTTATAGTGCGCGATAGCCGATGTCTTTACGATAAAACAAACCTTCCGTCTCAAGCTCTTTTAATTGCTTGTACACTTTTTCTTGCGCATTTTTTAAATTATCTCCAAATGACGCCACAAGGTATACACGACCCCCGTCTGTTACAAATTGGCCGCCTTCCTCTTTTGTTCCGGCATGGAATAAAAGGGCATCCGTACCAACCTTTAACAAACCGATCGGTGTTCCTTTCTTATAGCTGCCCGGATAGCCTTCCGCCGCCACAACGACTCCCAACACCGCTTGATCTGTCCATTCAAGTTCAACCGGTTCTCCTTTTAACACTTTCAACATCACATCGATAAGGTCTGATTTGAGCCGAGGAAGAACTACCTGTGTTTCTGGATCTCCAAAACGCGCATTGAATTCAATCACCTTCGGACCGTCTTTTGTCAGCATGAGGCCGGCATAAAGAATACCGGTAAATGCCGCTCCTTCATTTTTCAAAGCTTTCGCTACCGGCTTTAAAATTTTCTCTACAGACTCTTGAACAACATCATCAGAAATCTGCGGGACAGGAGAATAAGCCCCCATTCCACCTGTATTCGGTCCTTTGTCTCCGTCAAAGGCCCGCTTATGATCCTGCGCAATCACCATCGGGTAAATGTTTTCCCCGTTTACGAAAGCCATAAGGGAAAACTCTTCACCTGTCAAAAATTCTTCAATTACAACGGATTTTCCTGCTTCTCCCAGCTTATTTTCCTTTAAATAGCCGGACAGCGTGTCAATTGCTTCTTCATTTGTCATCGCAACAACGACACCTTTTCCCGCCGCAAGCCCATCCGCTTTAATCACAATCGGGGCGCCTTTTTCTTCTACATATTGCTTCGCTTTGGCAAAATCAGAGAACGTTTCATAATTGGCAGTCGGAATGTTATATTTTTTCATTAAATTTTTTGCAAATGATTTGCTTCCTTCAATAATTGCCGCTTCTTTCCTCGGTCCGAATACAGTTAATCCAGCGTCTTCAAATTCGTTGACAATACCGTTCATTAAAGGAATTTCAGGACCAACAATGGTTAAATCAATGTTGTTTGTTTTGGCAAATTGGATCAATTCGTCTGTTTGTTCTTCTGAAATCGGAACTCTTATTGCAACGTCTTTCATACCATCATTGCCAGGCGCGACATACACTTTTTCAACGAGAGGGCTTTTGGCCGCTTTCCAAGCGATCGCATGCTCACGGCCCCCTTTTCCAATAACAAGTACTTTCATCATCAGTCATCCCCTTTCTTAATGTTTGAAATGACGGACTCCAGTAAAGACCATTGCAATTCCGTATTCATCCGCTTTTTTTATCGAATCTTCATCGCGAATGGATCCGCCTGGTTGTATGATTGCTGTAACCCCTGCTTTCGCTGCTTCTTCAACGGTGTCAGGCATTGGGAAGAACGCATCTGATGCAAGTGCACTGCCTTTCGCTTTCTCGCCAGCCTGTGCAATCGCAATTTTTGCAGCACCAACCCGGTTCATTTGGCCTGCACCAACACCAACGGTCATTTCATCTTTTGCCAAAACAATCGCATTTGACTTGACGTGCTTCACGACTTTCCAACCAAGCTTTAAGTCCTTCCATTCTTGTTCAGTCGGTTGTCTTTTTGTTGGGATTGAAATGTTCGCGTCATCGAGCGTATAAATATCTTGATCTTGAACAAGAAGGCCGCCGTAAACAGATGTCAGCTCCTTCTCCGGTTGGAATTTTTTCGAAAAGTCGATCGTTAACAATCGAATATTTTTCTTTTTCGTTAATATTTCAAGAGCTTCTTGGCTAAACGAAGGGGCAATGATAATTTCCAAAAAAATTTCGCTCATTTTTTCAGCCGTTTTCTGATCAACTTCACGATTCAGTGCAACAATGCCGCCGAAAATTGAAGTCGGGTCCGCCTCATATGCCCGATTATAAGCTTCAAAAATGGTTTCACCTGCGCCGACGCCGCACGGATTCATATGCTTAACAGCGACCGCTGCCGGTCCATCAAATTCTTTGACAATGCTAAGTGCCGCATCCGCATCTTTAATGTTGTTATACGACAATTCCTTTCCATGGAGCTGGATGGCTTCGGCAATAGATGATGGAGGCGTGATCGGCTTTTTATAGAACGTTGCCTGTTGGTGAGGATTTTCCCCATAACGAAGGGATTGCTTCCTTTCAAATGTCACAGTAATCGATTCAGGCTCTTCTTCTCCTGCCTGCTCTGTTAAATATTCCGCAATCAGTGCATCGTATGCAGCAGTATGCCGGAATACTTTGGCAGCCAGCTTCCGTTTTGTTTCTATGCTTACTTCTCCGTTCTCTTTCAGTTCGGTTAAAATGACGGGATAATCTTCAGGATCAACGACAACCACTACATCTTGGTGATTTTTTGCAGCAGCCCGAAGCATCGTCGGCCCGCCGATGTCAATGTTCTCGATCGCTTCCTCAAAAGTCACGCCATCTTTGGCAATTGTCTCTTTAAACGGATATAAATTCACAACGACTAAGTCAATCGGTTGAATACCGTTTTCCTCCATCTGCTTCATATGGATATCATTGCTGCGAACCGCTAGCAGCCCCCCGTGAATAACAGGATGCAGCGTTTTAACTCTTCCGTCCATAATTTCCGGAAAACCGGTTACTTCCTGAATTCCAATGACATCTATTCCATTTTCCTCAAGAAGCTTTTTCGTTCCGCCAGTGGAGATTACTTCGATCCCAAGATTGACAAGCTCTTGCACAAACGGAATGATGTTTGCTTTATTAGATACACTGACAATTGCCCGTCTGATTGTCATGCTTTCACCTCTAATTTTTCTAAAATTTTTCCTATTGTTTCAGGATAAAATGAATGCTCGATTTTATGGATTTTCTCTGCAAGTGTATTAGCATCATCATCTTCGCTGATTTCAACCGCACGCTGAGCGATGATCAGGCCTGTATCCATTCCTTCATCAACATAATGGATGGTGACACCCGTAATTTTTACGCCGGCACGGAGCGCTTGTTCAATTGCATGTTTTCCCGGAAATGCAGGAAGCAAGGAAGGATGTATATTCACAATTCTCCCCGCAAAAGCGTCAAGAAGAGTGTGGCCGATTAAACGCATGTAGCCGGCCAGCACGATAAAGTCCACTTGATAGTGCCTCAATTGCTGTAAAATATCTTCTTCAAACTGTTCCTTCGACTCATATTGCTTCGGATCAAAAACAAAAGCAGGAATCTGCTCCTTTTCTGCCCGCTCCACTACTTTAGCACCGGGTTTATCACAAACTAAAAGCATCACATTTGCTTTTAGCTTCCCGCTCTTTACATGGTCTACAATCGCTTGGAAATTAGAGCCGCTCCCGGATGCAAACACCGCGATCCGCTTCATGAAAAAGGCCCTCCTTTCAGCCGAATTCCGCTTCCTTCTTTTACCCGGCCGATGAGAAAAGCCTTTTCTCCCAGCTTTTCAAGCTTATTGAGGCACTGCTGAACAACATCTTCTTCGACCGCCAGAACAAAGCCGATTCCCATATTGAACACTTCAAACATTTCAGACAAATCGATATTTCCTTGCTGTTGAATAAAGGTAAAAATCGGATGAATCGGCCATGAACCGAAATCGATTTCTGCTCCAAGCCCTTCCGGAAGCATTCTCGGGATGTTTTCAATAAACCCTCCTCCGGTAATATGGGCCATGCCGTCAACTTTATATGCTTTCACAAGCGGCAGGACAGAAGAAACATAAATTTTTGTCGGCTTTAGCAATTCTTCTCCGAGCGTTTCGGTTAGAGGCTCGTATATTTCATGTAAATCAAGCTTATTTTCTTCCAAAAGCACTTTGCGAACGAGTGAATAACCGTTTGAATGGATGCCGTTTGATGAAAGGCCGATGAGAAAGTGCCCAGGCTTGATCCGTTCGCCTGTGACAATGTTTTCTTTCTCGACAACACCGACAGCAAAGCCGGCAATGTCGTATTCATCTTCATCATATACGCCGGGCATTTCCGCTGTTTCACCACCGATGAGCGCACAACCCGCCTGCAGGCAGCCATCGGCAACACCTTTAACAATTTTTTCAATTTTTTCAGGGTCTGCTTTCCCGAGCCCCAAATAGTCCAGGAAAAAAAGCGGCTCCGCACCTTGTGCCAAAATGTCGTTTACACACATAGCCACAGCGTCTATTCCAATCGTATCATGTTTATCCGCCATAAAGGCAAGCTTCAGCTTCGTTCCCACTCCGTCTGTTCCAGAAACAAGCACCGGCTCTTTATATCCTAAGCTTGCCAGATCAAACATTCCGCCAAAACTGCCGATCCCTCCTAAAACACCGGGACGCTTCGTTTTTTCCACATGCTTTTTCATGCGGCGAACTGCTTCATAGCCCGCATGAATGTCCACACCTGCTTCTCTATACGCTTTGGACATGAATTATCCTCCTTCGGTCTGTCATATTAGCCTTTCTCATGAGGAAGAATCGTATCTTCATAAATGTCTGTCGGATATTTTCCTGTAAAACATGCCATACATTGCCCGCGAAATTCACCTTCATATTTCCTTCCGATCGCATCCAGCATCCCTTCTGTGCTTAAGAAAGCAAGACTATCGGCACCAATGATGCTGCGAATTTCTTCTACAGTATGAGAAGAAGCGATCAGCTCCTCATGAGTGGAGGTGTCAATACCGTAATAGCAAGGGTTGGCAATCGGCGGTGAACTGATGCGGACATGCACTTCCGTTGCCCCTGCTTCCCGCAGCATCTTGACAATACGCTTCGATGTCGTTCCTCTTACGATTGAGTCATCCACCATGACAACCCGTTTGCCTTCCACTACCCCGCGGACAGGGGAAAGCTTCATTTTCACCCCTTGCTCCCGCAATGATTGGGACGGCTGAATAAACGTACGGCCGACATATCGGTTTTTAATTAAACCGAGCTCGTACGGTATACCGGATGCCTCGGCATAGCCGATCGCCGCAGATATGCTGGAATCCGGAACTCCAGTCACTACGTCCGCCTCTACAGGCGCTTCTATCGCAAGCCGTTTGCCAAGATTTTTTCTTGCAGTATGAACATTTATTCCTTCCACATTACTGTCAGGGCGTGAAAAATAAACGTATTCCATCGTACAAATCGCACGGTTAATCGTTTTGGAAAAACGTTCGCTTTTCAGTCCTTCACCATTGATGATGATAAGCTCGCCAGGCTCAACGTTCCTTTCTAGCTGTGCTCCAACAGCATCAAAAGCGCAGGTTTCCGAAGCGACAACATATGCATCACCGAGACGTCCGATAGATAAAGGACGGAGTCCGTTCGGATCAAGGGCAATCATCAGCTCTGTTTCCGTCATGATTAAAAAGGCGTATGCCCCTTTAATCATCGTAAGCGCGTTTTTCACTTTATCTTTTAGCTCTAAATAGCCGCTTCTTTTAATTAAATGAGCAAGAACTTCTGTATCTGACGTTGTTTGAAAGATGCTTCCTTGATTTTCAAGCTGATGCTTCAATCCGGAAGCATTCACTAAATTTCCGTTGTGAGCTAATGCGAGACCGCCTTGCTCCGATCGAAAAAGGAACGGCTGGACGTTTTCATAACCGCCTCCTCCAGCCGTCGCATAGCGAACATGGCCAATAGCTCCTGTTCCTTTTAAATTGTCTACCCCATTGGCAAACACTTCTGTGACAAGTCCTTCCCCTTTAAACCCTGTCAGTTTTTCGCCGTCTGTTACGACAATCCCTGCCCCCTCTTGTCCGCGATGCTGAAGGCTGTGCAGACCGTAATAAGTGATTTGAGCAGCGTCCTTATGACCCCATATGCCGAATACACCGCATTCTTCATTTAGCCCCTTTATTTCAGCAAGCATGGGATAGCTCCTTTCCAAGCTTGTTCTAACTCTTCCACTGATGCTTGAATCAATGTTTCTCCATTGCCGTTGACAATTTTAAGAATTCCGCTGTTTGTGACCGTTCCGATAGCTTCAGCTTGAACAATCTTTTCAAACGCCTCTTTGTTTTCCGTTTTTACGGAAACGACGATGCGGGACTGGGATTCGCTGAACAGCCCTGCCAATGCATCACCGTTGATCGTTATTTCCGCCCCAAGGCCCGTTCCGATTAAGCATTCACTTAGCGCAACGGCCAGGCCTCCTTCGGCAACGTCATGAGCCGACTGGACAAGCCCTTCGCGAATGGCAGCTAACAGCTGATCTAAACGTTGCTTCTCTTCTTCCAGGTCAATTTCCGGCGCTTTGCCAAAGATCTTGCCTTCAAGCATTTTTTGCAGTTCACTTCCGGAAAATTCCAGCTTTGTCTCACCGAGCAAATAAACGATGCTGCCCGCCTCTTTAAATGATTGCGTTGTAATATGATCTGTATCTTCAATAAGTCCGACCATCCCGACAACCGGAGTTGGATAAATAGCTGTTCCGTTCGTTTCATTGTACAAGGAAACATTTCCGCCAATGACAGGTGTATTTAAAGCTAAGCACGCTTCGCTCATGCCGTCCACCGCTTTTTCAAGCTGCCAAAAAATCTCCGGTTTTTCCGGACTGCCGAAGTTTAAACAGTCTGTAATAGCGAGCGGCACCGCTCCTGAACATACGATGTTTCTTGCTGCTTCACTAACTGCAATTTTTCCGCCGACTTCTGGATCTAAATATAAATAGCGTGAGTTGCAATCGGTTGTCATCGCCAAAGCTTTTTTCGTCCCTCTGATTCTTAGGACAGCCGCATCAGAACCGGGCGCCACGACAGTGTTCGTCCGCACCATATAATCGTATTGGTCATATACCCACTCCTTGCTGGCTATCGTTGGCTGTTTCAGCAATGCAAGAAGGGTTTCTTTGTAATCGTCAACTTTTGGAACATAGGGCGGCATGCTTTGAAACTGGCGATAATATTCAGGTTCTTTAGACGGTTTATAGTAAACAGGCGCATCTTCCGCAAGCGCATCAACAGGAATTTCCGCAACGATTTCTCCTTTATGAATAAGGCGCAGCATCTTGTCATCTGTAACTTTTCCAATCGGTGCAGCCTCCAGATCATATTTTTTAAACAGATCAATGATTTCCTGCTCCCGCCCTTTTTTAATTACGAGAAGCATTCTTTCCTGTGATTCGGATAACATCATCTCATAAGGAGTCATTCCTGCTTCCCGCTGAGGAACAAGATCCAAGTTCATTTCTATTCCTGAGCCCGCCTTGCTCGCCATTTCTGCCGATGAGCTTGTAAGCCCCGCTGCCCCCATATCTTGAATGCCGACAAGTGCATCAGATTTGATTACTTCAAGGCAAGCTTCCAAAAGCAGTTTTTCCATGAAAGGATCTCCAACTTGAACAGCCGGACGCTTTTCTTCGGAAGCTTCCGACAATTCTTCGGAAGCAAATGTTGCACCGTGAATGCCGTCTCTTCCGGTTTTGGCTCCGACGTACATCACTGTATTGCCGACACCAGTTGCTTGCCCTTTTTTGATATCTTCATGGTTTATGAGTCCGACACACATCGCATTGACCAGCGGATTTCCTTCATAGGAAGCGTCAAACTGCACTTCTCCTCCAACGGTTGGAATTCCGATACAGTTACCGTATCCGGCAATGCCAGCGACAACTTCTTCAAACAAATATTTGACACGCGGGCTTGTAAGTTCCCCAAAGCGAAGAGAGTTAAGGAGAGCGATTGGTCTGGCTCCCATCGAGAAAACATCGCGAATAATGCCACCGACTCCTGTTGCTGCACCTTGATACGGTTCGATTGCAGAAGGGTGGTTATGGCTTTCTATTTTAAAGACGACGGCTTGATTGTCGCCGATATCAACAATCCCTGCTCCTTCACCAGGTCCTTGCAGCACACGTTCTCCTTTTGTTGGAAACTTTTTTAATACTGGTTTTGAATTTTTGTAACTGCAATGCTCTGACCACATAACAGAAAAAATTCCAATTTCTGTGTAATTCGGCAATCGTCCTAATATTTTTTCAATGAGGGCAAACTCCTCATCACTAACTCCCATTTGCTTATAAATTTTGTCGTTTTTTATCATTTCTGGACTTGGTTCAAGAATTTGTGACATGAGCTTCCCTCCAACTTCTTACAATCGATTGAAACAATTTCAACCCGTCTGTATTTCCTAAAAGTTCGCTGACTGCCCGTTCCGGATGCGGCATCATTCCAAGGACATTGCCGCGTTTATTTACGATGCCTGCAATGTTATTTAAGCTTCCGTTCGGATTATCTTGATACGTAAAAACAATTTGCTTGTTTGCGATTAACTCTTCAAGAGTTTTTTCATCACAATAATAATTTCCTTCCCCATGTGCGATCGGAATGGTGATAATTTCGCCTTTATCATATTTGTTCGAAAACATCGTTTCGTTGTTTTCCACCTTTAATTTCACAGGGCGGCAAATAAATTTCAGCTTCTCGTTCCGTCTCATGGCACCCGGAAGAAGACCAGCCTCTAGCAAAATCTGAAACCCGTTGCAAACGCCAAGTACAGGCTTCCCTTCATCTGCAGCTTTCACAACTTCCTTCATGACATTGGCAAAACGGGCAATGGCTCCGCTGCGCAAATAATCGCCGTATGAGAAGCCGCCGGGAAGGAGAATGCCATCGAAGCCACTTAAATCTTGAGCGTCATGCCAAACGTATTCGACTTCCTCTCCCAGTTCGTCTTTAATGGCATGGTACATGTCAACGTCACAATTGGAACCCGGAAAAACGATCACGGCAAATTTCACTTGACGGCTACCTCCTCTATTTCATAACGGTAGTCTTCAATCACAGGATTTGCTAAAAGCTTTTTACACATTTCGTCGACAATCTCTTCGACATTTCGATCCGTTTTTCCGATTGCTAGCTCCATGTACTTCCCGATACGAACATCTTCCACTTCGTTGAAATTCATTGAATGCAGGGCATTTTTCACCGCATTTCCTTGAGGATCAAGCACACTTTCACGCAATGTAACATATACTTTTACTCTGTACATGGAACTGTACCTCCTAAACGTTTTAAAATTTCTTTATAAGCATCTGTCAAATTGCCGATATCCCGGCGGAACACATCTTTATCAAGCTTTTCATTTGTATGTTTGTCCCAAAGTCGGCACGTATCAGGGGAAATTTCATCTGCAACAACAAGCGTTCCGTCGTTTAGCAAGCCAAATTCAAGCTTAAAATCTACTAGTCTCACGTTTCTTTCATGAAAATGCTTCAATAAAATATCGTTTACTTTGAAAGCTAATGTTTTTATTTCATCCAGCTGCTCTTTATCCGCAAGCTCTAGTAGTTCAATATGGAAACTGTTAATTAAAGGGTCTCCCAGGTCATCATTTTTATAGTAGAACTCAATGATCGGCTTTTTAATCTCAGTTCCTTCGGCAATGCCCAATCTTTTGGACAAGCTTCCTGCCACAATATTTCGTACAACTACTTCAATCGGAATGATTGTCACCCGTTTGACAAGCTGTTCATTTGACGAAATTTTTTGAACAAAGTGGGTCGGAATGCCGTGTTCATTTAACTTTTCAAACAGCAAACTTGAAATTTCATTGTTTAGCTGTCCTTTGCCTACAATCTCAGCTTTTTTCTCCCCATTAAACGCGGTAGCGGAATCTTTATAATAAACAAGAAAAATGTTGGGATCGTCTGTTTCATAAATTTTTTTCGCTTTTCCTTCGTACAGCAATGAGCGCTTTTGAACGGTCATGATCATGCCTCCTAATGCGGAATATTGGCCTTCCATTTTATGTCAAGGGGCAGGGCAGTTTTTGCGATTTGCCGCGCCCCATTTGGACATCTACTGTTCTAACCCGCAGCGTTTAAAAATGTAATCCACATTTTTCAAATGGTAATTGTAATCGAAGCAGTCATCGATTTCTTCTTTCGAAAGCTTTGTTGTAATTTGTTTTTCCGCTTCGATCAGCTCTCTAAACGGAACTTGGCGCTCCCACGCTTCCATCGCTTTCGGTTGAACTAAATCGTATGCTTCTTCACGTGTCATACCTTTATTGATTAGCGCAAGCAAAACCCGCTGTGAGTAGATCAATCCCAGCGTTTTCTCCATATTGCGCTTCATATTTTCAGGGAAGACCGTCAAGTTTTTCACAATATTGCCAAATCGATTTAACATGTAGTTCAACGCGATCGTAGCATCTGGCAAAATGATGCGCTCTGCCGAAGAATGAGAGATGTCGCGCTCATGCCACAATGGAACATTTTCGTAAGCCGTCAGCATCATTCCGCGAATGACCCTTGCCATTCCTGTCATGTTTTCCGATCCGATCGGATTGCGCTTATGCGGCATCGCAGATGAACCTTTCTGTCCTTTGGCAAAAAACTCCTCCACCTCGCGGGTTTCGCTCTTTTGCAAGCCGCGAATCTCAACTGCAAACTTTTCAATCGATGTAGCAATTAAAGCAAGCGTAGCCATGTACTCGGCATGTCGATCACGCTGCAATGTTTGCGTCGAAATCGGCGCCGGCTTTAAACCGAGTTTTTCACACACATACTGCTCCACAAACGGATCAATGTTGGCATAAGTGCCGACTGCTCCGGAAATTTTGCCGACTTCAATCTCTTCTCTTGCGCGTTTAAACCGCTCTAGATTTCGCTTCATTTCTTCATACCATAGCGCCAATTTCAAACCAAACGTTGTCGGTTCTGCATGCACCCCGTGCGTACGCCCCATCATGACGGTGTATTTATGCTCCAACGCTTTATCTCTTAAAATAGCGATGAAATTTTCCAAGTCTTTTTGTAAAATTTCGTTCGCTTGCTTTAGCAAATAAGATAAAGCGGTATCCACGACATCAGTGGAGGTCAATCCGTAATGCACCCATTTTCGTTCGTCGCCAAGCGTTTCTGATACAGCACGGGTAAACGCCACTACGTCGTGCCTTGTTTCCTCTTCAATTTGCTTAATTCGGTTCACATCAAATGAAGCACGTTCACGCAGTTTTTTTACATCTTCCTTCGGGATCACACCAAGCTTCGCCCACGCTTCACATGCTAAAATCTCCACTTCAAGCCAAGCTTTAAAGCGGTTTTCTTCCGTCCAAATCGCGCCCATTTCAGGACGTGTGTATCGTTCAATCATTCCTGCAACCTCCTATTGATCTCTCCGTCTTGTTTATGAATAGCTTGTCAAACATTCCAAATTTGAGTGGATTCGATATATGTCAATAGTTCCTCAATTTCATCACTGAAGAACGTAATATGTCCCATTTTTCTGTTGATTTTTGCCTCCGCTTTTCCATATAAAAATAATTTCCCTTTTTTCAGCAGCTCTTCGTTTTTCAACACAGGCTCTAGATGCTGGCCCAGTATATTCACCATAATTCCTTGATGAATGAGCTTCGTGTTTCCGAGAGGCAATCCGCAAATCGCGCGAATATGCTGTTCAAACTGCGATGTTTCACATAAATTTAATGAATAATGACCTGAATTATGAGGCCGGGGGGCGAGCTCATTTATATAAATTTCATCGTTTGCCACAAACATTTCAACTGCCAGCGTTCCAATCAGCCCAAGCTTCGCCGCCAATGTTTTTGCTGTTTCCTCCGCCTGTTCCTTCAACGAATCAGAAATTCTTGCAGGTACAATGCTTTCGTGCAAAATATTGTTAACATGAATGTTTTCGGCAACAGGCAATGTGCTGACTTCACCTGTCACGCTTCTAGTGACAATAACCGAAATTTCTTTGTCGAACGCGATCCATTTTTCCAATACACAGCGTCCGTTCTTCAACAAAGCTTTTGCTTCTTCTATATCTTCTTCTTGCTTTAGTACAAATTGGCCTTTCCCATCATATCCTCCGCGGCATGTCTTTAAAACACTCGGGATGCCTATGTTGGATACGGCTTGATAAAAATCATCTTCTGATTCAACGACTTCATACGGCGCAACTTTCACACCAGCGTTCGCCACAGCTTCCTTTTCCGTCTGGCGATCTTGTGTAATGGCGAGCAGTCTGCTTCCTTGTGGCAAGTAGGCGTTTTGCTCAAGCCAAGTTAACGCCTCGTAATCAATATTTTCAAATTCATACGTTATACAATCGCTCACCTTCGCAAGCTCTTTGATTGCATCCAAATCATCGTAACGGGCTGTGATTTCCATGTCGCTCACTTGGCCGCATGGAGAATTCGGTGTTGGATCAAGCACCGCCACACGATATCCCATATTTTTGGCAGCGATAGCCATAAATTTGCCTAGTTGACCGCCTCCAATGATTCCAATTGTACTTTGAGGCAAAAGTTTTTTATACAAGCTGATCACTGCTTTCCATGACGTTTTTTCTTATATATTCTCGCCGTTGTTCAAGCTTTTGCTGAACATCAGCATCATTGATTGACAAAATTTGCGCCGCTAACAGACCAGCGTTCACCGCGCCCGCTTTTCCTATCGCCACTGTTGCAACAGGCACGCCGCCGGGCATTTGCACGATCGAGAGCAGCGAATCCAGTCCGTTTAACGCGTTTGTTTTAACCGGAACTCCGATGACAGGGAGAGTTGTTTTCGCTGCAACCATTCCCGGCAAGTGTGCTGCTCCGCCTGCGCCTGCAATGATCACTTGAATTCCGCGATCCCTGGCAGTGCTTGCATATTGAAACATCCAATCAGGTGTGCGATGGGCAGAAACAACCTTTTTTTCATAAGGAATATTCAGCTCATCTAATATTTCACAGGCATGCTTCATCGTTTCCCAATCTGAAGTGCTTCCCATTATCACTCCAACGACAGGATTCATGGCGATGCTCCCCTCTTTATTTTTAATTATAGGTTGCCACCTTCGTTAAAAATCTTGACAATAATTGAAAGGCATAAAAAAAGCCCGCTTCTGCATTTTCCCTATCAGTAAGGGAAAGTAACACAAACCGGGCATAAGCAATATGTATGCTCAGTTGAAAAATCTTGTCGATTACTTTCCCTCATAGTCCAACAATTTACGGTTGTTGGGTAGAAACTTTTGGGCCATATTCCCAAGATTATATGAGGTTTTAGTTTTCATATGCTGTTTTCGACTCCATCTTAACAATGAAAAATCATTATGTCAACGATAAAATCGAACATTATTTTTCTTTAAACACCGAATGTTCGGATTTTGATGAACCTTGATCATGATCTGTGCCGTTTTGCTGCCTTTTGAAACAATCGAGTAGGAGGGAGCGATTAACTCCCGTCCTCTCACACCACCGTACGTACGGTTCCGTATACGGCGGTTCCATTAAGATAATTGACGCAAGTCTTTATAACTTCCGTGAATAGCTGTTCTCTTTATGCCAGTGGTCACTCCACCCTCCAAGAGATCTCCCACGGGATTCACCGCTTCCTCCCTCAAGTGAGGTACTACGTTTTCTGTGTTCATCATGACTCACTGAATGCCAAGGGCTATTCTCTCTTAATTGTTCGGTCCTTCTTAGTTGTTCTAGACCAACTAATACTATGACCTCTGCTGACTTCTGACTGTTCAGCTATCTATCACTAGATAGGTTACCAAGGTTACTTGGCGTGCCAGCCAGACCTCCCCGGATAAAAGTGTAATCTTTCCTTCCATCCATCTGCTTCATTTACTCTGTATCACCTTCGGCAGAAAGGGCTTTGTTTTGTCTTGCAAACTCACTCAATCATACCTAGCCTTATATGAGGTTCGTGTTCCTCGGACCGGTGTTTTGCCTCCAGCTTCCTTCAGATTCCGCGTCACCACGGACACCCTTGCGTTAAGCTAACTGCTACTTCTGCCTTCGCAGCTCGGGACTTTCACCCTATAGATTACACCCATGCCGGGCGCACAAGAAAAGGATCAGACAGCATTTCAGTCTGATCCTTCGACTTCTTATTAATTGACAAGAAAGATGAAATAAAGCAGAAATACAATCGATAAACCATACAAAATCGGATGAATCTCTTTTCCTCTTCCTTTTAGAATCATCGTGATCGGATAGAAAATAAAGCCGATAGCAATGCCGGTTGCGATGCTGTACGTTAATGGCATTGTAATCAAGATTAAAAACGCCGGAACAGCAATTTCAAACTGATCCCATTTTATATGCCCTAAAGATGATACCATTAAAACTCCGACAATAATGAGCGCTGGAGCCGTAACAGAAGATGTAATAACGCTCAATAGCGGCGAGAAAAATAAAGCTAATAGGAAACATCCTGCCGTTATAATGGAAGCAAAACCTGTTCGCGCGCCTGCCGCAACCCCCGCTGATGATTCTACATAAGAAGTGGTTGAAGATGTTCCTAAAATCGCTCCGACAACTGTTCCCATTGAATCAGATACTAAAGCTCTACCGATTCGCGGAAGTTTATTGTTTTTCAATAACCCTGCTTGATTGGCAACCGCAACCAGCGTTCCTGCCGTATCAAAAAAGTCAACAAACATAAACGTTAAGATTACGACAAGCATTTGTAAAGAAAAAATATCTCCTAAATGTCCTAAAGCTACTCCAAACGTCGGAGCCAAGCTCGGAATTTCCCCAATAATTTTATCCGGTTTTGGTACGAGGCCAAAAATCATTCCGACAACGGCCGTAATCACCATGCCGTAAAACACGCCGCCTTTCACTTGCCGAACCATTAAAATAATCGTAATAGTTAATCCAAAAATAGATAGAAGAGTATTTCCATTCCGCAAGTCTCCCAAGCCGACAAGAACAGCGTCATCATTAACAATTATGCCTGCATTTTGAAAACCGATAAATGTGATAAACAATCCGATTCCCGCACCGACTGCATGCTTCAGCTCCGACGGAATGGAATCAATAATTTTTTCCCGCAATCCGCTAAGCGTCAGCAAGACAAGAAAGAGACCTGAAACAAGAACACCTGAAAGGGCTGTTTGCCAAGGGATGCCGTACGTCAAAACAACAGTAAAAGCAAAGAACGCGTTCAATCCCATACCGGGAGCAAGAGCAACCGGATACCGTGCCACAATACCCATGATGAGCGTCCCGATGGCTGCAGCCAACGCGGTCGCAGTGAAGACAGCTCCTTGATCCATTCTCAATTCATTGGGAAAATCAGCGACAGAGCTTAATGAAAGCGTTGCTGGATTGACAAACAAAATATAGGCCATTGAAAGAAAAGTTGTAATTCCGCCAATAATTTCCCTGCGGTAATTAGTGCCAAGCTCATCAAATTGAAAATATTTTTTCATTATAAAGTCCTCCTACCATTGGCTGTATAAAAAACTTTAAGCAAAAAAATAAGCGCTCCATTCCAAGGATGCGCTTGACCATGAGGTTGCTGAAAGCCCAATGTGAGAAAGGAAAAGAATCCTCTCCTCCTCCAGCCATCGAACCGTCAACACCTCGTAGTCAAGCTATTTACGGTAGCTTGGTAGAAACTTTCGGGCCATATTCCCGAAATTATACGAGAATGTTTATATTTATTATATAAAAATGATAATTCCGATTTATACAAGTTGGTCAGATTTATTCCCATTCAATTGTTGCCGGCGGCTTGCTTGTAATATCGTAGACAACTCGGTTCACGTGCGGCACTTCATTGACAATCCGCGTAGAGATCACTTCCAGCACTTCCCACGGAATACGAGCCCAATCTGAAGTCATGCCGTCAATTGAAGTGACAGCACGGATTCCAATTGTATGATCGTACGTGCGGGCATCGCCCATCACACCTACGCTGCGGATGTTAGGCAAAACGGTGAAATATTGCCAAATGTCCCGCTCTAATCCGGATTTTTTAATTTCTTCTCGTAAAATAGCATCGGATTCCCGAACAATCTCTAGCTTTTCTTCCGTTACTTCTCCTAAAACCCGAATCGCTAATCCTGGTCCCGGGAACGGCTGGCGCCAAACGATTTCATCTGGAATACCAAGCTCTGTTCCAAGTGCGCGAACTTCGTCTTTAAAGAGTGTATTCAATGGTTCAATCAGTTGAAATTTCATATCCTCCGGAAGTCCGCCGACATTGTGATGCGATTTGATCGTTTGCGCCGTCTGCGTACCGCTTTCGATAATGTCTGTATAAAGTGTTCCTTGAGCAAGAAACTCAATGCCCTCCAATTTTGCCGCTTCATCATCAAAAACATAGATAAACTCGTTGCCGATGATTTTTCTTTTCTTTTCCGGGTCAGTAACACCCTTCAATTTTTCTAAAAAGCGGTCTTTTGCATCTACTTTAATGACATTCATGTTAAACCCTTCGCTAAACGTCTTCATGACGCTTTCCGCTTCCCCTTTGCGAAGGAGTCCGTGGTCAACAAAAATGCACGTTAATTGATTGCCGATCGCTTTATGGATTAAAACGGCTACAACAGATGAGTCCACCCCGCCGCTTAGCGCGCACAGCACTTTCTTATTTCCGACAGTTTTGCGGATGTTCTCTATTTGCATTTCAATAAAGTTTTCCATCGTCCACGAATTTGTGCACCCGCAAATGCGGAAAACGAAATTTTTCAATAGGTCGTTTCCAAATTCTGTATGGCGCACTTCGGGATGAAATTGAACCCCGTACATGTTCCGCTCATCATTGCTGATTGCGGCAAATGGACATGATGGGCTAGTGGCGTCTACTTTAAAGCCGTTCGGAATATCGGCCACAAGATCCCCGTGACTCATCCAAACGATTTGATCATCAGGCAAGCCTTCAAACAACGGCGATTTTTCCTTTACTTGTAAAGCTGCTTTCCCATATTCCCGGTGCTTCGCCTTTTCCACTTTTCCCCCGAGCAAATAGGTCATTAATTGCATGCCATAGCAAATTCCGAGCACTGGAACCCCGAGTTCAAAAATCCGCTCGTCGCAGCGAAAAGACTTTTCGTCATATACGCTGTTTGGACCCCCTGACAAAATAATTCCTTTCGGATTCATTTTTTTGATATCTTCTATCGACAGCGTATGCGGATGAAGCTCGCTGTAAACACCAAATTCGCGAATTCTGCGCGTAATTAATTGATTGTATTGGCTGCCGAAATCTAACACTAAGATCATGTCTTGGATGTTCTCCAACGTGTTCACCTCATTATTTTGATGGATCAATATATTGTTTCACATCTGACTTCAAAAAAATAGAATTCTACCGAAAAAAAGGCAGAATTCTAGTACATCTACTAACTTCTGCCTTCATAGTCGGGTTATTTACGGTAACCCGGTAGAGACTCTCGAACCATATTATCGAGGATATACGAAGGAGCTTCCCGCTATGAATTTTTTCTTATCATACCAAGTGATCAAGACCCGGTCAAGAAGTTGTTTTTTTGATTAAATCTTCCCATAATTCTTTCGATTGCTCCCATTCCTTGCTTGGATCATCGCCCCGATACAGCGCCCGCTCATAAATGTAAGTTAATTGCGACATACTATTTGTTCCAAACATTTGATCAATCTGTTTTGCATATTCTCTTAACGTTTGCCCGTTTTCCCGTTTGTAGCCGCATCTTTCCAGAGATTTAAGCAAAAGTCTGTATGCTTTCAAAAAATCTTTCTCATCATGATTCCGTTTATAGAAGCTAGTCATCCAACTGGTCATCCATTTATTTCTCGTTTTGAAAAGTATTAACACACATGCCGCTATAAACAAGATGAAACCGATGGAGACAATAACAGCTGGTGATAGCGAAAAAGGGAATTTCTTTGGCTGCTTAGTATCATCCGTATCGATTTGTTCTTGACTTTCTTCCTCAAGCGGCTGACTTTGTTCTTGTTCGGCAGCGGATGATTCTTGTTGATTTTCATCTGATTGATGTGCAAATTCCTGCGGATTGGAAAAACTGATCGTCGGTTCAAAAGGGACCCAGCCAATTCCAGAAAAATAAACCTCTACCCACGAATGGGCATTGTTGCTAGTTACTTCATACACTTCCAATCCTTCGCTTGTCGTTTCCACAAACTGCCCTGGGGTATATCCCTTTACCCAGCGCGCCGGAATTCCGACAGACCGAAGAAGAACAACCATAGATGTCGAAAAATTGTCGCAATATCCTTTCTTCGTTTCAAATAAAAACTGATCGACATAATCTTCATCCAATTCCGGGACAGCCACATCATTCGTTTCATATACAAACGGTTCTTTCAAAAAATACTGTTCAACCGCCTTGGCTTTATCATAAAAGTTGTTTTTATCTTTTGTAATCTCCACAGCGAGATTTTTCACGCGTTCCGGAAGGCTTGCGGGAAGCTGCGTATATCGTTCGACCAATTCTTTTGGAGCACCTTCATTCGAGTGAACAGCCTGCAATTTTTCCATTTCAAACAAGGGATAAGAATATTTCAAAGAATAACTGGAAAGCCGTTCCCCCGATTCATTAAACATTGGGAATATATTCTCCGTAACATGTTCGATGCGGTATTGATCAGCATCACTGGAAATTTCCTGCAATCCAAGCGGATAAATAATATGCTGATATGGATATTCGCGCTCAATTTCTACAGTCGAAACAAGCTGTTCCGTTTGAACCTGACTACTCGTCAAGTTTAAATACGGACCGATAAATCCATTCGCAATGGAAAATTGTCTGTCGCTTGTCATCCAGCCTTTTCCTGTATAAACATCTTTTGTTTCAACTCGCCAATAATGCTGTCTTTCTACATACGCCCGAAAAGCAGGTGCATCGTTTGGAATGAACGGACCGCCCAATTGCTCATCATTGGTACCATAACCGATTTTTTTGACAACCGAATTTGACAAATGCTCCCCTTCTCCGTCCTGTTTATACTTCGAAAAATACGGCAAAGGGTCTGGCCATTGGGGGGCCGCTTTCGGAGCGAGCCACCCGATCGCAGCGGAAACAACAATCATTGCCAAAAGCGGCACAATCCATTTCCAATACAAAATAGACCTAAACGGAATTTTCTCCGAAAAAATCATCCTTTCAAAATAAAGAAGACCTAAAAGGAAAAATCCAACCACCGCTAACCGTATAATCGCATAAGTTGCATCATATGGCGAAAACGTATCTAATACTGCCACATACGTAATAGTTAAAATTAAAAATAATAAAATTCTTTTTCTCTGAATAATCCAATAGTTTAATAAATAGACAAGCAGCCACAATAATACAAAGAAAAGAAACGTCCGGAATGGAGGAGTCATTCCGCCGAAATACCTTTCGGTGATCAAGTTTAAGTTATAGCGAAGATCATGAATAAATTCTAATATCCATCCTATTTCAAAAACAGAGCCGTTGTAAAACAGCTGATGAATAAAAAAGAAAATATAACATAATTTAACCGGATACGAGATATACCATTTTAGCTGCATAAATGTAAAAAAGAGAGAAATTCCGATAAATATAACGAAAATAACGGTATAGATAGAATCAGTCGAATATTCAAGCGGCCGCAGCCATTCCCACAGCAAAATAAACGATAGCAAATATAAACAAAAGTTAACGATTTGCTGTTTCATTATCGGCTTCCCACCCTTTGCGCTGCATCTCGGAACATGCCGGCGTCAACAGTGCGGACAGTTATCGAATGCCGCCGCAATTTATCTATTAGTTCTTGATCTCTTCTCGGCTTTTCAACCGCTTTTGTCACATGCCAAATGGTGACATGACGCGGCTTCGGAAACGCTAGAAGCTTGTCAATCAAGGAAGGGTGTAAATGACTTGTCATAATCATGATAGATGAATGCTGTCCCCATTTGTTCAATTCCTCTAAAAGCTGGTTGATAAACTCGTCCTCACCATCGCAATCCGCTACTGCTAAATGATACAGGATATGCTTCCAATGATGCTCATGATTTGATATAGGAAAAACTTTCTTCGTTTTCCCAACCGAAACTACCCCGAGTTTGGAACCGTTTTTGAGCACTGCTTTAGAGAACGAAGCTGTAAATGAGATAAGCTCTTCAAATGACGATGACTTTGTTCGATCGATGAAGCAAACAATTTGTTGGCTATTCAGCTGCTCAAATTCCTTTGTCATGATCGAATGGCGTCTCGCTGTCGCCTTCCAGTCTATCCAAGATAATTTGTCTCCTGGTTCATATTCCCTTACCCCAGCAACAATCGAAACATCTTTTATATATCGTGTTCTTGCAAAACCTGCATCCTTTTCAAGTGAAAGTTGTTGGGGACGGTACTGAAACTCAAAAAATGGCGGATAGACCACAATGTTATTTTTTGCCGAATAAATGTTTTCTCTTTCAATGATTCCAAACAAATCTCCTGTTTTAAATCGCACTGTTTCAAAATGATGGGATCCCCTCGGAAGATTAGATAACGAATATTGGAATGAAAAACGTTTTTTCCACCAAGGAAACAATACAATCTTCGCTGATCCCGAATTTTTCAGCTTTTCAGGAAGGACATCCTCAACGATTCCAAAGAAAAAAGGGAAGGGAAACGGCTGTTCAATTTCGATAGTACAAACAAGCGGTTCGCCTGCTTGAAATTCCGTTTTATTTAATTTGCGCCGAACTCGCAGCTTCTTCAGCGGATAAAGAGCCAACGCAACAGAATAAACAACAAACGGCAGCAATGAATACAATAAAAACCAGCTTACAAATCCTCCTTGAAACATGGCATATGCAAAGGAAGCCGCCACGAGCAATATTAAAAAAGCAAGGCTCCACGCCAGCCGTGTGCCTTTTAGCAAGCCTTTCATTGATTTCACAGCGACCTCACTACAGGCACAGGGATTTCGGCAAGAATATCTTCAATGATTTGTTCAGCTGTTTTCCCTTCATAACGCGCTTCAGATGTCAAAATAATGCGATGGGGCAGGACATGCACGGATAAATACTGAACATCATCGGGGATCACATAATCTCGGGCATGAATAAACGCATACGCCTGAGATGCCTTCATAAGCGCAACAGAACCACGGGGACTGACTCCTAAATAGACGGAATCATGGTTCCGCGTCTTATTTACGATGTCTACAATATAATGTTTAATCGTATCATCTACATATACTTGTTTGATTTCTTCCTGAAGTGCCGTTAGTTCGTCTTTGGTGATGACTGACGTTAGTTCATCAAGCGGCTGTCCTTTTTCGGCTCTTGTCAACACTTCTACTTCTTCTGTAACGGAAGGATAGCCCATTTTCAGTTTTAGCAAAAATCGATCCAATTGAGCCTCCGGCAACGGATAAGTTCCTTCATACTCAACGGGATTTTGTGTCGCCATAACGAAAAAAGGTTTTTCAAGCGGCATTGTCACGCCATCAATGGTGACACTCCCTTCCTCCATGCCTTCAAGCAAGGCGGATTGGGTCTTTGGTGAGCTTCGATTTATTTCATCGGCCAAAATAATATTAGCCATAATCGGTCCTGGTCGGTATTCAAATTCAATCGTTTTCGGATTATATATCGATACTCCAGTAACGTCTGAAGGCAGTAAATCAGGTGTAAACTGAATTCTTTTAAAATCAGCCCCAACAGACTTTGCCAATGCCTTCACCATCATCGTTTTTCCAACTCCGGGTACATCTTCGAGAAGCACATGCCCTCCAGCAAGCAATGCCGACAAACTTAAAATGACCAGTTCACTCTTTCCTACAATAACTTTTTCAACATTTTCGACAATTTTTTCTAATTTTGGATGCATCGTCTCCCCTTGCATTTATAGGCCTCCCAATCATCATATCTGCACTTCTAACTCTATTATACAATTGCCTAATAGCAGAAAAAAACGATTCGTTTTCAAACTGTTTAAAATTTATTGTACATTGTTCCGTTTTCTTCTGAGAAAAGAAGCAGGAATATAAATTTTAGAATTTTCACAAATTTTATGTGGAGTATTCCTAGTTTTCCTGCTTCTAAATAAATGGGATGACGTCATGCTAAATAAAGTAAATGCAAGGGAATGATCGTTAAGAACGCTTGTATAGCATTGCCCAAATTTCTTTTAAAACAGGCATTTGTTCTTTCTCTTCTTCACTTACTTGTTCCCAAATGATTCCTTCCGGCTTTGAATAAGGAGTGTTCGTTTTGATCAATTCTTTTTCTGTAGCAATCCAATCAACCGTCAAATCATACGGATCAATAGGAAAATCGTCTTCTACCAGCTGAATGCTATGAACAGTCGTGACGACAGGAACAGAAGGCTGCCCAAGCTCCCGAATAATGGCATATTCGCGATCGGCATATCCTTCGCCTTTTCCAATTCTGCGCCCGTCCCTATGGACTGCAACCGATCCAACCACGATGAAATCAATAGTTGGCAGCTGATCGAGAGAGATCTCCCTTCCGAACGTATTCATATGTTTCAAGCTGGCGGCTTTTCTCTCTTCTCCTTTTGGCACCCATTCAGGCTTCACCATGATAAAACCGGATTTTAATCTTGGAGTTGGCATAAGAAGAGTCTTTCCATCAATTAGCACTTTCGTCCGAATTGGAAGCTGCGGAGCATCAGGGTTCACCTTTACGACGTTTGCCGATCTATATTCAGGCATCGAAGCAACAATTTTTGCAGCTTGTTCAGCTCCTTTGAAATTTGGAATTCTATTTTTCAGCGGAAACGGAAAGCGTCCAAGCTTCTCTTTTTCAAGCTGAGTCCATATTTTTTCCCTGACGGCCTGTTTATCCATCTTCTAAACCTTCTTCCTGCGCCGTGATTTAACCTTTACAAATAAAAAAGCAGTGGTGAAACTTTGTAAAAACAGCCAATTGACAAACGAAAAGATGATGTTTTCATATTCTATCTTGGGGCTCATAGAACAAGAACAGCGGTATACTCCTGGAATCTAAAATATATGTCGGAAAATCAAAAGAGCTGCCATTCTTACGATTGCCCAATTTGAAAGCTGAAAGGTAGATACCATTTCAAGATGGGAGATCATTTTATCAATATACTGCCAAGTTCACTTCGTTTTTTTTAAGAGCTCGATTTGGTATTGATGAATCAGCTTATCAAGTTCCTGGCTGATTTTTAACACAACCTCAGATGTATATCCATATTTCTCAGCCAATGAAATCATATATGCTCGTTCATTTTCTATTTTAATAGATAGAATATTCATTTTATTCATTTTTCAGTAACCCCATTTTTTACGAGTTTTAGTAGTATTAATAGTACCATACTCTTACGAATAATGTAAAGATTTGTAATTTATTGAAGAAATTTGCGGAAGAAGGGGGTAAATTCCCCATACCCGTCAAGTTAGCGGTATAAAATTTTTTAGGATGATACGCATGTTCGAAAAATCAATCAAAGGATGAAGAGAAAACCAAATGCTGGGCATGCCAAATAACCCTCAAGAAGAGGGTTATTTGGCATTTATATCCATGACCCACACTACCATATCCCCAATTTCTTTAAAAGATCCGATACCGTTTCCTCTCCTTTCCTTCGGTCTTTCCTCGCGTGTTTCCTTAACAGAGACAGGAGAGATGGAAGGGCGGTTTCCATCGCTTGGGGATGCAAAAGAAACCGATGCCAATACGATTGGAGGATATTAAGCGCTTTCCATTCACTGATCTCGATTCCCTCCCGTTGATGCCAATACCTTCGGGCTTGGAACAGAAGAGTCTGCGTGACTAAAATGGCAATCAATGTCCCATATAAGTGGCATTCGAATCGTTCCTTCTTCATCTTTTTGACACGGTCAAGATCAAATAAGGATTTCCAGCCCTTAAATAACAGCTCCACTTGCCAGCGCAGCGAATACAGCTCATAAACTTGTTGCGCATCAAACGATTCTTGTGGTAAATTGGTCAGTAAGATGTGATATTTCTTTTGTTCAAGGGTTTGGCGTGACAGCGCCTTCCCTTTCTTTTTTCCTTTTTCCGCACGTACGCCAGCCGTTTTTCCCATTCTTCCGCCGTGAGACGGCGAAAAATCAGACGCGGAACATACAGGCGTTGGTGTCCGATATACACGTGTTCCACTTCCACGGCTTCCCCCTCGCCCAATCGATTTCCTATCGATTCCCAATCCCATTCGTGCCACTCCCCGTCCTGCTTGATATAGACTTTGATATCGGAACGCAACCGGGTAATATAATAAGCACCTCGAGCATCGATCTCCGCCAGCGTGGCGAGTGAAAAAAACCCCAGATCCCGAATGCAAAGGTCATTCGGTAAAATCGTGTGCTGGGTATGATAAGCAAAACGGGCATCGGAATCATTGGCCTGTTGGACGCACAGCTGAAGACAGGTTCCCGATAACAGCTCATACTCAAATTGGATTTTGGCGCCAGATGAAACCGAACCTTGATAGTCCTCACCATAGTCGGTCGGAAGTAAAAAACTGGTAGAGTCTAAGATCCGCAGACGGGTGAAACAAGCGCGATACGTTTCGGTGATGGAAGAGAGTGCCGGACGTTGATGCATCAGGAGAGTAAAAAAGACCTCTTTTAAAAACGCCACGGCACGAGGCGTAAACCGCTGATTCAGTCCTTCATTCGAGAGAGAGCAATCATGCCAGAGCGCCAAATCGGCACACAACCGCTGAAGCGACTGACAGGCGAGCGATCCGTCTCCCCAAGCACATAGCGTCAGAAAGGCTTCCGCTGTTAATGAACGCTGCCGCTGAATGAATCCGACTTTCCGTGCCAGACGGGTCAGTTCTTCATAGGAGAAGAGTTGACGAATCGTTTTTATCCATGCCTTCATCTTTTTTGCCATCAAAAAATAATCCTTTCCAACGATGATTTTCGTTAGAAAGGATACCATGTTTTTGGCGCTGAAAAAAGATCAAATTCTTAACTTGATGGCTATGGGTAAATTCCCCCATTTAAAAAGTATTGGGGTTTATTTTCTCCACCGTGTAGAAAAAAACGTTCCTAGCACAATAACCCATTGTAAAATTTTTAAAATAGCGTTCACTTAAAAAATCGGATAATCATTTTTGCAAATTTCCTGAATGGATTGTATTTTCTGATGAAAATCCTCTGAAGCAGCCTGAGCGTGCAAGAGGGAGTTAAGTTTATTGGACAAATTGTCATGATTATAAAACTTGCGCTTTATTTCATTTTGACTTCAATGAGCCCTAAGAAATAAATATTGACCGCAGCATGAACATCAAAGAAGCCTTGGCTCGACGATAAATCAAACCCGCCAATTTCTTGCATCCTCTTCAGTCGGTAACGAACAGACCCTAATGAAACATGCATTCTTTCGATTGTTTTATATAGATGTCCGTTATTTTCAACATACCAAAAAAGCGTTTCTAATAAATCTGAGCCATGCTTGTCATCGTAGTTTTTTATTTTTTGAAGCATTGTATGTGAAAAGGCTTCCATTTCCGGTAAATTTTCAGAGCATATTAACTTCGCAACCGCTAAAAGCTCCTTAAATGCTTTGACTTTCGCATTGCTTTTAGAAAACTTCATAATCTTAATTGTTTTTTCTGCTTCTTTTAATCCTTTTTTCAAATCTGATGCTTGCTGACATAAACTGCTGATCCCCAATTTCATTTCAAAAGTTTTAATCTCGGAGAAAATCTGATCAATTAGCCATTGCCCGCATGAAACTTCAGATGAAAATTGACGGATAAAATCTTCAGGAATAACAGCAATCAGCTGATTGACTTTTGTTGTCATTATACATGCAAAACCTTGCTGCTTGAACAATTTATTTAAGTTTTCAGCTGCTGCAGTTTTATAATGATTAAGCGAATCTTCAAGCTCTTTTCGATTAAACTCTTGGCCGCTGTCCAGATGAAACAAAAACACATATTGCGGTTGATTAAGATTGTATCCCATTAATTTTAATCGGTAAGTAAGCTCTTCTTCTGAAAATTCCCCCCTAAAAACGGCGTTCAGCAATTCTCCTTTAATTCGCTGTTCGTTTTCAAACGCAGAAGTTTCATTTATTATTTGCATAGCACAAATGGATGCCGCCTTTTCAATGACGATATAGTCCAATTCCGAAAAGCCTTCTGATTCACGAATTAGTGAAACATAACCAAAAATGTTGTTTCTTACAAAAACAGGAGATATTAATTTTTCAAATGTATAGCCTTTTGCTGAAGAAACTTTTACCCGATTCGTATTACATTTTTCTTTTATATCTACTGTTTCCACTTTCTCCCACACATAATCAGCGCTGTTTAAATAAATTTTTCGAAGCGAATCGCTCGCTTCAATCAACTGACGGTGAGAGTTTTCCAGCAGAAGAGCACAATTCATCTCAACCGCTAAAGTGTTCAATATCCCCTTTAGTCCACACCCGTTTAATAGCGAATTTGTCAACTTTTCATTAATCATAAGAGCTTTCTTAAACATTTCTTTCTGCTTTTCTATCCTTATAAAAGCTTTGTCTAGCTCTTGTCCTAAATTTTCCTAATAAGGCAGCTCTTTTTCGATTTCTTCTCCCCAATCCTAAAACCGGTTTGGCAATCCAATGACAATGCGGATCACCCTTTCCTTCACACTCAACTTCTTTAAAAATTACTTTTCTACCCAAATGATTGCTCACATATCCGCCTGCAAATCCTATTAGTGTAAAACATACTGGATCAGAAGATAATCCAAAGGTTGCAATATGGTGTTCAGCTTCTTGTGAATGCTTCCAATAGCCTTCTGAATAATAATCTTTTGTTACAGGGTCGATATACAGCTCTTTAACTGAAATGCCTAAATCAGCCGTTATGCCGTGCATATGCGAACAAGCGATAAACAGTTCTTTCAATGTCAGCGTATGATAAGCATCTTTCCTTCTTAAATGATTTGAAAAATTATTGCCGCAATCCCAGCCATACCGTAATAAAAAACCTTTAGCTCTGTCGAGACCTAAAGCTGAAATTAAATGATTTCGCAAAGTATTTAAGATTGCCCAGATTCAGGCAAAAATTTCATCATTTCGTTGGAGTCTAAAACTTCCCCCATTTCCGTCCCCCTCACCACAAACTATTAGCATTTTTTATCAAAATTGTCATAATATTTAATAAATTTTGCAATATAATTTGTAGGACATTTTATATAAGATATTGGCGAAAACCATTGTCCAAATGAAGTTTTTCGTGTAATCTTGTCCATGAGTTTGGTCCTTTTTTGTGGATTTGGACGGGTTACCACCTGACTTATCCATTATAAAGGACTTTTTCTTTTCACAAAATAAAATAAGTGAAGATTGCGAGTCTTTTTAATATTAAAATTAAATTAATGCAACACTAGTGGTTTTTTATATAGGCTCTGTTAAATTTTATTGTTGATATTTTACTAAAGAAAAAGACCGATTTTTTCGGTCTTTTTGTGTGTCCTGTTTCAAAAATTCTTTCGTTAACACCATAAGATTAACATTACAGTTCTCTTATACGTTTGCGGATTTCTGATGCAACACTGGTAGGGTCATCTATCTCGAAAATCGCATAATTATACTTTTCGTGTCCTTCCAACTCAATAATTAACAGAGGAACTCTGTTCTCGTAAGAAAGAAAGTACCACTCATTAGCGTATTTAAAACTTCCCTCGAAAATATTTAACGCTGAAATAGAAGTTCCAGGCATCCGAAGCATCCACTGCGGAGCATCAAAATAATCAACATATACACTCTTGATAGTGCTGTAAGGCATTTTCAAGTTGAATTTGAATGCGAATAGTCCTGTTACTCCATTCAATTTTAGAATTACACCCTCATCATCAAATCGTACTTTCCTTGCCATACTTTACCCCCTTAATGAAAAATTACGATTGTTAAAGTGAAACACTGATAATCAGATTGAAAATTTAGAAAGACGAATGCTTTTATAGGTATCATTCATCTCGAAGGAGAAAGAAGATACGAGCATATCTTTAATATTCTGCTTAGTTGTTTCGTGTCCTCGTTTATCCACGAATAAGAACCAAGCCAAATAGTTGTCAAGATACTTACTTGCCACACCTTTGAATCGGTTCATCCATTGTTTCAAGCGGCTGTGAAAACCGTTCACATTCTGAATGTGGTAGATGCCTTTGATGATGTGTACACCATCATCAGATTTGATTCGATAATGTTGTAATCCTTTTTCTTTGGCATATGTTTTGTAAGCTCTCCAAGCATCTGTAACCAATATATTCTTGCTACGGAGTTTCGAGCCGATAACTTTATCTACTTTAGATTTGACCACACGCCCCATACAAGTCACCTTCGCAATCGTTGCCTTAGTTCTATCACGAGCCACCAGAACACAGACCTGTTCTTTGCTAATTCCACGATGTTTTGATTTACCTCCACGTTTTCGAGGTTTACGACCTGTAATCCCGCGTTTACCCTTTTCAGAGTATAAGAAATAGGTCTCGTCAACCTCGACAATACCTTCAAATTGGTCAAAATCCATTTTCTTTAGAGCATTAAGCAACTTGTGTCGCCAGTAAAAAAGCGTAACCCAAGTAACCCCTACGATTTCAGCAGATTTTCGCAGGGAATATCCTTTAAGCATACACTCAATAAAAGCAATCCACTCGTTACCTTTTCGTGTACGATAGAGAACGGTATTCGTCATATCAGAGAATGTTTTGTAACAAGCCTTACATTTATAACGTTGGCGACCTTTGTATTTACCGAAGCGAACAATGTGTTCACTTGTGCAAAGAGGGCATTTAAAACCCTCTTTAAAGCGAGTTTCACGCATTTCATCAATCATTCGACCTCCGACAGAGGAAGTAGGGTCAACATAGCGTTTCAGCCAATGATAGACCTGTTCTTTTTGAGTTGGATTTAATCTCCCCAAGAATTTAAGCAAATTGCTGAAAGCTTTATTCAATCCTTACCACCTCTGTCAAAGCGTTATTTTCCTTTTATTATGACAATATTTTGTAAAAAAATCAAAAAATCAACATTTATCTTTAACAGAGCCTTTATATAAAAAAAATATGCACCTTCACATGAGGTGATCAGATTGATTGACATTAAACAGCTGAAATATTTTGCAGCGATTGTCGAGGAAGGACAAATTACACGCGCGGCGAAAAAGCTGCATATGGCGCAGCCGCCTTTAAGTCACCAGTTGAAGCAATTGGAGGAAACGCTTGGAGTCATTTTATTAGAACGGAACGGAAAAAAACTTGAATTAACGGAATCCGGAAAAATTTTCTACAAAAAAACGAAACAGCTCCTTCATCAATTGAATGATATGATTTTGGAAGTCCAAGAAATAAACGATGGAACGAAAGGCACATTATCAATAGGATGTGTGAAATCATGCTTTTCCTATTTACCCAAAACAATGCGGAAGCTTCTTGAGAAATTCCCCAATGTCAAATTCCATTTAAGAGAAGGAGATACATTCTTAATCAGTGAATTTTTAAAAAGCAGAGAAATAGAGGTAGGGATTATACGATTGCCCATTGATACCGATGAATATCAAACAATAAAACTGCCAAGCGATCCATATGTGGCCGTCATTCCGCAGCATTGGAATTATAAACATCATTCTATTCAAATGAAAGATATAAAAGAAATGCCTTTGCTTCTTTTACACCGAATCAGCGGGAAAGGCCAGTATGAAATGGTTGTGAATGAATGCGCACGGCATGGATTTGAACCAAAAATTTTATGCGAGTGTCCTGATGTAACGATTCTTTTATCATTAGTTGCAGAAGGTGTAGGTGCAACGATTGTCCCAAAATCTGCCGTTTCCAATTTTCAAATTCCAAACATTCAAATGCTGGAAATTGAGGATTCATCCATTACAGCTGAAGCATCGATAATTTTCGAAAAAAATCGGTACCTGTCTAAAAGTGCAGCGAATTTTATTAAGATACTAAAAACTGAATATCCGATTGATGATCAGCTTGGCAGACCGCAGCCAAATAAATAAATGCACACCGAAGAGAATCTTTGTTTGGAATTTATGTCTATTATAGTGGCACAAGGACTTAAAATTGAAATCGAGAGAAGACCTCGACTTAACTAGATTAAAAGGCTGGCTTCTTTTCTCAATATTCTACGGTTGTGTTCGTAACATATTGGGCGGCGGATAGTTTTCATCAACTAAAAAGTGATGAAGAAATATATTTCCTCATCACTTCTTAAATCCTGTTGTTGCCCATGTCAATTTATATGTAACTTTCTGTTTGGTTCCTTCGTTAACGAGCTTGAATCTGTACCGATCTTTTGGTGAAAATTTCGGTGAATCGAAACGGGTTGTGCCGTTTTTGTTGGCATTGATCGTTTTGATCGTTTTCCAGCTTCCTTTATTATTTTGTTTAATTTGTATATACAGCTTAAATGTTCCTTTTGCTGCACTTGAAGCTTCAATGCGTCCGTATGAGATGGAGACATTTTTTGTGCTGCTCGTCCACTTTTCTTGATAGCTTGGCGTTTCGACATAATTGGTAAAATAGCCGCTTTTGTATTGAAAAAGAGAAAGACCTGCTGCTTTTTTCGGAGCTGCTCCAAAACTAGCAAAAGCAAAAAGTATTAAGACAACAGCTATTGCACCTATTATGAAGTTCTTTTTCATTATGAATATTCCTCCTATCCCATCAATATCCAGATTGATTATAATATGGGTGGATCATAAATGCATCCTCCGAATGAATTAACATAATTTAGTAGAATGAACCGATTTTTGAAAAATAGTATCTTTCAATCTATGAATGACAAATTGCTGCTTCTCAATCAGCACACAGAGGAAAAATTGAAGGGCATGAAATTGCCGAAAACGTATTGAAAAAAAAGCATGAAATAGTGCTAAATGTCCAGAAGTCCTGATTACGGAGAAAAGCGCTTTTAGGTTTTAAGTTGTTTTCAGCTGACAGGGGCACTAGGACATATCGCCTAGTGAGAAAATCATCCTTTCAGCAAACAGACAAACTCGTCCAAAACGTTTGAATCGCTGCGCCCATTTATAACTGTGCTCCGACAAACTTGTATTAGATGTTATGAAACTGATCCAAAAGCGGGAAAGCTCGCAGCCTGTATTATTAACGCGCCGTTAAGAGGTAAATTGCAAAATCAACAGAGGTTTTGTGGACAAGCAGCCTTGATAACCTTCTTTGTTTTCCTAGATAACAATTGGGAAAATCTCCATGCTCAAACTTTAGATCAATCAATCGCTTACTTCCATTTTTCTCACATGAAAGACACCTTTAGAATACGTGCAGCACAATTTCTTCCATAATAGATTCCGCCTTGATGTAAAATATATGTTTGGAGGATAAATACATGAAACCAAAGGTGATAGTATATAAAAAATTGCCTGAAGATATTTTAAACAGCTTGAAACAAGTATGTGAGATCAAATATTACCCCGACAGTGAAGACTATTCTATATTCTTACATGACTTACATGACGCTGAAGGGATGATTGGCGCAGGAATGCGAATCGATCAGCATTTTTTAAAGCAAGCTCCAAAATTGCGAATTGTCAGCAATGTTTCCGTTGGATATGACAATTTAGACATTCAGGAATTAACGAAACGAAACATTATGGCAACCAATACACCTGATGTTTTAAATGAAACAACGGCTGATGCAATTTTTGGGCTGCTCCTTATTACAGCTAGAAGAATGGCGGAGTTAGATCGTTACGTAAAAGAAGGCAAATGGGAAGCCCCGATTGGAGAAAATTTATTTGGTGTTGACGTTCACCATAAAACACTTGGGATTATCGGCATGGGGAAAATCGGCACCGCCATTGCCAAAAGAGCACATTTCGGTTTTGGCATGAACATTTTATATCATAACCGATCCCGCAATCAAAAGGCAGAGGAACAATTTCATGCCATCTATTGCGAGCTTGAGGACTTACTAAAACAATCAGACTTTGTCTGCCTTATGACGCCGTTAACATCAGAAACAAAGCATTTAATCGGGCTAAAACAATTTCAATTGATGAAACGAAGCGCCATTTTCATCAACGGTTCAAGGGGCCAGACCGTCAACGAAAAAGACCTTATTTACGCGCTCCAAAACAAACTCATTTTAGGTGCCGGGCTTGATGTATTTGAACAAGAACCTGTCCCGAAAGATCACCCTCTGTTAAAAATGAATAATGTCGTCACATTACCGCATATCGGCTCAGCAACTTATGAAACGCGGTATGCAATGGCGAAACTGGCGGCGGAAAATTTAATAAAGGGGCTGAAAGGATTATGTCCGCCCAATTTAATAAATCAAGAAGTGATGCGAAAGTGAATTGCTAATTTCAAACCTCTGAACATCAGAAACACTCCTTTCCAAAAAATCTTTTCAATGAAAAAAGCGTTCTCCACGGAGGCGCTTTTTTTCTTTGAAAACATAAAATGTGAGTCCTTAAACTGCTGCTTGCTGAAACCGGGATAAATGCTGATTCATTCAAACCGTTCTAAGTTCAGCCTTTAGCTCCAGGCTGAGGAGGCTCGCACTCTTTTTGCAATGAGCTGCTTTTTCTGTTATATTTCATTCGCTGCTGATGATTGTGCTGAAATAATCAAATCGTTTTCTTAAAGCATTCAGCAGTCATGGATGCTAGTTTTTATTTGCAGATCGGACGTTGGATAATCTGCTTTACGTATCGTGAAATGGAATTTTTTCAAAAAGATACTTTTTACAAAAATGTCATTTATGTTAATATAAAAAAAGATATTTCTATTTTCCGGTCATCAGATGACCCGTTTATCTGTTGTCAGAAAATTTAATAAAATGAAAGGAGGCGGACAAAGCTCTAAATGAACTGAAAGCTTCGTGAAAATGAAAGCGTTTAAACAATTCGATTTATAACGAAAAATTTAAAGAGGGGGAGAAGCCATGGTCAAGGGTAAATGGAAAATATTGATTGCCAGTTTAGTAGGAAGTGCGATTGAATGGTTTGACTACTTTCTTTATGGAACAGTTGCATCATTAGTTTTTAACCAATTGTTTTTTGTTAATGAAGACCCTACAGTCGGATTATTAATTGCCTATACTTCTTTTGCTTTAGCGTTTTTCCTCAGACCTGTTGGCGGAATTATTTTCAGCCATATTGGCGACAGGTTAGGAAGAAAGAAAACATTGGTTTTAACCCTTAGCTTAATGGGAATTGCCACATTTGGCATGGGGGTAATGCCTACGTATCAAGTGATCGGAATTTGGGCTCCTATCTTTTTGACTCTGTTGCGTTTCATACAAGGTTTAGCTCTTGGCGGAGAATGGGGAGGCTCCGTTTTACTAGCTGTTGAATATGCTTCAAAAAATAATAGAGGTTTTTTTGGAAGTGTACCTCAAATGGGAATTTCTTTAGGATTGATTTTAGGCACCCTTGCCCTTTCAATTATGTCACTTTTGCCGCATGATCAATTTATGTCATGGGGCTGGCGTGTTCCATTTCTGTTAAGTGCATTTCTTGTAATTTTCGGGCTGTGGATTAGAAAAGGAATTGATGAGACGCCTGCCTTTAAAAAAGCTCAACAAGAAGGAGAGGTTGCTAAAATTCCATTGGTAGACACTCTTCGCTACCATTGGAAAGAGGTTTTAATTGCGATGGGTGCAAAAGTCGTGGAAACTGCACCGTTTTATATATTTGGTACGTTTATTGTATCGTATGCCACTTCAACTTTGAATTTTGATCATACAGATGCATTAAATGCTGTACTGATCGGCTCTATCGTAGCTACAATCGTCATTCCGCTCGTCGGAAGCTTATCAGATCGAATCGGACGAAAAACGATTTATATTAGCGGAATTATACTCACTATTTTATATGCGTTCCCATATTTTTGGATGCTTCAACAAAATTCGGTGTTTTTATTAATTTTAGCAACGGTGATCGGCCTAGGCGTTATTTGGGGATCTGTGAATGCAGTTCTCGGCACAATGATTTCAGAAATTTTTTCGGCCAAAGTTCGATATACGGGAATATCTCTAGGCTATCAGCTTGGGGCTGCAGTTGCCGGAGGGACCGCACCGTTAATTGCAACCGCTTTATTGGTGGAATTTAATAATTCCTACATTCCTGTTGCCATTTATATTATTTTCGCTGCATTGATCAGCTTCGTAGCTATTTGGTCTGTAAAAGATGGAGCGAATAGAGAGCTGAATGATAAAGTACAAATAAAAGCTTAAGAAAATTACAAAACCCAGATTATTCCATTCCATGTGGATAATCTGGGTTTTATTTTATTTCTCACCATACTTGGGGTTGTTAATATAATATGAATAATTTTTCTATTAATAGGTATAAAAAAAGCGAAAACTCTAGTATCGTAATTGTTGACTAGACAAACTAATTTATCAAATCTATTCTGCCATTACCATCTTTTTTATGGTTTCTATGCCTTCTGATAAGTGCCTGCTGTTTTTCCAACCCAAGCAGCACTTCCATGCATTCTTTGTCCCATTTGCTTTGGCAAAAAATAAAATAAAACTCATCAAAAAGGGGGATGGATACCGAAACAACGAACATCTTTTCTTTCGTATCCGCCTAGAAACGGGAAGAAAATTTGTCACCCCCGCCTTTTGATGATGAACCTTTTATTTTGCAATCTTCCTTATTTTTCATACTTCACAAACGGATCAGTAATGGTAATTTTTTGCGCTTCTGCATCGCTGGTGCCTACATATAGATCAGCTGTTCCATCCCCTTTTCTGATTAAACCGCCGCTGAAAACTACATTGACAAGGTCAGGCCGCTTGGCAGCACCTTCCAAAAAATGGGATCTCGTTGCAATGAGTTCCATATCAGAAAATTTCATTGTATCAGGATCTAATACAAACACCATCGGATAATAATGGCGGTTCCCTAGTTCATCTTTGCTTGCTATATGTCCGAGCACACCAATCAGACCGTTAGAAAGCAAATGCAGTTCGTTTGCTCCTCCCCATTCTTCATCCGTAAATTGGCCCTCTAAAAGCGTGGCTTTTTCGAGATTTTCGGGATTAAGATCATCAAGAGTCGGTATTCGGATAAACCCAATTTTGCCGAGACCGCCTTTCTCGCCTTGAGGCCTTGTCAACACTCCAATTGATCCGTCTTTTAATTCAATCACTCTGATATCCTTCATGCCTTCAGGACCTTTAGCGAATTTTTCTAAATCTGCAATATTTTTCCCTTTATAAAAAAGCGTTCTCCACCAAAGTGAGCTTTTAAAAGTGGGATGCGGAAAAATTTCAACTCCGCCAAAAACTAAATCTCCGCCAATTCTCGTCACGAACGGATCCTGCAGCTGAAATTTCGGCGCTCCTTCTTTCGGAATCCACTTTCCATCCCGATTTACAAAGAAATATACTTCTGAATGCTCGCTGTTTCGAGGCTCTACTCTACCTGCTATGACAAGTTCCCCATCATCTAAAAACGGCGCCGAGATATTATATACGTCCCTATTTCCTACACCTTTGAAAATTAACTTTTGTGGATTGATCGGCTGAGGAGCATTTTCAAATTCTTTTAGCAGCTTAGCGCTTGACTTAATGCCCGTTTTCTCCAACCGCACAAAAGCTCCCTCCACACTTTTGCATTTCTGTTTCTAGCAAAGACTTTCTGATGTTTTATCATATTCAATTCCAATGATGCTTGACAATGATGTGTAACGGGGGAAAAATATTTTACAAATAGATTCATCATATTATTTACCTTTTCAAAAGAATTCTTTTAATTATTTTACATAACAAAAGTATTTCGTCAATTATATCATTTACAAAGATCAGCAAATTATTTATATGCCCTGCCCTATTTCAAATAAAACGTTTGCAAAGTTTTTCCATTATTTCTTCAAGAGAAATTTCCGCACCTGCAACCGATTGATCCGATGCACCATAATAAATCCGAACTGTACCATTTTCCGTCAAAGCTCCGCATGTAAATACAACTTGACCGAAGAATCCGTTCATTTCATAATCCGCTTCAGGCTTTAAAATGGGTTCCTCCGTCTTAGCTAACATTTTCCCAGGATCATTCAAGTCTAGAAGCAGAGCACCTAAAGAATAGCAGTCGTTTTGATCAGCGCCATGATAAATAGCCAACCAGCCTCTATCGGTTTTAAATGGAACTGCTCCCCCGCCAATGCGGCAGCTGTCCCATCCTTTTTCGCTAAGACTAAGCAAATGCCGATGATTTCCCCAATATAAAAGATTGTCCGATTCAGCAATCCATATTTCCGGTCTGCCGATTCCTTTCGGTACAGGTCGATGCAGCGCATAGTACTTGCCATTAATTTTTTCAGGAAAAATGGCCACATCTTTGTTTTCAGGATGAAAAATTAACCCTAGCCGCCTGCATGTTTTAAAATCAGTTGTTGAGGCAAGCCCCACTCCAATGCCTTCAGGCGACACTGCGCTGTACTGAATGTAAAAAGATGCACCAATCTTAGTAATTCTTGGGTCTTCAATTCCCCATGCTTCACGTTCAGTTTCCGGATACATGAAAGGTTTATCATCAATGGTGAAATTCCGTCCGTCTTTGCTGCGGGCAAGCCGAAAATAAGATAAAGATGTGACATAGGCAGCTCTATGCATGGAATCACTGTAAAAAATCATTCTTGGGTCAGAAAAATCATATCTTTTGTCATTTTTTTGCAATTCCATCTCTTTCAGCTTTCCTTTTCCTGAAGAAAAATCGATATAAGAAATTTTCACGACATTTGGATCAGTACAGACAGGACGTTCAGCAACGCGCAGCAATAAAAGCACTTCGCCGTTCAACTGGGCAACACCAGCATTAAAAACTCCTATTACTTCATGTCCACGGTGAAAAGGTTTTACATCGTCCGGAGCAATCAGTGGATTTTCTGGAAAACGAAAAACTTTCACAACCAATGCCTCCTGTTTTAAAAAAATCTAGGAAGTTTTTTGAATTGCCATGTTATTTTTCTTCAATGTCCCCTTTTCAATTCCTGTTACCAATTGTGATCGAATGTTAAACAATCCATGATCAACGTTTGAATTATCTATCCAAAGAACATCTCATTTATACAGCGTCGCTAATATAAATATTCAGAATAAAAATCAAGGTTGATATGGCAATTTTCAATCAAAGGTAAGAGTTAAAGCATGAAATCCAGCTGTCCAAAAATCCACAAACACCTCTTGAATGGATTGGCAAGGCAAAACGCAGCACTTATGTATTGAAAGATGAGCCATTATTTTTATGGTGACAAAACAAACGAAAGATTGACATACTGCATAATGACAGGGATGGTTATCAAGGGGTGTACAGAGCAAATTCAAACAAAATTCTCTATATAAAAATGACAGTCCGATGGGTTCCTAAAATGAAGGATTGGGGAGGAATACTACTGTGAAGGACAAAAATAATCGAATAAAATTTGTAAATGTCCTTCATAGAGGCAATGAAGTCCAATAAGAAGCAATTGTATGTGCTGAATGTCCATCATAAAACTTTTGAAGAACGTAATTCAGAAAGAGAACATAAGAAAAATCCTTCATAAGACTTCTGAAGGATTAAACAAGATAGGAAAAAATGGTTTGTCCGATAAATCCCTAAAATGAAGGGGCTCCAAAAAGTCAGTTAACTTGGGCACCTCTCCAACGGAATATTTTGACTGTACCAAATGAATGGCTCCAAAAAGTCAGTTAACCCTGACTTTTTGGACAGCCCTACCATCATTTTAAGCGTCTATTCATTTCGATTTTTTCCACCTTAGTCTGTCTTAAAAACGCTTGGCAGACAAGGAACTGATCTTTAGGGAAATGCGAATCGAACCAAAAAAGTTCATGAGCGGACGAGGCCAGTGACGCTGGATGAAAGCATTCGCCGACAGTCTGAATGCCTCCCAAATAAGGAAGGCTAGACTTTGTTCAGCTGTTTTTATTCATTTGTATATTTTGCAAATGAAGCTCCAAGCAGGTAACAATAGTTCAAATGGCAAGAATAAGTTTTCCGCATAGCTCAAACAGCGGCTGAAAATTAAAGCCTAATTTCCGGATAAAACAATACTTTGCCGATGAACTCTTTTTTTTCTAAAATTTTTTCAAACATTTTCGGTCCTTCCTCTAACGTGATGCGATGTGTGATCAGTGCCTCAGCGTTTATTTTTCCGGTTCTCATACAATCGATTGTCGTTTTCCATTCTTTTCCTGGAAACGGAGACGATATGGCATTCCAAGATCCTAATACGGTTAATTCGTTTCGGACGATTTTTTCAAAGTAAAATCTTTCGACTAGGACGTCTCCGTATGGAATTCCCATAAATACAACCTGCCCTCTCTTTTTCGCTAATGAAAAAACTTGGGCGGATGTTACAGGGGATCCCGCTGATTCTACAGCAATGTCTACTCCTTTTCCATTCGTCAGCTCCATGATTTGATCATATGCCGATTTTTCAAGAGGGTTAATCGTAAAATCCGCTCCCATTTCTTTGGCAATATTTAATTTCTGATCATCGATATCAATCGCAAAGATTTCACTTGCTCCAAAAATTTTTGCCCATTGGACTGCGAGAAGCCCGATAGTTCCGCATCCCATGACAGCAACGCTGTCACCCGGCTGCAACGATGTCCGGTAAAGCCCGTGTACGACAACGGATGACGGCTCAATCAAAGCAGCGGAGTCATAGCTTATCTCGTCCGGTATTAAAAGCACATTTTCACTAGGCAATTTCACATATTCGGCAAAGGATCCCGGCTGTAAGGCTCCAATAACATGCAAGCTTTCACATTGGGACAAAATCCCTTTTTTGCAGCTTTCACATTTACCGCAATATAAAGCAGGACAGCCGACAACCCTGTCTCCTGCTTTTACATGAGAGACAGAAGGACCAACTTCTACCACTTCACCGGAAAATTCATGTCCCCAAATCATTCCTTGTACGTAAGGTCCCAGTTTTGCATATCTTGAAATGTCTGAACCGCATATGCCTGTTGCTTTTACTTTAATGATCACGTCGTTCTCATTTTCTATCCTTGGTTCACTAGCATCCTCGAACCGCAGATCTCGTTTTCCGTAAAGTTTTAGTGCTTTCATTTCCTATTCCCTTTCCCGCATGGTTTAATTTTCGTTATGAACCTTCATATCTTGCTCCGAACGAACACCTTTAGATTTATTTTTGAAAAGCTTGTAAAATGCAACTGCCAACACGATTGAATTTATGATAAATTGATGTTCAATATAAAAATCGCTGACCATTCTCCCATACGGTCCAAGAATAAAATCTATGATGCTCTCAATCATTTTTTCACCTTCTTATTGACATGTTTGTCAATACTTTACTTCTTCCCCTTTGCCAAGACTTACATGAGACATATCCCCACCTGCTAAATGCGGTGGGGAACAACTGATTATTCATGAACAGGAGTTAAAATAACTTTAATTGCATCGCCGCTTTTAATTGCTTCGTATGCTTTATCCCATTCAGAAATGTTGAATTGATGTGTTACAAGTGTTTTAGTATTTACTCTATTTTCATTCATCAAGGCTAAAGACGGCTCCCAATCGCTTGGTTTTTGACTGCGAGATCCGGTGAATACAATTTCTTTTTGAATAATTTTTTCCATATCAATAGGGATTTCAGATTTTGCATAAATGCCAACCTGTACAAATTGGCCTTTCTTTTTCAATAAATCGAGCCCCATGTTCAAAGCAGGTACAGCACCGGTACATTCAAATACTGCGTCTACACCGTAGCCATCCGTCAATTCATTGACTAATTGTTTGACGTCTTCTTCTTGAATGTTTACGGCATAATCCAGTCCAAGCTCTTTTGCCTTTTCCAGCCGCAGCTTGTCATTGCTTAATCCGGTTATGATAACTTTAGCTCCTAAATCTTTTACGACTTGAGCGACTAATAAACCAATCGGACCGGGGCCGAGTACTAAAACGACATCACCTTGATGAATCGTAGCTTTCTTAACTGCATGATGTGCACATGCAAGCGGCTCCGTCATCGCTGCAGATAGAAAATCTACATTTTCAGGAAGCTTATGAACACTTTCTTTACGTGCAATCAAATAGGTTGCAAAGCTTCCATCTTGCTGCGTGCCCAGCCCTTTTCTGTTGCTGCATAAATTGTAATCACCGGACTTACAGTATTTACATGTTCCGCATATATAATAAGTAGTTTCAGAGGTTACCCGATCACCTACCTGAAATTCAGTTACATTCTCCCCGACTTCTGCTACTACACCGGAAAATTCATGGCCTAACGTAACGGGGGCTTTCACTTTGTAATGTCCTTCATACGTATGAATGTCCGTACCGCATATTCCGCTGTATTTCACTAAAATTTTGACTTGATCCGGTCCGACTTTCGGTTCTTCCACATCTACTATTTCCAAGTTCCCAAATCCTAGTTCTTTTTTTACTAAAGCTTTCATTTCTTTATCCCTCCAGCAAGCTGCAATATTGGAGACTATTAATTGAATAGCGCAAAAATTCTATAGATAACGTAATTGATCAGATTTCCACCTTGGTCGATACTAGAGATTTTGCTCGCTCCTTCAGGCATGTTAAATTTAGATTCTACAGCCATCTCAGTATGGAGCGCCGCCAAATCTGTCGCCATGTACAGTGACAGGGCGATTAACAATGTACCAACGATTACCGAATGAACAATGTTTCCTCTTGCAGCACCGACAATAAATGCAACAATGAAAGGAATGGTAGCTAAGTCCCCAAACGGAAGAACGTTATTTCCAGGTAAAATAATGGCGATTGCTACTGTGATTGGTACTAAAATAAGAGCTGTTGAAATTACGGACGGGTGACCAATTGCAACGGCAGCATCTAGCCCGATATAAATATTTTGTGCGCCGAATTTCTTTTGAAGCAGTTCTCTAGCTGATTCAGAAATCGGCATTAAACCTTCCATTAAAATTTTCACCATTCTCGGCATTAACACCATAACTGCTGCCATAGACATCCCGATTTCGATCGTATCTCCGACAGAATATCCAGCCAATAATCCTAATGCGACACCTAAAATTAACCCCATAAAGATCGGTTCACCAAAGATCCCAAATCTTTTTTGAATCGTTTCCGGATCAGCATTTAAATTTTTAAGACCTGGTATTTTTTGAATCAATTGGATCAAAGGGATACCAAGAACTGCGTATGAAACTGTGCTTCCCGTTGCAACAGAAATTCCCGGAAGCCCGAAATATTTATCAAGCATCGGAGCTGTCCAATCTGCAATTTTCAAGCAAGCAATTTGGAATAATACCGCGGCAATTAAGCCTTGAATAATACTGCCTGATAACGTATATACAATTGCACCGGTAAAAGTGTAATGCCAAAAATTCCAAATATCTACATTCATTGTTTTTGTCGTTTTTGTCACAAGCATCAAAACATTTACCAACAATCCGAGAGGAATGATAAAGGCTGCGATTGGGGAGGCCCAAGAAATCGATGCAGCAGCCGGCCAACCTACATCAATAACATTCAGTTCGATTCCAAATCGATCAACCATTCCTTGAGCTGCCGGCCCTAGATTATTGACTAAAAGATCAACTACTAAGAAAATCCCTACGAATGCAACACCAATCGTCAAACCGGCCCGAAAGGCTTTTCCGGGTTTTTGTCCGAAAATTAACCCTAGTATAAAAATCGCCACGGGCAAAATAACTGTTGCACCTAAATCTAAAAATGCTCGTATCGCATCAACAAAACCTTGCATATTTTTCCCCTCCTTAAACCCCTACCAAAATAATCAAACGTTTGTTTAATTTTTCAGCGCTTCCAAAATTTCTTTTTTCACTTCATCCAGTCCAATGCCTGTTAAGAAAGCGCGTGCATTAATAACCGGGAACGGGTACTCCTGTTGTACAATTGTTGTACTAATTAATAAGTCAGCCGTGTCCACATAAGAACCAACTTCTGTAATTTTTATTTGAATAATTTCACATTCAATGTTATGTTCTTTGCAAAGCTGTTGCACCGCATCATTGACAATAGTTGAAGTAGCAATTCCAGCACCACATGCGACTAATACTTGTTTTTTCTTCATTTCAATTCATCTCCTTTAAATCTAAACATTCTATAATTTTTGTTTTGATTAATGTTTTATTTTTTTCTGTTGTTAAAAACTTGATGACATCCTCGTTTTGAAAGATGCTTATCAGTTTTTGCAAAATTTTCAAATGAGAATTTTGCTTGTCGATCGCTAATAAAAACACAATTTTTACCGGAGTTTTTGCCTCCTGCTCCCCCATGATTCCAAACTCAACAGCGTCTTTTAGTATCGCCAAGCTGATCGCCTTTTTATTGACATGAACGGAATCCGTATGGGGAATGGCGACAGATATATTACTGGAAGTTGGGAGACCGGTCGGAAAGGTTTTTTCCCTCTCAATAATTGCATCTATAAAACTCTCTTTTACAAAGTTTTTTTCGTAAAGATGGTTTCCCATTACTTTCAAAACTTCTTCCTGATCCTTCGCTTTTAAGTCGCAAAAAATCAAAGATTCATCAAAATGCAAATCAATCACTGGTATATCACCTACTCCATTAATAAAAGAGCTTTTATTCTTGAGCATATAATTTCAGAACTTCGTGTAAGTCTTTCATGCTTTGTGCGTTCAATACTTTATTCAAATCCTGCTCATTTCTCACTAAATTCATTAATTGCATGAATGCTTTTAAATGTTGATCTTTATCTAAAGCTGCAATCACAATGATTAACTTAATGGACTGATAGTTTTCAAAGGCTACTCCTTTTCGCAATTTCAATAAGCTCATCGATAAACGATTTACTCCTTCATCAGGTGAAGCATGTGGAATAGCTACATGTTCACTGATGACAAAATAAGGATCTGATTGGCAATGTTTGATCATTGCTTCAACATATTGTTCTTTAATGCTTTTATCCTTCAGCAAAGGCTGGGCCGCCAGTTTAATCGCTTCTTCCCAACTACGAACCGAATGGCGGAATATCATCGTTGAAGGAGTAATTAAATCGCATAAATTCGGATTTTTAATAGAATGATTTTCTAACTTGTTGTTAGAGCCTTGGTGAATATAGCTTTGAATCGCATTGTAAAGCTCTTTTTTATTTTTAATGACAGCATGCTTTTCAATAATTCCCATTAATTCTTCAACATTTATTACTTCAGGTACAAACCCATATAAGTCAGACATCACTTCTTTTCGCAATCGTCTTTTTTCTTCAGCACCAATAAAATGATCTACAAGGAAGAACTTTTTATTTGTTTTCAAATAAACTGGAGAAAAGACAATGTCATAATCCATTTCATATTGTTGGAATTCGCGCACAGACAATGAATCAAGAAAAATAAATTCAGGAAACAGTTCTCTTAGCGTCCCATACATCAATCTGGAAACTGATATTCCTTTTGGGCAGACAACTATGGCTTTCATTCTTTGGCTAATATTGTCGCCCTGCCTGGAAAGCCACCCGCCGATTAAAATTGTTAAATAAGCAATCTCACTTTCCGGAATAGCTGAACCGATTAAATCTTCCAGCGGTTTAACCGATTTTTTAACAAGATGATGCAATTCCTTGAAATTTTTATTGATATCATCAAGAACATCATTTGTATCAGTTAAATTGTATTTAATTCGAAAATAGGCGGGCTTCATATGAAGGACGAGCTTTTGAAGAAGCTGCTCTTTATCCTTCAAAAAAATGAACGTATTTTTTTCAAAGTTGTCGATCACTTGACTTAGCGCGCTTTTTAATTCAGGAATTTCTTTATCAATCTCCTCTTTAGACCAATAAACATTCGTTGTCAGCAAATTCAGAGTAATAAAGAGCCGTTCTTCCTCTGAAACATTTGGAAAATCATGCAAAAGTTCTTCCGTTGCCAAGTATTCTTTTGTGCCGGAAATCTCATTATAATTAAGGTTAAAAGAACCGATATGATGGCCTTTCCGTATTCTTCTTAAAATAAAAATTAAAATATAAGGCATTAACTCAAGTTTTTCGTCTGTAAATTTCAGATTTAACGATGCCTCCACTTTTTCGAGGCGATTTTTAAATTCCTCTAACTCATCTACAGATAATTGCGAAATCTGAATGATCTTTTCTTTTCCTTGATCTGCTGTCCAGATGCTGTTCGTGATAGAGATTAACAGTTTCCGGCATTGAAATTCGTCTCCCTCAATGACGTATCCATATTTTCTTGAATACTTGTATTCAAGGCCGTGTTGTTCGACAATATCCTTTACTTTTTTCAAATCGTCAATAACGGTATTCTTGCTCACTTTTAGTTCAGATGTGAAATGAGCCAACGATAAGGCATCCATTCTCGTTAAAATCATCAATATAATGAAATGGACGCGCTGCAGTTTCGATAAATCATAAAAATCGACTGATTGAGTATTTTCCTTTTCACTCAATACTTTTAGTAAACTCGGATCTACAACAAAATAGCCGTGATTTGTCCTTTCAATCTGAGGGAAATTTTGTTCATAAAGCCAATCATTGATCTTGGAAAAACTATAATTGATCTGTCTCTTGCTCAAGTTGAATTTTTGAGCAAGTTCATTGCTACTAATGTTTGGATTTTTGATTACTTCTTTCAAAAGACAATTGCTTCGAATGTCTAGTAGCATTTGTACCTCCTTTCTAAGCACAATTTTAGGCCACTTTTCCTAAAATTGATTACGCTTTCATTCCTTTTTTTGAATTTTCGCTTTACAATTTTGGGATGAACTGATCTGTTCTCGTTATTATCAAATATTAAGGACACCTTCTGAACGAATGACATCCTCCTTCTGATAAATCTCATTTTCAGGCATTAAGGCAGTCCGAAATGGATGCTGCATCAAGTAAATGGATTTAAATCCAATTACTTATTTAATTTATCTATAGACTTCCCAACAAGGATTTAGAATATAAAGAAGTACAAGGTCAAAGACCTTGCCCAGTCGCTTGTAATCAATAGCGACGAAAAACCTGTCCATCCGGAAAAGATAAGACGGGATTCGTTTGACACTTACTGTAAAATCGAATGTCCTTGGATGTACGAGCTCTTCTTAACCGTCTTGTTAGGAATCAGCTAATATACTAACACAATTACATAATGTTATTTATAATTTCATAAAAGAGACATAATGAAAAATATTTAAAATTTTATCTAAATTTTAAAATATAATTATAAAAAATCCATATTTTATCATAAATTAAGGAAAGATATATGAAATCATAATACAAATTCTTATTATTCATTCGTATAAAAAACGTAATTTTTTTATTGAACTCAAATGAAATTTACTGTATATTCTAATTATTTTTATAATTAAAAATTCTATGGGGTGGGATTAGCTGATGAGCGATTTTTCAAATGAGAAATTCACGGTTGCTGCCGTACAAGCCTCTTCGATTTTATATGACAGAGAAAAATGCTTGGAAAAAGCTATTTCGCTAATTGAAGAATCGGCGAAACAAGGGGCTCAATTAGTTGTATTGCCTGAGTCTTATATTCCTGGCTATCCGTATCACATCTGGTTAGGAACACCAATGTGGTATCATGAACTATTTAAGGAATGGTTTCTCAATTCTGTAGAAGTACCTAGTAAAACAACTGATGCTTTATGTGAAGCTGCACGAAAACATAATATACATGTCGTTATTGGTATTTCAGAGCGCGACGGAAAAACATGCTATAACACAATTTTATTTATTGATAATAAAGGGAAAATTTTTGGCAAACACAGGAAATTGATGCCGACTCATGTTGAGCGTGTTCATTGGGGCATGGGAGATGGAAGTTATCTAAATGTTTATGACACAGAGCTGGGACGAATGAGCGGGCTGGTCTGCTGGGAGCATACTATGGATTTGGTACGTCATTCCCTTATCGCACAACGCTCCCAGCTGCATTGTGCCGTATGGGTAGGATTTTCAAGTATAACGGGTTGGGATACATTATTTGATATGTCTACTGAACTATCTGCGCGTTATCATGCTCAAGTAGGCGGATGTTTTGTTATCAATTGTCAAAGTACAGTCGACAAGGACAATGTGGAAAAGTTAACACAGACTGATTATCAAAAAGAGTGGATAAAGCCTGGAGGGGGCTGGACGGCGATTATCGCACCCGGTGGTTCCATATTATCCGGTCCTTTAAAAGGAAAGGAAGGTATTTTGTACGCTGAAGTTGATATGAAATTAATTGCTGATATGGCACATTGGCACGATGCCACCGGACATTATTCACGACCTGATGTGACTAGTCTTCTGTTAAACCGCGAGCCTTATAAAGTGCTCCGAGATATGAACAATGCCAATAACATTAGTAATCCGAAGAATGGAAGTGGTCATGATCAACAATCTGTTGATCAAATAATGAACTTGTTAAAGCAATTAGAACAAAATCTTCGAAGCAGTGAATCAGATGAGCTCAGCAGAAGATTATCAGAAATTCAGCGCGAAGCCGTTCATGCAATTACAAGGGGGAATTAACCATGTGTCTCTGTTCTTTCGGTCCGAATTCTGGTGTTCACACTTTTGATGTGACAAAATCAAAAGTAACGTATTTCAAATATAATATCAATGATCGTACTTTAGTTACGAACAAACAAGAGCAAGCAGATAGTGAAGCGTTGCCTAAGGGAAAAAGTCAATCATTATAAGCATATGCAACAAAAACTCCCTTGTTTTTCTCGAAACTAGGGAGTTCTGAATGACAGAATATAGCCAATTTTTCAAACGAACGAACATTCGGCTGTTCTTCATTATAAATCGCCGACCAGCAACCATTACGGATCAGCAGGTTGCAAATAAACAGAGACAAACAAAATCCGAAATGCTTCTGACCGCAAGCTGCCATTGACCGTCATCTTGTATGGAAAGAGCATCTTGAAATTTTAGCTCAGAGTTAAGCAGGAAAAATCAGGAGCTTTACAATCGGTATTTCGAAAGAACGGCTCTTCTTGTGATTATTTTGCAAAACGAGGTGCTCTAAGTATGCTCCTATAGTCTATGATTTCACGATTCCTTGACGCCACATGATCCAATATGAAACGGAAACTTTATTTTATACGCTAACTCTTGAAAGTCTATAAAAGGATTGCGGTTTCCCTGTATATAATAAATCGATTGGTTCCGATGCTTTTCATAGATGGAAACGGGAAACGATTCATGCCAGTGAATCAGTAAAGAAAGATTAATTTGTTTAAGGCTGCTTTTTTTTATTTCATTCGGGTATCGCAATAAAAAATACATCATTGCTCTCGCAACAGTACCTTTGCCATGTTCCGGTTCGAATCGGCCGTCTTTAACAACTCCGCAGCGATTGCGGATTTTTTCTTTTGGCGATTCCGGCTGATAAAAAGAAAAATCATGAAAAGGATAATTGGATCGTTTGACATTGCACTCCGGATGACAAACAAATAAATGATGCAAATCGCTTTTCATCGGTTCCCGTGCATGAAACCAAGACTGCGGAACAATATGTTCTGTATTATATTTTAAACGCAAGTCAATGCTTTTCATCTTTTTCAATAAAGAAATGTCCTTTTTGCTGACTATTTCTAAAAGAGCTTGAAATTGCTCATATCTTTTTTGAATTATTTCGAAATCTTCTTGTATGATTCGGCTAGGATCGCTTTTTTCGCCAGAATAGATGCTTTTCACTGTTCCATCCGGCTGCAAATCGACCCACGTATACAAATAATGATCTTTGCATATAAAATACGGCAGCTGATTTTTATGTGTTTTTTTCACTAGATTATGATAATGGTAAAATAGGTTCAGCCCCTTGATTTCTTTTCCGATGACATTTTTGTAATAATGCTCTATATCTTTTTTATCTTTTTCTGGATCATAATAAAACTTCGTGTTTTGGCGGATTTTTTCCTGATTCTGCAAAAGAGTAAGAGATGTCCGAGTACGATCTTTTTTCTGCCACTCCTTGTGCTCTGCAATATTTTTAATTAAAGGTGCATCTTTTCTCCTTTTTCTTCCCATCATTCCTCATACCTCAATAATTAGTATCATGCTTGCAAACAATGAAACTTTGTTACTTTTGCAGCTTGCGAAATACAAGAAAAAATTTTCATCGTCAACAGCCAATCAAAAACCTTCTATTATTCTTTATTAATGGAATAATGCCAAACTCCTTTTTCCATCTCCTTTCTAATTTTTCTGTTTAATTCCAAATAATCTAGATGTCCTATAATTTCAGACATCACAAGCGAAAACTGCTCCGAATACTTATTTCCATAATAGGCTTGGGCTAGACCGCTCGCGGTTGTTACCCCGTTTAAAATGAGATTCATAATTTTTTCTGCTTTTTTCTCAATCCCTTTTAATCTTTTATTTATTAAATCTTTCAGGTCTTGAATGAATACGCCGTGTCCCGGAAATACGAGATCGAGAGGCAAATCCGAAACTTTCTCTAAAGAATGTTTATGCTGGAGTAAAGTCGGCATCCGCCGTCCAAAAGAATCGGGTTCGACAAGTGCGTTGCTGGATATATGCTGAATCAGCAAATCACCTGAAATCATCCAACGATGCTTTGGATCATACAGCGCAATTTGATCCGGAGCATGTCCGGGCACCTCGATAATTTGAAAATCCAAATAGCTGCTCTCGACTGGAATGATCTCCGCTTGGATAGCAAGTTTTCTGTTTTTCACAATCGATTCTTTTAAATAATCGACTTGCTTTCTTCCTGCTTCATGACATCCCATTTCCTCATATAATTTAGAAAAAAACTCCACCCTCATCTCAAGAAATTGGCGGTCTCTCTTTAAGCGCGGGATCGCATTTTTGTGGGCATAAACTTGAATGGGGTGATCCGCAATGATTCGATTCACTAATCCGACATGATCTATATGGTTGTGAGTTAAAATGATTTCGGTTAAGTCATGCAAAGCCAACCCGTTTTTTTGCAGCGTTTCCAACAATGCATTCCAACAAGCCTCATGATCCAAACCAGCATCTATTAAAGCAAGGGATTCTTTTGCTTTCACTAAAAAAAAGTTGATCGTTCTTAAATTAGACGGAACATCGACGATAATCGGGATGATTTCATAATTTTGCTTGCGAAGTTCCATATTTTTACTCCCCCTTTGTTTTGACGAACCAAATAAACCGCTTAAAACCCCCGACTTTAAATTTTGATACAAAGTGAAAAAAAAAGTTATGTGATTTATTTCAGTTCTTGCAGTGCAGACGCTTACTTTAACCAAATCCCCATTTTTGCCATACCCTTTGGAAAATTTAGAACTGTATAAACATATTATATGTTTTTTTAAAAAGGTTTGTAAAAGAGGGTCTGCCAATTTATTTTCCATTTGTAACATGTAAGGCAATAACAAATATAGATCCGGTAGTACGGCCGCTGATTTCACGCTAATTTTACATCAAAAATTCCCATCGCCAGCCGGCTGACAAGGTACTGTAAATTGACGCGCTTCATATTAAATACCAAAGCTCTTTACTGAAAAATAAATAACCCCCTTCCTTATTTTCAATGGAAAAGGGGAAATCTGCTTGAACATTAAAATTCATAAATTCTTTTTTACATGTTGATCTAAGTACGAAACAGGCAAAAGAACTAGTCGCTTCTTGCTAGCATTCTTATACATAAAATAAATCCGGTCGAATGAAAAAACGATTCAACCGGATTTAGTTTTTCAATAATTTCTGAATATCTTGCTCAAAATCAATCGGTTCGTCCCATGGTTCATATCTATTCACGACTTGACCGTTTTCATCAATTAAATATTTTGTAAAATTCCATTTAATATCGTTGCCAACCAGCCATTCTGGGTATTCATTTGCTAGTTTGATTTTTAATAGCTTTTCTGCCGTATTCGATTCATCAAATCCGCGGAACGGCGCCTCATTTTTCAAATATTCGAATAATGGATGAGCGTTTTTTCCGTTCACGTCGATTTTTGCAAACATCGGGAATGTGACGCCATAATTTAATTGGCAAAAAGAAGCTGCTTCATCGCTTGTTCCCGGCTCCTGTTGATCAAACTGGTTGCATGGAAATCCTAGTATTTCAAAACCTTGATCATGATATTTTTTATACAGCTTTTGCCACTACCGTCGCATAAATGATGTCTGAATTTTCAGTTTTATTTTTTCTGGACTTTAGAGAAAAAACGAAAACACCTAAGCGAGGGTAGTAAACATCCATTTTTTTACTATAACCTATGACTTGTGCAACAACGACTGGCAAACCTTTATGGGACGCCGTTTCCTTCGATTTTTCGTAACCAAATGTGAGCGGATTTCCACAAAGAAGCCTTCAAATAGCGACTAATTTGTAAGTAACTGCGTTCGCTATTTGTGTTCAACTGAGCTAAAACATTCAGACAGTACACTATCATGGCTACGTACACTTGATTGTGTACAGCTTGTTCACTGTGACCAAAAAACTTTTTAATGTTCAGATGTTGTTTCATCCATTTGAAAAAAAGTTCGATTGCCCAACGTGATTGGTAGGTTTCTGCAATTTCATCTGCGTCCATGTCAAACCGATTTGTCAGTAAATGAAGCTCATTTCCTTTTGTATCATGCAATTTGAGTAAGCGAAACACGTTTTCAGAACGATTTTGTGGTGTTCCAATGACAACCATTTCATCAGAGAATACGGGTGAATCTTCTGGTAACGAAAAGGATTCTAACACTCGGACAACAGCGTTTTTACGCAAACGGGTCACAAAGAAATAGCCATCTTCCGTCATTTGATCAAAGCGCCCATAATCCAAGTAACCACGATCAAACACGTACATGCATTCTTTGTCATCCACGAATACTTCTAGTTGACCACGATCATGTTCGTTGGCATTCGTGAGTACGGCTTGATCTGGATAGGAGAGTCCTTTTTCCATAAAAACAAGTCGTAAGTGAAGCTTTACTCCTGATTTTGTTTTTCGAAACTCTGCCCACTTATGATTGGTCAAATTAAGCGGTAATGTACTCGAATCAATGATTTTTAGTGGCGTTGTCAGCTTTCTTCGCTTTTGAAAATGTGTTTTCTCATGAATTTGAGCCACTAAATTAAGAAAAATCGATTGAAAGAAAACCGTTGGAATGGCGTTGATTCGTCTCCCTAACTGTGAAAAACTAATCGATTCCAATCCCGTTGCTCGTTGTAATTCTTCTAAAAAGACAGCGTCACTCAGCGCCCGTAAACTCTCGGTTTCATGAAGCCCTGCATACAAAAGCAGTTTCATAAATGAAGCCATATAAAGCTTCTTGGTATAGTGATTTAATTGATGTGTTTTCACTAGGTCGTCAAATAATGGACGATGAATCGGTGAAAACCATTGTTCAAATGATGTTTTTCGTGTAAACTTATCCATGGTTTTATCCTTTGTATTGGATTTGGATGGTTTACTACCACCCAACCATTATAAAGGATTTTTTTGTGTTTGGATTATATTTCAGAAAATTCGGTTTATTTGGAGGTGTTAAATTATTTTAATGCGACGCTAGTGAGCTTTTGCAATTCTTCAAACTGGTATGTAAATCGGCATTTACTAGCGGTGTTCACCACTAAGAGCACTTGACCTTTAAATTCTGCTAAAGAAACTTTTTCGCCGTTTGCTTTTTCTACTTCAAATTGATAAATAGACATGGGAAACACCTCTTTATCTATTATTAAGTTATAATTATTCGCAAAAAAATTGCTCTCAGTTACAAATTTGGTCTCAACGACGTTTAGCTAAAAAATTTCGTGAATATTCGTCAGTAGGTTAAAAAATGCGAAATCTCAAAAAAAGATTGATCAAAAGCATTTGCAGACCAGAGGAAACTTTTATCGTACTGCCTGAAGGCCACATTTCGTATAGCCTTTTTAAACATCTACTCTACTATCGGAAATGACAAAATAACCGATGTTCCTTGCCCTTCTTCACTTTCAATTTTCATCGTCCCGTTATGTAAAGCAACAATTTGTTTGACGATGGAAAGCCCGAGGCCTGTTCCCCCTGTTTCTCTTGAACGCGATTTATCTGTCCGGTAAAAACGTTCCCCTATACGATCCAACTCTTTTTTCGGTATGCCTATTCCATTATCCCGAACGATCACAACAGCCCGCTTCTCTTTCTGATACAATGCAATGTTGATCATCCCGTTTTCGAAGGAATACTTAATGGCATTGTCAATCACATTACAAAAAACTTGATGCAGCCGGTTCATATCTCCCATAATGATGATTTCATCATCTAAATCTGTTTTGATGGATATATTCCTTTTCTTCAGCGCAGGCGCAAACAGTTCTAATGAATCAAGAATCAATTGGGAAAAGGCGATCGGCTCTGCTTCAAGAGTCATATCTTTGTTTTCCAGCTCATTTAATTGTAATAAGTCGTTTATGAGCTTCTGCATTCGCGTTGTTTCTTTATTGATGAGCAGAAGATGATTTTTCGCCTCTTCTTTTGATGAATAAGCTTCATCCAGCAAGATTTGCGTGTATCCTCCAATATATGTGAGAGGGGTTCTTAATTCATGAGCCACGTTGGATAAAAATTCTTTCTTGCGCTCGTCTTGTTTTTCAAGAGATTCCGTCATTTTGTTGAAGGCGCTCGCCAATTCTCCTATATCATCTGACGTTTGGATAGGAACTCTTTTAGAAAAATTTCCGCGGCTGATCTCTTTTGCAATCGTTTGAATAGTTCGCAGCGAACGAAAGATCGAATGAATTGAGTACGTGATAACAAAATAGATCAATACGAAAAAGATTAAACCGAACAAGATTAAAATCGGAATGCCTTTACTAAAAACCTCTGGTATTTCGGCTAAAGGAATATAAATATATATAAAACCTATTAAGTTCTGTTCGTGGGTTAGCGGGAATATTGCTCCGACAATCTTTCGATCCAATTCATGAACATAGCCCTCTTTAACTACGTATTGCCCGGATGAGAGCTTTTTCTCATCTTCTTGACTGATCAGATGTTTGTAATCAATTTGATACGGAAAATGTTGATGAAGCTCATCTAATTGATCAACAGCTATTACTTCATAAGGTGAAATGAGATTATACCATTCAATTTTTTCTTTAATATCTTCACTAAGCGAGCCGTAATGAAAGTGAGCAGCTGTCTGCTTTCCTTCAAAAATAAGCCGCTCTTTCACACTGCGAATGTAAAGCTCTTTATATAGGAAGTGAATGAACAGAAAAGAAAACAAGATGGAAAAAATAATGCTGATGAAAAAGAGCAGCAATACTTTTTGACTAACTGAAAAATGTTTTATTTTTTTCAAGACGGCACCTCAAACTTGTAACCGATTCCCCAAACGGTTTGAATTAGATGGCTGTGCTCCTTTAATTTTAGACGAATCGTTTTAATATGAGTATCAACGGTTCGTTCACTTCCTGCATAATCGGAATCCCATATTTGGTCAAGCAATTGACCACGTGTAAATACTTTTCCTTTATTTTTGGCTAAAAGGAATAATAGATCAAATTCTTTTTGTGTGAGCGCAAGCCTGCGGCCTTCAACAGTGGCAATCCGGCCTTGAAGATCAAATTGCAACGGTCCAATAGCTGCTATTTTTACATCGCTTGCAATTCGATGTGTTCTGCGAAAAATCACTTCCATACGCGCCAAAAGCTCTGAAGGATGAAAAGGTTTTACTATATAGTCATCTCCCCCAATCTTTAAACCTTTCACCTTATCTTCCTCATTCCCTTTTGCCGTTAAAAAAATGACTGGAGAATCAATTTGAAGATATTGCCGCATTTCCTCGACTAAAGTAAAACCATCAATGTAAGGCATCATGACATCAACGATCAGCATATCCGGGTTTTCCTTTTTTAATCTTTCAAGTGCTTCAAACCCGTCTTTTGCTTCCAAACATATATATCCTTCTCTTGTCAAATACGTTCTAATCAGCTTTCGCATCTTTTCTTCATCATCAACGATTAACACCTTTAAAGACATCAGCCACTTGACACCTTCTCTCAACTTATTAAATGAATTTTCTAATTTATTAATTATAACCAGAAATTATGAAATTTGTTTGAAGTTTTTCATAAATTTGTCCTAGTAAGCTCCGAGCGATAGAAAGGCAAGCAAATGCTTCACATGACTGTCCATCATGTTTAGACCTCCTGCGATTGGATTTGACAAATTGCCAATTTTAAAAGCAAAGGTCAGTAAATGAATGTAAGAAAGGAAACAAATGTAAAAAAATATCCAAATAGGCTTCATAGTTTTCACACAATTATACGCTAACCTTCAATTAGAACAATGACACTGAAAAAAGGATTCCGTCATGAAAAAATTATGGTATTTAATCGTTTTTTTGATGCTTTTTTGGACACATCCATCCAGCATCCATGCCGAAAGCACATTGCAATATCTGATTAATCAAGCTCCAGAGCACTCAATCGTGAGAATACCGAGAGGCGTTTATCATGAATCGATTGTGCTCTCAAAACCTGTTACGTTACAAGGAAATGGACAAGTAACCATTCAATCCTGCCGTAAAGAACCCGTCATCTCCATCAAAGGTCAACGCGTTTCAGTAAAAAACGTAACGGTCATTCAATGCAGCCAAGAGAAAAACGCTGCCGCTATACAAGTATCAGGAAATCATCACCGAATTGAACACGTTCATATTCGTACAAAGGGGATCGGGTTAAAGCTTGAACACGCCTATCACACCGTCATCACACAAAGCTCGATAAAAGGTGAAAAACAACATAACGGGATTGATTTATGGAAGTCAGAACAAAATGTCATCGAAAAAGTCAGAATCGAAAAAGTGAGAGATGGGATTTATATGGAGCAAAGCGATTATACAACGGCCGTCCAAAACCTCATCCAGCAATCAAATTACGGCATACACATTATGTATTCTGACCACATAACAATTCAAAAAAACATTTCCAAAAATAACGTGGCAGGAGCGATGGTCATGGAAACAAAGGGTGGAAAAATCGAAAAAAATGAATTCATTTTTAACAACCGCAATGTTCATGCTCAGGGGATTCTTTTATTTGATGCGACAGAGACAAAGGTGGTCCGCAATAATATTTCTTATAATCGAGTTGGTATTTTTGCCGAAAGCGCCTCCAATAACCTTATTTTATCCAATGAAATGCGTGGGAATTTGATTGGCATTCAATTCAAAGAGGCGAACGGAAACATTGTTTCAAACAATACGTTTATTAGCAATGTAAATGAAGCTCAAGCTTTGAGCAGCTCGGACAATGAAGTGAAAAGGAATTATTGGGACGCCTCTCTAAAGCTTGATGCCGATGGATCCGGTTATAGTGACATACCTTATAAAACGAATCCGTTCTTTTTAAGTTTGACGCAGGATATTCCAGAATACCAGCTGTTTTTCCATTCACCAGGCATGGTTGTATTGCAAAAATTATGGAAAAGTCCAGACAATGAAGCGATGACGGATGACTCGCCGCTTATGACAGCTCAAATACAAGATGAATCAAAGTCATCTTCTGGAGTGATCATTGTTTTCAGTCTTCTCTTGTTTTTAGGAAGCATTACTTTATGGAGGATAGGGAGGAAAAAAGAGGATGCGTAAAATGTATTTCATTTTCATGTTATGCGCTCTACTGATTATCACTGCTGCGTGCGAAAAAAAGGAAGTGTCGCCAAGAGCCATTGATGAAAAAAACGATAAATGCGCTCAATGTAACATGGCTGTAATGGATAATCAGTTTGCAACACAGCTTATTTTAAAAAATGGCAAAACATTCGTTTTTGATGATATCGGATGCATGTATAAATGGAAAAGCGAAAATAAAAATGAAAACATCGAAGCGGAATTCGTCAGAGATTATCATTCGAAAGAATGGGTTGAATCTGATAAAGCAACCTACGTGTATGATCAATCGATACGGACGCCAATGGCCTACAACGTCATTTCTTTCCAAGATAAAAAAGATGCTGAAGCCTTCATTTCAAAAAATAGCGGAAAAATATTAAACTTCGATCAATTGCAAGATCATAGATGGAAAATGAATAAAGAAATGATGGAAAAGAATATGCAGGATGGTCATACGGATATGAATGGGGACCACAGCCACATGGATGAGGGCAATGATCATTCACATGAATGAAGGGCAAATTTATAAGTGCCCTTTTTTTACAGCGGGAGGAGTTATGCGGGACATATGGAAAGCCGAATGGCGTTTGACAATCAGGCAGCGTTCTTCTTACACGTTTGTGTTTCTATGGATTTTCGTTTTATCATTACTATTTTTGTTAGAGCGGAATAACCCTGCTCTCACAGGCTATACAAACATGACAGGCACAATCGCCAACATTGTGCTGTACATCGTACCACTGTTTATGCTGGTGGCTGGATCGTTTTCCATCGCGAATGAAATGGAAAATGGCCAGTGGAGTCTTTTATGCACGTATCCGTTTCCGACTATTGCCTATTGGGTTGGGAAGCTTTGCGGGCAATTGACCGCACAATCTGCCATCTTCAGCTTAAGCTTCAGTTTGAGCCTTTTGGTCGGCACTTTATTGGGAAGTTCATTATCTTTGAAATGGGTGCTCATTTTATATATTTTTTCTATCTCGCTAATATGGTTTTTTCTCGTCATCGGCTTGACCATTGGCTCGTTTTCAGAAACGAGATGGCAAGCTCTCATACTTTCGGTCGGCGTGTGGTTCTTTCTTATCATGATATGGCCGACTGCAGTCATTTCCGTTTTGAGCTTTGTCCCTTATCCGATGATAGCTCCGCTTTTAAAGGCATCTTTATTCTGTAATCCGGCGGAATTGCTCCGTATAGTATTTGTTGTTCAGCTTGACGGCGGAGCTGTTTTTGGACAATCATACGACGAGCTCATCTCTTTTATGCAAACAAAAGCGTTATGGGTGCTGTTCGTCGGTTATATGTTCATCTTTTCAAGCATCATGCTTGCATTTTCCGTCTGGAAGCTTGAAAGGAAGAAAAGACAATGACAACATTACAAGTCTCCGACGTTTCAAAAAAATATAAAACAAAAGTTGTGCTTTCTTCCATGTCACTGGAAGCGAAAAAAGGGGAATGCATCGTATTATGCGGCGGAAACGGAGCCGGAAAAAGCACGCTTCTTCGCATTTTGGCGGGTATTTCAAAACCGTCCTCCGGGGACATTGTTTTAAACAATGTCAGTCTAATTAAAAACAGAAAAAACTATATCGAGCAGATCGGCTACATGCCCGATGATTTTCATGCTCAGCAATTCATGACGCTTCAAGAATTTTTATCATTTTATGCCAAACTGCGGAAAAAAGATCAATCATCTGTACAAGACATTTTAAAAAAAATAGGTTTGGAAGAATTTAAAAGAGAACTAGTGAAAAATGTATCAAAAGGAATGAGGCAAAGACTATTATTAGGACAAGCATTGTTAGGAAATCCAAAACTGCTCTTGTTAGATGAACCAACAAATGGTTTAGACCCATTTTGGATTGATCAGTTTGTCAATTTGATAAAAGAACAAAAGATGAAAGGCACAATCATCATTTTTTCCACTCATATGATGGATGTTGCCGCAGAAGCAGGCGATCAAATTCTGTTTATAAAGGAAGGCTCTATTATTGACCATATGAAAAATACAATTCATAAGGAAAAAACCGCATTGCAATTGTTGAGGTTATATCGACATGATCTATAAAAGTTTTGTCATTGCTTAAAAAAAGGGTGAAAAAAATGGAATTTGAAAGAATAGATGCAGTAGCAAAGGATTCAAAAGCATTCACTGATAAACAAACGAAAGCTTCTTTATATAAAACAGTATGGAGATGGCATTTTTACGCAGGGATTTTTTTCGCACCGCTGATTATTTTTTTGTCTATTACCGGAGGAATTTACCTGTTTAAACCGCAAATTGAAAATTACATGTACCATGATCTTTATTACGTCCAACAAGGACAGCATAAAATTTCATCTACAGAACAGATTCATGAAGTGAAAAAGAATTATCCACATGCAAAAATTACAGGTTTTACACCTTCCTTTGCGCCGGACAGGTCATCTGAGGTTGAAATAATGGTGAACGGGGAAAGTATATCTGTGTTTGTTAATCCATACAACGGCGACATTATTGGAAAGTTAAATGAGAATGCACGCTTCATGGCATGGGTGAAAGATTTGCATAACGGTGAATTATGGGGCGGCACCATTGGAAACTGGTTAGTAGAGCTCTCCGCTTGCTGGTTCATTATCCTAATTATTACTGGTGTTTACTTATGGTGGCCGCGAAATAGAAAATCTCTTTTTGGGACATTGATTCCGCGAATAAACCTGAGTAAAAGAAACCGCACGTTTTGGCGCGATATGCATGCCGTTACAGCAATCTGGCTTTCTCTTTTTATCGTCGTACAATTGTTTTCTGGACTCATGTGGTCCGGTGTTTGGGGAAGCATGGCACATCGTATCGTTGATCCCATTTCCGGAAACCCGGAAGGAGATCAACCATGGGAAAAATATGCATTTCCTAAATCAACAATGCCAACAAAAGAAATAGCAGATGTTCCTTGGGCAGCTGAAAACTTACCTGTGCCCGAATCAAGTCCCAATGGGGTGAAAACAATTTCTGTTGATAAAGTTATGCAAATTGCAGAAAAAAACAACGTCCAACCGGGATATAGAATTGCATTTCCTGATGGAGAAACCGGTGTATATACGATCTTTCTAGATCCTGCTGACGTCTATCCTAACCGCCCACTGCCTTGGGCACAACAAACGCTGCATATAGATCAATACAGCGGAAAAGTTTTAGCTAAATTCGGATGGAACGACTATGGTGCATTGGGAAAATTAATTTCACTAGGCATTGCATTTCATCAAGGAGAATTTGGATTCATTAGCCAGCTTTTCATGCTTGCATTAACTATTGGCATTATAATGATTGTTGTAAGTAGCGTTATAATGTGGTGGAAGCGAAAACCGAAAGGCAAATTGGGTGCTCCGGCTTTGCCAGAAAACTTTAAAATGTTAAAGGGAGTAGCCGTCATTGTCATTGTTCTAGGTCTTTTCTTCCCATTAGTTGGCGCGTCACTATTAGCGGTGTGGGTTTTGGATTATTTCGTCATTAAAAGAATTCCCATTGTGAAACAGTGGATCGGGTAGAAAGCTAAATGGGAGTATCACGCGAATAATGAATAAATTGTTATCAACCATTTACTGGCACCTGAGCCAATAAATCATTCCGCCTGTCAGCTCATCGATTGCATACGTCTGATTCCGTGAATCCCCGTCAAGGGAGGAAAGTTTTCAAGTTCGTGCGCGCTGGCAGGCGTCTTCTATGTCGGCAGCACGCTTTGCAGCACTCCCATTTTTACTGGAATAACAAGTATAGCTCTTCTATCTTTCACGAAATTCAGGTGACTTCCTTTTTAACAGAATTGACTTGAACAGCAGGCAATAATTGATCATGTAATGAGAGTCTCGTTCCTTCCCGCTTAAAAGGAGTTGGAGGATAGTTTCTTCTTCAGCTCATCTAGCTCTTCTTCAGTTAATTTCGTAACTGACATAATAACTTCCTGTTCTAGCCCTGAACGAAGCATGTCTATGGCTACCTGTCGAACTCCTTCTTCCCGGCCCTGATTCAATCCTTTTTTCAATCCTTCTTCCATTCCCTTTTTCAGCCCTTCCTCCCATCCTGCCCGTCGTTCGCCTTGAAGGTTTGACAATTGGTCCCGCAGCCATTTCAAACGCATTTCGTATTCATAACGGTTTACCGGGTTGACGCTTAAGCTTTCCCATTCTTCCAGCGCTTCACGAATTTCCTGCTCATTCATCGCAAACACCTCCAGTTCACTGAGCATAAACTCATCGATTTTCCCCTTTTTGGCGTCTACTGCTGACAGCATCATCAGCCACGGATACTCTGGCAATCGTTTTATTTCTCTGTTATATTTCTTCCATTTTACCATAAACTGCTGTAAATCAATGACGTGAAATTCAAGGTGCGGACTCCAAAGAAGATGTTCTTCATCTTCTCGTATATGGAAAACCGTATGAAATCGCTCCGTTTCATGAGGAAAAAGCCGATAATTAAGGATGGTAATCATAAAGGTAGGGGGAAGCATGCTGTACGGCTGTCCTTTTGCTAATGACCGGGAGAAAACCCTCGCCCAGTAATACAAAATTCGTTCCGGTAAATCGTGCTGATTAACGATTTGAATTTCCACATTAATGCGCTCGCCTCGATCCGTCAGCACCAGTACATCAAGCCGGTTCATTTTTCCATCTTCCGTCTCTTTCGTCAGCTCTGTGCTTTCAAACTGAACATCGACAATGCGATCTGCTTCGCTCCGATGTAAAATCGCATTCAAAAAAGCAATGGTAAGCGACTTGCGGTTCGGGTTGCCGAACAGCTGCTTAAACATGAAATCCATCTTCAAATCGAGGTATTCTTTCATAGTGAAGATCGTCCTTTCGAGGGAGAATAAAAATTAAGAGGAAAACATAAGAGGGGGAAAGATTAAAAATCGTAACAGCTAGGGACAAGTATTAATATTCTTACCAAACAGAACATACGTTCTGTAAATAATATAAAACTAACTATAAGAAATGTCAACCTAAAATTCCAAACTTATTAATAGGAATTTAAATAATGAAGTTTTTTACTAGATTTTTGAACGTTTCCAGCCCGCTACAATTCAAAACAGCAGAGACAGGCATTTTTTTCAGTTTTACTGTAAACGCTCAAGTAATGCTGTTAAAGCCTCACTGCATATCATTGACCGTTCTGGCGGTCAATGGCACAGCATCTCAACCAAATCCCCCATCAAATGTCCTGAGTTTTGTGATGTATTTATTTAGATGAAGTTTGCAGCCAAACGATTTCACAACTTTTCCCGAACGTGAGCCATCTTCTTTTTTCATCATCTGTATCCGTATCATAACGGGCAGCATCCTCCTTATTTTGATTCTTTCACTAGACATATGGTTGATAGTCTTACTTGATTTTCAATACGGGTACAAGTCTCCTTCTTGCTAAACCAAATTTCATATCTCTCACCCTAGCATTCGGGTTTCATTCCCTCGATGAAAAAGAGGATGACAACGAAAAGTAATCAACGCAGCGGATTGGAGTGAAGCACCCCTCTTATTTCTTCATAGTTCATCATTGGAAGTCATTAATCATCAAAGCATTGTAATCAAAGATTCTTCATGTTAGATTGTGTTTACAAACCAAATCCGACTAAATTTATAAATTTTATATTTGTCGACTGGACCACCAGAGGCACAATTTTTCTATATGAGATTGTGTCTCTTTTTTTATCTATATCAGTGTCATGGTTACAAAAGACACAATCGTAAAACTAAAATGATATAAAAGGAAGATGTGATTTCATGGAAACAAAAAAGTATGTAACTGATGTTTTGATTGTTGGCGGAGGTACAGCAGGAACGATGGCTGCGATTAAAGCGAAAGAAACAAATCCTGAATTAGAAGTGCTGATTTTAGATAAGGCGGATATTAGGAGAAGCGGTGCTATCTCCATGGGAATGGATGGTCTAAATAATGCAGTAATTCCCGGATACGCAACACCTGAGGAGTATACGTTGGAAATCACAGAAGCCAATGATGGAATCGTTGATCAAATCGCTGTATACCGCCAAGCAAAGGAATGTTACGAAGTAGTAAAGGAACTCGATTCCTGGGGAGTGGATTTTGAAAAAGACGAAAATGGTCAATTTGTTGTTCATCGGGTACATCGAAAAGGTCGATATGTTTTACCGATGCCTAAAGCCAGCAACCTAAAACAAATATTGGCTAGACAGGTGAGAAAGGCTAAGTGTAAAGTGGTTAATCGTGTGATGGTTACTAGATTGCTAACACATGACAATACAGTCGTCGGTGCCATGGGACTAGATGTAATCAATGGTGATTTCATTATTGTTCATGCAAAAGCCGTAATCTTGACAGCAGGAGCTGCCGGACGCATGAGTTTAACCGATAGCGGCTATCTCTATGGAACATATGAAAATCCGACCAATTCTGGCGAAGGATTCGCAATGGCATACCATGCAGGTGCAGAACTCACAGGAATTGAATGTTATCAAATTAATCCTACCATGAAAGACTATAATGGACCTGCATGTGCCTATGTAGCCGGACCATATGGAGGCTATACTGCTAATGCAGAAGGAAAGCGAGTAACTGGCTGCGATTATTGGAGCGGCGAACTAATTATGAATATGTGGAAACTCGCCAATCAAGGGGAATCTCCACTTTATTTAAAAATGGATCATCTTGATGAAAAAGTTATTCAAAAAATTGAATCAATTCTTCACTATAATGAACGGCCTAGTCGGGGGACTTTTCATAAAGGCAGAGGAAATGACTATCGAACGGATATGGTGGAGCTGCATTTTTCAGAAATTGGTCTTTGCAGCGGGCACAGTGCGGCAGGCGTTTTGGTGAATCATGAAGCCGAGACGTCCATGAAAGGACTTTATGCCGCAGGTGATATGGCGTGCGTACCACATCAATATTTACTGGGAGCTTTGACTTTCGGAAAAATAGCAGGTATCAATGCAGCTCGTTTTGCCTCTTCCCAATCTGAAATTGAACCAGACATCAGCCAAATTGAAGCAGAAAGAGAGCGGATTTATAAGCCTCTTCAAAATCCGGACGGCGTTCCTCATCATCAAGTAGAATATAAAATTCGAAATATCGTTACACAATATCTAATGCCGCCAAAAACCACCACAAAAATGGATATTGCTCTGAAGAAAATAGAACATTTTCGAAAAGTGGATTTAAATTTATTAGGCGCTAGGGATCCGCATGAACTCGGCAGAGCTTTGGAAGTCCATAGTATTGTAGATTGCGCCGAAATGATGGCCAGGTCATCCCTTTTCCGGAAAGAAAGCAGATGGGGATTCTACCACTATTATTTAGATTATCCGGAAAGAGATGATCAAAACTGGCTAAAAAGAGTGATTGTGAAAAAAGGCGCCGATGGAAAAATGAAATTATACACTCGGGATCTCCCTCCTCAAATATTGGATGATTCCGGTTTTACACAGGCTTACTATGATCTATTTAAAAAGGAGGAAACAGGCCATGAGCAATCTGTCTCCTAAACTAATCCAACAAAATGTTGAAGCAAGTGTCATTATCGATCGCGATAAATGTATCGGATGTGAAATATGTGTTCAAGTATGTCCAATGGGAATTTTGGCTTTAGATGATGAGAAAAAAGCTTATATGAAGTACGATGAATGCTGGTACTGTACACCATGTCAAACGGATTGTCCAGTGGACGCTGTGACCGTCAAAATTCCATATTTGATCCGATAAATTTCAAGATCGTTCCGATCATGATTTTTCCAGTAAGAATGGGAACCTTCAAAATAAAAAATTGGGTTCCCATTCTTATCATCATGATTCTAATATAAATCTTCTTCAGACCATTCATCTCGCATATAAATAGAAGGAAGCATCGGAAGTTTTAACTCGCTGATAGCCATCTGTAAATAATCATCATTTGCAGTGATCCCATTAAAATTCTGAAAACGATCGTTATATTCTGTCGTATGAAATTTACCAATCGTTCCTAAATCACGGGCATAAATAGCCGCATCCCAACGGACCCTCGTAATAATCTGTGAGACTACTTCTGTTGGAACGCCAGTTGAGCGGGATAATACTTTTGCTGCTGAGGAAGGATCCTCTCTAAGAATCTTATGGGCACATAAATGAGCCTTTAAGTAAGCGACAACGATTTCTTCATTCTGTTTGCACCAGTTCTGCTCAGAAACAATTCCTGTCAAATAATCATCGCCCATACCAGTTTCAAAAAATACATTTCCTGCTTGATAATAATTAATTAAACTAGGGTAAGGCTCCCACATGACACTTGCTCCAATCCTTTGTTGAACAATCCCTTTCATACTCATCTCCATATCTTGATTAATAATTTGAGGATGAGAGTCTCCGATGGAGCATAACAATCGTTTTAAACGATGTTCAGCACTCGAAAAACTGACGGTTGATATAGAAACATTGACCAAATCTGATACATCTTCAATAAAGGTTTCTTTCTGTGCCACAAGAGAAATTCCTTTTCCATTTGTTGTTTTTCCATCAAACGCTAACAGGACTGATTGAAATGTAGGCAATAACCGGCTAAATTCAAAACTCAGCATGATGGGATAGTCTCCCAAAGAGGCAATCTGAACGGTCCCTTTTATCATGTCTTCCACTAATTCAATCCCTTTGGAAGCGTTTCTCCATTTGATTGAAAATGAATGATGCGGAAACATTTTTTTCAGCTCTTCCTCAAACAGATTTAATTCTTTTATTAAAACCGCACTCCACATATGAGCGGTACCGCTTTGGTAACCTACAGTAATCGGGATGGAATGAGACTGCGGATTTTGCGGCAAGGATGCAGGAGTGTTAATCTGTGTATGGTTATACAGCCATTTGATTAGGATTTCCTTATCAAAGAACACTTCTTTTCCAATTTTAATAAATGGTAATTGTTTATGCTTTCTCCAACGATCAATGGTAGAACGACTTACTCCTAGAAAGTCCATAGCTTCTTGCATGGTGATTAAATTCATACGATCAGCTGACATACTCCATTCTCCCTTCCACCTAATTATGAAGCTCAAAATACAAAAAAGCCCTTAACAAAAAAAGTTAAGAGCTTTTGGTTGTCCAATCAGTCATTTTTATAAAATTTTAAAATATTTTTACTAATTTTATAACACATATTATTCCTATCTTCAAACTATAATTTATTAGTCAAGTAAATGATATATTGTTGACTATAAAAACATATCATAAACAACCGCCCCATTTTTTCTAAATCTCATTTGCAGACTAAAAGAATAGACTGTCTTTTACAGATTCATTATATTGTAAACTTACTGAATAAAATTCTATTTTTAAAGCGGGCAAGTCATTGTGTTAATTATGGTATTCCTGCAGACATAGTTATTTTATTCGTCACCTCAGAATCATTAGTGCTCTGAGGATTTAATAAACGGATAATTCTATTGCGGATTTCGATAAAATGAGAATCCGTTCGTGAACGAGGACGTGGCAAATGGACGGGAATAACTTCGTTAATTTTCCCTGGTTTGGGAGTAAGTACAACTATTCGATCCGCTAAATAAATTGCTTCTTCAATATCATGAGTTACCAATATAAACGTAATTTTTTCTACATTCCAGATCCGTAAAAGTTCATCCTGCAGTTTTTGTCTAAGAAACGGGTCTAACGCGGCAAAAGGTTCGTCCAGAAGTAACAATTCAGGTTTTAAACATAAGGCTCTGGCAATTGCTACACGCTGTTTCATCCCGCCTGATAATTGATTAGGATATAAATCAGCCGCTTCATGTAATTCAAATAACTGCAAATATTCATCTAGAATAGACTTCTTTTTATGAGGATCTACTTTCGCTAATTCCAATCCAAAGAGAATGTTTTTTCGAACAGTCAGCCATGGAAAGAGAGCATAATCCTGAAAGACTACTCCCCTTTCTTTGGACGGCTCCCTCACCCTTTGACCATCAAATAAAATCTCTCCATCATCCGGCTGATCGATTCCTGCTATTAACTTTAATAAAGTGCTTTTCCCGCATCCCGATGGCCCCAGTAAACAAAGGAATTCTTTTTCTTTAATGGACAATGAAATACGATCTAAAGCTATCACTTCTTCTGTCCCTACTTTAAAGGATTTGGTTACATTATGGATTTCAACAGACATAGGTCTCGTTCCCTTCATGGAAAAATTTTATATTTTATTGCCATTTAATGATCTGTATTTCAATCAATCGCACAAAGGCAACTGATACATAACCAAGTATTCCTATGGTGAACATACCAATAATCGAATTATGATAATCCATCAATTGATAAGCCTGCCAGGTGGCGTAGCCAATTCCCGTTTTCCCTGACATCATTTCTGCCGTAATAACCCCCATCCAGGATGCACTGACTCCTACTGACAAACCAGTGAATAACTGGGATAATACCGCGGGTAAATAAACTCTGCTTATCAAATGGGTCCTACCGCTTCCTAAACAGCGGGCAGCTTGAATAAGGGTTGGCGAAACTTGTCTTGTTGCATCCATAGTATTTATTAAAATTGGGAAAAATGCACCGATTAACGTAATGAAAATAATACTGCTTTCGATAGTATGAAAAAGAAGCATTGCTACAGGCAAATAAGCAATTAAAGGAATGGGCCGGAACAATTCAAGGATCGTAAATATCCCTTCGCTTATTTTATTGTGTGAAAGTCCAATCCACATTCCAATAGGTACGCTGGTGAATAAACCGAGAAGAATACCTGCCAATACGCGAAAAAGACTTACGGAAATATTAATATAATAATCTATCTCCCCAAATTTCTGAAGCCAGGTTATGATGATTTCCGTTGGTTTGGGCAAATTCCCAAACTGTAAAGGCCATTGAATATTAAAATGAACAACCAAATACCATATGAACAAAAAGATGAGTATGGAAATCACTTTAATACTGGTCCGTCTTACATTGACTTTTACCAAATCACGTTGACCTGTTTCACTCTTTTTATTTTCCATTTGAACTGTATAAGACATCAATACACCTTCTCCTTACTCCAATCACCTTTCAATTCTTTATTATCCAAATAATTTTTACCTAACAATTCAACAGCTTCTCTTAAATAAGTATCATCTACAAATTCATCCAAGTTTAACTTTTCTTTTAACTTATCAATACGAATCAAAAAATCCACACTGCTGCTTAATGTATCTAAATCTTTTTGATAAATGGCTGAATCAAAACGAATATTTTTCGCCATTTTTAAAGTAATATCTAGAGGAAATTTACTTTCTTCTGCAAAGATTTTAGCTGCTTTCTCCGGATCATCTAATACCAATTGATGGGCATCGCTTAATGCTGCCAGAAAAGCAACCACATAGCTTTTATTTTTTTCTGCCCAATCTCTATTTGCGACAACTCCTGCTAAATAATCTCGATTCGTTTCTTCTCCTGACAGCAGTACATTCCCAATATCTTTTTTCGTAATCAGGCTGGGATATGGCTCCCATGAGGAATGGGCAGCGATTTTATTTTGTTCAATACTTTGCATTCCAAGTGTTACGGACTGATCGATAATTTTAACTTTATCGACCATATTATTTTGCTCCAGAGCATCGAGAAGCATGCGATGTGCACTGCTTCCAATCGGGGTAGATACTGTTTTTCCTTCAAGATCCTTAACATCCTTAATAGCACTGCCTTTTGGTACTAAAATAGCTTGATTACGTCCATTCTTACCTTTTCCATCAAAAGCAATAAAAACAGAGCGGTAATTTTTCTGTGTAATCCCCATAACACCGTTTAACAAGGACGGCATGTCACCTAAAAATGAAATTTGAATCTTTCCACCCACCATATTGTTATTCAATACAGATCCTGCTGGAGCGTCAAACCATTCAATCTTAAAATTCTTATCAGGATGTAATTGTTTCAAATACTTCTCATATAATTTTTGGTTCTTAATAATGAGTGCTCCCCATGTTTGCGCTGTAGGACTTTGATATCCAATGGTAATAGTGACTGTCTCTTGATCGTTTTCCTTTTGTGCAGCAGCAGTGCTTTCATTCGTGTTGGATCCGGAAACTTTTGGATTGGAACAAGCTTGTGTGATCAAAAGTGATATAATAACAAGTAGAGTTAAGAAATATTTATTTATCTCCTTATACATCGGGATGCCTCCTCCCACCTATCAATCTTTTTTATTTCCGAATTAGCTTTTATACAGGAAGTCTTATACCAATCTCATAGCCTCCTTTCTTGATTTCATCAAAGTATGGAAATATATAAAAAAGGACACATTCCCATACTTTGAGGATTGTGTCCTCCGGTCATCCGGTCGGATATCATATAATACATATTAGTTTAGTCAGTTTTTGAAGAAATTTTATCATATGAAAATGAAAAGTAAACCACATGATGACCAATGATGAACAATGAATATAAAAGAGGAAAAACATTTAGATTTAGAAAAAAACAGAAATGACTGAAACCTTCATCGTTCTGCTTGATACAGGTGTCCAAAAGTAATGCACTTCAATAAAAAAGACCTTGCCAGCCTCCTGAAATGTCCACCTTAAACCATATAGCGTAGGTAGAAAAAAATGCTGGCAAAGTCCAAGATTCATCGTCTTAAAGTTTTCGAATCCCATAAACTGAATAGCCGATACTAAAATTGTTCTAATGAGATTGATTGTCTTAAAGTTTCGAGCCCCTCTCGATCAATCAAATTTCAAAATGGTAGGGATTTATAGAAATCAGTCAAAAAATAGGCAGATAAAAATCAGAAGGTATAGCAGCATGATGTTTCTGATTGCTTGCCGAAGCTCTAAAAAATGAATATAAATCGTATCAGACTGTCTGTTATTTTATCGAGGCTGGAGGAAGGAAAAACAGAAGAAGGAAGCAACCCCGTGAATTCCTGCTTCATCGATCTCCAGCCCGCTTTCAGCAAGATCGTGCTTTGTCCGCTATTGCTTGGCTTATATAAGATCAACAAGCTTTTCCTGCTTCATTCTGTAAATGATGAATATCGTACTGATCGCGATCAATACAAGAAAGGTGCCGATTGTAAGCATAAGCGGATGAAGAATCGCAAACAGTTCACCAACAAGGTATTTTAAAGTACAATAGCTTAGCAGCACAACGATCGGGACAAGCGAGCCGATCAATGTGATGTAGTTTTGTGCGATCCGTGAGAAAAATACTGAAAAGAGCGCCGCAACAATGGCAACAATATAAGTAGCAATCACCGTTGTGATGATATAGCCTTCAAATGTAAAGTCAAACCAAAAATAGTAAAAATTATAGAACGAATTGATGGAAAGCGGAAAAAAAGCTTGCGTACCATTCCCAAGATAGAAAAACCAAAAAATGACGATCTGCACAGTTGTGATCAATGCTGTGGCTGCTAAAGCAGCAAGAAGTTTTGCAGAAAACAAATTCCGACCGGTTTTCGTCGTGTATTGCAGACTGATCGCATTGTTTAGTCTGTCTGTAATATGAACGCGGCATGTTACCATGACAACACTTATAATAATCAAAACCGTCCAAAAGCGGGTGAGCTCATTGTAATTTTCATAGACAAGATATGGAAAAACAGAATTGACATCATTGTTTGCCATGATTTGTTTTACACGTTCTTGCTGATCTTCATCGGTATAAGATTCAATATCCCTCCCTTTCGATTCATATTGTTCAATGATATTTTCGAATGCTTGCAGCTCCCAAAAAACATCTGCTTGATCAACAAACACGACTTTTTCATGAAAATCTGCATACTGTTTATTTGTTAAATCCAATTGTCGAAACTGTTCATATGTTGTAATGCCTAGTTTTTCCGCATCTTGTTGTGATTTTAAATAGGCATTGGCCTCGTCTTTTTTTTGCTTATACCAGTTTTTAAAATGTTGAAACTCTTTTTCGTCCATTTCATGCCCATATTTATTGATCATTTCTTTCGTAATCATAAACTCATCTTTTGCAGGCCGTCCATTAGGGAAATTTTCAAAATAAAAGCTTAAAAACAGCTTGTAAAACAGAAAACTGATGAACAAAATAAGCAGCAGCACCTTCCAATTGAACAATTTTCTTAGTTCGTATAAAAAAACTCTCAATATTCTTCCCCCTAATTTAATGGTTGCCGTTTAAATTTGTACATGCTGAAGAATCCTAATAGAATAAATATGACCGCCCACGCTGCTATCGTTACAGCTTCAAAATATGGAAACATCGTAAAAATGTTGTTTCCCATAAACCATACATGCGGATTCATAATTAAATAAAAAGGATTCACATGCATGATCAAGATAAAGTTACTATTCAGTGAAACAACGCTTGGAATCCATAAACTAACACCAGCGAACAGAGCAAATGTAAAGAAAACAAGATAGCTGTTTTTCAGCCATATAGATAAGCTGAAGGTGAGCAGCATGTACAGCAGCTGGCTTAATAGTAAACAGCCGACAAATAAACAAACATACTGCAAGAATGATAGATTCCACCACGATATGTAAGGAAAAGGCGTTTCGCTATTAAAATAGCTGCTAATCGGCACAAACAGAAGATTAGAATAATCATAGACAGAAAAGTAAATGATCAATGTCGCTACGATTAACAACATAACAGCACACACATTAGCGATTACACTTGCAGCAAGCTTGTCCCATAGCAAATTTCTCCCGCGTTTGCTCGTAAATGCAACAAAGAATGTACGGTGTTCAAATTCATAATTAGTTAGCAATGCTGTGATTAAAACGACGAGGATCATTCCTTCAAAAGCGATCGCCCGGCCAAGCTTTTTAAATAGCAAGGAGTGCATTTCATAGACTGATCCTAAATAAAAGAAATGGCGATGTTCACCGTTTTTCACTAGCTGCTGCAGCCGCTTTTCTAAAAGATTGGCTTGGTTCAGCACCGTTTCTTCTGCCTCCCCGCTTAATCCGTATTTCTTGATTTGTTGCCGGGCAAACTCTGTCGCATCCAGCTCGCTGTAAATATCATCGACGCTTTTAGCGGTTTCATAATATTGAGTGAACAAGTTGAGATTGAATAGCCTGTTTAATTCACGATCCGTAAGATGTTGGTACAGAAACGCTTCATGGCCTTTTATAAACTCATATGGAAACTGATACTGCTTCCCGCTTTTTGGATTCAGCTCATTCACCCATACCATATCATGATCGATTTCTTTTTTCATACCTGCCAATGCTTCATCATCGATTTTCGTCCCGTATTGCTCAACTATGTTTTGTAAAACAGGTAAATTTTCCCGTTCATTTTTATGGTCGAAAATAATCAAACCATTCAACGCCACAAAAAATAATAGTAAAATGATAAAAATCGGCGACTTGACAACTTTTATTAATTCGTATTTGATCATTATGCCAGCGCTCCTTCTCCATATACATGAAGAAATACGTCCTCTAATGTCGGCTCAACACTTTTCCAATTTTCATTTGGCTGTTCGTCGCTAACAAACCGAAAGATCATCTGGCCATTTTCTTGCTTTTCCGAAATTGTTGCAAATCGCTTCCGAAAGATTTCTGCATCCTGAAAATCAGCTGCGGTCTCATAAATGCGGCCGGACAATAATTGGCATAATTCACGTATCGGCTTTTTATATAAAATCGTTTTATCTTTAATCATAATGATTTCATTGGCAATCGATTCGACATCAGACACAATATGCGTTGATAAAATAATGATCCGATCGTTTGCTAATTGGGTTAAAAGCTTGCGGAAACGGGCGCGTTCGGTCGGATCAAGACCTGCAGTGGGCTCATCAAGAATCAAAATCTTTGGATCGTTCAGCAATGCCTGGGCGATGCCGACCCGCTGAATCATCCCGCCGGAAAACTTCCTCATTTTTTTATGCATGACATCTTCAAGTCCAACGAGCTTTAAAAGCTCCGGTATTTTTTCTTTTGCTTCATGCTTTGAAATCCCTTTTAATGCTGAAAGGTAAAGCAAATATTTTGCAGGGGTGTAATGCTTGTAATATCCGAACTGCTGCGGCAAATAACCGAGAAGCTCGCGGTATTTGCTGCCGAGATGGATGATATTTTCTCCGTTGTAACGAATTTCTCCTTTTGTCGGAAAGATGAGTGTGACAAGCATTTTCATCAATGTTGTCTTCCCAGCGCCATTTGGAGCTAATAGTCCGTAAATTCCGTTGTCAAACTGTAAATGAACATTTTCAAGAGCAATAAAATTGCCGTAATATTTGGAAACATGGTCGACAATTAGCATCTTTACAAAACTCCTTTTATATTGGTTTTGACGAAAAACAGCTTAAGCTGATGAACATATATATACATCGCAGCCATCCCGATGATGATGTAAATAAAATACGGAACGTTTAACAAAAAGGCTTGATAAACATAGCTGTTCATGTAAGAAAGAAACAAGTTTGCGGCAATCCAGCTGATAAATAAAGCAATTTTCCCACTTTTTGTCGGTACATAAAGCAATACATACAAAAAAGCAGCAGCAAAAAGAAATAAAGATGCAACAGATAATAAAAAGGCAAAAGGAAAATGAATGGAAAACTCTGTTGCCAGCCAGAAAATGATGACTCCATTGGCGAGCATAGCGAAAATGCTGAACATGAACATACGGAATGCTGCTAATTGATACACATTGTATTTACAAGTCATTTCCACCTCAAACGCCGGCTTTTGCTTTTGGCAAATAAAAAAGAAAAAAACGATGACAAAATAAATAACTGGTGAAAAACAAAAGATGAATGTATATACATCCAAGGCTGTCCATGAAAAATATTCTGCGGTTGAAAGAACAAACATAGCAAAAACAGCGATAGTTAAAACAATCGTAAAAGCGATTTCCGTCAGATCACGAAAGACGTTGCGGAAACCGACTTCGCGATACATAGTGAACATATATTGCCAAAAGGAAGGCTTTTTGTTCATGCCTTTTGCAATAATCTTCTGAATTTCTTGTTTGATCTCCTTATCGCTAGGAAAAGGAATTTTTTCGTTATCAATGGCCATGGACATCCTCCTTTAACTGCTCATTGATTTTTCGCAATGTAGAATAATATTTCGTTTTTACGGTTGATTCTTTTATCTGGAGCTTTGCGGCAATCTCGGCAAATGTTTGGCCTGCAAAAATTTTCATTTGCACAATTCGTCGATTCTCATGATCAAATCGTTCAAGCAGGTTTAAAACCTGTTTTACCTCGTCCTTTTGTTCGATTGTAAAAAGCACATCATCACTTTCCCGCTGATCTGTTAACAAATTGACTGTTTTTTTCTGCTGTTTATATTCTTTCGAGCGATAGTAATCGATGATTCTCGCCTTTGCGATTTTATACAGCCATGTCCGGAACGCCGCTTTCCCCTCATAATGGTGAATGCCGCGCAGCATGCTGATGAAAATCTCCTGCGTCAAATCTTTCGCTAATTCTTGATCAAACGTTTGTTTAAATACGAACGCATAAATCTCTTTGTAATAATAAGAGATCAGCTTATTTGCCGCTTTTTCACTTGCCCGCTTCTGTATTGCTTTTATCCATTTCTTCTCTTGATCCATCGTGAAGCTTCACTTCCAATCCCAAAGCTCAAAACTTCTATCACTACCTATATATTCGCAAATAATAAATAAAAAGTTTTGCGAAAATCAAAAAAATTATTCAGCCTCTTTATCCAGATCCAGCCGCTAGCCTCTCGATTGTTCGGAGCTTTGCAGGCGACGCTTAACGACATATCCTTACTGATTGGACCGGTCTGCTTTATGCACACTAGCGAAAAAACGTTTCTTTCAGAACGGAAGCTTACATTACGAATAAGCGATTGTGATATAATGTGTATTCCGGCATGCAGATGAACGATATGTTTGCTTCAAAATACTGAAACGACTGCGGTTTAATTGAAAAGCTGCTAAAAAGAATTATTAAAGTCTTCTTTATCTGGAAGCAGTAGTTTCATATTTTTTCAATTTTCCGGACAGACCCAATATATGTGCTTAAAAATCCCATAAAAGTCATTTAACATTTTGTTCCACATACATACAATTTAAATAGAGATTGTTACTAGAAAAAGGAGATCTTTATGAGCAAGATTTTATTATCGAATATGACGGTATATGCTGAAGAACGAGTTTTCAAAAATGGATATGTATTAATAGAAAATGGGAAAATTCTCGAAATTGGTCCTCAAGAAAAGCTGACTGTTACAGACGAACGGGTTGAAAAAATTGAAAGCAAAAACAATTATGCAGTTATTCCTGGTTTTATCGATTTGCATATTCATGGAGCAGCAGGCGCCGATACGATGGATGGAACCGATGAGGCAATTCGCAAAATGGCAGCGGCACTCCCCCGGGAAGGAACGACGAGTTTTTTAGCAACAACGATGACAAGCTCTGAACAGCGGATTGAAGAAGCTCTGATCAATGTAAGAAAGTACATGGAAACAGCGAATGAACCCGGATATGCAGAAGTGTTAGGAGTCCACTTGGAAGGTCCGTTTATTTCCCCTAAAAGAGCAGGGGCGCAGCACTCAGAAAATATTCTCGAACCGAACTTGCAGTTATTTAAAAAATGGCAGCATATGTCCGGTGGAGCGATAAAGCTTGTGACATTGGCGCCTGAAAGAAAAGGTGGAATAGAATTAACCGATTATTTAAAACAAACAGGAGTTGTCGCCTCCATCGGGCATTCAGATGCTTCTTATGCTGAAGCTGCTAAAAGCATACAAGCTGGCATTACCCATGCAACCCATTTATTTAATGGAATGAGCGGATTGCACCATCGCAAGCCGGGAGCTACTCTAGCAGTGCTCATGCATGATGAGGTGTTGTGCGAAATTATCGCAGATGGCATTCATGTGTGTCCGGAAATGGTGAAATTTGCTTATCAAAACAAAGGAAATGACGGGCTTATTTTAATCACGGATGCAATGAGAGCGAAATGTCTCGGTAAAGGAATCTATGAACTTGGAGGCCAAGAAGTCCGAGTGAATGAAGATCGGGCAGTTTTGCGGGATGGGACGCTGGCAGGAAGTATTTTGAAGCTGAACGATGCAGCCAAAAACATGATGGCTTACACCGGATGTACGCTTCAAGACATTATTCAAATGGCAGCCGTTAACCCTGCTAAACAAATAAACGTTTATGATCGCAAAGGAAGCATTGCAAAAGGAAAAGATGCTGACTTAGTTGTTTTAAATGACCGCCTTGACGTAGTAATGACATTTTGCCGCGGAAAACTTGCCTATTCACAACAAGAAATGTGACGAAGATATTGCTGCCAGCGAAAGATTACGGTGATATGAGCATGAAAGCAGCACAAATGATTAGGTAAACAAGAACTGAATTTTGTTAAAATGATCCGTTTTTAAAACAGCTTCCTTTTCCATCGTTTCAATAGTTTGATTTAAAGCATCTTGATCTAAACATATCATAAGCTCTGAACCCCTTGTTTCAGCAATAATCAGTCAGTCTGGATTATTCCGTAATGACGCTTTGATCTATTTTTCATAGGATTATCTTGTTTTCCCTTGATTTTCGGTTAGAGTTCTCCAAACTGATTATATTTTACTGGATACAATTCTTTTACACGGCTATCATAGTGTAAATGTCAAAATAAGAATGCACAATTTTGATTGTAAAGTGATGTACAAAAATGATTTTATGGATAATTATGTTATTAAGTGGTGGATAGTAATAACTTGACATGGAGCCTCTACGGGCATGACTTACGTACGAGCCAAGAAGCCAGCAATATCAATAGCTGGCTCCGCCTAACAAGGCTATCATACCCGCCTCTCCATGTAAAATTGCCCTAAGGCAATGAGAGAAACTATATAGCTTTAAACAATCATGTTTGTACATAGTTAAATTAGCATTTCCATCATAGTGTCTTCGACTTTTTTAGCCATAAAAATCCCCTCCTAGGTGTTATATCAAATAGCCTCTTTTTTTACTGTCTACCTGTAGGGGATAATACCATTTCTGATTGAAAAAACACTTCCCTCTGTTTATTTAAAAATATTTATTTTTTACTTTTTGAAGAGATTTAAAATGTATTGTATAATCTTGTTGATGATTTCCTTTGTAGATGGGTGGAAGTAGTATAAACCTGCAATTGTTGCACCTGCAATTGTTGTCGCACCTGCTACAATAGGAAGAACTTTACCTGCATTGTTCTTTTCTTCTTTCTTTTCGCTGTTTTGTTTTTCATCATCTTTTTTGTCCTCTACTACATTTTCTTCTTCATCATCATTTTCTGCTTTTTGTGTTTCATTTTCCTTTTTGTACCCTAGTTCTTTTGCTTGATCTTCCGTTATTTCCACATAAACCCCATCAACAAATGCAAATAATTTTCCATCTTTTTCAACGACTTTTGCGCCTTTTGCTTTAAGATCTTCTGTTGTCCATGATGTTACTTCCTTTTCATCTGGGATCTTTTTATCTCCTTCTACTTTGTTCATTGCTACGTTAGAAGAAGTTTTGGATTCATGACTGTCATTTTTTGGTGCTGGACTTGCTTGATTTTGCCTTGGCGCTTGACTTTGACTTGTTGCTTGATTTTGATTTGTTGCTCGATTTGGCTTTTGTGTTTGATTTTGCTTTGGTGTTTGATTTGACTTTTGATTTTGATTTTGACTTGTTGCTTGATTTGGCTTTTGTGTTGGCTTTGGATTTTGCGCTGGTTTTGGATTTGCTGGCTTTGGTGTTTGGCTTGGCTGTGACGGTTTTTCCACTTCCGGTTTTGGCTCCGGTTTTGGTTCCGGTTTTGGCTCCGGCTTTGGTGCTGGTTCCACTGGGTTTTTTTTTACCACTGTTTTGACCGTCAATTCGTAATTGTAATAGTCACTTACATCTGGTGGCAAAAAAAACGTAACTTTTTGTCCATTTACAACTGGTCCACCGTAAGCTCCCTCTAATGCAAATTGACCACTTACATAGTAGCCATAAATGTATCCTTTACAAAGACCTGTTGCTTGTGCTTTGTTGTTGTAAGTATTGTCTGTCGTAATCGTAATGGAACATTTTCCTGTACCTTTCTTTTCTCCTGCACTTGCAATACTTGGTGATGATGAAAACAAACCGAAAATAAGTCCAGTCGCAACAGTAAATGAAAAAAGTTTTTTCAACATTTTACTTTCCTCCTGTTCGTTTTTGGCTGTGTACGAACAACCTGTTTATTTTTTAGATCGACTGGTTGCAAATGGATTTTTAGCCATCCTATCCATAAACTTGACATTTCCAACATTTTTTCCCTAGCAACCTTTCAGGAAAAAATGCCATTATTCAGTTGTTTCATCATCACACACTCAATTTTTAATTCCTTTTCACAACACGTATTAATTCATCAGTAGGATTCTTTCGTTTAGCAACAACTCTGCCTTTTCTATTTTTTACTGTTCTTATTTCGTAATATATATTTTGTAGCCTTTCTAATTTTCCAGTGGCTACATCTCCAATTCCTTGAGAATCGATTCATGCCCTCTTGTTTCCGGGCATCCACCGCCTGTTTAACGATTCGTTCGAGCAGATATTCCGATTTCCTAGTTCCGAGTGCTACATTTATTTTTCGATGGCGCAGCAAAGCCTTATTAGGCGGCAGGTTTTCTAACGTTTCCACTACTTCTTCGGATGAATGCCAAACGGCTTCGACAAATGACAGGCAATCTATTTCAACCACTTTCGCACTTCCTCTTCCGCAAGTCCAGTGAGATCGGCAATATCTTTCGCTGCCATTCCTTTCGCCGACATATGCCGGATCATATTCTTCCGTTCTTCCTCCCGACCTTGCTTTAGCCCTTGCTTCAACCCTTGTTTCAATCCTTTTTCCAACCCTTCCTCCATCCCCGCACGCCGCTCGCCAAGAAGATTGGACAATTGATCCCGCAGCCATTTCAGCCGCATTTCATACGCGTAGCGATTTTCCGAACTGACGCTTAGCTTCTCCCACTCTTCCAATGCTTCGCGAATTTCTTGCTCGTTCATCGCCAACACCTCCAGTTCCTTGAGAATCGTCTCATCGATCTCTTGTTTCCGGGCATCCACCGCTGACAGCATCATTAACCAGGGCCACTCCGAAGATCTCTTCACATCACGTCTATATTTCTTCCATTTTACCATAAATTGTGATAAGTTCTTTTTCCCTTGAAAATAGATCCTAATTATTTTCTAGATGAGTAATCCTTCCTTATTTTTCAAATGGAGGCGGAAATAAAGGCGTTATTTTATTTGACTCGATCGAAATAGCAGACAGGATCTGAGAAGAGGCAAGCATGATCCGTGCCTTTCATGCGAAGAAGCATTAGACTAAGTTTCATCATAGTCCGAATTCCGTTGACTGCATGTACTTATTGAAAGGGAGAGTGTATGAATGGGTACGAAGACTTGCGGCAAATCAAAACACGTATTCAGGCTGTAACAAATATTCTTCTTCATGAATTCATCAGGAAAACTCTTGCATTCTATGAAAATAAAACTCGCGACTCAAAAAACTGTTTTCTGCAAGAAAAAATACAGAGTGTTGCAGTATACCTATATCAAAATTATGTATAAATATACATATATGCGATCTATCCATCAAGGGCTTGGCGTGAATCCTCTGTAGCCATGATTCTTTAGTCAAGCGTCAGCTTCAATAATTTTAGCAAAACCTAAAGCTCTCTCTATGTATAGCCCCTTTGCATATCACTGCATAAGGATTTTTCGATTCTCTGCCCTTTTATTTTGGAAAAAAACAGAAACCCTAATGAACTGGAAGCTGTACTATGAAGTGCCCAGTTATCAAGGATACTAAACTTAGGTTGTGGAAATCCAAATATTGATACCTGAACCATTTGAAATTTAGAGAAATTAAGAACAAAAATAAAAAAATTTTAACTTCTAATCAAGTTTTTTATTTGAACATTTTACATTTTTTTGTTCTAAGAGAAAGAAAAAAGGACTTCACCCCTCATTTGCAGAATTTTTGATGTGACCAAAACACAATAATTCGCTAGGGGGAAGTCACTTAGTACATTCTACAAGAAAGTCTATTTTCCTTTTTGAAGAACTGTAAATTTTAGATTCTAAAGAAAATTTGCCAAATCTTTTTTAGTGCTCTTGATTTACGTCCCTTTGCTAAGCAATTCTTCACCCCAAGGGGGCTGAAGGTCATTCTAAGGAAAGGAATTTTAAGAGCTCTTATTGCTGCTCCATTAGAAGGTTTTGATACGTTTACAGACCTTCGTAACCGATTGGATTAAGACATTCGTTCCGTTATCAATGCGGTTTAAATATCGGTCGACCTGAACCATCTACCTCTACTTTTAGTACAGTATTTTCCATGAACACACTCAAAAAAATCTTTATATGATCTTGTCCAGATAGGCCAAGCTGAAGGCGTATCAATGGAGGGCATCAGGCTATCGATAGTGCCGCCATTAACGCCTATGAAAAGATCAAGCCTAAAAAACAGAGTGAACAACAAGGGAGCAAAGTTTGATTCTTTTAGCAATAAAATCACTTGGTTTGGCCATAAAGTGCATCTTTCTGTAGATACCATCAGTGAATTACCGATTGCGATCGAAGTAACTCCAACTCATGTAAACGATGGAGAAGTCGACCCAACATTGATCGGAAATGTGACAGATTGTACAAATTTCCAAATCGAATTCCTGATCATGGATGGTGGATGTAACCAACTTTATGAAAAACCGATTAGTTTCTATCAAATTGAAAATTAACAGCTGTTAAAAACTCCCTGCAAAAAGTCTTTTATTTATAAATATCCCCTATTGACAAATATTTCGTTTCCAAATACGGTTCAATGCCTTCCACTCCACCTTCACGGCCGATTCCGCTTTCTTTCATTCCTCCAAAAGGAGCGTGGGCAGCAGATGGAGAGCCGTCATTCCAGCCGATAATTCCGAAATCTAAATGCTCATGCAGATAGATGCCTGTTCTATAGTCATTTGTAAAAAAGTAAGCGGCCAGACCATAAGGCGTGCTGTTTGCAATATTAACAGCTTCTTCTAATTCCTGAAACGTTGTGATTGGCAAAATGGGTCCAAATGTTTCCTCTTGCATAATCTTCATGTTCTCATTGACATTTTTGAGAACCGTAGGATAAACAAAGAAATAGCCTTTTTCCTTGTTAGCATTGTATTTATTGCCGCAAGAAACTTCAGCACCTTTACTGATTGCATCGTTGACCTGCGAGACAATCTTATTAAAGCCTTTTTCATTAATAACTGGACCAATTTGAGTGCCTTTTTCCAAACCATTTCCAACTTTTAATTTTTTAACTTCATTTGTTAATTTTTCAGCAAATTCCTCTACAATGCTTTCATGCACTAGAACTCTGTTTGCACAAATACATGTTTGACCGGCATTTCTGAACTTGGAAGCTATCGTTTGTTCTACCGCCAAGTCAATATCAGCATCATGTGCAACAATGACCGGTGCGTGGCCGCCTAATTCCATTGAAACATGTTTAACCGTACTGGCACTGTCTCTGATCAATAATTTTCCTACAGGGGTCGAGCCGGTAAACGTAATTTTTCTGACATATTTGCTTTCCGTAAATATTTTTCCTACCTCACTGCCATAGCCATTCACACATTGAATTACATCCGCTGGTATTCCGGCTTCATGAGCGAGCTCAATCAATTTCATCGTGGTTAACGGGGTATCTTCTGCTGGTTTCACAACGAATGTACATCCAGCTGCCAATGCCGGTGCAGCTTTTCTTGTCATCATTGCGGCTGGAAAATTCCAAGGAGTAATGGCTGCAACCAATCCTACCGGTTGGCGGCTGACAATGATACGTTTGGATTCCGTATTTGCAGGAATTGTTCGTCCATAAAGCCGCTTCGCCTCTTCTGCATACCAATCAATGTAACTAGTTGCATAGTCAACTTCACCCAATGATTCGTGCAAAGGTTTACCGCTTTCCATTGTCATGATCTTTGCAAGATCATCTTTATGTTCTTGGATTTTTTTAGACCAAAGCTTTAATAGTCTCGATCGTTCATGTGCATTTATTTTGGACCACTTTCGGAAACTTTCATGCCCTCTCCGCAATGCAAGATGAATCTCTTCTTCTGTATCTGCCTTTACTTCCTGGATCAACTCACCTGTTGCAGGATTCGTGACTTTAATCGTCGCTGCCATCAAGGTTTACCTCCCTCTGGGTTTTTCTTTGCCGGGATATAATAATATATAACGCCACTGGTTAATGGATTCCCGGCAATTTTATCCTCAGTTTCTTCACCCAGTTCATTGAGCAAAAGCTTTTTCCAATATGGATAACCCTTTATTTAATTCCTCGTCAGTAATAACCAACGGAGCTAAAAAGCGTATAATATTTCCATCAATACCAGCTGAAAGCAATAAAAGACCATGTTCATTCGCATATTTCAGAATTTGATTCGTTTTCTCTTTATTCGGTCGTTTGTTCTGGCGGTTATCTACGATCTCCACCGCTACCATAGCACCTAAGCGGCGAATTTCCCCTACAAACTCATGTTTCGCTTGTAATTCCAGCAGTTTTTTCTCAATCTTTTGTCCCAGTATTTCTGATTTTGTGAGCAAATCCTCTTCTTCGATGATATCAATGACTGCCAGTGCGGCGGCACAAGCTACAGGATTCCCAGCATACGTCCCACCCAGTTCACCCGGATCGGCAGCATTTAAAATTTCCGCCTTGCCTACTACACCGCTTAAAGGCAACCCGGCAGCCAATGACTTGGAAACAGTAATCAAATCCGGGACAACATCAAAATGTTCAATTGCAAATAATTTGCCTGTACGGCCAAAACCAGTTTGAATTTCATCTGCCACAAAAACAATACCGTGATCATCACAGAAGTCCCTGACAAATTTGACAAATTTCTTCGGTGGGATAATAAAACCGCCTTCCCCTTGAACAGGTTCCATTACGATACAAGCAACCGTTTCAGGTGCCACAGTAGCAGCGAAAAACCTCTTGAATTCTTCAATCGTCCAATCAATATATTGTTCATCTGTCATATGATCCGGTTTTCGGTACAAGTATGGATAAGGAGCTTGATACACTTCTGAAGCAAAAGGACCAAATCCGAATTTATATGGTTTGACTTTGCTCGTCATGCTCAACGTCAGATTCGTTCTTCCATGAAACCCTCTGACAAATGAAACGACCGCTTGTCTGCCTGTAAATTTACGGGACACTTTAACTGCATTTTCAACTGCTTCAGCCCCCGAATTAAAAAGAATTGCTTGTTTATCAAAATTGCCCGGAGTAATCTTGCATAATTTTTCTGCCAGCTTAATGTATCCTTCGTACATGATCACATTAAAACCAGGATGCAAAAATTTATCAACCTGTTCTTTTACCGCAGCCGTTACTTTAGGATGACTATGCCCTACATTTAAAGTTCCGATTGCCCCTGCAAAATCTATCCATTCATTCTGATCAATGTCTACGATGGTAGCCCCTTTTGCATGATGCGCAATACTTAAATTTCCATTGCTCACCCCTTTAGGAACATACTTTTTCCGTTTAGCCTGCAAGTCTTCCATCGTTGTCGATGATGCCATTTTTTCATTGCCTCCTCAAAATCAATATATATACGAATTATGTCAATTTTCTGTTATAGTGAAAAGCACCAGTTTTCTGATTTTTCAGGTACCAGTTAAAACGTTAAACACTCTTTATAAAGCTAGGGGTATGGTAAAAACTTAAAATGCACACTGTTCTCATTTACCTTCCAATTCACTTTCTATATAAATTAGAAATCCTTCAAAGGGGATTCTCGTCAAAGGCTAAGTCGACGAGACATCTTTAAATTTTTTTACAGAGTCTTTTCTAGAACCAAACAGATACAAGATTGTTCCGATTCCATACCACCCAAACACAATTAACCATTCCATAGGCCAAACAAGCGCAGATGGCATTCCAGGTAAATAAAAAGTAATAAATATAATACTTAAAATTATGGCGATAACTCCAGTTAATTTCCAATTTCGTATCTTATATGGACGTTCTAAATCAGGTTCTGTTTTTCTAAGTTTCATAAATGAGATGGAAACAAGCATATAACCGATGACAATTCCAATGCCACCAGCATTTACAAACCAGTTTAAAGCTGAATGCCCTAAAAATGGTGCAAAAAAACCAAGTAATCCTAAAAAGATAATGCCATGTGTCGGTGTCTTATATTTTGGATGAATGTAAGCAAACCATTTTGGAATCATCCCTCTCTCCGCCATGGCAAATAAAATTCGACTTCCACCAATAATGAATGCATTCCAACTTGTCACGATTCCGGCAACCCCACCAATCACAAGAATTGTTCCAAACACTGGACTTCTAAATAGATTCGTCATTGCATCAGCAGTAGCAAGTCGGGTAACCTCGAGTTGAGACGGTGTTAATCCAACTGATACCCCATATGCAATTAAAATGTAGAAAACAATGGCCAGTATAATAGAAAAAATAAGTATCCTACCTATTACTTTTGGTGGTGCTTTTACTTCTGAAGCGATTTGCGGGATAACATCGAACCCTACAAATAGGAATGGAATCATGATAAGAACAGTCATCACTCCCCCCACTCCTTCTCCAAGAATTGAATTCGTATGCACTGAACCTCCATTTGCAAATGCTCCAAAAACTAAAACTAAGCCTATTAAAATAACAGCAATAGTTAAAATATTTTGAAAAATAGCAGCCGGTTTAATTCCAAAATAATTCATCGATGTCAACAACAGCGAACCAAAGGATCCAATCAAAACCCAAGTTAAATAAATATCCCATCCTCCGAGATTCCATAAAAAGAGTTGGTGATCAACAGGAATTATATAATCAATGACGGTAGGTAATGCAACTGCCTCAAAGGTAATAACTGATACATATCCAAACAAGACACTCCATGCAGCAATATATCCCAACCTATCATTAAAGGCTCGCTGGACGAACACTAATCCACCGCCAGTTTCAGGTATTGCAGCTGCTAACTCTGCATAGGTCAGACCAATAAAAGTAACAAGCAGTCCACCTAACAAAAAGGCAATTGCCGTTCCTAGAAAACCTGCTTTACTTATCCAATCACCAGAAAGAACAACCCATCCCCATCCAAGCATTGCTCCAGCAGAAAGAAATAGAACATCGGCTCTTGACATTGATTTTGAAAATTTATTACTCATTACTCTCACTCCCTTTTAAATTTATTAAGAAAGTATTATTATAAAACATTGTAGAAAACAAAAGCTTTGTTCCGTCACATACGAATACATAATTAGAAAATGCACATTTCTATAACCATCTCCACAGCTTTTGCATTAATAACGGAAATCGCATAGACTAAAAACAATTCTAAGGAAAAATAAAAGCCTGAATCCCCTTACACTTTATCTTCTTTTTATGTTACTATTTCTAACATCATTTATCCTGATAATTTACATTGATAATAAATAATATTATGATAAATACATTAAAAGAAAAGTACCAGTTTTCTGATTTTTCAGGTACCAGAGGAGAGATAGATCATGATATTTTTTCAAATAGATAAAAAGGATAAGTCAAATCATATCTATCAACAAATTTATAAATCGTTAAAAGAAGCGATTTTAGAGAGAAAGATTCCTACCAATGAGAAATTGCCTTCCAAAAGAAAATTAGCAGAAAAATTAGGAGTGAGCATTAATTCGGTTTCAAATGCGTACGAGCAGCTCCTGGCTGAAGGATATATTTACGCAATTGAAAGAAAAGGCTACTATGTGGAAAATATTACACAGTTCAACAATCAAAAAGAGGCTAAAATGAACTTTCCAGATGATTTAAAAGAAGAATTCTCCAAGAAAGATGAGGGATGGCTTTCCTTATCACATATGACGGCTGACATCTCCATGTTCCCGTTTAAAGAATGGATGAAGTGTGAAAAAATAGCAATAAAAAATCACAAAAACGAACTTTCGGACATTTCTCATCCTCAAGGTCCTTACCTTGTGAGAAAAACCATCTCACGTATGATTGCGCTTACACGCGGCGTTAAATGCGAACCAGAACAAGTGATTATCGGCCCCGGGACACAGCCCTTGTTACGTCAAGTGTTGGGCATGCAGAGGGAAAATATAAAAGCTGCAATTGAGAACCCTGGGTATTCTCGCATCTACCAATTATTAAAAGATATGAATTTTGAAGTTTTTCCAATCGATCTTGATAAAAAAGGAATAGACATCAAGAAAGTGGAAGCTTTGAATCCACATTTCCTTTTTATCACCCCGTCACACCAATTCCCGACCGGAATCATTATGCCTATTTCAAGAAGAATTGAACTTTTGAATTGGGCCTCGGCTTCTGAAGGAAGGTATATTGTAGAAGACGATTACGATAGCGAATTTAAATACGGAACGGACAATATTCCGTCGCTGCAAAGTCTAGATCGGAATCAACGAGTGATTTATGCAGGAACATTCTCCAAAACGATCATGCCAAGTTTCCGAATCAGTTATCTCGTTTTGCCTCCCGATTTATTAAGAGAGTACAAAAGACATTTTTCATATTGGATACAGGGAAGCAATACACTGAATTTATTTACGCTTCACTATTTTATTGAAAGCGGCGAGTACGCAAAACACGTCAAGCGCATGAACAATCACTATGAGATGAAAAGAGAAAACCTGATTAAGGAATTGAAATGGAAATTTCGAAATGACATTAAGATTAAAAATGTGCCGGCAGGACTTCATTTCATTGCGGAATTCAAAACAGATAAAGGGTATAAAGAAATTGAAGAAAGAGCAAAAAAAGAAAAACTTGAAATATACTCCATGAAGAGGTTTAATTTACTAGGCAATATCGAAGAAGGAAAAAAAATTATTTTGATTATCGGATTTGCCAATATAAAAAATGAAGACATACCAGTTGCCGTAGATAGATTGTACCGTGTTATTTATTAAAAAGATTTCTACAACAACAACTTTACATCGGACGAATAGCCGCTTTAGGAACAATGCCATAATGTTTTAAAATGATTCATCTTGGTTAAGAATGCTCAATTTCTATTTTCCGCTGTGACCTTTTCCCTTTCACTTATAATATCTGTCCGTAGTTAAAAGAGAACTATCAGCTTTTATACGCACAACCCATTTAAGAGCAAAAGAAATTTTATTTAAAATTTTTCGATCTGACATGACTAAATGGGGAAGGTTCTTAAAAGCCTTTTTCCCACTAGTCATGCTAGAAAGCGAAGCACACAACCGAAAAAACTACCTCTTCTTTTAATTCTCTTTTACCTCAATCTCTTATCTTGTCAAATCCTCAATAAATTCACTAACGAAATATTTTCTATTTGCTTTCCTTTATCCTCTCCCGAAAATATCTCCTTACATCTACAACGGTTATGATTCACTCATAAGCCGGCTAAGTCGGCTAATTGCCATAGATCTACATCACGAAACATTTTTATATCCCTATTTCTTGCTAGCTGTACAAAATTCTGTGCAAAGACGCCGTTCACCACTGTCAGCCTTTCCAAAATATTCATCAACATTTACAAAAATGGAACCATTATTCCGGGTCGGGAGAGATAGAGGACAAAAGCTAAAATAACAATAAGGAAACTTACCTCAAAGTGAAACTAGGCTATAATGAATGGTAGCAGAAACAAATGAGATGGGTGGATTGATAAACATGAAAATAAAAACATTATTGATTGCTCCCTACCCCGGTTTAAAAGAATTAGCCTTAACTCTCGGTAAAGAACAACAATCCCTGGACATTACAGTTGTACAAGGAGATTTACAAGAGGCTATACCCATTGCGAAACAATATGAAAAAGAAGGTTATGATCTCATTATCAGTCGCGGCGGCACCGCTCAGTTGCTGCGCCAGCATATCTCATTGCCAGTTATTGAAATAAAAGTCTCAGGCTATGACTTATTACGTATATTGACATTGGTTAAAGACCATAACGCACATCTTCACATTATTGGATTCCTAAACATATGCCAAGGTTTTGTTTCTGTATCCAATCTTTTAGATGTTAAAATTCCTTATACCATTATCCATGACCAAGAAGAGGTAGAGGAGGCAGTCCAACAAGCTAAAGCCAACGGCGCCCAAGCGATCATCGGAGACACGATTACTTGCAAGACTGCGGAAGCGAACGGGCTTCAGAGCATACTGATTACTTCAGGCAGAGAGTCCATAATCGAAGCGTTTGAACAAGCAAAACAAACTTATCAAATTATTAAAAACACTGCCAAACAAACAAAGGTATATCAACAACTGCTGCAAAAAACAAAAGAACCTTTAGTTGTTTATGACGAAAATGGCATGATACAATTTACTAGTTCTTCTTTTCAAAAAATATTTCCAGCACTCAAAAATGATTCGGATAAATCTACTATTTATTCGTATTTTCCATTTCTCAACAATGCATGCACACAATTATGCAAAAAAATTGAACCAATAGAAATATTGTACACTTTCGTTACAGATGATGAACATATGCAGTTTCGGCAAGGGTATCTTAAAATAGATAACTCCGAAAACCACCAGTATTACCTGCGGTTTTCAGCCGAAGAGAAGGAAGACCAACAAGATTATGGCCTATCCGTTGCTGCCATACAACCAATCATGACTTCCTTTTCACAGATTCTCGGGAATAGCCAATTGATGAAAGCTGTTATTAAGCAAGGGAAAAAGGCTGCTGCACATAATAAGCCAGTTGCATTATACGGAGAAAAAGGAACTGGAAAAAAAACACTAGCAGGAATCATTCATTGTGAAAGCGAGGCGAAAGATAGTTTTCTGTTGCTCATCCGAGTCTTAGAAGATCATCGCGAGATAGCAGACTATCTCAAGCTTATCTTAGTCCATTTGGACATAGGGACATGTGTTTTCGAAGGCGTTGAACGTTTGCGGTTGGAACACCAAAATCATCTAGCGCACCTGATCCACCAGACAAAAGCACGCATTATTTTTTTATTTCATGATAACCCGATTGATTTGTTGCAGCAAAAAAAATTATCGGTTCAAATTTTTAAACAATTTAAACAAAACCAAATTCGATTGCCGTCTCTGAAAGAACACGCGGAAGATTTAAACGAATATGTTCGAAAATTTATTGCGCAATATAACGTCAAATATGGAAAGCAAATCGTAGGCGTGCAGGAAGAAGCGCTAAAATGGCTGTACAGCCGTACTTGGAAAAATAATTTACAAGAATTAAGCAGTGTGATTGAACAAGCCGTCCAGTTTACGAATAATGAGTATATTAATAAAGAAGATTTAAACAACATTTGGAAAAATACAGATGAACACGCTCAACTAGGTTGTTCCGTGATTGATCTCAATAAACCGCTAGCTGAGATTGAAAAGGATATTATCTGGAAAGTGTTACAAGAAGAAGAAATGAATCAGACAAGAGCAGCCAAAAGATTGGGGATCAATCGAAGTACGTTATGGAGAAAGCTGAAATAACGTTGCATAATGCAACATTATTTCAGCTTTATTATTTTTATGTAAAAATATTGTTGATAAATAAAACATACCCTAATAAAATTAAATTGAAAGCGGTTTATTATTATATTATTTATAAAATTGTTTCATTTTAAAACAACAACAAAGGAGAGGAGAAAGAATGAAAATTAAGGCAACATTAGACCGCATTCCTGGTGGAATGATGGTCGTGCCATTGCTGTTGGCCGCGACGATCAATACGTTCGCACCGAATCTGCTTCGAATCGGCAACTTTACAGAAGCGCTATTCGTCAACAGCGCAAGTGCTTTAATCGCTCTATTTTTACTTTGCGCAGGAGCACAAATTAATGTAAGAAGCGCAGGCATTGCGCTTGGTAAAGGGTTTACATTACTGTTCGTCAAGTGGGCGGTAGGGGCACTTGTAGGATTAATCGCCTATATAGCAGCTGGTCCAAGTGGTTTATTTTTAGGTTTAACACCACTGGCTATTATTGCGGCAATGACCAACAGTAACGGCGGTCTTTATATGGCGATTGTCGGTCAGTATGGGAAAGAAGATGACAAAGCGGCCTATTCTCTATTAGCATTAAATGATGGACCATTCTTAACAATGGTAGCGTTATCTATTTTCGGCGCAATGGGGTTTGTCGATGGAATGTTTTCCATTGTCTCCTTTATCTCCGTTTTACTTCCAATTGCAATCGGCATGATACTTGGAAACTTAGACAATGAAATGAGAGAATTTTTAGCAAAAGGCAGCGATATGTTAATACCATTTTTTGCGTTCGCCTTAGGAATGGGGATCGACTTTGGGGCCATCATCAAAGGGGGATTAAGTGGCGTATTGTTGGGCGTAGCTACAGTATTGTTAACAGGAACTGCCGGATACTTAATCTTTAAAGCATTCGGCTGGAATCCACTTGTCGGTGCTGCTGAAGGCTCTACCGCAGGAAACGCTGTAGCTACTCCTGCTGCGATCGCGGCAGCGAATGCTTCTTTCGCAAGCGTAGCTGATTTAGCGACAGTCCAAGTAGCGGCAAGTACGGTCACGACAGCGATTTTACTACCAATTTACATCGCGTTTTTGGCGAAACGATTGGAAAAGAAAAATAAATTGCAGCAATACTACCAATTACCAAACTAACCCATAAAGCCCATGTCTATGACTTGGGCTCCTCCATTTAAGGAAGGAGATGCACCATGAAGATCGCAATCATCGCAGATGATTTAACAGGAGCCAACGACAGCGGCGTTCAGCTTGCTCATTACGGTTTAAAAACATCCGTACTATTTCAACTGCATTCGAGCCAACTAGACGAAAACGATGCGGTTGTCATTGATACTGATAGCCGCTCTTTATCTAAGAAAGAAGCCTATGAGAAAGTAAAGGTCGTATCGGAAAAACTAAAAGATTGTTTCCCGATTATCTACAAAAAAATCGATTCCACCCTTAGAGGAAATATCGGAGCGGAAATCGATGCTGTTTACGATGCAATAAAGCCGACATTTATGATTATTGCGCCAGGTTATCCCAAAAACGGAAGAACCACTTATAAAGGATATCATTTTTTACACGATACATTGCTACATGAGACAGAAATATCAAGAGACCCTAAATGTCCAGTTAAAGAGTCGTATATTCCCAGTTTAATTGCCAAACAGACAAAGCGTCCTATAGGATTAATTGACTATCAAACACTTCGTCTCGGATTTGATAAAGTAAAAGAGAGACTAAACGATTATCGTGCGAATCATATTCCTTACATTGTCTTTGACTCTTTAACTGAAGAAGATTTGTGTTGTATCGCACAATACGTTTGCCACATTAACGAAAAAGTCGTATGGGTCGGGTCGGCAGGTCTGGCTAATTACCTTCCCGAGGTTTATCAGCTTCAAAAAGCAAAAAGAACGATCAAGATTGATCAAAATCGACAGCCCATCCTGCTAGTAGTTGGTAGCGTCAGCCAAGTATCCCGCAAACAGTTAGATCTTGCCCTTTCTTTAACGAATGTCAAAGGTGTACAGCTTGATTCCATAAGATTGGTTAGTGATGACCAAATTCGCTGCGATGAAATGAAAAAAGCCATTCACCAGGCAGAGGATTGGGTCAAACAGGGTTATCATGTCGCACTATATTCTTCTGCTTCACCCAATGAAATAAAACAGGTACAGGAAATAGGAAAATCGAAAGGATTAAGCACAATAGAAATAAGCAATTTCATTGTTCAAAAATTAGGCGAAGTTGCCTCCACATTGATCAACAAGGGCTATTTTAGAGGGATGATATTAACAGGCGGGGATACTGCAAAACATGTATGCGAGAAAATCGGAGCTTCGGGTTTTGAATTGCTGGATGAAGTGGAAACAGGAGTGCCAATAGCGAAATTAATTCATGACTCAGGAATGCATGTAGTGACAAAGGCGGGAGCCTTTGGTTCGGAAAATACATTTATTCAAGCAATTCACCAATTACAAGGAGTAGATGTCAAATGAAACCTATCATCGGAATAACGATGGGAGATGCTGCCGGTATTGGACCGGAGATTATCGTAAAAGCCCTACAAAACCGATCCATTTATGAGCAATGCAATCCTTTAGTGATAGGAGATGCAAAAATATTAGAACGGGCAGCTAGAATTACCAATTCCAAACTGACCATTCACCCTATTTCATCTGTAAAGGAAGCAACTTACCAATACAGTACAATTGATTGCATTGATTTAAATTTGCTTCCTGCCAATTTGTCTTTTGGACAAGTATCAGCAGCTGCAGGAGATGCCGCATTCCAATTTTTAAAACGTGCCATCGAATTAGCTAAAAACGGATATATACAGGCCATTTGTACAGCTCCTTTAAATAAAGAAGCCCTGCACAAAGGCGGACATCTATACCCGGGACATACAGAAATTTTGGCCGATTTAACGGGCACTCAAGATTATGCGATGATGTTATCCTCTCCAAAACTTAAAGTCATTCATATTACTACCCATGTCGGGTTAATTAAAGCGATAGAAATGATTAATCCCGATCGGACCTACAAAGTCATTAAACTGGCTCATGAAACGTTGACAAGAGCTGGAAAAGAAAACCCAAGCATCGCCGTGTGCGGCATCAACCCTCACGCTGGAGAAAACGGACTGTTTGGCAATGGAGAGGAAGAGGAAAAACTCATTCCCGGCATCCGAAAAGCACAAGTGGAAGGAATCAATGCAACCGGACCATATCCGGCAGATACATTATTTTACCGTGCGGTGCGCGGAGATTTTGATATTGTTGTCGCTTGCTACCATGACCAAGGGCACGCCCCTATTAAAGTGCTGGGGCTGGAAGCCGGAGTAAACATCACCGTCGGCCTCAAAGGCGGTATCATCCGCACATCTGTCGACCATGGAACAGCCTTTGATATCGCAGGAAAAAATCTGGCGGACGAACGCAGCATGCTCGAAGCCATTCGCGCCGCTGTCGAACTGGCTCCGAAAGTTTAAACACCAACCTTTTTGCTTTATTTATCTGTTTTTGGCAATTAAAAAATGTATGAATGACAAAATACGAATATTCCATTCCCTGTATAAAATTTTAGGTCTATATCGCTTGACACGGAGCTTCTGCGGACATGTTTCCTAGCGAAAGGAGCGAGCGCCAATCCTTGCTTCGCAAGGCATCAAGCCTAACATGTCCGCCACTCCATGTAAAATTTCTATTCGGATCATTTATGCTAAATAAGCAGTATGCTCAGATATGGTTGTTCATCTACTTGACCTTAATTTTTTGTCCGGTTAAGTCAATTCATTTTAGAACCAATTTTTAAAATAAGTTCTTCATAAATTTTTAGCGATGAGGCAACAAGAAAGACGAACAAGAGCGCCCAGATGGCGGCTGGTAGTTATTTCTGTTTCCATGATTTCAATGACGGAATAGCTTTCGGCAATGTCCTCCTTAAAACCTCTCATCAGCTTTTCGGCGCGGCAGGCTTCTGTGGCTTTACCTTCAGCAAAAAGAAAATGCCAAGGAGCACCATCATCAAAAGCGATCCCATCGCCAACCGATTGGCAATGTTTCCATATGAATGAAAAAGGAGGGTAATGCTTCCATAAATCGCTGGACCAATGATGGCTGACACTTTTCCAGAAAAAGCGAACAGTCCGAAAAATTGCCCTTGCTTATCTGGCGGGGAAAGTTCGACTATATATGTTCTCGAAGTGACCCACATCGCTCCTAAACTGACGCCGAACAAACTCCCAGCAATCCAAAAAGATAGCTTGGAAAAAGCAAGCACCCCTATCGCCAGTGCGATGCACATCACGATGCCGACATACAAAACCGCTTTTTTGGCTCCCTTGCTTCTCGTAATATAGCCAAAAAGAAAGGAACCGATAATACTCGAAACTGTGGAGACTAAATATAAAAGGATGAACTCCCCTGCCGTAAACCCGGCAATGACTTTGGCATAAACGGACATGATGGCGATCGTCGTCGCCACCGCATCATTCAAAAAGAAATAAGCAATCATGAAAGTAAAAATGTTTTGATACTTTTTCATTTCTTTCAATGTTGCATAAATATCCCGATAGCCTGCAAAAAATCCGGCCTTTCGCTTTAAGGCATCGGCTTTTTCGGCTTCTTCTTTGACAAAGAAAAACAGCGGGAAAGAAAAGAGGAGAAACAAAAGGGCGCTTGGAATAAAAGCCCGATAGTAATCCATTTCTCCAACAAACGGATACACAGCTAGCCCGACAAGCGTTCCGACATATCCGACAGCAACGCCAAAACCGGAGATAAGCGGAATTTCCTGTTTATTCCCCAAACTGGAAATCATGGAATCGTAAAAAACAAGGCTCGAATGGTAAAAAAACTTTGCTGCGACAAATAAAAGCACGATTATGACAAAAGACGCCGGCAATCCAAACATGGCATTCCCAAGATTCAAATATCCGGCAACACCCATAAGCAAAGTTGCCATAACCGAAAGAGTCGTAAAAATCCCAAGCCATTTCTTTCTTCTGCCGGTCCGGTCAATCCATGTGCCGTATAAAGGTGAAAATATCACTAAAAAGAAAGAGGCTAACGCATTTGCATACGAAATAAATGTACTGGCGATTTGGTTCAAGCTCTCGCTTTTTCCCACCGTTTCCGAAACATAAAGCGGGAAAAAAATCGTATTCACATTCGAGGAAAAAATCGTATTCGCAAAATCATACAACGCCCACGATAAAATCGGCAACGAAACATACAGTTTCCAGCCCGGCTTTTCATACGCATGCGAGGCAATCTTCTCCACTACACCCTCCCCCATTCTGTCGGTGATAAAACGGCCGCAAACCGTTTATTCCATATATAGATTACTTTTTATATTTAATGATTTTGTTTCATGAATGTAAATTTTTCGAAAGAATACCTCTTGCTTCCGAAAAACGATAGGTTTCATTTTTTGTCAGAATATAATTAATATTTTAACAAATAAATGTGCATTTGTGTATGAGCATCGTTTTCCGGACAATGAATGTGTGGAGAGGATGACTGTAATCACTCAAACACAACACGGGCGCCTTGAATTCTCCAAACTCACTTTCATAATCGCTCCAAGGCTCATCACAGCCGAATAAAAAGCAATCAACACCTATAAAATTGATGCAAGATATTAATAGCTCCATAGAATTGTGCAACGATTTAGGGTACGAACACATTCAAGGCAATACTACACTGCGCGAAACCATTTCCAAGCATATGAAAACTTATTGATGTATCGAATCTGCTCCTTCTTCCATTTTGATTACATCCGGAGCCCAGCAGGCCATTCATCTCATTATTCGAGGTTTACTTAAACCTGGAGACGCAGTTGCCATTGAAGATCCTTCGTATGCCTATTCGCTCCCGATTTTCCATTCGGAAGGATTAAATACCCATCTATTACCCGTACAAAATGGAGGAATTGACCCAGATCAAATTGTCGAACTGCACAAAAAACACCGCCTCAAAATGTTGTTCCTGAATCCCACTTACCAAAATCCTACAGGAGCGACACTTGATCTTGAAAAAAGTGTAGAATTCTTGAAATATGCTCAAAATTTGGTATAGCCATTGTAGAAGACGATCCGTACAGTATCACCGGTTATGATGGTGCAAGTATCGATAATATTATGAAATCTATGGATAAAGAAGGTTGGGTCTACATTAGTTCATTGACTAAAATTATCGCTTCAGGCCTTCGCATCGAATTGAAACCAGTCTATTCCTTTCTTCTTGCCCTTTTACAGCACTTCCACCTAAGCATTTTCGAATAGTTGGGCGTTTTGGGCTGAAAAGACTAAAAAAACCGTCGGAGAATAACTGGTTTTCTCCTTCATCCGATTGTAAAGTAGTTAAAAAGAAAGATATTGACAATAAAAAATATTCTGAATATAATAAAAACTGAGAGGTGATTCATATGTCAGAAAATGCTACAGCAGAAACTCTTAATCTAACAAAAAAGGGCATGGAAACAAGGGAAAAATTATTAAGGGCAGCAGAAAAGGTTTTTGGCAAAAAAGGTTATTATGAAACTTCCATCGTCAACATTACTCAGGAAGCAGGCGTTGGCCAGGGTACCTTTTATAATTACTTTCAATCAAAAAAGGAAGTCTTTGATGCACTGATTCAAATGTACAGCCGAGAATTAAGATTCAAAATAAAAGAGGAAATGAAGGATGCGGAGAATCATGAAGATGCCCAACGAAAGGGATTCCAGGCATTTTTCCGTTGGGTGAAAGACTACCCTGAGCTATACAGCATCGTTCAGCAAGCAGTTGTTGTCGACAAGGATTTATATCGCTGGTATTATGACAAACTTGCTTCCGGTTTTTTAAAAAGTTTGTCATTGGGGGTGGAAGACGGAGAGTTTAAAGATATCAATCTGGAAACCGTGGCGTATTGCCTAATGTCTATCGGACAATTTTTAGGCATGCGCTGGGTGTTTTGGGAAGGACAGAATGTGCCGGAGGAAGTTTTTGATGCCGCGATGACGCTGATCTTTAATGGAATCAAAAAAACATAAAGGAGATGGGGATTTTATGCAGGGAATCGCTTATTGGATTGAAAAAAGAGCAAGCATTAATCCGAGGCGAATTGCAGTTATTACCGATCAGGAACAATTAACTTATAAGGAATTAAATGAAAGCATTCAAAATGCAGCCCTATTCCTATTGAATGAACTGAAAGTGAAAAAAGGAGATCGGATTTCAATAATTTCCCAAAACCGTCTCGAGTATGTCGTTTTGCTGTTTGCCATTGCACGGCTTCAATGCATCGCCGTTCCTTTAAATATCCGTTTGAATATTAACGAACTGATTTTTCAGCTGCAAGACAGCGGAACTTCTATATTAGCTGCGGAAGAGCCGTTTTTTGAAATGGCAAAAAGCATCGAAAAAGAAACCGGGGTTAAGCTGTTTTCCATCGAGAAGCTGAATGATATAAAACAGAAGGAGGCAGAACTGCCTGATGAAGAAATTGATGAGAATGACCCTTACATTATTTGCTACACCTCGGGAACAACCGGGAAGCCAAAAGGAGCGGTGCTCAGACAAAGCAACATGTACTGGAATGCGATTAACAATATTCTTGCCATTGATTTAACATCCATGGACCGTTCCATGGTGTTGCTTCCGCTGTTTCATATCGGCGGAATTGGCTTATTCGCCTTGCCGACACTCTTTGTCGGAGGAACGATCATTATACCGGGAAAATTTGATCCGTACAAAGCCATCGAGATGATTGAAAAACACCAGGCTACGGTTGTGATGGGCGTGCCATCCATTCACCAGGCTTTATTGGACTGCCCGGCGTTTAATGTAGCTGATCTGAGTTCCGTGCGCTGGTTCTACAGCGGGGGCGCGCCATGTCCTCGCGAACTGATTCAAGCGTTTACGGATAAAGGCTATTTATTAGGCCAAGGGTTCGGACTGACTGAAACTTCTCCGACAGTCTTTATGCTGAGCCGAGAAGATGCCCGTAGGAAAAAAGGATCGATTGGAAAACCGGTCTTATTCAGCGAAGTGAAGCTGGTGGATGAGGAAGGAAATGAGGTTAGGCCGGGCGAGGTCGGCAATCTGCTTGTCCGCGGCCCAATTGTTATGAAAGAATATTGGAATAGACCGGAAGCTACAAACGAGGCGATAAAAGACGGCTGGTTCCATACAGGAGATCTGGCACGGACAGATGACGAAGGTTTCTTCTATATTGTGGGAAGGAAGAAAGAAATGATCATATCCGGCGGAGAAAATATTTATCCCCTTGAAGTGGAACAAGTCATCAACCAGCTGCCGGAAGTCAGGGAGGCGGCGGTGGTCGGCATTTCAGATCCGCGCTGGGGGGAAGTTCCGGTTGCTTTTATTGCGAAAAGAGAAGGCGCTTCGATAACTGAAGAGGATGTAAAAACTTACTGCTTGAAATTTTTAGCAAAATATAAAGTGCCGAAAGAAATTTATTTCATTGATGAACTTCCGAAAAATGCGACAGGAAAAATCCAAAAGAGCAACCTGCCAGAAATGCGGGAAAGGGTGAAACAATAATGGCAAGATTCACTGAAGGACAGACAGCTTCTTGCAGCAAGACAATTACGGAAGCTGACGTTGTATTGTACGCCGGTTTGAGCGGTGATTTTAATCCGATCCATATTGATAAAGAGTATGCAAAGAATACTAGATTTAAAGAACGCATTGCCCATGGCCTGTTAACTTCCAGTCTCTTGTCACAGCTTTTAGGCATGTATCTACCGGGAAAAGGTGCCATTTATATGGAACAGACTCTTCGTTTTACCGCTCCGGTATATATCGGGGATACAATCACGGCTACAGCCACGGTTCAGGAGTTTATTGAAGAAAAGAACATTATAAAACTATTAACAGAGTGCCGGAACCAGAAGGGTGAGCTGGTGCTAATGGGATCAGCAGTTATGCTCGTGCCAAAGGAAGGAGAGAAAGTATGACAGAGCGGATCGGAATCGAAGAAACAAGTGTTTATTTTCCAAAGGATGTGGAAACCGCAGCCACATTGGCTGAAAAAACAGGCATACCGGAATCGGTCATCATTGAAAAATTTGGTTTGTATGAAAAGCATGTGGCGGATCAGACGATGCATGCATCCGACATGGCAATTGAAGCAGCAAAAAATATTTTGGCAAAGGTTGATCCATTATCCATTGACGTGGTGATTTATTTTGGCAGCCCCCATAAAGATTACTACGTCTGGTCCAGTGCTCCGAAAATTAGCTATGAATTGGGGACTAGGAACGCATATGCCTTTGAAATTATGAACGTAAGCTCCTGCTTTCCGATTGCATTGAAAGTTGCCAAGGACATGCTGAATTCCGATCATTCCATTGAAAACATCTTGCTGGTCGGCGGATGCAAGGAATCGCAAATTCTAGATTACAGCAATAAACGGGCTAGATTTATGTTCAATTTTGCCGACGGGGGAGCGTCTGCACTTGTAAAGAGGGGGGCATCTAAGAGTGAGATTCTTGAAAGCGCTATCATAACGGACGGTTCTTTCCATAATGATGTCCGGGTGCCTGCAGGTGGATCGGTCCATTTTGCCAGCTACGTTACCGTTGAAAACCGCCAGCATTTTATTGATGTGACAGACCCTTTAAGCATGAAGGAAAAACTCGATCCGGTATCCGTTCCAAACTTTCACAAAGTCATCAAGAAATCTTTGGAAAAAAGCGGGCTTTCGGTTGGGGATATACAGCTGTTGCTGCCGCTGCATACGAAACGATCCATGTTAAGAGAATTACTGGACGGGCTAAATTTGTCTAATGATAAGGCGATATATCTTGATCATTATGGCCATATGTCTGCTTTGGATCCTTGTATCGGACTCCACTTTGCTAGTGAGCAGGGAAAACTAAAGAACGGCGATATCGCAGTGGCAGTAAGCGCTGGCACCGGCTATACCTGGGCAGCTACGGTAATTAAATGGCTGGGGTGATGTCCAATGAAAAAAATCTGGGAATCTTTACTAATATTCGCTATATGCTTCGGCTTTTTGGGGGCGGAGACTTCTGCAGAAATAGTATATCAAGAGTCTTGGGGTGCTGAGGAGGACAGCGAAGAGCTGTTTCGAAGCCCTGTTGCATTAGCGAAAGACAGCAGCGGGAATATTTATATGTCTGATATGGGCAACCATCGGATTATAAAAATGGATTCCTACGGGAACATACTGGCTACATATGGAAAGCTCGGTGATGGACCCGGAGAGTTTAATATGCCGTTTGGCGTTGCCGTTGACAATGAGGGCAATATATTAGTTGCCGATACAGGAAACTACCGGATTCAAAAGTTTAATGCACAATTCCAGTTTATAAAAAGCTGGGGAACAAAAGGTAAGGAAAACTATCAATTCGGTTTTCCAAGAGAAATAGCCGTTGATCAGGACAACAATTACTATATCACCGATGAATTCAACCATCGCATACAGAAATTCAATTCTGATGGCGAATATCTATTAACTATTGGCGAATACGGAAAAGGAGACGGACAACTGGCATTGCCGCAAGGAATTGCTATAAGCAATAACAACGAAGTTTATGTAGCGGATACTTACAATAACCGGATACAGGTTTTTGATGTAAATGGCCAATTTAAGCGGAAAATTGGCGGACCTAAACCGGGCATGGGACCTTATCAGTTTTACCATCCGAGAGGAATCAATTTTGATCGGGAAACAGGTGCATTCTATGTAGCGGACACGTACAACAACCGCATTATGAAGTTTAGCATGGATAATCTATTTTTGTACCAGACAGGCGTTTTTCCGCTACTTGTTTACCCGAATCAAGTATTGCCTTATGGAGATGGAAATCTATATGTGACAGATACGGGCAACAATCGTCTGGTGAACTTTTTTGAAATGGGTCTTTCTGCAAGCTACATTATGTCTGTTGGCAATGACCGTTGGCACGATAAACAATATGCAGGTCCGTTCGATGCCGAAGTGGATTCGGAAGGAAACATATTTATCTCTGACTCCTTTAATCACAGAATCTTAAAGTATGACTCCGAAGGCGAACTGGTCAGCAAATGGGGCAGCATGTACGGAACGGGGGGTCCGCTTGGCTATGGCAGCTATCCAGGACAATTTTTCGTACCAAGACAAATTGCAATCGATAAATATGACAACGTTTATGTTGCGGATTCAGTCAATCACAGGATTCAAAAGTTTTCAAATTCTGGAGTGCTGCTTGCTTACTATGGATCTTATGGAACGTTAAATGGATACTTCCAATTCCCGACAGGGGTAGCGGTTGACAGAAAAGGAAATATTTTTGTCGCTGACTCGGAGAACAACCGGATTCAGAAGTTCAATTCCCTTTTTATTTTCCAAAAAAGCTGGGGCAAAAAAGGCACAGGTGACGGAGAATTCTTCCAGCCGATGCAGATTGCCATCGACTCCCAGGATAATGTATATGTTGTAGACCGAATCAACAACCGAGTCCAAAAGTTTGATAACAACGGCAATTTTCTTGCAAAATGGGGAACCAATAACGGCAGCGGCAATCTGGATCCATTGGAAAATTGGGGAGAAGGACCGGGAGACCTATTCTTACCAACAGGTATTGCAATTGACGAAAATGATCTGGTTTATGTAATGGATACTTCAAATAATCGCGTGAATGTGTATGACACCAATGGAAGATTTATAGAGCAGTTTGGAAGTTTCAGCGGACGTGCGGGAGATTTCTTCTCACCGCAAGGCATTGGTTTTACAAATGATGGTGAAATAATAGTCGTCGATGGATTGCTTCACCGCATTCAGTTTTATAAAAATCAAAATAATTAGGGAGGATAGGAAACATGATCAATAAGAAAAAAGCCGTACTAAAAAGTTTTCTTATTACATGTGTAATCGGGTCGCTCCTATTGACTTCGGCATGCGGCAGCGACAGTTCAAGTTCAGAAGAAGAAAAAGATACAATCAAGATCGGTGTATTGGCTTCTTTAACAGGAGCGCTGGAAGCTTACGGAAAACAAACTGTTCGAGGATTTGAGCTTGGGCTTGACTATGCGACGGACGGAACAGGTGAAGTTGTAGGGAAAAAAATCAAATTTATTGTGGAAGATACAGAAACAAAACCGGATGTTGCTGTGAAAAAGGCTACGAAACTATTGGAAGAGGATGAAGTAGATTTCCTTGTCGGCTCAACCAGTTCCAGCGATACGCTCGCCGTTTTGCCGCTGGCAAAAGAATATAAAAGAATCATGATCGTAGAGCCAGCAGCTGCCGACAGCATAACAGGCGATAATTTTAACCCATATATTTTCCGGACAGGACGAAACTCTTCTCAAGATGCAGTTGCAGGTGCAGCTGCGATCGCTAAAGAAGGCGTTAGAATTGCAACGTTAGCGCAGGACAATGCTTATGGGCGGGATGGTATAGCAGCCTTTATTGAAGCAGCTAAAGAACGCAGCGCGGAAATTGTGGCTGAAGTTTACGCGGACCCGAATGCAACCGATTTTACAGCCAATATTCAAAGTGCCCTCAGCGAAAAACCGGATTACTTGTATATCGTCTGGGCAGGCTCCAACGCGCCGTGGAAACAATTAAAAGATATGAAGGTTCAAGAGAAGGGAATAAAAATTTCAACGGCCGTACAGGATATTGCATCGCTGAAAACCATGGATGCATTAATCGGCATGGAAGGCTATTCGATTTATTATCATACACTTCCGGATAACGAAATCAATGACTGGCTGGTGGAAGAACATAAGAAACGGTTTGACGGTGAAATTCCGGATCTGTTTACTGCCGGAGGCATGACGGCAGCCATCGCCATTGTAGAAGCCTTAAAGAAAACGGAGGGAGACACGGATGCTCAGCTGTTGATTGAAACAATGGAAGGCATGGAATTTGATTCCCCAAAAGGCAAAATGAAATTCCGTGAAGAAGACCATCAGGCTCTACAAAGTCTCTATTCGATAACTCTGGAAAATCAGGAAGGCGTTGACCATCCGGTTCCGGTGTTGATCCGCGAATTGGATATGAACGAAACCGAGCCACCGATTCGAAATCAATAAAGCGAGAGGAGAATCTTGTATTCTCCTCTTTATAAAAATTTAGGAAGGGGGCGCAAGACTTGGATGCTTTATTGGAGACTCGCAATCTTTCCATTTCATTTGGCGAACAGGAAGTAATCCGGGATGTCAATTTTAAGGCGCCTAAGGGAAAATTTTTGTCCATCATCGGGCCGAACGGGGCAGGAAAAACTACTTTATTCAACCTGCTGAGCGGACAGCTCTCACCGACAAAGGGAGAGATTTATTTCAAAGGACAAAACATTACCAATTTATCAGCGGCAGAGAGAGCACGAATGGGGATGGGGAGATCTTTTCAATTAACAAATATTTTTCCGGAATTGACGGTTCTTGAAAATGTCAGACTTGCTGTCCAGTCGCAAAGAAAAGATTTTTACAGTATTTTACCGAAACCTGCCAAATACCGCAAACAGCTTGAAGAAGCAAGAAGGCTGCTTGATATGGTGTTTTTAAAGGAAAAAGAGGACTATTTAGCTATAAATTTAACCCATGGGGAAAAACGAAAACTGGAGATTGCCATGCTTTTAGCCTTGAAGCCCAATCTGCTTCTTCTTGATGAACCGACAGCAGGAATATCGGTGGAAGAAGTTCCGGTGATTTTGGAAGTGATTGAAAATATCAAAAAAGATTCAGAGAATACCATTGTTTTAATTGAACACAAAATAGAAATGGTGCTTGCTTTGTCGGACTATCTTGTAGTCATATTCAATGGGGAATTGTTGGTAGAAGGAGAACCGGGTGTAATTATGCAGGATGAACGTGTACAAAATGCTTATTTAGGGGGACTTTCACATGCTGCGAGTGGAAAATCTTGAAACCTATATTGAACAATTTCATATTTTGCAAAGTGTCACTTTCGAGGTAATAGAAGGAACCATTACTGTTTTATTCGGGAGAAACGGGGCAGGAAAGTCTACAACACTTCGAACGATCATGGGATTTTACCATGTTTCGAGGGGGGGTGTTTACTATAAAAATGAAAAGCTGAATGGTCTCCCAACTCATGTGATTGCCTCGAAAGGAATCGGCTATGTACCGGAAGATCAGGGTATTTTTCAACATTTAACGGTGGAAGAAACTTTTGCGCTGGCAAAAAAGGAAAAAGACCCTGAAGGAGAAGCAAAGGCTGAATGGATGCTGGAGATTTTTCCAGATTTAAAGAAATACTGGCATAAAAAAAGCGGCTATTTAAGCGGAGGTCAGAAACAAATGCTTGCCATTGCTAGGGCGTATATTAACAGCAGCGGCCTGCTTTTAATTGATGAGCCCAGCAAAGGACTATCCCCGCTGATGGTTGAAAAACTCATGGAATCGATCGTGAAAATAAAGGAAAAAACTACCATTTTGCTCGTTGAACAAAATTTCTTTATGTCCAACCACATAGGTGATTACTATTACATGATGGACGATGGGAAAATTGTCCATCAAGGGTTTATGAATGATTTGAGGGAGGATAAAGAAACGGTAAGGAAGTACTTGGGAATATCCTGATCACGTGAGGTGGAGTAATTTGAATACATTGCTGAATCTTTTGATCAACGGTCTCTCGACAGGTATGCTGATCTTTCTTTTAGCATCGGGTCTTACGCTTATTTTCGGACTTATGAGTGTCTTAAACTTTGCCCATGGCGGTTTTTTTGCATGGGGCGCCTTTTTAGGGGTATGGCTCTTTACAGTTACCGACAACTTTTTGCTGTCCTTTGTCGCTACGGTGATAGGCGGCATGGTGCTCGGCTGGATTGTTGAAAAACTATTAATCCGGCCGGTTTATGGCAATCACATTCGGCAGCTTCTTGTAACCTTAGGCGGAATGCTTGTGCTGATTGAGTTGCTGCGTGTGTTTTGGGGCTCGAATCCCATTCGCGCTGGCTTGCCTAAATGGCTTGAAGGTAGCATAGATGTTGGCGGTGTGATTTTTATCAAATACCGTTTGTTTGTAATTCTTGTCGGGCTGGTTATTTACGTTATGATTTTGCTTCTATTAAATAAAACGAAAATCGGGATTATGATCCGCGCAGGCGTGGACAACAAAGAAATGGTACAGGCGCTTGGCATAAATATTAAAGGCGTTTTCTCCTTTGTTTTTTTGCTGGGAGCGGGAATGGCCGCTTTGGGTGGATTTTTGCTGGGGCCATATTCCGGCGTGATTTTTGCTGATATGGGAATGCAATATGCGGTATTAGCATTTATTGTCGTTATTATTGGTGGCCTGGGAAGCATTCAGGGGGCAGCCGTTGCCTCAATCATTGTCGGCTTGGCAGGCGCATATACCGCTTATTACTACCCTGATCTGTCCCTTGCTGTAAATATGTTATTGCTTATTGTTATTTTATTGCTCAGGCCGTCCGGACTTTTAGGAGAAAAGGGGGGAGTCTAAAGTGGCTTTAGCAAAATATAATCGTTTTTCGCTCATTGCCGGCATAATCGCAATTCTTTTCTTAAGCATATTCCCTTTCGTCAATGATTCCCGTAGCATGCTCATTTTATTTACGCAAATCTTTATCTTTGCTATTTTTGCGATGAGTTATGATATTCTTTTAGGTTATACCGGTATCGTTTCCTTTGGTCATTGTCTATTCTTTGGCATCGGGGCTTATAGCACAGCGATTATACTAAATGCCAATGATAATACAATAGGATTTTTCCTTCTCGGCATCGCTATTGCTGTTATTGCAGCTGTGTTAATCAGCTTCTTAATCGGAATGCTGTCGTTAAGGCTGCAAAGTCATTTTTATGCCATGCTTACCTTGGGATTTTCTGAATTATTTCTTATTATTGCAGAAAAATGGAGATCGATGACGCAGGGGGGTGACGGATTTACCTTCCAGGTGCCGGAATTTTTGAGAGACCGGTTTACTTTTTACTTTTTTACATTAATCAGCCTTGTTCTTATCTATATTTTGCTTCGTACTTTCACTTCTTCATCTGTTGGAAAAGTATTAAAAGCGATTTCGCAAAATCAAAAGCGAACAGAAGCCCTTGGCTTTAAAGTTCTTCATTATAAAATTATCGCAAGCGTCATAGCCGGGGTGGTGGCCGCATACAGCGGAGCTTTATATGCAGTGACCCTTCGCTTTGTGGATCCGTCGGTCTTCTCCATTGAAACCACATTAGATGCACTTCTTATGACAATGATCGGCGGCGCCGGTACTTTATTTGGGCCAATTTTAGGAAGCGGAGCGGTTGAATTTATTCAGCACTATTTATCGGAGCTTGGGACCGAGTATTCGATTTTTGAACGATGGCCGATTTTTTTAGGTCTCCTCTATATAATTGTTATTTTAGGTTTTCCTAAAGGCATTGTCGGCACTTTCAAAAGCACCGTTATAAAGCGAAAGGAAAACCGGAAAGAGAAAAAAGGATTATTAAAACATTCAGCATAAATCAGCAAATTATAAAGATTCCAGTATTTCAGGCGTCGCTGTTGCCAAAAGCAAAATGATTGCTTAATGGCTGCATCCGGCGCCTTGGTCGCTGATCAAGGATGAAATTGAAAAAATTTCGTTACGAAGTGTTTGATTTAGAAAACGGAGTACCGACCTATGCCTATGAATTAGAAATCAAGCTGTTCAGGATGGATATTTAGTAGATTATCGCACGATTGAAACAAAATTAAAATTTCCTGAAGAAGGTATACATTATGATGACTTATTGGATGAAGAAAAAGAACGGTTCGAAGAAACATTTGATGATGGAATTGGCGAAGATATTGACAGCGCTGCGCTAAATGAATGGTTATTTAAGATGAAAGCCTCGAAAATACGCGTGAATGGTGAAGAGCAAATGTTCGACAGAATTACAAGGTCAAGCAAATCTAGCATTTGAAGCACTTGTCACACAAGCGCCTCCTAGAGTATTAATCGAGTAGGAGGGGGTGACTAACCCCCGACCTCTCACACCACCGTACGTACCGTTCGGTATACGGCGGTTCAATTAAGTATGACGTAGTGCTTGATATCTTTCGAATAGACTTCTTAACCCTCGACGCTTCCAATAGGAGTTGTCGAGGGTTTTGTGTAGAATGGGACTGCAGGCAATCCGCCAATATTTCTTGCGTGTATTGCCCCATTCGAATGCTTTATGGCTTGGAACTTCTAATCCTCTGAGTTTCCGAATTCTTGTTTTCGGGGTTTTCCATTCTTTCCACAAACACATCCGAAGCCTTCGTCTAATCCATTCATCAAATTCTTTGAACTTACTTGGTGTTTCTGCCAAGGCAAAATATCCGCACCATCCCATTAAATACTTATTCAGTTTCTCAATCCTTTTCTCCATTGGATACGGTTTCGACCTTGATGTAATTTCACGGATCTTGTTCTTCAAACGTTTCACACTTTCGTTCGCAATCCGTACCTTTGGAGTCTTATTGAGTGTGAAGCTGAAACCGAGAAACTTCCGTTTCCAAGGACGGTCTACCGCCGATTTCTCTTTATTTACCTTGAGCTTTAACTCCTTCTCTATAAAGTTCGTAATGGAGTTCATGACACGAATTCCTGCTTTCTTTGTTTTCACATAGATGTTACAGTCATCCGCATACCGAACAAACTTATGTCCACGTTTCTCAAGCTCTTTATCCAATTCATGAAGCATGATGTTTGATAAAAGTGGACTAAGCGGGCCGCCTTGAGGCGTTCCCATGTCCGTTTCCATTACCACTCCATTGATCATCACGCCTGATTGAAGATACCGGCGAATTACCTTCAGTAGAATTCGATCTTTGATCGTTTTCGCCAAGATCCCCATCAGTTTGTCGTGATTCACCTTGTCAAAGAATTTCTCTAGGTCTATATCGACTACCCAACGATATCCTTCTTTGATATAACCCTTTGCTTCCCTAACCGCATCATGTCCCCTTCTACCTGGGCGGAAACCATAGCTATGGTTCGAGAAGGTCGGATCAAAGATTTTCGTCAACACTTGGGCAATCGCTTGTTGGATGAAACGATCCGTCACGGTAGGGATCCCTAGAAGCCTTACTCCACCGTTCGGTTTCGGGATTTCGACTCGACGGACGGGTAAGGGCTTGTAGGTTCCTTCTCTCAACGACTGTCGAATGGAGTCCCAATTTTCGTAGAGGTGTCTTCGTAGGTCTTTTACGGACATGCCATCTACTCCGTGACCTCCTTTATTCTGTTCGACTCGTTTCAGTGCCGCCAGGAGATTTTCCCGTGACAAAATCATTTCCATCAACATTGATATCCTCTCCACGTGAACGAATTCTTCTATTTGTGCCATCTTCTGCTCCACCCTCTTGAAGTCCCCCGTGGGATTCACCACTTCCTCCTTCAAGTAAGTCCTATCGGATTGTCTGCTTCCACACAGAAGGTGAACGCCTAGCGATTCGTTCTCCTTAATTGTTCAGTCCTTCCTCTTTCGTCTCGAGCTCGAAAAGAGTACTATGACTTCTGCTGACTTCTGACTGTTCAGTTATCTATCACTAGATAGGTTACCAAGGTTACTTGGCGTGCCAGTCAGATCTCCCCGGGTAAGTACATGCACTTTCACACCATCTATCCGCCTCATTTACTCGATATGACCTTCGACAGAAAGAGCTTTGTTTTGTTTCGCAAACTCACTCAATCATACCTAGCCTTATATGAGGTTCGTGTTCCTCGGACCGGTGTTTTGCCTCCAGCTTCCTTCAGATTCCGCGTCACCACGGACACCCTTGCTCTTGGCTAACCTCTACTTCTGTCTTCGGGGTTCGGGACTTACACCCTATAGTTCATGTACATGCCGGGCGCACGAAAAAAACACGTGCCACTAACAAGTGTAGTGGTACGTGTTGTGGGTAAAGTCCAAAACACCAGTATTTTCGGGCTTTTCTTTAGTGTACTCTGTCAAACTTTTAGATATAGAGACTGTCTAAGCAGAGACTTTGTCAACAAGCGAAAGTACTAGCTGATGTTTTGTATTTTTCAAGAACTGACTAAGATAATGATCCTAAATTCAAGGTCTTCCTCCTGTAATCCATTCAATTAAATATCCTATAAACATTAAAATACAAAATATTATAAACATGATAAGTTTATAAATCATTTAATTCCCCACTCTATTATTTTTTACAAGGTGCTATACTAAAATAAGCTGCTACTGCTAAGGCAGCTCTTTTTTCGTCAGATTTCATAAATAGAAGAGCGGCAGTTATCCCAGCTACTAAAGCTTTATCACAGCCACAATCGAAATATCCTTTTACTTTATAACAAAGATCATGTGTCATACATAAAGAATCTAATTTATTTTTTGGTACACCGCCACCATGTCCAGGTCCGTACCAGTTTCCCCAAACTGGCATACTTCTTAATATTTGAGATACAGATTGTGACTCTTTTTTATTTTCGATTTGATTAATTAAATATATACGTTTTACCTACGGCCGAGTAGAAACAAAATCCATTCCTGAGGGAATTCGACGGTTTGCACAATCGCTAAAGTCTTTGATACCAACATGCTGAGTGACCAGCATGGTTTCTATTGAATAATACCCGTAGCTCAAAAATTAGGGGATATAAAATAGCTCTTGCATGGAATAGTCCTTTAAAAGGAAAGTGAGATCCTTCAGTTCCATGCAAGTGCGCTTTCATTTTTTTTACCCTTCCGAGTGCTACATCTGTTTTTTTTCGATGGAGCAGCAAAGCCTTATTAGGCGGCAGGTTTTCTAACGTTTCCACTACTTCTTCGGATGAATGCCAAACGGCTTCAACAAATGACAGGCAATCTATTTCAACCACTTTCGCACTTCCTCTTCCGCAAGTCCAGTGAGATCGGCAATATCTTTCGCTGCCATTCCTTTCGCCGACATATGCTGGATCATGTTCTTCCGTTCTTCCTCCCGACCTTGCTTTAGCCCTTGTTTCAACCCTTGTTTTAATCCTTTTTCCAACCCTTCCTCCATCCCAGCACGCCGCTCGCCAAGAAGATTGGACAATTGATCCCGCAGCCATTTCAGCCGCATTTCATACGCGTAGCGATTTTCCGAACTGACGCTTAGCTTCTCCCACTCTTCCAATGCTTCGCGAATTTCTTGCTCGTTCATCGCCAACACCTCCAGTTCCTTGAGAATCGTCTCATCAATCTCTTGTTTCCGGGCATCCACCGCTGACAGCATCATTAACCAGGGCCACTCCGAAGATCGCTTCACATCACGTCTATATTTCTTCCATTTTACCATAAATTGTGATAAATCAATGGCGTGAAATTCAAGATGCGCGCTCCAAAGAAATTGTTCTTTATCTTCGCGGATATGAAAGATGGTGTGAAACCGATCGGTTTCATGCGGAAAGAGCGGGTAGTTGAGAATTGCAATCATAATGGTGGGAGGAAGTTCGCTGTACCCTTGGCCTTTGAAGAGCGACTGGGAAAAGAGCCTCGCCCAGTAATACAAAATCCGCTCCGGCATATCGTGCTGGTCAATGATTTGAATTTCCACGTTAATCCGCTCGCCTCGGTCGGTCCACACGAGCACGTCAAGCCGATTCATTTTCCCTTCTTCGAACTCTTTTGCCAGCTCTGTGTTATCAAACTGCACATCGATGATACGATCATGGCCTGTCCGATGCAAAACCGCATTCAAAAAAGCGATTGTAAGCTGCTTTCGGCTCGGATGGCCGAACAATTGTTTAAACATAAAATCCAATTTTAAATCGAGGTATTCCTTCATAATGGGAATCATCCTTTCAAGGAGAATTTGGAGGGGAGCTGAGGTTTATCTAAAGAAAAGCCGAAGTTATTTACAGATTTTTCAGACAAAAGAAAGCGCATCGCCTTACAAAACGCACTTCTTGACAAATCTCAACCAGCAGCCGTTTTAATGAAAAATTTGCCACCATATACATTCAGAACATATGTTCTGATAATGTTATTGTAATACACCTTATCTTATCTTTCAATCACCAATGATTCGACAAATTTTGCACAGAGCCAAAAACTATACCAAAAGGTAAGCCCTTTTACACAGCAAGTTCCTCCTTCCTTAGAAATAGATCCTAGTTGTCTTCCAAAAAACAAGAACATGAGTAATCCTTCCTCATTTTTCTTAGGTTACCATTTTAATTAGCAAAGTGCCGGTGTGTTTAATCCTGCCGTGGTGACCGTCGGGAAAGGAGATAACCGTCAGTATACCGAAGCATATCTGAGCTTTCAAGCCCACTACGGGTGAAGTACAGCCGTGCAAAAGGTTGTTCACTATCCGAACCAAGTTTATTCCACATACGCACAAACATATTTTTCATTCGACCTAAATCTTTTCCACATCAGACCTAAAAAAGTTCCACATCAAGCCTAATATCCAGCACTCCGCACCAAATCCCCGCCTCATTCCATACTTTTCGTATTCCAACGCTTGACATATTCTCGGCGGTGATTATAATTAATTAAAAAATTGTTAATAATTTTCTTACAATAACTATGAAGAGGAAAAGTAAGGTTCAGTTATTTTTCACAGAGAGCTTCGGTAGCTGAGAAGAAGCAAAAATACGAACCCGAACAATGGCCTCTGAGTTGCGTGCTGAAAGTATTATTTTCGTGTTTTATCCCAACAAAGCACGAAGGTACGAGTAGGTTCCGCCGAGTTTGGTACTCGTTACAAATACCACAGTATGAAGGGATTAAGCCCGTAGTACTGGCAGAGGCTGTTTTGTGCGAACAAACAGTGAAGTAAGGTGGTACCACGTGAGCAAAACCACGTCCTTATCTATATAGATAAAGACGTGGTTTTTTTTATAAAACAACAATGTATGGGGGAAAATTTATGAATCGTTTTTTAGTTATTCAAACTGATTTTGGATTAAGCGATGGAGCTGTCAGTGCAATGTATGGAGTCGCTTTGAATGTTAATCCCAGCCTGAGGATTTTTGATTTGACCCACGATATTCCCCAATATAATATTTGGGAAGCGTCTTATAGGCTGTACCAAACGATATCGTATTGGCCAAAGGAGACGGTATTTATTTCTGTTGTTGATCCGGGTGTCGGTTCAGAACGGAGAAGCATTGTTGTGAAGACAAAATCAAACCAATATATTGTGACACCCGACAATGGAACGATCACACATATAAAGAAGTATATTGGGATCGAAGAAGCAAGGCTGATCGATGAAAAGGTAAACCGGCTGCCAAATTCCGGGCATTCTTATACCTTCCATGGACGTGATATTTACGCTTATACCGGCGCACGGCTTGCATCCGAAGTGATTACGTTTGAACAGGTGGGGCCGGAAATTCCAATCGATTCGCTAATTGAACTGCCGGTTTTAGAAGCCTATATTCAAAATGGTGCGATTAAAGGGAATATTGATATACTTGATGTCCGCTTTGGAAACTTATGGACCAATATTGATCGCAGCTTGTTTCAGAAGTTAGACGTAGATTACGGAGATTCTTTTGAAGTAACGATTGAAAATGAAACAAGACAAGTATATAAAAATATTATGACGTTTGGCAGATCATTTGCGGATAGTCATTTGGGCGAGCCTTTGCTTTACGTCAATTCGCTCGACAAAATCGGTGTGGCAATCAATCAAGGATCATTTGCGAAGGCCTACCATATTGAAGCAGGTGCCAAATGGAAAATCACTATCTGCAAAGTACCGAATTTCGTATATAATGGAAATTCAATATAATCATAAAAATAAAAAAAGGGAGAGGAAGTTCATGAAAGAAAACAATCTATCGATCAAAACAATCGTAGCAATCGGAATTGGAGCAGCTGTCTTTGTTATTCTGGGAAGATTTGCGTCCATTCCAACAGGGATACCAAATTCCAATATTGAAACAACTTATGCATTTTTAGCACTTATGTCAATTATTTTTGGGCCTGTCGCAGGCGGTTTCATCGGACTTATCGGTCATGCGTTAAAAGACTTAATATTTTATGGATCTATTTGGTGGAGTTGGGTTGTTGTCAGCTTGCTTGTCGGATTTTTAATTGGTCTGGCTTCTAAAAGCATCGATATCGAATCTGGTGAATTCGGCACTAAAAAAATTATTACATTTAATATTGTTCAGGTGATTGTTCAAGCAATCGGCTGGTTCCTTGTCGCACCTTCTCTTGATATACTGATTTATGCTGAGCCAGCAAATAAAGTCTTCCTGCAAGGATTAGTTGTTGGAATTTCCAATATGGTAACAGTTGCCGTCATTGGAACACTTCTTCTTTTACTCTATGCAAAAACACGCAGTCAAAAAGGAAGTCTTGATAAAGAATAAAAGCACATTGTGAGTTTTGACAACATATTTACTTACAGGAGCTTTTACGAATGAGAAAACGAGTGATTGAATTTCATAATTTTAGCTTTAAGTATTATAGCCAAAAAAATCCAACATTAAAAAATATTCATTTAAACATTTACGAAGGGGAAAAAGTTTTAATCGTTGGGCCTTCAGGATCTGGGAAGAGCACCATTGGCCACTGCATCAATGGTCTAATCCCCTTCTCTTATAAAGGAGAAATGACCGGAAGTTTAAAAGTAATGGGTCAGGAAACAAAGGAGTTAAATATTTTTGCTTTATCAAAAATGGTTGGTACTGTTTTACAGGATCCTGATGGCCAGTTTATAGGATTAACTGTTGGTGAAGACATAGCTTTTGCACTGGAGAATGATTGCACTCCGCAAAAGGAAATGTTCGAGATCGTAAAAGATGCTTCCCAAATGGTCGAAATGGATGATTATTTGCCTGCCTCTGTCCATCATTTGTCAGGCGGGCAAAAGCAGAGGGTTTCCCTCGCTGGTGTAATGGTTGACAAAGTGGATATCCTGTTGTTTGATGAACCGCTCGCAAACCTTGACCCCGCTACTGGAAAGTATGCAATGGCTTTAATCGACAAAATCCAAAAAGAAACGAATACAACCGTTGTCATTATTGAACACCGTTTAGAAGATGTTTTATATCGCCATGTCGATCGCATTATTGTGGTCAATGACGGCTCAATAGTAGCTGATATGAGCCCTGACCAACTTTTAACAACTAACATTTTAGAAGAGACGAATATACGGGAGCCGTTATATATTAAAGCGGTCAAATATGCCGGTTGCGAACTAACTGAAGATATGCATCCTGCTGATTTCAATCAGTTTAAAGCGGATTTATGCCGAAAAAACTTGTTGGAATGGTTTGAAGATTCAAATCCAAAAACGCCAAGTAAAGAAGGAAAACCAATTTTAGAGCTGAAAAATATTTCGTTTAGCTATTCACCAGGTCACGAAACGATAAAGGATGTTTCTTTTTCAATTAACAAAGGGGAAATGGTGAGCATTGTTGGAAAAAATGGAGCAGGGAAATCTACAATTACAAAATTAATTTGTGGATTTGAAAAGCCTTCCTCAGGGAGCATATTGTTTAACGGCAAGGATATAACAAACGAAACGATTAAAGAACGCTCGTTAAAAATCGGCATGGTCATGCAAAATCCAAATCATATGATTTCAAAGCATATGATTTTTGACGAAGTAGCCTTAGGCTTAAAGGTTCGCGGCGTAGCGGAAGCTGAAATAAAAGAACGCGTCGACAATACATTAAAAATTTGCGGGCTGTACCCATTTCGGAATTGGCCGATTTCAGCATTAAGCTTCGGTCAAAAAAAGCGGGTTACGATTGGTTCCATTTTAGTGTTAGAACCAGACATCATTATTTTGGACGAGCCAACTGCCGGACAAGATTTTCGCCATTATACTGATATTATGGAGTTTCTTGTTCAATTAAATCAGCAAGGCGTCACAATTATGATGATTACTCACGATATGCATTTAATGCTGGAGTATACAGAAAGAGCGATAGTATTTGCAGAAGGCAGGAAAATTGCCGATGACTCAGCTGTCAATGTCCTTTCTGATATTGACATCATCGAACAGGCAAATTTAAAGGAAACGTCTCTTTATAACCTAGCATTAAAAACAGGGATACCAGAACCGAGGAAGTTTGTGGAACGTTTCATAGAATATGATCGGGAGGTAAGGCAGGTTGGCAGCCGAGATGCTATCTTATATTGACCGAAAATCTCCTGTTCATCAGTTGACAGGTGTAACAAAGCTAATATGCTTTATCTTATGGTCGACTGCAGCTATGCTGACATACGACACTCGTATTCTACTATTTTTATTTTTAATTAGTATTCTCATTTTTATTATTTCAAAAATTAAACTTGAAGAGATATTGTTTGTTCTTGTATTTATTTTAGTATTTCTTTTCATAAACAATGTTGCCATTTATGTCTTTTCACCGCAAGAAGGAGTAAAAATTTACGGCTCCAGCCATGTGTTATTTGAAATATCAGGAAGGTATAACGTCACATTGGAACAACTTTTTTACCAATTGAATATTACGTTAAAATATTTCACAGTGATCCCAGCGGCTTTGCTTTTTATTGTGACGACTCATCCGAGCGAATTCGCCGCTTCCCTCAATCGCATCGGTGTGAGTTATCGAATTTCGTATGCTGTTTCTTTGGCATTAAGATATATACCGGACGTACAGCGGGATTTTCGGAATATAGCACGCGCCCAACAAGCCAGAGGCCTTGACATGTCCCGCAAAGAAAAACTTCCTAAACGGATCAAAAATGCCGCCTCCATCCTTGCACCGCTTATTTTATCAAGCCTAAATAAAATTGATACCATCAGCAATGCAATGGAACTGCGCGGCTTTGGCAAAAACAAAAAACGCACATGGTATAGTGCAAGACCTTTCCAAAAAAGCGACTACTTTGCAATCGCTCTATTTACTATTCTGTTCATGGTCACCTTAATCATCACATTCCATGATGGAAGCCGGTTTTATAATCCGTTTTAAAAATACTCCTACTGATCGCATCCAGTAACGCTGTTTGTTGCTGGATGCGTATTTTATGAAAACATTTAAATTAGCCCTATTTTAGGGGTGGGCTGGTTGCTTCCTTGGGCCACTAAGCTGGCAAGCCTTTTTTTATGCAATAGTTCTGCATTTTTTGTTGCAGAACTCTGTATTTTTATTTTGCAATAAACACTCATGCGCATCGCCTAAACAGAACTGCCCACATTTGTTACGCCAATCACTCCTAGTTCATCTTCCCATATTCGTGATATGGACATCAATCCCTTTATTCCTACACGTTTCTTCTTCATCCTTTTTCCTCCATAAACTTTTTACGAAAATATACCTGTGACGTATGGACTGCTCCATAACCGACCGCCAGCACGCCCTATTAACCAATTAATAGACCGAATATTCAGTTAACAGCACCCATAAAAACAAACCGCCCCATCAAGGGCGTCTCGACCATTTGGACCCTTTCCACTGATGCTATTTCCACGCGCTTTCGATGGCTGACAAGTGACAGGCAGCCTCACCCCCTCACAAATTCAGCATATTTTTTCTTCCGCTCTGTTTTTGTGCCTGAAAGGTAATCTAATAATGCATCCATATTCATAAATTTCGGAGGCAGGGATTTTGGATGCATATACAAATAAAAACTACTCCATCGGTAAAGTTCCGGCGCATGCACCATATGAGCTTCTACAGGATTGAGATGAATATATCGACTCACTTCCAACATTCCGCTATCATTGTCAATCAATTTACCATAATAACGCTTTTCAAATACATGTCCCATCAAACGATAGCGAGTATTATAATAATTCGCATACCGTTTGTTCATGAGCGCCATGACTTTCGAAATCGGCTCCTGTTTTGAGCGCAGCTGCAGGTGAAAGTGATTCGTCATAAGGCAATATGCGGCTATTTCAAACGGGATTTTTTCATGTAGCTGGTGGAGGATATGGAGAAAAGCGAGAAAATCATTTGTTTCCTTGAATAGGGGATCACGCCGATTGCCGCGGCAAACGATATGATAAAACCGATGGGGCACCCAGATCCGCTTTTGCCGTCCCATTCTTTTTACCTCGCTGTTGCCTGTTGCTTCGTATATGTTTTCAGCCATCTTAGCGTCATCGCTTCCCAAAGCGATTCATCTGCTATCTCTTCGGTTCCCTTTAAATCGGAAATAGTCCTTGCCAGCCGAATGATTTTCGTTTGCACACGATTGCTCCATTGATGCTGGGATGCCCATTGCTGCAACAGGTGTTGCTGCCTTTTAGCAAGCGGGCTTTTTTCCATTAATAACTCAAAAGGAACACGCCCATTCGTTATTTCTTTTCCGTAACGTTCATATTGCTTTCTTCTTGCTTCTTCTACTCTTTTCCTTATGGTTTCCGAAGATTCCGAAACCCTCGTTTCTTTGGTGAAATCAATGACTTCCAATGGTAATAAAACATCCATCCGGTCATAAATCGGCCCGGAAACACGATTTCGATACGCTTGAATTTGTTTCGGACTACATGTGCAATAGCGCGTTCTTGAGCCTAAATATCCGCACGGACACGGATTCATCGCCCCAAGCAAAATAAAGTCCGCAGGATATGTCACCGTCGACGAAATACGGCTAATCGTCACTTTCCCCGTCTCTAACGGCTGGCGAAGCATATCCAGCGTCTTTTTTGCAAATTCCGCCATTTCATCGAGAAATAAAACACCGCGATGTGCCAGCGACACTTCGCCAGGCTTTGGGTGCGTTCCCCCGCCAATTAAAGAAACCGATGAAGCGGAATGATGCGGATGACGAAAAGGTGGATAGCCGCTCTCGATTTTTTCTCCTGCCAGCTGGTACAAACTGATCACCTCTAACTGCGCATCATGAGAAAGACCCGGCAAAATCGACGGAAACGTTTCCGCTAACAAACTTTTCCCGCACCCAGGCGGTCCAACCATTAACACGTTATGTCCGCCTGCCGCTGCGATCTCCAATGCACGCTTTGCTTGATGATGGCCAATAATCGATTGAAAATCTCGATGATGCTTTCGAGGGGAGTCCATAATTTCAGGAGAGCGAAAAGCTGGGGATAACGAAAGAACACGTTGTCCTTGCAGATATTGCACCGTTTCTTCCAACGTCTGAACAAAGATACAATCGAGATCTTTCAAATGATGAAGCGGAAGTGTGGGATCATACGGAAGGTATATTTTTTGAAAACCGAGCTTCTTTGCTGCCAATATCGCTGGAAGCATGCCATCCACCGGCTGAATCGTTCCATCCAACGATAACGAACCTAAAAACGCTGCATCGGAGGAAGCCGGCGCTGTCAGCTTGCCCATTGCCTTCAAAATCCCAATCGCCATCGCCAAATCAAACATCGGGCTATGCTTTTTCCGCTCCGGCGGAGACAAATGAACAACAAGCCTTTTATCAAAAAAGTCGCATCCGAAAGCATAAAGCGAAGCAAGAACACGTTCCTTTGCCTCTTTCACCGATGCATCCGGCAACCCAACAATCACCATCGCCGCAATCCCCGGCACTTCCTGCACCTCCACCTGCACTCGATACCCTTCTAACCCCCTTAACCCAATGCTTAAAATCTTCACCGTCACTCATCCATCCCTCCCAATCACAGAACATTAGTTCTTACCCATTATTGTAATACCCTCCCTTTTATCTTTCAATTACCAATATTTCGACAAATTTCGGGCGGTGACAGGCACCGAACCCATCTACCCATCTAACCCATCTTAGAATTGAAAAAAATTTTCTACTTCCCTTATTGACAAAAGTAAACAAATTGAAATAAAATATCGTTAAAAGTTAACAAAATATTGTTAAAATCGAACATTTTTTAAAGGATGAATACACATGTTACCAAAAGAACGACGCCGATGGATTGAAAAACAATTGGTCACCCAAGGTAAAGTGGATATCGAAGAACTGTCGCAACAATTAAACGTGTCAACAATGACGATCAGAAGAGATTTGGCTCTTCTTGAAAGAGAGGGCAAGATCGTCCGAACACATGGGGGTGCCATTCATCCGAAATCGCTAATTCAAGAAACACCGTACTCAACGAAAAAAGAAAAAAATATCGAGCAGAAAAAAGCCATTGCCTGTAAAGCAGTCGAATTGATTCCAGAAGGAGCTAATGTCATTTTAGATTCAGGAACGACCACTATTGAAGTCGCTAGGTTGATTAAAGACAGGGAAGATTTAACTGTTATTACTAATGACATTAAGATTGCAGCCGAATTAATGGAAAGTAAATTAAAGGTGATCGTGACGGGAGGTGAATTGCAAAACCAAGTTGGTACTTTGTATGGCTGGCCTACCCAAGAGTTACTGAAAAACATCCATGCAGATATTTTCTTTTTAGGGGCCCATGCTGTCGATATTGCATCAGGAGTAACATCGCCCACTTTTGAAAAATCGCTAATCAAAAAACTGATGATGCAAGCGGCCGAATCTACTTGGTTGCTGGCCGATTCCAGCAAGTTTAACCAAAAGGCTTTTTCTCTCGTTTGCCAACTTTCAGAGTTGGAAGGGATTATTACAGACACGGGATTAAGCCAAGAAGACCAGTGTAAATATAGTGAACATGTAAACGTGATTGTTGTACGCCCTATTGAATGAGAATGAGTATAAGCAGTCCCAACTTCAACTAAAAATCAACGTCATATAAAAAACCCCTTACTGTCCTGCTTGGTGATAAACAAAAATAAGGGAGGTGATCCATCGGCAGCGATATAAACGATTTTGATAGACAGGGAGGGGGAACAATACTTATGAGAATAGGAGTAATTGCAGATGATCTGACCGGCGCTAATGCAACAGGAGTCAGATTGGCCAAACAAGGATTCAAAACAGCTACCTTCGTCAGAAACGTACCTTTGACAAATATAGAAAACTACGATGCTATTTGTATTGATACCGATAGCCGATACGCTTCTAGGGAGATTGCGGAAAATCGCGTACGCCAGGCAATCAAAAACCTCAAACAATGGAATGTGAAGATATTTTGCAAGAGAATTGACAGCACCATCCGTGGCAATATTGGGATCGAAATTGATACCGTTTTAAATGAACTCGGCGAACATTCTATCGCCATCGTCGTCCCTTCTTTTCCCGACTCGGGAAGAATAACAACCGGGGGATATTTGCTCGTTGATGGTGTACCTGTCCAGGAAACCGATGTAGCCAAAGATCCTCTTATGCCCGTCAATCAGTCGTTTGTCCCAGACATCATTCGACAACAAAGCATCCATTCAGTCTCATTGATAGGGCTGGATGCCGTTCTTTCCGGCGTCGGGAGAATCACCAATAAATTACGGGAAGAAATCGAACAGGGAAACCGAATCATCGTGGTTGATGCAGTAAACGATGAACATATCGAAACAATTGCCCTTGCGATGACAAAGATTAAAGATAAAATCATTGTTCCCGTCGATCCAGGTCCCTTAACCGCTTACTATGCAAGATTATACTTACATCAAGAACTCAACACACAAAAAATATTAATCGTCATCGGAAGTGTGACCTCTTTAACCGGCCGACAACTTCATTATCTCTTAGCTAAAACAAACGCTAACCCGGTATACGTAAATCCAGAAAAATTAGCGAGTTTCACAAATAGCTGGAATGAAGAAGTTGAATGGGCCGTATCCATTGGCCTAAAAAGATTAGAAACAGAAAACATCTTAATTGTGACTACGTACCACCCCGCGAATAAACTGATCAACTTGAAAGCGTTATCTGAGATAGAGCAAGTATCTGAAGATGCTCTAGCTAAAAGAATAACAGACGGACTTGCCGTAATTAGCAGGAAAATTATTGAGAGTTCCAAATATCCCATTTCTGGATGCTTCACAAGCGGCGGCGATGTAACCGCATCCCTTTGCGCCGTAGGAAGAGCAAATGGCATTGAAATTGAAGACGAAGTTCTCCCATTGACATCATTCGGATACTTCTCGGGAGGATACTTGGACGGACTCCCTGTCGTCACAAAGGGAGGCATGATTGGCGACCAACGGTCCATTTACAAAAGTCTACGGTTTTTACAAATGAAAATCAATCACCAAAGGAGTGGAAAACATGTCAGCACAAACTAAACCGATTATCGCAATCCCAATGGGAGATCCGGCAGGAATCGGACCAGAGATCACAGTTAAAGCTTTGAATAACCCGAAAATATATGAAGTTTGCTCACCCCTTGTTATTGGTCATAGTGAAGTATTGAAAATGGCTATGAATTTTACAAGTATCTCGCTGAACATCCGTGAAATTAAAGATCCTTCAGATGGAAAATACGAACATGGAACAATAGATGTTATCTCATTAAACAACGTAAACGTAGACACCCTTGAAATGGGGAAAGTTCAGGCACAATGCGGGAAGGCAGCTTATGAATATATTGAAACAGCTGTCCATCTAGCCCTTAACGGAAAAGTGTCAGCTTTAGCCACGACGCCGATCAATAAAGAATCGTTGAAAGCGGCAAACGTTCCTTTTATCGGACATACAGAAATATTAGCCGCATTGACCAACACCCATGATCCACTGACGATGTTTGAAGTAAGAAACATGAGAATTTTCTTTTTAACGAGACACCTGTCCCTAAAAGACGCCATCGCCGCAATGACAAAAGAGAGAGTTTGTGACTATTTAATTCGTTGTGATCAAGCATTGCAACGCCTAGGAGTGGAAAATCGCGAAATCGCCGTAGCAGCATTAAACCCACACGGCGGAGAAAACGGGCTGTTTGGAAGGGAAGAAATCGATGAGATTCTCCCAGGCATTCAAATGGCTCAAGAAAAAGGGATTAACGCCGTTGGGCCAATCCCTGCTGACTCTGTTTTTCATCACGCACTAAATGGGCGTTATGATGCTGTACTATCCCTTTACCATGATCAAGGTCATATTGCCGCGAAGATGGCGGATTTTGAAAGAACGATTTCGATTACAAACGGTCTTCCATTTTTGCGCACATCTGTCGACCACGGAACAGCCTTCGATATTGCCGGAAAGGGAATTGCAAGCAGCGTAAGTATGGAAGAAGCCATTACACTTGCAGCAAAATATGCGCCAAAATTTCAGCCTTCATGGGCATAACTCTTCTATGGTCTAGGCAACAAAAGGGGAATGAAAAGGGGGTATAAGCGTTGGAAGCATCGGGCGCCCAAATGATATTCGGGCTCGTATTAGGGGTAGCGATCCTCATTTTCCTAGTACTTAAGACGAAAATTCACGCATTTTTGGCTCTGATCATAGCAGCTTCCATTACTGGACTGGTTGGGGGCATGTCTGCTCCCGACGTCATCAACGCGATCACCGCAGGATTCGGATCCACTTTAGGATCTATAGGAATAGTGATTGGATTCGGAGTGATGATGGGACGCATTTTAGAAGTATCCGGTGCTGCTGAAAAAATGGCATATACGCTTGTAAAATGGGTCGGAAAACGAAAAGAAGAATGGGCAATGGCGATCACAGGGTATATCGTTTCCATCCCTATCTTTGTGGACTCAGCCTTTGTGATTTTAACGCCGCTCGTGAAAGCCCTTTCTAAAAAAACCGGGAAATCCGTTCTCACCATTGGCGTGGCACTCGGAGCCGGGCTCGTCGCCACCCACCATGCGGTGCCACCAACACCCGGTCCATTGGGTGTTGCGGGAATTTTTGGAGTTGACGTCGGATTGATGATTGCGTGGGGATTAGTTTTTGCCATCCCCGTTACCGTCGTAGGCGTCCTATATGCCAAATGGCTTGGAAAGAAAATATATCAAATCCCTGATGAAACAGGCTTAGATTATGTACGACCGGTTAATCCGATCACGGTCCAGGAATTTCTTGAATCTAAGGAAAAGAAAGACTTACCTTCGCTAACACGATCCGTGCTTCCTATTTTCGTTCCGATTATATTAATCTTTGCGAATACAACCGTCACCGCCTTCAAATTAAAGGGAGGAATTTACGACTACATCACATTTCTTGGCTCGCCCATTATTGCAGTTGGAATCGGATTGATCTTCTCCATATACGGATTATATCACCATGTGAAGCGCTCTGAAGCGCTTGACCAAATGGAGGAAGGAATCAAAACGTCCGGAATCATCCTCCTCGTCACCGGTGCCGGTGGGGCGCTCGGGAACGTCCTAAGGGAGAGTGGAAGCGGGGATTATATTGCCCAACAAGTTGCGCAATTACATCTCCCAGCCATCTTAATCCCTTTCATCATCGCAACGATTGTGAGACTGATTCAAGGCAGCGGAACCGTGGCCATGATTACCGCCGCCTCCATCTCAGCACCTATTTTGCAACAATTAGATGTCAATATGGCATTGGCTGCACAGGCAGCCGCCTTAGGTGCAATGGTCTTCTCATATTTTAACGATAGCTTATTTTGGGTCATTAACCGCATGTTAGGAATTAAAGAAGTGAAAGAACAAATTTTGACATGGTCTATTCCAACCACACTGGCATGGGCAGCGTCTCTGGTTACGTTACTCATCGTCAATGCATTTTTCGGATAAATCAACAAAAATGAAACTTACAAGCCGCCCTTGTTACGGGGTGGCTTGTCCTCCTTACCTTTTCCGCTGATGCCATTCCCACACGCTTCCACTGATTGATTCCAACGAATATTCCGCTTTCCATCCAAGTTCTTCATCAATTTTTTGTGAATAAGGCGGCAAGGCGCGCCGGTTCGCCTGGGCGGCGATCGATGGATTCAAATGACTTTGCGTTCGGTGCTTTTTCACATGTTTCAATCACTTCTTTGACGGAATAGCCTAAGCCGTTGCCGAGGTTATCAATATCCATGGCAATGACCAAGCCATCCCCCCTAATGTTAAATCTTTGATAAACTTCGAAGCACGGCAGGTATTATCCCATAACAGGGGCTAATTCATCCAATGTTGCACCTTGGAAAGAAGGAATCTCGCACTCAAAGGCTACTTTCAACCACCAATGAGGTGTTGATTTTTCATTCATATACACAACACGAACAGAAGGGTTCACTCCATTTTCTAACAAGGAAAAGATGGCCTTACTATAAAAAGCCGGAACATATCCAAGCTTCTTCCCCCCATGAGTGTAAATAGCAACAGCATGAGGGTCATAAGCGTTTGTTGGTTCTTGTACTAATTTCAACGTTTCGTTAATGGCCAGCCATGTTGCCCAATTTTGAGGAAGATTTTGATGGCGCATGCCATGAACAAAAAAGCTGACGCGCAGCTTGCCATCGTTTTCAAGACGCAGCGGCTGCTCAAAAGAATAAGTGTCGCTGGCTAACCGCCCACGTGTTTGTTGAAGCAAGTCCATCTTAGTGGAATTCTCATCCAGACCTAAATCGGACAAAATGGCTTTAAAATCCGCACGATCTGGTGACGGCAATCGGCGTTCAAACGCCGGAAACAGCTCCTTTGATCGATATATTTTAGTTGGGTCTGGGAAAGCTGGATGCAACATATACCCGTTATTCAATGCATCTTTCAGTTTTCCGTGACCAGAGGCATTATAGGTGTAAGTGAACTCATAATAGCCATCATAATGAGAAAGAGTTCCTATATGATAAAAAGAACGGGTTTTGGGATTTTGCCAAACCACTAAAAGTGTATGAACTTTTTTCATGTTATTGATCACCCCTTCCAATCCACTCCAATATTTTCTTTCTTCGAAAAGGCACTATACTCAATAACCAGTCTTTTTGTGCCTCGCTAAAAATATCTAATGATTGAATAAAATCAGAATACCTTATTAAATCAAATTCAACTAACTTTTGGATACTTTGATGAAACTCATCTGTAAAGTTTTTACTAATATATGTTAACAAGTCTTTAGCTTTGACTTTTTTCTTTTCAAATATACCCGCCTTAACCTTTGTTTTCTCGGTATATTTGTTCATTTCTTGGGGATTCGAAACCATTTGCATGAGCTTTTCATCATCAAATCGAAAACCTAAGGAAGCACCGTTATCATAAATGGGGGAGAACTTTGCTCCTGTTTCGAGAAATAGTAATTTCCAATTAAATGGATGCCTATCTTGATTGCCAATAAGAATATCAAACAATTGCATATCTATAAATTCTGATTTTATGGCCTTCCAATATGCAAACTCCCTCATTATTTTGAATCCAGCATCAATAAGTTCCATGCCCTTCAATGAGGATTCTTGGAGCTTCGTATAATCATCTACTAGTGCTGATAATAAAACTCCGCCTTCTTCAGCCATTTTTGCATCATATTCTTTTACAAAATTTCGCAGAAGACATCCTCTTCTACCGTTCCTAGTTACAATTTCTACCTTCATCATTTCCAAACCAAATATCGCTCCAATTTCAGCGGCAATTAATTCTGTAATATCCTCCCAAGAAACTCCTTCTTTAAATTGTCGAGGATATTTTATAAGATAATGTATTTTCTCTGGAGATATCAATTCCTCTTTCTCCAATGTACTTTTTCTACCATATCCGATCCGTTCCCAATCACTAACATCTCTCAACAATGCTAATCGTTCCTTTTTGTATAAATCTTATATTCATTTTAACATAAATTTGATACAAACTGTTCATCAGTAGTTTCTATCACTTCTTTAACGGAATAACCTAAGCCGTTTCCGAGATTGTAAATGGCAGTTTTCTTTTTACCCGTCAACAATGCTGCAAGCGCTAAAATATGTGCCTTCGCTAAATCGGTAACATGGATATAGTCACGAATGCATGTCCCATCTGGTGTATTATAGTCCGTACCGAAGACAGAAATTTTGTCACGCTGGCCTAACAAGTGCTGCAAAATAATCGGAATTAAATGCGTTTCTGGGTTATGGTCTTCGCCAATTTCTCCCGACACGTGCGCCCCAGCCGCATTAAAGTAGCGAAGGACGACATAGTTTAGACCATACGCAGAAGCAAAATCCGCTAAAATTTGTTCGATCATTAACTTCGAACGGCCGTATGGGTTAATTGGATTTGTTGGGCAATCTTCCGTAATTAATTCGACATTCGGAATCCCATACGTTGCCGCAGTAGACGAAAAAATAAAGTTTTTCACATTATATTTCAACATTGTTTCTAGCAACGTTAATGTAGCAGCAACGTTGTTTTGATAATATTTCAGCGGATTCACCACTGATTCGCCGACTAAGCTGTTCGCCGCAAAATGCATGACAGCTTGAATCGGGTATTTTTCAAAAATTGCGTCCAAATCAGTTCGGTTCCCTAAATCTCCTTGAACAAATACCGCTCGTTCATCGACTAAATTGCGATGACCAGTCGATAAGTTGCAGCACAGCGACCTTTTTCTATGCAACAGCTCTTTCATCCCGTGACTGCCCTGCCAATGTAGCCAGCACCATCGATATGAAAACTACTAAACTTTTAATCAATCATAGACACTCTTCATCTATTTCCACTTCGAAACAACCGATTCTAAAAATACGGTTGCGCATATCGTTTTTACGTCCTTCATGAAAGTGCCTTTATATTTTTTTAAAGAAAAACGGATTTGTTGCCCTCCCAAATGTCTAAGTAACCCGGCTGTTCTTTTTTGCGGATTTTTTTCCTCATTGTACACTACGTAATATACTTTATCTATTTTGACGATGTCATGAAATGATATAGAAGGATCATGTTCTTTTATCATTTCATATAGACCTATGAAAGGTCCCTCGATTGCCTTCAATCTAAGGCTTTGCCGCTCTTTTTGATCAATTTTTCCATTCTTAAATTCCACAAAAAACAATTGATTGTCTTGAATATGAAGAAGGTCGGGGGATTTTAATGCATCTTCCCCCTTTTTACTTGCTAAATCTTGAATAGCATTATCAAATGCTAAACAAACAAATGGAGAAGAACAAAGACTTTCGTTATTTTGATCATCCCTGCTGATATCCTCGATGGATTGAAAAAATTCACTGTATTTGTTTTGCAATAGCGCTTTTAACTCATCTATCTTCATCATCCCGCAATGTCTCCTCTTCTAATTGGTGAAAAGGTTCTGTTAATAGATGAAAAACTTCCTCGAGCTGATTTGTAACATCTCGAATGACAGATGAAGACGTGCTAATTTTTTGGGCATGATAAAATTTCATATCCTCTTCAAGCCCCTTTTGGTCACTATAAACTTTAAGAGCTTCGATAAAATATGGACTATGGGAATTTACTAATATATGGACCCCTTCACTTTTGGCTAGCTCGACCAAAATTCGCGCATACTCTATTTGCCAGCTAGGATGCAAGTGAACTTCAGGTTCATCAATGATAAGAAGCGTTCTCTTCGTCAACCATCCCGACTGCAACAACAATTGGAAAATTCCCAGCGCTTTAATTCCTGTGGCTGTATTGATTAATGCAAACTTTTCTTCCTGCCCGCCTGACCGTTGAAAAACAAATTCATCTTCCATCTCTTTATAATACATTTTCCCGCCCATTAAGCTCTCAAGTTGAGAATGATATAGTGAATTTTCACTTGCATCTTTCGCAATATGTTCTGACATCGAAAACATTTGCGGATTTTTCGATTTCAACTTTTCAAATAAATCTTTTAAATGATATGGAATGCTTTGGTCCCGATTTGTTCTTTGCATTAGGCGTCTAGCCATAAATCGTTGCAGCAAATCGATAAAGTAAAATACAAATGGAGATTCAATATAAATAACATCCTTATAGTAGAGAGGATCTCCCAACTTAAATTCCGTCAAACGATTGTTTTTTAAAGCCAGGCGAAGAATTTCTTGATGATTTTCCGTAATCGAAACAAGCGATTCAGCGTTTTCATTGTTAAGACGTGAAATGGATTTTTGAAATTCGCTTCTCATCACCATTTCCACTGCTTCTTGCTTTATTTTTTCCTCATCACGAGCAACATTCAAAAAGTCAATGGTTTCCGTGAGCATATCCGCTAATAGGTTCTTTCCTTCTTCATCTAAGTGCAAATGTTCTAATTTCAATAGACGCTTCTCAATTGTTGCTGTTAATTTCTCCGTCACATTTTCACCAGAATTAAGCCAATGCGATAATTCATGTTGAAATTCCACTCCAAAAAACAAACGATCTTCGTCAGATAAACGAATTAAGCGGCGAAGCCTGAAATAAAACAGTTCTGCTTGATTTAATAAATAATGGGTGCGATCTTGTTCAAACATTTCCTCAAAATGATTAAGCGCATAGACAATCGAAAATAACAATTTGCCAACGGTGCTTTTTCCAGTATCATTTTCGCCCGCAATGCATACTAAGCCATTTAACTCAATTTCTGCTTTTTCAACCATACCAATATTAGTGAATGTCAGTTTCACCATCATCACTCCAATAAATATCATACATTTAACATCATCATAATATAAACTGTATAATGATTTCTATTCCTTTGAACATTGTCCACTACCCATTTTCTCCACATGACATGAAAATCAAACGCGACAGCTTTGCAAGCATACACTATACATTACACCCTTTTGCTGTTGATCATTGGATTTAAGTCAATATTTTGGACACCAATAAGTGAAATTTAATTTTGATCTCATTGACATCGCTGGTCGCTTGACATGGAGCCTCTGCGGGCGTGGTGTTATGCGAAGGGCGAAAGGGGCAATAATTTCTTTCGCATGGCAAACAAGCCTACCACACCCGCCACTCCATGTAAAGCGGATGTTTGTAAAATTGTGAAGAGCACTACGCTGCCCCTTTGATACTGTCTTCTGTTTCTTGTGACGTCATATAGCCCAGGCAGCTATGAATCCGTTTCCGATTGTACCAGTTGTACCAGCCTTATAAATTCGAATAAGGCCCTTCTGGCAGCTTGAAAGTTTAAATAGTTGACTCTGTAGATCTCTTCCTTTTTCAGAATTGCGAGGTTGTTATATTGACCTATGTTTCATCTAATTAAAATTAAGGCAGGGTTTACTGATCTTAAACGTTCGGGTTATTGGATTGCCAACGCCAAACATTAGCACACATTTCTTGATTTTTCAAATTTTTATGTAAGATGATCTACCAAGTTAATACAGTGAGTTTTATATATGTAATAAAATTAAGTCAATCTTAAATAATAGGATTTTAAATTTGTATTAGGGAATATAAAAATAAAAACAAAGAGGTGTTATTACAATTGGAAAAAAGTTCTTTACTAAAATCTGTTGGCGAAGGTTTCCGATTTGAAGAAGTGACTGTAGACGAACTCATAGCCGGGTACAAAAATCGTGAATACACAGTTCAAGAGGTTGTTCAATCCTATTTAAATAGAATTGAACAATTTGAAAAGATTTATAACGCATTCACCTTCATGAACCCTAATGCTTTGGAAGACGCGAAAGAAATGGATCGTCTGTATGAAGAAGGAGCTGAACTTGGACCACTGGCAGGGATTCCAATTGTTATAAAAGAAGCGGTGGATATGGCAGGATATCCATCGACATTTGGCTGGGCACCTTTTTGTAAAAAAGCAGGCGGGATCGAATTAATGCCAACAAAGGATGCCCCGGTTGTAACAAGACTTAAAGAAGCGGGAGCGATTATTCTTGGTAAGACTAATATTCCTGCTTTTAGTTGTGCCTATAATGCAAACAATAGCTGGGACGGTCCGACATATAACGCAGTAAATCGGTCGATTTCACCAGGCGGAAGCAGCAGTGGTACGGCGACTGCTGTATCAGGAAACTTAGCTGTGCTGGGCGTCGCCGAAGAAACGGCCGGATCCATTCAAGTTCCTGCAGCAGCTCAAGCCTTAGTTGGAATTAAAACTTCCTTCGGATTAATCCCAACAACTGGGGTGACACCTCTTGCCGGCAGTACCCGGGATGTCTTGGGACCGCACGCTCGTACTGTCCAAGACGCTGCAATTATGCTGAGTGTGATGGCTGGGTATTCAAAAGAAGATCCTAAAACAATTGCTGCAATCGGGAATATTCCTAAAGAAGGCTACACTGCTTTTCTTAAAAAAAATTATCTAAAAGGCAAACGAGTCGGCTTGTACGGACCGGGATGGCGTACACAGGAACTCTCTGATGAAACGAAAAAGCTTTATGCTTCTGCCATTGAAATACTAAAAGCACAAGGTGCAGAGGTAGTTGAAGATCCGTTTGCCGGGACAGGGCTCGCTGAGTATGTTTCATCCAAAAATACTTTCTTAGGAATGGAAACATTTTTTTATGACCTTGAAAAGTACCTAAAAAATCTGAATCCAGAGGATAAAACCCTTTCCATTAAAACTGTATTCGACAAAGCGGGGGCGGTCCCATGGACAGAAGATGGACCACTTGCTTTAGTTTCGGATTTTGTCAATGAAGAGAAAGCTATGGCAGATCATAGTGTTTTACCAGATTTGACAGAATTCAATGAAGTGAAAGGTGAATTGCTCCGAATTATCTATCAAGTGATGGAGGACCAACAGCTTGACGGATTTGTCTATCCTCAAATGCCGACTGCAATTCCAAACATCCAAGAGGAAAATATACAATCAACAACAATATCAGAAATAAATATCAGCGGTTTACCATTGATCACAGTTCCAGCTGGCTATTACGAAAACGGATCCCCGTTCGCCCTAGCCTTCTTCGGAAAAATGTGGAGCGAAGCCGCACTAATTGGAATGGCCTACGCTTACGAACAAGCCACAAAACACAGAAAGGCTCCTACATTAATCAGGTAAAAACAGGCGAATCATCTATATAATCCAGATGATTCGCCTGCTTTCTTTATTAAATAAAACGCAGATATAATTGAATACCTCAAAGCAGTCTCTTTTTCAGCAATCAAAACCGTCCCTTCATCCTCCTATGTTAGCCTAACACCGAACAATTGTATTTATAAAATAAGACTCTCTGAAACTTTATTTGAAATAATAATATATTCGATCCTTATATCATCTAATTATTTAAATATATTTCCCTCTTTCTAGTCTCTATCTAGCTAAAGAATATCTATAATCTGCGTTAATAGGATCCAACTCCGTGATAATCGTTATCTGTTTCGACAATGCCATTTTGTAATATCTTGATTCCTACTGTAATAGAGTTTTTCATACGAATCCGTTGATCATTATAAAAACTCACAATATATTCAAATATGCTTTGTTCCGCTTGCTTACGAGTTTGATAGTCTTGAAGAAAAACAACGTTCATTTTGCTTTCTTCTTACTTCTTCCACTTTTTTCCTTATGGTTTCCGAAGATTCCGAAACTCTCGTTTCTGTGGAAAAATCAATGACTTCCAATGGTAATAAAACATCCATCCGGTCATAAATCGGCCCGGAAACATGATTTCGATACGCTTGAATTTGTTTCGCACTACATGTGCAATAGCGCGTTCTTGAGCCTAAATATCCACACGGACACGGATTCATCGCCCCAAGCAAAATAAAGTCCGCAGGATATGTCACCGTCGACGAAATACGGCTAATCGTCACTTTCCCCGTCTCTAACGGCTGGCGAAGCATATCCAGCGTCTTTTTCGCAAATTCCGCCATTTCATCGAGAAACAAAACACCGCGATGTGCCAGCGACACCTCGCCAGGCTTTGGGTGCGTTCCCCCGCCAATTAAAGAAACCGATGAAGCGGAATGATGCGGATGACGAAAAGGCGGATGGCCACTCTCGATTTTTTCCCCTGCCAGCTGGTACAAACTGATCACCTCTAACTGTGCATCATGATTAAACAAGCGGTCGTGATCGACGGCCATACATTTACCTCACCTCCAAAAATTTTACATACTTTTTCGACAAAACGAACCAAATTCCTACTTGGAAATGAATTTTTTAAACAAAAGCAGAGAGCCAATCTATGACCCTCTGTTTCTACAAATCTCGACATATATCGGGACGTGACAGGCACCGAACCTAATGAGAGGGAAATTGACTTTTTATAAAGAGACGGTTGGGAATAAAAGGATTGATTAATTGAAAAAGATGAGCTAATGCCGTTCGCTTATTTTGTTCACTTCCTTCAACAACCAAGCCTAATTTTTGTTTTGAAATTAAAGTCAAATGATATTTTTTCAACCATTTTTCGATTTTGTTCAAATCTTTTTTCACAACACTTTTGTGGATATAGTATTGTTCGGCTAAAGATTGCAGAGTCGTATGTTTACCTTCCATTAAAAGCCGATACGCTATTTCAATTAAACGCTCTTCTTCATTTCGGTCATCAATAGGGGTAACTATATGCAATTGTTCAAAAAGCTTGGCTTTTTCTTCTTCATCGATATGTAAAGAAATCCCTAAGCTTGGCTTTTTAATAAGGAGCGCATTTGTATGTTCCTTTAAATATTGTTCAATAACTTTTAAATCATTACGGATCGTTTTTTCTGAACAATTCACTTTCTCAGCTAACTGTTTCGTTAAAAAGTATTCTCGTTGTTCAGTTAACAAAATTTGCAAAATACCTTTCTGCCTATCGTTCATATAAAGCACTCACTCCAAAATAGACATGATGTCTCATCTACTCTTTTTCTCCTTGCTCATTATACATCGGTGTGTAAATAGTTTACAAGAATGGGAGGAAGTGTGCATCCCTATTAAGAGCTTCTCATTTTGGTGAACTTTCATTTTCCTATATTAACTCTAATTTATCGTACTATCATGAAGGAAGCGCAAGGAAAGGAATGGACTAACTTCGGATAGAACCAGGAAAGAGAGGATAGAGAAGTGGCACATTGCTGTTGAAATCCAAGTAAGTGATTGCTCCTAAGAACGCTTCATTCGTAAATAGATGCGAACCAATAATAAAGCAAGAGCCGTCCGTCCCGGTTGAAACGATTGGTGTCATTCATCGAAAATCACACAGCCCCATGCACCAACATAAGCAAAAAGATGCGGATATATCACCTTCCATGCAAGAACAGCAAGCATGCCGAAAATAGAAAGATGCGCCAATTTGCGGACGATGTAATTCCATGACAAAAAACCGTCACTAACATTGTTCATATGTTTTAATTGCAGTTTTTGTACAATATCGCGGAGCATGCCTGCCGTATTTTCGCCGGTAAAAGTCGGAGATTCAGTGAAGTAATAAATCATGCCGCACCATAGAAGTACAAGTCCCCAGCGAAGCCATTGGTTTTTCATATACTCACCTATTGATCTCTTCTATTCCTTTTAAAAACAAATTCAGCCTCCCGCTAATACTCATTCATTCAGCAGGAGTTACAGTGCACGCAGCCCGAAAAATTTGAACATACACCTTGTTATGTGTATAATAAATCGTAAGAAAAACATAAAATGAAAAAGACCGAGTGCGGCGAACACCCGGTCAGCGCAACTACATGCCGCAAGAAGAGCGGCTGACCTTCAAGATATGAGGTTTAAATAGAGAAATAACCGTCATACCTTTGGTCGAGGGGGGGGACGGTTATTTCTTTTTGTTTATATAGACGACCATAGTAACAATCAATGTTAGCACTCCTATCAGCACTAGACTGAATTGAGCGACTAGACTTAATGCTTCGTATGTCGTCATTTTCCCACCTCCCTTAATCGGGAAGTGGCCAACCGCCCACCCTGCTTATGTAGCTGCTACTATGATTCTAGCATTTTTCCATTGCAGATTCTATTCAATCAAAAAAAGAGAGCCGTTCAAGCTCTCCTTCTCTGCTATCCTATCAATTTTGGCGACAAACTTCGAGCGGTACAGTGTACTCGCTCTATAAGAATGGAACAATCGTATCAAACGATTATTCCATATATACAATAATTTTTAAAAGATAACATTTAAACACATTATGATTTATCTGTCCAGTCCACTCTCGTCGTTCTCATTGATATTTTATTTGAATTTTTCATAAAAAAATAGAGCTTAGCTTCATCACCTATCTATCTCTTCTCCTTCCCTTCAAAAACAAATTCAGCCTCCTGTTGAAACTTTTTCAACAGGAGGCTTTCGTGTTTACTTCACATTTCGACCATGCCATTTCCACGCGCTTTCGATGATTTGTTCCAATGAATATTCCGCTTTCCAGCCAAGTTCTTCATAAATTTTTTGCGAGGATGCGACAAGACGCGCCGGGTCGCCCGGACGGCGGTCAGTGTATTCAATGACGGCTTTACGTCCCGTGACTTTTTCACATGTTTCTATCACTTCTTTAACGGAATAACCTAAGCCGTTGCCGAGATTGTAAATAGCAGTTTTCTTTTTACCAGTCAACAATGCTTCCAGCGCTAAAATATGCGCCTTCGCTAAATCGGTGACATGGATATAGTCACGAATGCATGTCCCATCTGGTGTATTATAGTCCGTACCAAAGACAGAAATTTTGTCGCGCTGACCTAACAAATGCTGCAAGACAATCGGAATTAAATGCGTTTCTGGGTTATGGTCCTCACCAATTTCTCCCGACTCATGCGCACCAGCCGCATTGAAATAGCGAAGGACGACATAGTTTAGCCCATACGCAGAAGCAAAATCCGCTAAAATTTGTTCGATCATTAACTTCGAACGGCCGTATGGGTTAATTGGATTTGTTGGGCAATCTTCCGTAATTAATTCGACATTCGGAATCCCATACGTTGCCGCAGTAGACGAAAAAATAAAGTTTTTCACATTATATTTCAACATTGTTTCTAGCAACGTTAATGTAGCAGCAACGTTGTTTTGATAATATTTCAGCGGATTCACCACTGATTCGCCAACTAAGCTGTTCGCCGCAAAATGCATGACAGCTTGAATCGGGTATTTTTCAAAAATCGGTTCAAGATCCGCTTTGTTTCCTAAATCCCCTTGCACAAACACCGTGCGATCATCCACTAAATATCGATGACCAGTCGATAAGTTATCAAGCACGATTACTTGCTCTTTTTCCACTAACTCTTTCACTAAATGACTGCCGATATAACCGGCTCCGCCAACAACGAGAATCATATACAATCCCCCAATTTAATACGTTAACTATTTGATGGACTATTGTCATGACTGAGTTTTCTAATACGGAAACAAGTTCTTCGCTCTCTTGTATAGATGCGGCGAATTGGCCAACACTCTCCCGTTTGCTCAGAAGGAATGTCATACCCGTACAAATCCCGCCATTTCGTACCGCACCAGATGCATTCCTAGAAAACAGAGTGCATGAAAATTGATTAAAACCCTTCCTTTTTCTCTTACTAACAAAAAAAGAAACTGCTAGAAGGAACACATCCTTCTAGCAGCCAAACCATTATTTACTCGCAGAGAAGCAATTTGCCTCTACTTCTTCCCACGTCATATAAATACGAACAATATCTTCCTCAATTAACTGTGTTCCTGTTTGCACTTCGATAAATTCTAAATCAGTAATCGCTTTAATTCCATGTTTCGCACCGACAGGAATTTCAAGCACATCCCCCGGCTTCACGCGGCGAATTTCTCCATTTAAAGCAAATTCCCCTTCACCTTTAATGATGGTCCACACTTCACTGCGATGATGATGCATTTGATAGCTTAAATTTTTCCCTGCGGTAACGCCGATTCGTTTTGTTAATACTTCTCTTCCATCTTCAAACTTTGTATAATCTAATACACGATACCAACCCCAGCGGCGTTCTTCATACATTGGACGCTGGTCAAAACCATTTACTAACTCTTTAATTTTTGGGCTCTTCGCTTTGTCAGCGACTAAAATACCATCTGGACTTACTGCAACAACCGCATTAGATACTCCCAATACTGTCACAGGAATATCAAGTTCGTTAATAAGGTGGGTATTCTCACAATCAGCACTAATAACACCCTTGCCGATTTGGTTTGTTGCCATTTCCTCTGTTAACGTATTCCATGTGCCAAGGTCTTTCCAATAGCCATCATACGGCAACACAACAATATTTTCTGTCTTTTCTACGACCTCATAGTCAAAGCTGATTTTTGGTAGTTTTCCATATTGTTTTAATAACTCATCATATTGAATTGGAAATCCCTTTTCTTGTAATAACGAAATAATATAATCAAGTTTAAAAGCAAACACGCCACAGTTCCAAAGTGCACCTTGTTCGATTAATTCCGCTGCTTTTTCTTCAGTTGGCTTCTCTGTAAAATGACTTACTCTTAAATAATCACTATCACTAGATTTAGAAGCCGGGACAATATAACCGTACTTCGCTGATGGATACGTTGGCTCCACACCGATTAACGCCAAATCAGCCCCACTTGCGAGTACGGTTTCCTCTAAATCTTTCACTCTATCAAAAAAACGATCCTCTACATACGGATCAACAGGCAACACCGCAACGACCTCATCTAAACGAATTCCTTCTACACTATACAAGTAAACCGATGCTAGAGCGATCGCTGGAAACGTATCGCGCCGCATCGGTTCAATAATAATCGGTACATCTTGTCCTAGTTGGCTTTGAATCATATCGACTTGGGATTTGCTTGTAGCAATCACAGCGGAATCAGCTAGGCCAACATTCCCTAACTGTTCCCATACACGTTGTACCATCGACTGCAACTCGCCATTTTTGTTTTCCAATACTTTCAAAAATTGCTTTGAACGAGCATCATTTGATAACGGCCAAAGGCGTTTTCCGGAGCCGCCTGACAAAAGTACTAGTTTCAAAAAAACTCCCCCTATTTTATTATTTAAAATTTCATGGTAATATTTTTTATAATTTATAATTAACTCGCTTTTTTAAAATTTAATTACTTTCTTATCCAATTATCTCCTATATTTAACTGACGTATTACTTTAGCAGGTGAACCAGCTACTAAAACATTAGGTGGTACATCTTTAGTAACTATACTCCCAGAGGCAATGACTGAATTTTCCCCTATAGTAACTCCTGGTAATATAATACACTGTCTTCCTATCCAAACATTATCAGAAATTTTAATTTTCCTCGGTCTCATTTCGTCATCCATATCAATCTGATGATAGTTACTATCAATAATATTTGTAAGTGGACCAATTTTGACGTTATTCCCTATACCCGAGTTCGACAGTTTTGAGGCCATTTTAGGCAAATGAAAATGGCCAAAATGCTGTTATATCAAAGATTTCGCGATGCGGATCCTAGAAAAAAACACTGAATTTCATAGGCACACGAATTCATAATTTATCCTTTAAAAAAAGCCTAATATCGCTTATAATATAGGCATGTACATACGACGAGTGACACGCAAAAACAAAGACGGAACGACTGTGGCGGATCCCCAGCTTGCTCATAATGAATGGGATCCAAAGGCCAAATAGGCGAAAGCGAAGGTGATGGATTCGTTCGGTCGCGAAGATGAAGTGGATCGCGCCGTCTTGGAGCGTCTGGCCAAAAGCATTTCGCGATTCCTTTCCCCTGACTCATGAATCGTGGCCGAAAGTAAGAGATGAATGCGAGCGTCTCATGCTTGGACATTTTTCTTCAAAAAACGGCGACCTTTATCAACGAACAGAACTGACGGCCAAACAAGCGCTATTCCTTGCGGCTCTAGGGCTGGAACCTCCTCCAAAGATTCTAGGCATCCACCCTCGCGCCTAGATACACGCCCGAAGTGTGCCCAAATGCCTCCGATCCCTTTTGTATCAAGGGGCGAGAGGCATTTTGTTTGCCTAGTGACTGTCGAACTCGGGCTATAAATACAGATAAATTACAGCCGATATCTACTCCATAATTAATAAATACATTATCACCAATTATTAATATTGCTTCTTGATTTTCAACTGTAATAGAAACAGGTAATGGTTTTGATGTAACAGAAAAGTTATTCCCAATTATCAATTTTCCATTATTTTTTAAGTAAATTTTTCCACGAATTCTTGGGAGCTTTTTAACTGAAGAAGCATGTATTTTTAATAAAATTATTCCTCGAAACATTGCGATTAAGTTTTCAAAAGTTATTTTCTTTCTCATTTATTTTTATTACCCCCAAAAAATCACTTTCTTTTTAAATAAATTGAATAAATTTCTTTTATTATTAATAGAAAAAAATAACTATCGTTTACAAAGTATCTTTTAAACAATCTCTTCGGTTCTTTTAAGAATCGATAAAACCATTCTAAACCGTATTTTTGCATCCATAGGGGTGCCCTTTTGACCGTTCCAGCAATAAAGTCTATAGAGGCTCCCACTTGGATAGATAAAGGTACTTTTAATTTTTCTAAGTTTTGATATATGAATAATTCCCCTTTAGGTGATCCAATGGAAACTAATAGTATATCTGGATTAAATTCTTTAATAATATTAATACATTTATTTAAGGTATGCGCCTCATTTTCAAATCCAAAAGGAGGTGAATACGAAGATATCGGGAAGTTATATCCATGTTCTTCCTTTATTCTTTTTATTGCTAAATCCGCTACCCCCGGCAGGGAACCAAAAATAAAAACTCTGTACTGCTTTTTTTGGGCTAATTCAAAAAGACGAGGGGTTAAATCTGATCCAGATACTTTTTCCTTTAAAGATTTATTGAAGACTCTTGACAAAAAGACAATTGGAGCACCATCAACTAAAGTTAGTGCCGCTTTTTGATACGCTTCTTTAAAAAGCCTATTTTTATGAATATTAACTATATGGTCTACATTAGGTGTTACTACAAAATCTGCTTTATTATGCCTTTTATTTTGAACTATAATATTATCAATCTCTCTAACAGCCTCATCCATAGTTAGATTATCAAATGTAACATTAAACAGAGTAACTTTATTTCTTTTCAACTAAATCATCCTCTAAATCCAATTTATTTAATACATATGTTAATTTGTGAGGTAAATTTTCAAATGAATAATGTTTGTAAAAAAGCTTTTTTCCATTTTCTGATAGTTCGATTAGTTTATTGCTATCCTGTTTTAACATATTAAGGGACTCTATAAATTGTTTTGCATTATCAGCTATGATTATACTTTTATTTTTCTCATATACCAGACCTTCGGCACCTATATAAGTCGAAATGACTGGTATGCCTTTGGCAAAAGACTCTATAATTTTCACTCTTTGACCACTTCCCATAAATAAAGGAACAACACTAACATCACATTGTCTAATGTATTCATCAACATCATTAACATAACCCGTTACAAATACATTTTGTCCATTATGATATTTTTGGATGTAGCTGGGTGGATTACTTCCAACTATATACATCTCATAATCATTTTGATTAAGATTAACCCAAACATTTTCCATAAACCATCTAATCCCATTTTGGTTAGGATACCAAGACATAGAACCAAGAAATAAAATTTTCAATTTATCCTTTTCCTTCTTTTGATACTCGTATTTCTTATTTAACTTTAAATGTATAGGTATAACATTTAATTTTTCTTCCTTTATACCAAATCCTTTGAAGACTTCCTTATCATTTTCACTTAAGCAAATAATCTGTTGTGCAAGTTGTAAAGATTTTATTTCGAATCGTTTAAGCTTAATAAACTCCAGTAAACCTAATGCTTTTTTTATAAAATTTGACTCTGTTTCAATGAATCTTTTAAAAATTAGACTTTCAACGTTATGCTGATCGAGTACTAATTTGTTTTTTGGGAAAAGGTGTTGATAGACCATCATCGGTAAATGATCAATATAGATATATTTATAATTTTCTTCTTTTAATTTATTAATAATCTTAATCTCAAGCTCTGATGTATAAAATTTATTTATACTATACGGATAAACACTAATTAAACTTTTAAAATAATCAATAAGAAAGTTTTTTGTAGATGTACTTCTTATCATATTCTTTTGAACAACTTGTACATCCTTCACAATGTTCTTAATATTTTCTAGATATACTAAATCCTCTTTTTTATTAACATAACACACCAAATCTATATCATAATTTCTGGATAATGCCTCTATAGTATTATATGTTTTTATCTTACCTCCATTATCCAAAGGGAAAGGTAATAAAGTAGTCAAAAAAAGTATTCTAGGTTTCATCTTTACACTTCCTCAGTTAGAATTTAAGTTTTTAATTTTGACTCTAAATCCCTTACTACATTTTCCCATGTAAATTGCTTAATAACTTGATTCCATTCATTGTTAGTTCTGTTCTTAATAGAAAAATAAATATCATTAAGGGATTTAATTATTTCATCTGAGTTATTTAAAATTACCAGTCCTTTGTTAATATTCCCCATAAGAGTCGATAGTTCATCTGTTTCGTCGCCCAATATCGTAAGAATTATTGCTTTACTACCTAAGTACTCGTATACTTTTCCTGGAATTTGCGTACTTTTTTTATTTCCGAGCAGCAATAATACATCAGCTTTAACAATGTATCTTAAGGCTTGATAATGCGGAATTGGTGGTATTATCTGTACATTTTCTAGTTCACCCAATTTACTTTCATCTTCTTTGTTATCAAAACTTCCTATAAATAAAATATTTAAATTACTAAAAACTTCATAATTTTTTTCTTTTAACTTTACTAATGCTTCATAAAAGGGTGTAATGTCTCTTAAACTACGATATATTGTACCTAAATAAACAATATTGATTTTTTCTTTCTTTAAACCATTCAAATCAGCCTTCTCACAAGATATTTTACTATATAACCTATCATCAAAGCCTCTATATACAATATCAAGTTTTTTTTCATCTATATTATATCTTTCCCTATACATTTCTTTTGTCTTTATTGATGTAAAAAGAAATTTATCAGCGTTATTAATAATCTTTTTTTCTAAAAATCTTTCTATTAATAACCTTGCTTTAGAAAAAGACCTCAAACTATCCCCAATCCAAGGATCACTCCAGTAACTAATCCATTTCACATAATTAAACTTTTTCTTTAATTTATATGCTACGATATGACTTGATGGAGTTTCATGCATTGAAAAAATACAGTCATATTGATTTTTTTTCTGTAAACTAACTGCCATTTTATATGCAGGTTTTATCCATTGAATATAAGAGTCCAATATCAAAACATTATTTCTTATAAAACTATTTATTTTTGGTTTTATTCTTTGAAATAATCCTTTCTTCTGTTTAGTAGCTTTCAAGCTTGGAGTTTTATTTTTCTTTTGGTAAAATAGCTTATATAATGCACCTGGATCAATACGATAGACATTCACATTTGATTCGAAGACATTTTCAAGGCTTTCATCATATTGTAATGAATCTGTTGGATATTTCACCCCTAACACGTCTACTTGATGCCCCATCCTTGATAAATAGTTAATATAATTGAGAGCTCTAATATTCGCTGAACCTCTGTATGGAGGTAATAACGTGGCTATTACAAGTATCTTCATATTTGTCTCACCCATAGGAATATAAAAGTTAATCGGTTTTCGATTCTTATAATTGTCGCAGTTAAAAGTGGAACTTACCCATACCACTCGACCCTAAAAAGCAATACTTTCCTTCACCTCAGTTAAAATGGAATATAGCAAAATTCTATATCTGTCGCTTATGAGATGAACCGTTCAACCCTTGATAGATAAGGGATCAGAGGCGATTGGGTATACTTCGGGCGTGTATCTAGGAGCGAGGATGAATGTCTAGGATCCTCGGTGGAGGCTCCAGCCCTAGAGCCGCAAAGATTTGCCTTTGTTTGGACATCAGTTCTGTACGCTGATAAAGGTCGCCGTATTTCGAAGAAAAAATGTCCGAGTATGAGACGCTGGCATTCTTCTCTTACCTTTGTCCACGATTCTCCAGTCCGAATCCCCACCATGCGAACCGGCAAGAGAACCAGCCAACTGAGCAGCACATGCGCACGAATGCGGTCTTCTAGGGGTGATACATCGGGCGCAATTCAAGTGCCAATTAGCTTCGACCAGCTGCTTATATCCCAGCACGACATCCTCGGCAGACAACATATTGTCAAACGTTCGGATGAGATATTTCCCATCATACTTCTCATCCTCATGAACTGCTTGCTCGGCTTCGTTGGGATTGTACACCAAGACTTAACATTGACGCGTTTCTCCATCCCCCATACGCATCTCTTTTAGTTAGATTATTACATAAAAAGATTAAAAAACATAATTGTGCTAATGAATCAGAGCCCAAATTCGCGATGCCATTATTATTATTAAACATAATGAATATTATTAAGAAATTAATTGCAATAAAATATTTCTTATTATAAATTATTCTCACTAAAGGAATTATAAATATAATTAGGTATATGAGTACAGTAATAACAATACCATAATCATAAGCCAACATAATAAAAGGATATTCAAAATTATGGATATCTCCTTCTAAATTCATAGCTACTTTCCTTGAATAGTTTACTCCACCACCTATAAATAACGCCGGCTTTTCCTTACCATACTCGATTAAATCCTTAAGAAGAGTATTTCTTCCTGTAGTAATATCACCAGTTTCAACACCTTCAACAAACCTAACTAATAAATTATGCTGAAATAGAGGAGAAAAATAGAATAAAATCCCTATCACTAAAAAAAATAGTAGAATAAATTTATTCTTCTTAGTATCAAACATTAATATAATAGCTAATATACCCAAAACAATTCCTGTTTTACTACCGCTCAACAATAAACCAGTTAAACCTATAAGTATAATTAAATACTTGTTAATTATATATTTCTTAAACTTACCATATATATTGTTAAGTATAATAAAAATAAGGAAATAAGTTGCATTTGTTAGTGGATGCCCTAAAAATGAATAATACCTATAAACATTATAATAATTATGCTCCAATATTATTAGTTCAGAAAATTCGTTGTTATCTGAAATGTTGGCTAAATAAAATTGAATTTTACTTCCTGTTATATAATCTATGACTGCTAAAATTAATGAAATGATTACTAAAGGATTATAAAATTTCAAAAACCTTAATAATCCTTGCATAATCGAATCCTTGTTAATTGAGATTGTAGTTATTAATAAAGCTAAAAAAATAGATGTAATAGACATAACTAACACATTTGCTGAATAGTTCCATATAAAAAGATATTCAAAGCTAATAAATAAATACAAACCCATAATGAAGAAAAATAAAAACCAACTTATATTTTTTTTCTTTAACATAATAACTATATAAGAAATAGACGTTATAAAAAAAAGAACATTATAATTAGATAGCTCATATGATAATATAGATCTTAACCAATTATTGAATAAAAATAGGGACAAAAAAAACAGTATGCTAAAATTAATCTTTAAGTAATTTTTATTATTGAATCCATACCTTGAAACTAATGAGCTTCTATACAAACAACCACTTCCCTTACCTTACAATATTTTTTAACTGACCCGTAGATAAACACTTCTTGTCACAATAATTACCATTCTTTACTGGAACCTAACCGTCTATAGGACTTCTAGTATACCCATAAACGCCAACGACCCATGTTCCCAAATACAAGAGATCATCGATAACATTCCGTTTCATTCTCTCGATAGTGATAAAATTTATATAATGTTCTCCTTCTTAAACTTTCCAATATTATTACTAATTACTTTGGCAGGAACACCTGCAACCACACTATTATCAGGTACATCTTTAATTACAACTGCATTAGCACCAATAACTACATTATTCCCAACCTTAAATCCTCCAACTAATCTTGCACCTGGCCCAATATACACATTATCTCCAATCTCAGGAGGTCCACCGTGACCAGTTCTCCCCCCTATAGTACAGTTCTGACCGATAGTGCAGTTTTTCCCTATTTTACAATTTTTGGCTCTTCACCACAAAATGTACTTGACAATCAGGTTGTTTTCTGATCAAGGGTACAAAAAATGCGAAATTTCCTGTATGGTAAAGGTGACCAAACCATCAACCATGGAGGAAATTTCGCATGCAATCTCAGTTTATCAAAGATTTGATCACTTTACCAGGCTTTCTTATTCATGGAGAACGAAAAGAGGGAGAACGATGGATTTTTGAACTTTCCCTCCCTCCTCATTGTCCGATCTGCCCGACTTGCTTCGGACGGACAACCAAAATATCATCGAAACGAAAACAATGGATTCATGGCTATACAAATACGGTCGGTTTATTTTGGATTGAACTTCCCATAGAAAGACGGCGTTGCCAAGCCTGTTTTCTGACGTTCACCGTTTCTTATCCGGGACTTCCGTCTCACAGTATCGCGACGGAATCGTTTCAACATTGGGTCGCCCAGTTATGCATCGGAAAAACGATTCAAGAAGTCGCTCGCTTGTTACAACTCGCCTATACGACAGTAGAACGCTGGTTTTATCAATATGCCCCGGCTCTTTTACCAACATCGAATCCTACAGTAGTATGTGTGGATGAATTCGCTTTCCGAAAGGGACATGATTACGGAGTAGCGGTGATGGACACACAGACTCGGAATGTCCTTTCCATTGCTTCTGGAAAAAATGAAGAAGCCATTGTGGAGGCGCTTCAACCCGTCGCCTCCAAAGTGAAGTATGTTGTCAGCGACTTGGCTCCTGCCATGAGAAAAGCCATTGAAAAGGTATGTCCAAAAGCCATCCATGTTCTTGACCACTTCCATGTGATTCAGTTATTCACCGATGCACTGGAACGTTGTCGCAAATACCTTGCCAAAGGCGGAACCAAACATGGAAGCGTTCGCCGCGTGTGCCGATTGTTAAGCCAACGTCCAGAAAAATTAACAGAAGAAGAGAGACAGGAAGTTCGACAATGGTGCCAAGAAAGTGCTTATTTACGTGATGTCTATCAAGCACTTCAACATTTCCGTTACGTATCCAAAAGCCAAACAAGAAAGCAAGCCGAAACTCGTTTGACCCAATGGTTTGACCGGTACCTTTTTAGCGACTGTGCCGCCGTACGCAGTATTGCCAAGGCACTCATCACCCGAAGAGACGCAGTGCTTTCTTGCATCGTTTTTTCTTACTCAAATGGTCCAATGGAAGGAATCAACAACAAAATAAAATTGATCAAAAGGCGAGGATATGGGTATCGAAATATCCAGCGTTTTACTTTGCGTGTCCGTCTAGAGACCTCTATCACATTTTAACGTAAAAATCAAGTACATCTTTTGGTGATGAACCAATTTTTATGTAAAACAACACCAATTCCACCATAAGCAAACTTTGTATTCTCTCCTATATCGGCTGTATGTGGAATATAAGAGTTATGAAGTACATTATTAAACTTTGTTATTAAGTTAGCAAGTCTTCTAAACCCTTTAAGGTATAGCTTTCTTGAAATTTTATAAAGTCTATAAGCATCCATACTTAGAATCCCCCTTCGCTTTAAAAATTTTATTAAAGAAATAAGCATTTATAAAAATTGTCACAAAATAAGTAAAAGAATTTGCAATAGCTGCACCATACATACCATAATTATTTATTAGTATATAATTCAAAATAATGTTAAAAACAAGAGAAATTAAACTAACATAAAAATTCATGTCTGATCTCCCAATACTCATTAGTGTCATTCCCTTGGGAGAATATAGACTCCAACACACAAACCCTATTAATAGTATTTCAAAATAAACAACTGAATTCTGATAACTAATACCAAAAACAAAAGGAAGAATGAATGGAGCAGATATTGCTGCTAATACTGCCACCGAAACTGCGAGAAATGTATTACGCACTTGATAAATCCTAAGAATATCCTGAACATCCTTTATATTATTAGAGACCTTTGAGATTTTTGGTACCATAATTTGTCCTAGAGTAGATGGTATCAACATCATTGTTGTAACAATTAATTGTGCTATACCATAATATCCAATTTCTTTAGTGTCATTTATTATGTGATTTGCCATAATTATATTTATGTTTGATAATAAGACTCCTAATAAATTAGCACCAAATGCAAAAAACGCAATATTAAAGATCCTCTTTACAATTCCTGTCGAGATTTTAATAGAAAAAATTGATACTAATTCATTTTTAATAAAAGGAACGGTCATTAACAATGAAATGAAGTTTAAAATAACTAAAGACCATATATAACCATGTAATCCTGATAAGTATGCACATAGTGTGCTAAATATAATTATAATAATCTTTGATAAGCTTTGGATATAAGACATCTGTTTTATTTTTTGCTGCGCCTGTAAATAAACAATAATTAAATTTATTAGAGTTAATATTGGAACTAAGAAGATATATATTTTCAAGAGCTTATTAATAGTACTATCAATATTTAATAATGAAAAATGCTCAATAGCTAAAATTAATATGATTAAACTAAAAGAGCTGAATATGGTCAAAATAAATCCGATATTAAAAATGTTTATTTTCTCTTTATCTTCAATATCCTCTGAACATAACCTCAAAATAGATGTATTTATTCCCAACGATGCAATTATTAGAAAGATGTTCAAATAAGATTGCAAAATTTTTATTACTCCAATATCCTCAACACTTAATATCCTTGTTAAAAATATCTGTCCTCCAAAACCAGCTATTTGGATTAATAGATTTGCAGATAAAAGATGAAAAAATCCTATTCTCCGAGCAATTCCTAAAAGTGATAAAAGACGTTCTTTTATATGTACCACTCTAATCCTCTCTCATATCTTTAATATCATCATATATTCGTTTATACAGAGAAAAAATGGAATTAAAACAATCTTCAGATTTAAAGTTATTAATCTTTTGCTTGGAATATTCATAATTCTCTATTATCTCCAGCGTTTTACTACATAAATCCTCTATATTTCTCGATTCAAATAATACTGTCCCTTCGGGTCTTTCGCATACATTACTTGCTATAGCTGGAATACCCGCATAGATTGCCTCAGCTATCGAAATTCCATAACTATCTGTATTTGTTGGTCTTATAAATAATTTTGATCTTTTTAATATCGGAAATAACTCTGTGTCTTTTACTTCATAAATACAAATATATTTATTGAGTTTATACTGTTGGATTTTTTTCTGAAGGAGATTGTAATATTCTTTTTCATCCTTAGTCTGTTCATTTACTCCAAGAACTGCTAGTAGCAATTGTACATTATAACTCTTATGATTAACTAAGTAATTTAGCAGTTCTATTAATAAATCGAAACCATACATATCCTCATTATTAAAGAACTTTATATTTCCATTGGCGGTAATTAAAAAGTTGCTATTTTGAATAAAATCTTTTACATTATCTGGTATTAAATGATAATCCCCTTCGTCTTCAAAAGGATGTATATAGCTGTGGATGACTTTAATTTTTGAATTAGAAACAAATTGACTTAATTTTTCTTTTTCATTCGAACCAACGCATATAAATTGATCAATTCGTTTAATACAGTATTTAAAAAGTAATTTTTCTATAAGATTATAAGACTGTGGATCGTCTCTAAAGCTATGATAAGTTAAAACTGTTTTATATTTAAGGATTTTTGATAGAAAGACAAGTATAGCAATTAATTTAAAATTTCTATCGTGAAAATGTAAAATATCATATTTTTCTTTTAAAATATAAAATAATATGCTTTTTGTTTTGCGTAATTTAATCCCTTTTCTTTTCTTTAAAACTCCTGTATTGGAATATATATGGACTTCAACATTTTGGTCTACTAAATTCTTTGCCAATCTTTTTACATGAATTGATCGGCCACCATAGGGAGGAGGATAAGTTCCAAATAAAGCTATTTTTTTTACCATTAACTCTCCATCCAATTCAATTTATCTTTTGTTTCAATAGTCATTTTAATTGAAAGTTCCTTGCTAAAAGGTATGGTTATCTTTTTGCTCGATTGCTTATAACCATATGAATTCGAAACCCAACAATTTTCTATTTTGAGATCTCGTATATAATCAAATTTGATACATATACTTCCTTTTTCAAGTACAATTTTATTTTCATTTTCCTCTAGTTTGACCACTACATCTGGAGATAAGATTAACGTGAGTTGAGCATTTTTATTTGTATCCCCAATTAACTGATCTTTTATTAAAACACTACTTTCCTCTAATAATACGGTTCGTTTATGAATAACGTTGCACTTTTCTTTAAATCCTATATGCGTCCCCTCAAAAAAGTTCATGTTAAATCCATGATTTTTAGCATGTGTTTGTTCTTTCATATAAAATAGGTTATATTCTTCAAAATCGTTTTGTTCAAGCTTTTCTACTTGTACTGTATTATGCATTTCTGTACTTCTAAAGAGATTTCTCATTTTATAATCAGCCGTGTAGACATACGAACCTGGATCAACAATAAAATCCTCTCCATCTACATTGAGATCAAAGCTTAACTGATCATTATGACTATGGACTCCATCTCCTCTGAATGAAAGCTCTCCACATCTAATACAACAATAAACTCGATCATTTCTTAAAATATAATACCCTCCGTCTGTATAGGAAACGGATGTTAATGGTTTGGGTTTTTCTACATTACTCTTATAATTTTGATAAATCCATAGTGCATCCTCAATGTAGTCTTTTCCATAATAGCGGAAATCATCACGATCAAACAACTCTCCTGCTATCCCTAGTAAATGCCGGAAATCATTTCTTACCCATGCACTATAAATAGATAAAATTAATAGCCTGCCATCATCAGCATCACCAATAATTGGAGCTAACCCGTTTGGCTTAGTGATATTCATAATAAATTCACACATTTTTTCCAACCTATCCATATAATCCTTGGAGAAACGTATATTGTTCTTATTGCATAGCACCGTAGTCTTTAAGAATAACTCTGTTACTAACCGATGATAAGACGTAGAGGCTTCGTAGTTTGTACCATCTGGATTATTTTGAACAAACATTTCTTTTTCTAATTCACTAAGTCCATAGTCAAGCCATTTTTTAGGATTATTGCTCTTATTTCGGTCATTAACAATAAATGAACCGAAGTAAAGCCCAAGCCAAACTAATCCAACAATATTGGATAAGTAATGGTTGCCGGTATGTGGTCCTTTATTTTCTAAGTTTTTAATAATAAATCGACCATGTAGGTATAGAGACTTATGAAATTGAGTCCAAAAATTCTTATCGATTGATGGAGAGTCTTTAAAAAAGAAATAAGCTGCAATCCAATTCACAGCTCTTATTGCAACATCCATTGTACAGGTCCAATTGACCGACATCTCAACCGGATTTTTTTCTATCCAATCTTCTATTTCTTCTTTAAACTCTATGGCATATTTTTCATCGTTAGTTAACCAATAAGCCTTACCTAACGTAAATAGATGTTGAAAACGAGATAATTCCCAAGGAACTTTAACATCTGCATTGTTTGACAAGTCTATTATTTTAATATCTTTATAAAACTTGTTTTCCCAAACAAAGTTTGTTTTAAAGTCTGTATTCCAAGGCAACTGCTCTCCAAGATATATATCGCCTGAACCCAGCAGGTTAAATATATGGGAACAAATTTTATCAGCATCATTAATAATTTGCATTTCAATATTTAGCTGTTTAATTTTTTCTATTAATAATTGTTTATCTGTAGTACTAAAGAAAAAATTACAGTTGGGTTTAAAATTAATAAAATATTTATCATCTATATCAATTGGCTTAAGCTTAATTATTTCTTTTCTTATCTTGTAATAAAGTATTTCATATAATTTAATCACAATTTTCTTTAAAGCTTTATCGATTGGCAGTTTTCTTAAATTTTGTATCTTTCGTGTTAGCTCTCCCATATTTCCTCCTAAATTGTCATCGATACATCTATATTACTTGTTATCGGGAGCACCCCACGCATGTCAATAACAATTTTATTCGAAAGTGTTTTCTTATCTATTACTTTAAAATAATCATGATCCACCAATAAAACAACCACGTCACCTTTTTCAATCGCTTCCTCTGTTTTTACGAGTTGGACATTTAATTCTAGTAAATCTTTTGGAAGCTCCTCAATATGCGGCTCAGCTACATATATAGTTTGATCATAAATAGCAGATAATTCTTTTACAATTTTCACAGCTGGGCTTTCTCTCAAATCATCAACGTTTGCCTTAAACGCTAAACCTAGGCATGCAATTGTTGGGTTTTGGAGATTTTTCGTTGCTTCTTTAATTTTTTCAATGACAAAATACGGTTTGGAGTCATTTACCATACGAGCTGTTCGAATTAAATTTGCTGTTTTAGGAGCTGCATCCACGATAAACCAAGGGTCGACCGCTATGCAGTGTCCTCCTACTCCAGGGCCTGGCTGCAAAACATTTACACGTGGATGATGATTTGCTAAGTTAATTAATTCCCATACATTAATGTCTAGTTCATCACAAATCATAGAGAGTTCATTGGCAAACGCGATATTTACATCGCGGAACGCATTCTCTGCTAATTTAGATAACTCTGCCGTTCTCGCGTTCGTTTCTAATATTTTCCCTTTTACAAATCTCTTATAAAATTCAACTGTTCTTTTCGTCGATTCCTCATTAATGCCACCAATAATACGGTCATTCTCAATTAACTCTTTTAAAATTTTTCCTGGGAGAACTCGCTCTGGACAATGAGAAACAAATATACGGTTTTCATGATTTTCATCGATACTCAAATCTTCTCTCTCTTCTAAAATCCATTCTGCGACTTTCTCTGTTGTTCCAACAGGACTTGTTGACTCTAAAATAACAATATTTCCTGGCTCTAAGTAAGGAGCAATGGATTTTGTGGCTTGTTCCACATAAGTCAAATCCGGTTTATGATTTTCTTTAAACGGCGTCGGAACGGCAATAATTAAAACATCTGCTTTTTCAGGTACAACAGATGCTTTCAAATACCCGCTCTCTACCGCTTTTTTGACCATTATATCTAAATCGGGTTCATAAATATGTACTTGCCCATTATTGATTAATTCAACCGCTTTTTCGTTAATATCAACCCCGTAAACTTCAAATCCGTTGTTCGCTAATACAGTCGCTGTTGGTAATCCAATATACCCCAAGCCAACCACACAAACCTTTTTCATTTTAAACATTCCTCTTTTCTTATTTAATAGGCAGTATTAGGTTTAATCATTATTTTAATAGTTTTCAATATTATTTTTAAATCATATAAAATCGAACGTTCACGAATATATTTCAAATCCAATTCCACCATCTCGTTGAATCCTAAATCATTTCTCCCACTCACTTGCCAAAGTCCGGTACACCCCGGTGTCACAAGCAACCGTTGTTTGTCATACTCCGTATACTCCGCTACTTCTCTTGGCAACGGCGGTCTTGGACCTACTAAACTCATTTCCCCTTTTAATACATTCCAAAGTTGTGGAAGCTCATCAATACTTGTTTTTCGGATGAATTTTCCTATCTTTGTTATTCTTGGATCTTCTTTTATTTTAAACATCGCACCGGATACTTCGTTATATTTTAATAGATCATTTAGTCGTTCTTCCGCATCTACAACCATCGATCGGAATTTATACATATAAAAATTTTTGCCGTCTTTGCCGACACGCACTTGCTTGAAGAACACAGGGCCTTTTGGATCTTCAAGTTTGATACAAATAGCGACAATGATAAAGACAGGTAATAACAGTATAATTCCAAGAAACGCTCCCAATAAATCCATAATTCGCTTCACAAGCAAATATCCTCTTTTATGATTAACCGCTGTTTTGTCAATTAACAATAGCTGATGATTTGTATCCTCTTGATTAGATGCTTTCACAAAGGCCAAATCGACTCACCCTTTTTCTCTATTTTGTTATCCTTTCCTCTTTTATCAACTCTTCCATAAACTGTATCAAATCTGGCTTTAGTTCTTCGTTTTTCATCGCAAACTCAATCGTCGTCTTAATAAATCCGATCTTTTCTCCGACATCATACCGTTTTCCTTCGAAGTTGTAGGCGAAGACACGTTGGATTTCATTTAGTTTTTGGATGGCGTCAGTCAACTGAATTTCCCCGCCGGCTCCAATTTTTTGTTCTTCTAAAAATTGAAAAATTTCAGGTGTTAGTATGTACCGACCCATGATGGCGAGATTGGATGGCGCGGTTCCTTTTGCCGGTTTTTCGACGAAGTTTTTGACCTCGTACCGGCGGCCCGTTTGTTCGAGCGGTTCGATGATGCCGTAGCGGTGTGTTTCTTCTTCAGGAACAGGCTGTACGCCGATGATCGATGCTCCCGTTTTTCCATATTCGTCCATCAGCTGTTTTAAGCAAGGCTTGTCCGCCTGCACGATGTCATCTCCAAGAAGCACCGCAAACGGTTCGTCGCCGATGAATTTTCGGGCACACCAGACGGCATGTCCAAGCCCTTTTGGTTCCTTTTGCCGTATGTAATGAATATCTACTTTGGAAGATTGGCGCACTTTTTCCAAGAGATCAAATTTTTCTTTTTCCACTAAATTGTGTTCAAGCTCAAAGTTGTTGTCAAAATGATCTTCGATCGCTCTTTTTCCTTTTCCGGTGACGATGATGATGTCCTCAATTCCGGATTCGATCGCTTCCTCTACTATGTATTGAATCGTCGGTTTATCAACGATCGGCAGCATTTCTTTCGGCATCGCTTTCGTTGCGGGCAAAAATCTTGTTCCGAGCCCCGCAGCTGGTATGATGGCTTTCCTCACTTTTTTCAATATACTCACTCACTTCCCTTTGTACTTTTTGTTTATACGGACCTACGTATAATCTATTCATCATAGAGCATACGTAGATACATATCGGTTTTGAAAAAAAATAACCACTTGATGTCGTCCCCAGTGGTTTTCCAGTTTACTCCTTAGTTTTAACATTTTTTGCTAAAATACACCATCCATAGCTCTCCCTAGTTCAGTAATTGTTTTGCTTTCTATTCTGTATGTTTTTCAGGCATCTCATTTATGATCAAAGCTCAATATCTTTTTGAGCAAGTTTTTATCAAAAAATTTTTTCTTATGTATTACGATGCTTCATTCCTCGACGTTTTCTATTTTTTGCACTTGTTTCACATTTATCATCATGAATTAGTATTATCCTTCTTTAATACAGATCAAAGGATACTTTAACAGCTGCTCATTCATTTTGGCACCCATTAATAATTTCTTTTGTTTATAAACCGGGCATCTAACCCGCCCTCACACCGCACCATCGACGACTAGCGTCTAAGGTGTCCTTTTGGAAGCACCCACAGCGCGGCCGAGTGCCTCTATTGATAAAGGTAAAGAGACATCACCTTTTTTAGGCATCTTTTATTTCACAAAACAATCTGTCAAATAGCCAGTCATATATTGTAATTTAGAAAATTCCAAAAAACTTCTTTTTTTTGATGCGCTCGGGCGGTTCTTTGTAAATCGCTTCGTTTCGAATGACGCAGTCGGCGTTTTCTTTGAAATATTCGACCGCATCTATGCCAAATTGTTCTTCCACTTCCGCAAAAGCTTCCTGCATGTGAAAGCTCCTATACTTCAAATCGTGCGCATCTGAAGCAATAAAATGAACAAGATTGGAATTTAGCAACTCGAAAGAAAATTTTTTAATTTTGCTGCCAAACGTTCCCGTAAGGCTTGCTGCTGTCAGCTGGGCTGCCGCTCCTTGCTTTACAAGCTTGTACAAAAGGTCGGGATTTTGCGCAATTTCGCTGTTTCTCTCTGGATGGGCAATGATCGGATTCAGCCCGGCCATCATCATATCAAATATCAACCGTTCCGCATATCTTGGCACATGGTTTGAAGGAAACTCAATTAAAATATAGTTTGACTGATTTAAACCGCCGCAGTTCCCAGCCGAAAAGTCTTCAAGCAGTTCCCCGTACAGCCGGATCTCTTGGCCGGGAACAACTGTAAGCGGAATTCCTTCCTGTTTCAATGTTTCATTCAATTTTTCTGTCTTTTCTTTAACGAAGCTCCATTCATTGTCAAACTTCCCGTTTTTATGGTGCGGTGTAGCGGTAATGACCGAAATCCCTTGACGGACAGCCGCTCGCGCCATTTCGATGCTTTCCGTCAAATGCTTCGCTCCATCGTCCACTTCCGGCAATATATGACAGTGCAGATCAATCATCATACGACACCATCCTTCAAATCACGGAAAAAAATCAGATATTCTCATTTTAAACAAGTAGACTGTTTTTTTCAAAGAAAAATAGGAAAAAATACCTAATTTTTCCCGCCGTAATAATAGTAATAATGGCTGTCTTTCTGCGGCTTGCCGTTTAATACAACTCCTAGCAGCTTGCTTTTTGCCGACAACAATGATTCTTTTCCTTTTAACGCTGCTTCTCTTTCGGTTTTTCCGCTTGCCACCACCATGATCGACGCATCGACTTGATTAGCCAAAATTTGCGCATCCGCTACCGCTAAAAGAGGCGGAGAGTCGATAATTACAATGTCGTATTGATCGTAAGCTTCTTTGAGCAGCTCCACCATGCTTCTCGATGACAAAAGCTCGGCTGGATTCGGAGGAATCGGTCCGCTCGTTAAAACGTCCAAATGATCAACTTCACTTACCGACACAGCTTCCTGCAAAGTCGCATTTTTCAACAACACACTTGTCAATCCGTGAATGTTTTGCAGACGGAATGTATAATGAACTGTCGGTTTGCGCAAATCAGCGTCAATTAACAGCACCTGCTTCCCTTGTTGAGCAAACACAACAGCCAAGTTTGCCGCCGTTGTCGACTTCCCTTCTCCAGGGCCAGTTGATGTAATCATGATTGAACGAATTTCATGGTCCACAGACGAAAATTGAATGTTTGTCCGAATCGTCCGGTACTGTTCAGAGATCGGCGATTTCGGGTTGAGCGCCGTGATCAATGTGCGCTGTTTTTGCTTCATTCCTTTCGCTCTAGGCGCCATACGTCTCACCCCTGACTCTCGATTTTTTGACCGCTTGATTCATTGTCGAACTGTTCATTTCATTATCCATTTCAGAAATTGCCCCAAGCACAGGAAGCTCCAAAAGCTTCTCAATATCCTGCTCCGTCTTTACCGTGTTGTCAAGATACTCAAGCAAAAACGCAAGTCCGACGCCGGCCATCAATCCGACAACAAACGCAATCGCCATATTTAAGACAGGCTTCGGCTTGACAGGGGAAGCATTCTCTTTCACTTCCGCTTTCGACAAAATGTTGACGTTGTCAACGTTCATAATATTTTTAATTTCCTTTTGGAAAACGCTCGCGATCGTGTTGGCAATATTTGCTGCATGATTCGGATCAGGATCTTGAACGGAAATGTTGACGACCTGCGAGTCCTTTTCGCTTCCGACTGTAATTTTTTCATTTAATTCGTCGACCGTCTCGTTTAAACCCAGCTCTTCAATCACCAGCTCCAAAATTCTTGGACTTTTAATAATGACATTGTATGTATTAATGAGTTGCAAATTCGTTTGAATTTCGTTGTATTGAAAAGCGGCTTGGTCATCCTTCGTTTGGTTGACTAAAATTTGGGTGGAAGCTTGATAAATCGGAGTCATAAAAAAATAGCTGACAATGCCGCTTGCCGCCGTTGCAATCGCCGTAATGAGAATAATTAAACTGATCCGTTTTTTCAATGTATCCAATATCTCTTTTAAACTAATTGTTTCTTCCATGTTTACCTCCGTTGCAAAAAATGTCATTACCTATCAATTTATTATAATATTAAATTCTTCCAACATCTAGTTGATTCGACAATTTTTATAGAGAATTTTGTCCTTTTTCAGAAAAAAGCGTAAGGAGGCGAATCGCTTCAATTCACCTCCTGACACTTTCTTCCTACATCGTATTCAGCAAAATTGCAGAAGCCACCCCAATGGCAACAGCAAAAACCGGAAAAATGATATAAAGGCACATTTTTTTAATTTTTCTTCTCGCCTCGATTTCTTCCGGTGTCAACCATTGACCTTTCAACCCTTCACCCTCTCCTTCCCCTGATGCGCTTCTCCTAGCAAATACCAAGAAAGCGTCATCAAAAACTTCACAAATCCTTACAAAAATAATATGAAGTAAGAACTACATTACCCATATCGGTCAGCCGCCTTATGATGTTTACAGGAAAAAAGGCTTATTTTTAGTTCGGAGGAGATAGAACAATCAAACGTTCCCTAGCTTTTAAAACATGCAGAATGAAAGGAGATGTCAGATAAGTCGCTTAAAATCGAGTAGGAGGGAGCGATTAACTCCCGTCCTCTCACACCACCGTACGTACGGTTCCGTATACGGCGGTTCAATTAAGATAATTGACGCAAGTCTTTATAACTTCCGTGAATAGCTGTTCTCTTTATGCCAGTGGTCACTCCACCCTCCAAGAGATCTCCCACGGGATTCACCGCTTCCTCCCTCAAGTGAGGTACTACGTTTTCTGTGTTCATCATGACTCACTGAATGCCAAGGGCTATTCTCTCTTAATTGTTCGGTCCTTCTTAGTTGTTCTAGACCAACTAATACTATGACCTCTGCTGACTTCTGACGGTTCAGCTACTTATCACTAAGTAGGTTATGAAGAGTACTTCACATATCCGCCAGACCTCCCCGGGTAAGTACATGCACTTTCACACCATCTATCCGCCTCATTTACTCGATATGACCTTCGACAGAAAGAGCTTTGTTTTGTTATGCAAACTCACTCAATCATACCTAGCCTTATATGAGGTTCGTGTTCCTCGGACCGGTGTTTTGCCTCCAGCTTCCTTCAGATTCCGCGTCACCACGGACACCCTTGCTCTTGGCTAACCTCTACTTCTGTCTTCGGGGTTCGGGACTTACACCCTATAGTTCATGTACATGCCGGGCGCACATAAATCAAGTAGAGAAAAACAAACCGTTTTTCTCTACTTGATTTCGTATATTTCTATTTTTGTTTGAAAGTATCTGGCGGATGCCAGCTACTTTCAGTATGTTGCGGGATAATGCCACAATCCCACAGCTATGATACATACACCTTTTTAATCTCGTGTTCAAGCTGTTTTAATAACTCTTTCGTTGTGACATGTTCGTTCGTTTCACCTTGCTTATACGCATTAAGGAGAATTTTCAGAAATTCGTCCTGGATCTTCTTTGTCTCTTTCATTCTGAAAAATTTCCTTTCTTCAAATTTTTACAAAATTAAACAGCAAGATATGACAATTATACAAACATCAAATCAAAGTTGCAATAGTTTACTAGACAAGAATCGTGTTTAATTTCGCATTTTGCGCTATAATCGTAAGGAACGTGTTGCTATAAACGACAAAGGAGCGGACTTCTCATGCCTTCCCATATATTCGATAAACAATTAGTGCTTCATTGTTCAGAACAAGTGATAAACATGCTTTCCCCTGAAACAGAGGAACAACGTGAATGGATGAAAAAAGGGTTTCTTTTATATAGACAAGGAAACGTGTTTAATGTCAAGCAAGAAGGAATATTTATTACGGCGGCAGTTGAGGACGTAAAACGCGCTCATGTCAAGCTTGATTTGGAATATTTTCAGCTGTCAAGCTGCTCCTGTTCTAATGAGTTTCCATGCCGTCATCTCATTGCTGTTTTTTTATATATTTATGCATTTACAGACGATCTCGGTAATTTTTTTAGCAAATTGAAAGAAAATCCAAACAAAAAACTTGCCATGTGGAAGGAGGAAGGCTTGATTCAAAAAGGAATGAAGCCGAGTGAACAACCGGCCGACGATTGGGCGGAGCTTTTTAAAGGCGAACTGGACAATGTTGAAACACTCTTCGGTACACAAAGAATTTATGCGATTTGGCATAAAGTGTATCCTCTTCTGAAAAAAAAGGAGCCTAAAAACCGAGGGTTAAAACCTCTCTACCATATCATGCTGGCAAGTAGTCTGCTTGTTGAAATTTGCCGCTTTTGCCATCAAAACGAAACAAATACAAATTCGCCAGCTCTTTTCCAATACGCTGCTCAAGTGATAGAAGAATTGCAGCTTGAGATCATTGAACATGTAAAGCAAATCAAAACAACGCCTTTGCCTTTTTCCGCTGATCCCATTTTACATGACATGAGGGATCACATCCGCGAGCTTTTGTTTTGCGGCAAAGCTTTTCTCTATGAGCGAGTCGTTATTTACCGGATCATCTGGGAGCATTTGCTGAACCGAAAAAAGTGGATAGAAGAAGAGCGGACGATTCTTGAACATCGAAAAGATGATGAAATGAAAAAAGGCGGTTTGTTCATTCTTGAATGCGAACTCGCTATTTTCCATTTTGATTTTTTGGACAAAAAAGATGACCGCATCATCCATTATTTGAACGAAACTGAGCTTCCACTTTTGCCGTTATTGTTTGATTGGATTATATCGATGAATAAAAGAAAAGAATTTAAACGGTTCCGAAAATGGGTTCCGGTAATTCTTGATCAAGCCAATTTGTATATTCAAGTAGAATATTTTTACGATCGACAAGAAACGATATATTATTTATTAAATGAGTTTGAACATTACCGTGCTCAAGTTGGGGATGACGAGACGTTCGAACACGCTTGCCGAAAGCTTCTTCCGTACAGCTATGCAGTTTATCATGAATATTTAATAGAAAAAGGCCTGTTTCATACATGGGCGGAGCTTCAGCTTTCGATCGGTTTCTCTCTAGATGATGTAGAGAGCCGGCTTCTTACTGTCATTGAAAAAAAAGCACCCGGTGTGCTGCTTCCCCTATTGCATCAAGAAATTGCCGGCAAAATCGCTGTAAAAAAACGATCAAGCTACAAAGACGCTGTGAAATATTTAAAAAGGCTGAAACGCGTTTATAAAAAAATGGGCGATATGGACACTTGGGAACACTATTTTCAGCATATTACGAGCGAGTATAAACGCCTTCGCGCTTTTCAAGAGGAGCTCGTAAAAGGAAAATTGATGTAATACACAGCTTAAATATCAAAAGTATTCAACAGAAAAGGAAGTGGGGACATGTTCACCACAACTAGTCTTGTGATTTGTGCTGAGAAAATCGGAGATCATCAATACAGCATTTGGTGTACAGATGAAGCTGGCACCTTTCTTTCGCTTAAGCAATGGCAGCAATACGCATTTATTTGGCATACTTCTTCCTTTTATGGCACCGATTTGCGTGTATCAGACAATTGTATTCTGCTTTCGCCGTGGCAGGCGGTCGAATTTTTTGCCAAACGACCGGTCAACTCTTTGCTCAATATTTCCTTTTCTAGCGATCTTGACCAGACATCGCAAACAGCTGAACTGATTTTTCAGCTTGTTCAGACCGGTAACTTCATGCCTGACTATTCATCTTGGCAAAAAGGAAAGCTGGGCTGGAAGCCGAAGGATAACACGGTTAAGGAAATTGATCTTCCATGGTTTTCCGCTGCCGTTTCTGACCTTTTGGAAAGAAGCGCAGGAGCGAAACGTGCTTGGGATCAGCTTGTCGAAACATATCCTTTGCTCACATCATTTGAAGGGCATTTTCTTGATGAACAGGACTGGCTTGAGAAAATAGGCTGGCGATTAAACGATCAGCCGTTTCAAATCGGCTTTCGTTTAAATGAACCTGAACAGGATGGCGGCATTTGGAGACTGGAAATGTTTTTGCGTGATCAAACAGACAAAAATTCTTTGCTTTTATACAAAGGGAAAAGCTCTCTGCCGGCTAAATGGCGGAAATATACGGACACGATTGAGCGTGAACAGCAGCGATTTTCTACAATCGTCCCATGGCTTGCATTTGAAAATGGAGAAGCTCTATTAAGCGAACAGGAGGCGTGGCGTTTTTTATTTGAAGCAAGCGAAACATTCATCAATTCAGGCGTCGAGATTCTCCTTCCATCTTGGTGGCAGGCGGTGAAGCAATCGAGCTTGGCATTAAAAGCGCATGTGAAATCCGCTCCAAAAGGAAGATCGTTTGTCGGGATGAATTCCCTCATCGACTTTAATTGGCGGATTGCAACAAACGGCGTGGAGCTGACCGAAGAAGAATTTGAGCAGCTGGTTGAGCAAAAACGGCGGCTCGTTAACATACGGGGAAAATGGATCATGCTTGATCCGTCAATGATCGAACAGATGAAGAAAATGCTGAAGCGTGCAGAAAAAGAGGGCCTCCACATTTTTGATATTTTAGAGCAGGAATTTGGGCGAAATCACGCAGAAGAGGACGAGCCAGAGCGTCCATTTGCTGGGATCGAAATCAAATTGAACAGCACATTGAAAAAAATGGTGAAACAGCTGGGTGAGCTTTCGGAAATTCCTTCGGTAAGCCTGCCGAAACATTTCACCGGAACCCTCCGCCCTTATCAAAAACAAGGCGTGGATTGGCTGTTATTTTTACGCCGCTTCGGTTTTGGCGCATGTTTAGCAGATGACATGGGGCTCGGGAAAACAGTACAAATGATCGCTTATTTTCAATATGTAAAGGAACGGGAGAAGCCGGAAACGCCCGCACTGATCATCGTGCCGACGTCCGTGCTCGGCAATTGGCAAAAGGAAATAGAAAAATTCGCGCCTCAATTAAACGTTTATTTACATTACGGCCAAAACCGGAAAAAAGGCGAAGCATTTCAAAAAAAGGTTTTGGGCTCCGATATTGTTTTGACGTCATACGGCTTGAGCCACGTAGATTTTGACGAACTTTCTTCCGTTCATTGGTCCAGCCTCTGCATCGATGAAGCGCAAAATATTAAAAACGCCCATACGAAACAATCGCGATCTATCCGGAAATTGAACAGCCATCAGCGCATTGCGCTAACAGGAACGCCGATAGAAAATCGCCTAACGGAGCTTTGGGCCATTTTTGATTTTATCAATAAAGGTCTTTTAGGAAGCCTTCACCAATTTCAGAAGCAATATGTGCTTCCGATCGAAAAAGGGGAAAAACCGGACAAAATTCAAAAACTGCGCAGCATCATCAGGCCGTTTCTGCTTCGAAGAACGAAACGCGATGAGCATGTTGCCCTGAATTTACCGGAAAAACAAGAACAAAAGGAGTACGTGCCGCTCACCGTCGAGCAGGCATCATTATATGAACAGCTTGTCAAAGACACATTTGATGAAGTTATGAAAGCGGACGGCTTCGAGCGGAAAGCGCTCATTTTAAAAATGCTGGGCAAGCTGAAACAAATTTGCAATCACCCCGCTCTTTATTTGAAGGAAGAGGCTTCTTCTCCTCTTCAAGGCCGGTCTCATAAAATCGATAAGCTGCTTGAATTAGTTGAAGCTATTTTGAATCAAGACGAAAGCTGTTTAATTTTTACCCAATACATTCAAATGGGAAAAATGCTGCAAAACTTGCTTGAAAAAACATTTAAAATAGACGTTTTATTTTTGCACGGAAGCTTATCCAAAACAGAAAGGGACAAGCTCGTCGAGAAGTTCCAAAGAGGAGACAGCCGCTTATTTATTTTGTCGCTGAAAGCTGGAGGTACAGGATTAAATTTGACAGCCGCCAATCACGTTATCCATTTTGACCGCTGGTGGAACCCGGCCGTTGAAAACCAGGCAACCGACCGCGCCTACCGCATCGGCCAAAAGCGGTTTGTCCACGTGCATAAACTGATTACTACCGGCACAATTGAAGAAAAAATCGACGACATGATCGAGAAGAAACAAGCTTTAAACGAAGAATTGATCCAAAGCGACAATTGGATCACCGAACTTTCCACAGAAGAATTGAAGGACTTAATAACGCTGAGGAATGAAGAAAGGTGATAAAGCGTGTCTGCATCGATCGAAAACGACTGAGGAATGAAAAAAGAGATAAAGTGTTAAAATGTAAAGCTTTTTAAAAAGTGACCGTGTCTACTTTAGCGACTTCTTTTATCAAAGTTTGAAAGCAAAGGGATTATTCCATTCTTAAGCTGTTAAAAAAGGAGGGAATCTTCTTGGCAAAAAAAGATTCTAAAACGGAAGCACATGCCCCGGAATGGGAAAAACTTTATGAAGAATTAATAAAAGCTGCAAATAAATAAGAACTCTTTTAACTACTCTTTTTGGGAGTGAGCAGCGGCGTCTATACACCACAAAAAAATATCTGGGAGTCTTATCAATTTTAATGAGGCTGAGGCAAAGACCGGAAGCTGGAAGCAGTCTCGACGAAACAGCATAAATACATTAAAAGGAAGCCAAGAATGGAGCGGTTGAAGCTTTTATAAAATGAAGCATCATTTTCATCTCTAAAAAATTTGAACAAAATGGATCAAAACGTCATTTCTAAAAAACGGCTCTTGCCTTTCATTAGCTGATAATGCCTTTCCTCTCAACAAAACAGCCAGCCTCAAAAAAACGGCTGGCCAAAGGTTGAGGGAGCTTTTAGGGGATGCCTTGTGATTTTTTCTTTTCACTGGAAGGAAAAAAATCGGACGACTTAGCTAACGGAAGTCCATTTTCGATTTGAGTCAAAAGGTGGACTTTTCTTCTCATAAGATTGATTTTCGTTTCTTCTGCGGAATCAAAAGCAAACTTACTTTACTTCAAACATGCCTTATTTTGCTGAGGACGAAAAGGATTGTTTTTCCTCTAAAGTCAGACTTACTATGCCTCAGACTGTTCAGGTGCGGATTCCGGATCGAAAAGCTCTCTTGCCCGTATTCTTTGCGGCGGAGTGCCCATAAATCGAACGGAATCCGCAACAACTTCTGTTACGTAAACTTTTTTGCCCTCGCTGTTTTCATAGTTGCGCGTTTGAATTCTTCCGATTACGCCAACGATCGATCCTTTCCGGCAGTAATTTGCAGTATTTTCAGCTGTTCGTCTCCAAAGTGTACAATGAACAAAATCTGTGTCGATTTCCCCTGCCGCATTGCGAAAGTTGCGGCTCACAGCCAGCGTAATATTGGCAACAGGAGCCCCTTCACTTGTATAGCGGATTTCAGGATCTTTCGTTAATCGACCGACGAGCGTCACATGGTTGATCACATCATCCCTCCCTTCTCGTAAATGTGCACCCTTATTGTAGCTGAAGTTAAAAAAATAGAAAAATGTCTATTTTTAGATTTTTCCGCCTTTAACGACGTTGATTTTCTCATTTTCCTATAGCTATTTTTCGAAAATAAACAACGATTTATTAATTTTCGCGATTTTTCATATTTTTTGTCGCAATGAAGGAAAAATGATTCGACCCATAGATGTGTATGTTCTGCAAGAGCTTTGAGAAGATTGGAGAAGATTTCATTTGCTCATCGATGATTTCTTCTTTATAGCGAAGAGTTGTGTGGTCGTATGTAAACAATTGAACATAAAACTGCTTTTCTTGCATACCAAACATTACCCGCAATATTGACAATTTATCCTCCATTTGAAAATATACATCAATTACCGCATCGCTCGGGATTTGAAAATAATGATAGCTAAGCTCATTTTCGGAAAAATCGCCAATCCTCAACATCATGAATTCCTTATTTCTAGTTCTATTTTCATGACCGCGGATAATATGAATTTTTTTGAGTTTATATTTCGTCATCAAATCCCCCCTTAGGCCTTTTTAAAAAAGTATAATCCTTAATGTCAAAATCATCTATATTTACGAAATATTTGTAATATATGTATTTTAGTTCATTTTTCCTATAAAATGTCGAAAATTCTCCTTATCTCTTGTATTTTCTTCATTTTTCAATTTCGTTCTAATACTGAACGTTTATTTTATTGATCTTATTACGATCTGACGATGCCTTCTTTTTCCTTTACCATATTTTTTAATGGTATGGAAAAGTTGGTGGAATCGTGAACGCACAGCAAAAATTTCAAATGAATATGAAATTTTTCCGAAAAGAAAAAGGATGGACTCAGAAACAGCTGGCCGAAAAATTGAATATGACAAGATCAGTAATCAGCAAATTGGAAACTGGAGTGCAGCAGCCTAGTCTGGAGCAGCTTGTTTCGATTAGTGAAGCACTCGAAATCAGCATTGATCATCTAGTTGGTCAAGGCGGTACCCCGAGCATGTTGGCAGAAGTGCTTGAACCATATCGGTCAGAAAAACATTTGGAGGAAGTAATTGACTTTTTAATAAAACATCCCAATTTATACGATGCGATTAAAAAATTAGCGAAAACGAATCATAATCAACAGCAATTATCCCAGTATGTTGCTACGATGATTCATGAACTGTTGAAAATAGAGTAAAGGCTGACTTTTGTCAAGCCTTTTTTATTTTATGTTATAATAAAGCATAAACTCTAGTTGGGGGCCTTGAACCATGAAAACCTTTAAGCTTGTCGAATTGAAAGTTGAGAGGAAAGATCAGGAAAACCGCATCGAAAATTTACCTCTTGCTGATGGGCTGATCATTAATAAAGAGGACGGCGAAAATTCGTGGTTAATTGAGGCGCTTCTTTCTAAACAGTTTCGTCCTTATTTTGAACACCATTTGCAAAATAATGATGAACTCAAGCTTTTAGCCACGATTACTAAAAAAAATAATAGACCCGCTCATATCATTGCAAAAATTCGTTCGATCACTATGTTAAAGGATCATATTTCTGTCCTTTTTGACGGCAGAATCTATAATAACCGAACTTCCAAGCAGGAAGCAGAAATGGTCCTCAGAGAACTAATTTCAAAAGGTCTATCCGGACAAGAGCTGCTGGAGGCATTTAGTAAAACAATCCATAAAATCAATGATCCGAAAGTAAAATCCCGATTTAAAAAAAATTGAAAGGACAGTCTTGCAACTTTATGATAAAAAAGTCGGGAAATTATTTTAGTCCAAGTCACATTTGTGTACAATATTTCATGCCTTTTTCCGCTGATCCCATTTTACATAACATGACGGATCACATCCGCAAGCTTTTGTTTTGCGGCAACGATTTCTTTACGAGCGAGTCGTTATTTACCGGCTCATCTTTGCGCATAATTGGCCTCTGATAATCTCCAATTTTTCGGGTTGGAACGTTATGCAGAGTTTGCACCTTTATACAATTTAACTTGAATCAGTTATGAGGTAAAATTAATTTTTTTTTCGTCTCGTTTGATTCCTAAAAATAAAAATAGAAGGCACGAACGGCCTTCTTTATTATTGATTTTCTTGTTCTTCGTTGTTTTCGTCGTTATTATCGTCGGCAGTATCATCTTGATTGTTATCAGCACCTTCTTCATCATCCGGTGGCAATTCTTCATCTAATGTATTCCCGTCATTGTCTTCATCTGTTGGACCTAGATTTTCTTCTGTATCGTCATTATTGTCCGGAGGGACCTCATCATTCGTATTGCACCCTGTCACCACCATCAACGCCATTAGCATGCTAAATAACATGTACATCCATTTCTTTTTCATATGATTGCTCCTTTCTTATTGTTATACGTTCTTAACATGCCCAAGTATTTTTAACACATTCAACAAATTTTTCTAAAACACAGATTGAATTTTTCAACCTTCAGTATATGATGACATAGATTGAAGAAAGGATAAGAAGAAATATTCGTAAAAGAACGATTTCGAAAATAAACTTTTGCAATCCAACATTTTCATATCGAAATGTAAGAGAAAACACTTTAGAAGGGCTCATAATCGGGGAAAAACAAACGAAAGCCATATTTTCAACATCAGAAGAAATAAAAAATGAAGATATAGAGATGAATACACCGTACTGGAGCACATCGAAAATTTTGGGAGAGAATACAGAAAGAAGATCTTTTAAGATGCAAGTACATTCAAAACGAGGTCAATACAACAGCCTTCTTGAACTTATGAAAAAAGCGGCTGTCTAATGTGCTTATTTAATAAAAAACAGATGCCATTTGAAGGCACCCGTTTATTTCACAGCAAATGTTAATTCAGCTTCACAAGCGATTTCGTCATCAACCTTTGCAATTCCTTTTGCTTTTCCGATCGGACCCCGCTGTGCGATCATTTCCACTTCCAGTTTTAGTTGATCCCCGGGGCGTACTTGTCTTTTAAAACGGCATTTATCAATGCCAGCAAAAAGAGGGAGCTTCCCTTTATATTCTTCTTTTTTCATCATGGCAACGCCGCCTACTTGAGCCAGTGCTTCAACGATCAAAACGCCTGGCATAACCGGATAATCCGGATAATGTCCGTTAAAAAACGGTTCATTAATTGTGACATTTTTGATGCCGACCGCCCGCTTGCCTTCCTCTAATTCAACAACTCGATCGACTAGCAAAAACGGATATCGATGTGGTATGATCTCTTTTATTTGCTGAATATCCAACATGAAGATGCCTCCTTAAGGATTAAAACGATAGTCTGTTTCCGCAGCTTTTTATGGCTCTAATAAACGATTTATGCCCCATTTTTTCGTCTCCCGATCTCCGGCATCTGAGCAATGCATCAGCTCGTTTCTTAGAACCAGTCTTGCAGAAGATCTTAACAAGAAGGAAAATTCTCCCAGCCTTTCATCAAGTATATTAGAATTACGCGTCCTTTTCAACAAGATCTATGATGTGCTGCCATGTAGACGGTTTAAGTGCATCTAGTGGACGTCCGTCCCCCAACACTCCATATCCGATTATCGCACCGATTGCCATGCTGATGACCATTCCAAAAACAAGTAAAATGAGACGAAGCCAAATTGGAATAAGCCGGACTCGTGTGCGCGTTTTTCTCTTGACTCCGTCCTCTTTTTTCGCTTTTTTCCGTTCTTCCCTTGTTAAAATATCAACTTTTTCCTGAGCAGCCATCATAAAAACTCCCTTAAAAAAATAACAAGTTTTAAAAAGCTGATACAGCAGCTTCTTTTAAGGTCAAAGATCAAAAAGACCTATTTCTATATTCACGGTGAACACCCGTTTAAGGCTAGAGGTAAAACTTGTTAAATTGAATTTTTGCCGATTTTCAACTGTTCAACACAATTGCAGAAATCGCTCTATTACCTCACGGTGTTGATTAGTCCAAGCATTTGATCGCCGATCGTGATTGACCGAGCATTTAGTTGGTAGGAGCGTTGTGCGATCATTAAGTCTGTAATTTCTTGAGTCAGATCGACATTTGAGCTTTCCAGAGCCCCTTGCCGCATGCCGATTTCCGTCCGCAAATCCCCTTCCAAATTCGTCAGCACATCTGTGATGGGCACGTTTCCTAATTGCTGTAAGCCGTATATATTATTGCCGAGTGAAATCATCATGCTCGGACGATCTACTCTGACAACTCCAAGATTAACCGTTTGCGGCAGTTCTCCTTCATTCCGTGACGCTGCTGTAAGCGTCCCGTTTGCAGAAATGACAATATCTCGAATATCTCCGTCCAAGTAAATCGGGTTTTGATTTTCATCAAGCACTCGGTAGCCGTCTTTCGTCACAAGCATAAGGCGGTTCGTACCATCGTTTGCAGGAGATAAATAAAGAGCACCGTCTCTTGTATACCGGACCTCGCCGTCTACTTCCACTTGTAAAAACTGATCCTTGTGTAAAAGCGCAACATCTAGCTCTCTGCCTGTCGTTTTAATAGCGCCTTGATGAAAGACAAGCTGTTTATCCAGTCTGGCGCCGGCGCCAAGACGAAGGCCGTAATCAGTCAATCTGCCTGTTTCTTTTTCAAGATCCGGCTGGTTGTTCAGCTCTTGTCTCATCAATTCGTGAAAGGTTGTGCTCGTTTTTTTATAGCCGTTTGTATCGATATTCGCTAAGTTATGACCGATTGCATCCAATTGCTGCTGTAACTGATTCATCGTATTAGTCGCTGTAATCATTGAGCGGAGCATTTACAACACCTCTTTGTCAGCCGATGCGGCCGATTTCATTGACTGCTTTGTCCATGCTTCTGTCATATGCTTGCAGCACCTTCTGATTTGCTTCAAAAGAACGATAGGCTGTCAGCATATCCGTATAAGCCCTTGCAACATCAACGTTGGAACGTTCAATATATCCTTGGCGCAGCACATATTGCACATTGCCGTTTCCAATTGCACTTGGCAGCTCTGTTCCGTCAGCCGTTCGAAACAAGCCGTTCCCTTCATTGACAAGATTGCGGACATCATCTTCAAACCGAATATCGATCGTTTGACCTGTGTATTGTCCGTTTTCCAGCACTTCTCCTTCAGGCGTAATAGTAAAATCGTTACCTTCAATAATAATCGGCGTTCCGGCTACAGACAGGACAGGGTTTCCTGCCATTGTCAGGCGGCCTTGCTCATCAATCGTAAAGTGGCCGTTTCTCGTATATTTCACTTCACCATTTCCCGTTTCAACAGCAAAAAAGAGAGTGCCTTTTAAATTCGTTTCTTCATGAATTGGAACCGCTTCTTCCACTAAAGCTACATCAGTCGGCAAATCAGTTGCACGGATATCCCCTTGGGTAAATAGTGGAATCAATTCTTGCATATAAACGCCTGTATTGACAGATCCAACTTCCGAAATATTTGTCACACCGTTTTTTGTTTCAATTCTTGACAAAAGCATTTCCGGAAAAGCCCGTATTGCAGCCCGGTCAGATTTATATCCCGGCGTGTTAGCGTTGGCTATATTGTTTGAAAGCATTTCCGCATGGCGCTGCTGTGTGAGCATTCCTGCTGCAGCTGTATAGAATCCTCGAAGCATGATTTTTCACCCCATCCAACAAATCCGACATGTTCTCCTAATTTTATATTATAAAGGACTTTTCGATGATTCTCATTACAATTTTTTTATTATCTTATAGGTAAAAGATCACAATTTTCTGATAGGTCTTTTATCTTCCGTCTCCTTTCCAAACTGTTCATAAAGATAAATATCATTTGGATGTTGGGAGCTGAATGGGTATGTAAAAGCAAGAATTGGTCTTTCAGATTTGAAAGTAAAAAAATCGGCGTAAAAGCCGATTTCTAAAAAACTTATTGCTACGATTTTGTTATATAAACTTTCTTTTTGGCAGTTTGTCCATGTTTTCAAGCATGATTCCTGTTCCGACAGCAACGCAGTGCAGCGGATCATCCGCTATGGTAACCGGAACCTTCAGCTCTTCAGACAAGAGCAGATCAAGCCCATGCAGGAGTGCTCCGCCGCCTGTTAAAATAACACCGCGGTCAATGATGTCTGCAGACAGCTCAGGAGGTGTGCGCTCCAACACATTTTTAGCTGCTTGAATAATGGCTTCGACAGGTTCTTTTAATGCTTGCTCGATTTCTTTCGACCTAATAGTGATCGTCCGAGGCAGTCCTGTGACCATATCACGACCCCGAATATCGATTTCTTCGTCGCGTGCACCTGGAAATACTGTTGCCGCTTTCACTTTAATATCTTCTGCAGTTCGTTCACCGATCAGAAGCTTATACTCCCGTTTAATATAATTTAAAATTTCAAGATCAAATTTGTCTCCAGCCACTTTCAAGGACGAGGCGGTAACGATATCACCCATGGATAGTACAGCTATGTCCGTCGTCCCGCCGCCAATATCCACCACCATGTTTCCACTAGGCTGGAAAATCTCCATCCCAGCGCCAATTGCAGCTACTTTTGGTTCTTCCTCTAAAAAGACTTGCTTGCCGCCGCATTTTTCAGCTGCCTCTCGGATCGCTTTCCGCTCCACTGAAGTAATGTTTGTCGGGCAGCAAATTAAAATCCGCGGCTTTGATATAATGCCTTTGACATTTAACTTATTCAAAAAATGTTTGAGCATTGTTTCTGTAATATCAAAATCTGCGATGACACCATCCTTCAGCGGGCGTATGGCAACAATATTGCCAGGTGTACGGCCAACCATACGTCTCGCTTCCTCGCCAACCGCTAACACCTTTCCGTTGTTGCGGTCAAGCGCCACAACAGAAGGCTCATTTAACACAATGCCTCTGCCCTTTACATGAATCAGCACATTTGCTGTTCCTAGGTCGATTCCTACATCTTTTGAAAACATATTACTATGATCCTCCCTTGCCAATCATCATCTCTCCAACTAATATCCTAATTTCTTATTGTATCATATAATTGCATAAAAAGTATGATTTTGTAAAAAAAGACAAGATTTTCGGAGAGTTTTGTCGGTTGGCGTCGAGAATCATCATCGTTTTATCGGTTCTTTTTGCTGTTCTTCTTTTTTATATTTTAATTTTGTTGCTTCTCCGCCACGAAGATGGCGAATCGATTTATGATAATCTAGTATTTTCTTTACTTCGTTTGCTAAATCAGGATTTATCTCCGGCAGCCTTTCCGTTAAATCTTTATGGACAGTACTCTTGGAAACGCCAAACTCTTTCGCGATTACACGAACAGTTTTTTTCGTCTCCACGATATACTTTCCAATCTTGATTGTGCGTTCTTTGATGTAATCGTGCACACCACTCGACCTCCCTAATGTGGATGTGAGAAGTGTGAAATGAGATTCGCATGCACAGTGTATACAGCTATATACATGATGTAGAATCTAAAGTTGCCATTTTTGCTGTATTGATCATCTATCTCCACGATCCCTCACCTCAAACACTCTCTTGTTAGGTTTGTAACATTTTATTAGCTTGGGTGAAGATATATTCTTGAAAAGTCAAGAAGGACAAGGGATTTATGAAAATTTATTTTCCACTTAAAGTCGAGGGCATGTTTCGACACTTTTCATTGATTAGTTTTTCGACGATATGCGCCAATCATTTTCCGGGAAATATGTATAATTCCAGTGAAAAAAAGAAAACATCTGCTCCTTTTTGGAACAGATGTCGAGAAATGGAGAATGGTTTGATTCTTATGACAAAACAGAAAAACATGTTTGATGAGCTCTTCGGCAATGTGGACAAGTTCTCTCTTGCTTTTTTATGTTCCTAAAATATTTGACTTGTTCAGGCTTTTATTAGCGCAGATACCGAAATTGTTCAGACCTTATCGGGTCTATTTAATAAAATTTCGTTCAATGATCCTACATGTTCACTTTCCAACTTTCGTTTATTCATCATATATGCCAGCTCCGACTGAAATTTGGCGTATGATGCGCATCTGCTCAAAATAAAGCTTTTGAGCCTCTTGAACGGAAACCGGCTGAAAGCGAATCTTTGCCCCTGGCACTGCTTGAGCAACGTACATCAAATCCACTGTAATGACTGTTCCGATTCTCGTATATCCGCCCGTTGTTTGCCGATCAGCCATTAAAATGATCGGCTGTCCGTCAGCAGGTATTTGAATTCCGCCAAGGGGAGCAGCTTCCGACAAAATGTCGGCAGGCTTTCTATGAGAAATTTTCGGCCCTTTCAGCCGATAACCCATTCTGTCCGATTGCGGTGTGACTTCATATACAGAAGAAAAAAAAGTATCGATTCCTTCTTTTGTAAACGCCTCTTCATGTGGACCCGGGACAATGCGAATGGTCATGTGCTTTTCGTATTTCGGGATAAGGGAAGGGGATAACATTCGGCCAATCGTGCTTGTTTTTACAGCATCTGAACCCATGATTACATCCCCTTTTTGAAGGGCTCTTCCATTTAATCCTCCTATTCCCGCTTTTAAGTACGTTGATTTGCTTCCCATGACCTTAGGGACGCTAATTCCGCCTGCGATTGCGATATAGGCTCTCGCTCCGCTTTTTAAACCGGTAAAAGAAAGCTGATCTCCCTTTTTCAGCAGCACGCTTTTCCATAACGGAGCGTCTTTCCCATTGATTTTTGCCGCTAGATCGCCTCCGCATATCGCAATCACAATATCACGGACGGCCCTTAAGGAAGGACCTGCGATTGTTGCCTCCAGCACCGCTTCATCTTTTCGGTTGCCGACTAAAAGATTTGCGATTTGCATGGAAAACGAATCCATAGCGCCGGCAACAACAACTCCGTATTGCTGATAGCCCGTTCTTCCTAAATCTTGAACAGTCGTTAACAAACCAGGCTTTTCAACTAACAATATTTCTTTCATCTTTTTTCGCTCCCGGATTGACAATACGAATATTTTCTTCTTCCAGTTTGCTTTTTAAAGCTTCAGCAATTGCTAATGCCTTTGGACCGTCGCCATGGATGCAGATTGTATCAGCTTGAATGGGAATGTCATGCCCGTTTATTGCCGCTACTTTTCCCTCCTTCACCATACGGAGAACTCTTTCTACCGCTTCCTCTAGATCGTGTATGATTGCATTTTTTTCTGATCTTGAAGTTAATGTTCCGTCAGGCTGATACGTTCTGTCGGCAAAGACTTCATGCGCGACCGTAAGCCCGATCTTTTCCCCCGCACGGCAAAGGACGCCTCCTGAGAGTCCATATAGGATAAGCGACTCGTCAACATCTTTTACTGCTTGAGCAATCGCCTCCGCTAACGCCTTGTCTTTTTCAGCCATATTGTATAGAGCGCCGTGGGGCTTCACATGGTTCAGCTTCATCCCTTTTGATGCCGCCACAGCCTGCAAAGCTCCAATTTGATAAACGACCATATTGTAGACTTCCTCAGGAGATACTTTCAACTCCCTTCGTCCGAATCCGGCTAAATCGTTCAACCCTGGATGAGCGCCTATCGCCACATCAAACTTTTTCGCAAGCTCTACAGTCCGCATCATGACATTATGGTCGCCGGCATGAAATCCACAAGCAATGTTGGCTGAAGAAATACAGCGAAGCAGTTCTTCATCATTGCCAATTTTAAAATGGCCGAAGCTTTCCCCTAAATCGCTGTTTAAGTCAACAGATATCATGTTTCTGCCGCCTCCTTTTTATATTTGACCACTTTATATGAACCCTTTAGCACCTGCTGTTCAATTTTTTCATATTCTCTTTCCGTAATGGGGACAAATCGGATGTAATCACCGGCTTTTAGCAATATTGGATCTTGTTTCTGCGGATCATACAATTTGACAGGTGTTCTCCCGATGATTTGCCAGCCTCCCGGTGTTTCCAAAGGATAAATCCCTGTTTGCTCCCCGGCAATTCCGATTGAACCGGCAGGAATTCTAGATCTGGGTGTCTTTTTCCTCGGCGCCGCAATTCTTTTGTCCATTCCGCCTAAATATGGAAAACCTGGAACAAACCCAATCATATAAATCAAATAATCGGAGGATGAATGAATCTTCACTACTTCTTCTTCCGACAATCCATTCGTTTCAGCAACAAACTGAATATCTGGCCCTGCCTCCTTGCCATATAATGTCGGAATTTCAATGACTATTGGATCCGGCACTGGCATGCTTTCTATCTTTTCTCCAATTTTTAAAAGCTTTTGAGAAAGTTCATCGTACGAAATAATATTTGGTCGATAAAAAACAGCAAGGGTGGTGTAAGCAGGAACCCATTCGACTATTCCTTCAATGCAGCTTTGTTCCAGCCAATATACATATTGACGGATTTGTTGATAAATTGCTTCGGAAATCTCCGTACCAAATTGAATGATGATTCCTGTATCACCAAGCGGTTGAATCGAAAATTCCACCGTTTTCCACCCTCCTTTTGAAAAAGTGCTTTTACGCAGCAAAACACTTACTTTTGCTGCTTCTGTGTAAAGCTTGTCAATCCGGCCAAAACGGCTGCTGCGGATGTTTTTTTCAGCACTGGTGGATTGCTGCTGTTAAGCAAGTTTTCCAGTCCACATAAACCGTTAATCGAAGCGTTCGTATCAAAAAGAAATCGGCATAAAAAAGCCCCGATCACTCAATGGAAGCAAACATTTATTTAATACTCTGGTACGCAATTAAATTATACATACTCGCAGATGGCAGATCTGATTGAATTTCTTTCGCTGCACAAACTGCCAGAAAACAGGATCGCCCATAATCATGCAGCGAACAATTTTCCGCAGGAAAACTCAACATCAGTCTATAGATTCAAACAAATTTAAACAGTCGAACAATCATGTCTATCCTAAAAAAGGATTGCAGTTTGCTAAAAAGACGCTTTTTTCTCAACTGGCGAATGAAAAAGAAGCTAAAATACTATATTGCGAGCGGAGACACTGTTAATACGTTCAATCGGCTACACGTTTCCCCACTATCACTAAATCTCGCTCAACACCGTCCAGTACCGCCACACGGGGAAAGTGCCCCCAATCTCGGAATCCATTTTTGTAAAACAGCTTTAAGCTCGGGATGTTGTGCTTGAAAATAAAGCCAAGCAAATTTTTTATTTGGAGGCTTGGAGCCTTTTCTATAGCGATCTTCAAGGCAAAATCGCCGATTTGTTTTCCCCGGTACTGTTCATCAATGTAAATGCTAATTTCCGCGGTTCCGTTATATGCAGGCCTTCCATAAAAAGATTGGAAGCTGAGCCAGCCAGCTACCTTCCCATCCTGCTCGATCATCCACAACGGTCTCGTTTTTGGATTGTGCTCATGAAACCACTGTATGCGGTCTTCCACTGAAATAGGTTCAGTATCAGCTGTCACCATCCGGCTTGGGATCGTTGAATTGTAGATCGAGACGATTTTAGGCAAGTCATGTATCGTTGCATCTCGAAAGAGAATATTTTCCACGTGCTTCTTCCTTTCTCTTGCTTAGATTGATTCTATTATATATGGAATAAAGTGAATTTTCGATCGCTTCACATTATGTTTTGAAAAAATGCTTCGGCAAGCCTCTTTCTCGCTTGCACCTTACCGTACGTTGTTTCTTGTACCGTTTATGAAAAATTTTTCGGTCTGTTCTTTATGAAAAATTCAGCAGCCTATGCTCATTTAATTTTTACCAGATATGATTTAGACAAAAAAAAACCTACTCGTTTGAGTAGGATTGTATTAGTTAAGGTTTAGTTGTAGAATTATCAGATTTTTCTTGTTCTGAATTTTCCTTTGACTGAGATTGTTCTTCATCAGGCTGAGTTTCATCTGATGGGGCTGTTTCGTCTGAAGTAGCTTCCTCTCCATCTTTATTATCTTCTTTTTGTGCTGCCCCGTCAGAAGGCTCTTCAACAGATTTTTCAGTTAAACTTGTTAACGGCTCGTCCATGTAGTTTAATGGATTGTAGGCTTTACCGTCTTTGCGGATTTCAAAGTGAACATGGACGCCAGCGTCTTTATTGAATTGGTTTTTCCCAGCTTGTCCGATAATTTCTCCTTGTTTAACTTTGTCGCCGGTCTGTACTTTCGTATCGGCAAGCGATTGGTAAATGGTTTTTACACCGTTTTCATGTTCAATTTCTACGACATATCCTAAAAGAGAATCTTTTTCAGCTTTTGCAACCGTTCCGCTTAAAGATGCAGTGACTTCAAATGCTTTTCCATCATTTGATGCGATATCGATACCTTGGTTTGGATGGTATGTGTTATTATGGAAGACAAGTGCCGTTTCTTGTTCTTTTTCTGAAGCATTAAAGTCATAAAAGTTTGTTACTACCTTCACAGCATCAGGATCGATGGCCGGCATTTTGAAGTTTTCGACGGATTGATTTACTTCCACCGATTGTTCTTCATTATAGGAAACGTCTGTACCATCGTCCGTTGATAAATCGTTTGCATCATTGTTGCGGATTGCTTGATACCATAAAACGGCTGTTAAAATAACGGCTGCACTGACTAAATAAATAGCAGGAAAAACCCATTTTTTTCTGAAAAACTGTTGGAACTTCGAGCCTTGAGAAGTACGTTTCTTTTCTTCCTCTCTCATTGTTCATCACCTCAGCAACCATTGTGAACAAGTTTGAGAGAATCTATACATCAAAATAAAATTTTTTCTTTTATTTTTTGCTATTTGTTTTTTTCTATGCATATTGTTGAAAAATATTTGAAGGAGTTTGGATCATGAAGAAGTTTGCGGTATATGTAATCAGTATTTTACCGATTATGTATATGGCGGTCATTTGGATCTTATCTAGCTATCCAGCTGACACTTTCGTCAAAACGCCGTTTTCGTTCGACCATTTATTGAAAGAGTCGCTTCATCTCATTGAGTTCGGAATTCTTTATTGGCTTTTCATTTTCGCCTTCGCTGTCCATGAAAAGCTTACAGAAAAATTAAGTTTCGCCTCAGCGATGATCGCTGTTTTTTACGGGCTGTGTGATGAAATTCATCAATATTTCGTTCCTTCAAGATCTGCGACAATCATTGATCTTATTAAAGATACAATCGGTGTTTTCGTATCCTACTATATCGTCAAAATCTTTTATTTCCAAAAAGACGAATCGAAGCTGAAAACGTTTTTTTGCAAATTAGCAGCATTAAAAAGAGGGGGTGTCTAATAAGTCGTTTTTACGGCTTATTGACGCCCCCATGAATATTTTAGAAACGTTGATATATCGGTGTTTATGATTTTTGTTTTCAATGGGGATTTGACTTTCTGGACAGCCCCTCTAAAAAAGAATTTATCGAATCGATCAATATTTCATTTAGTTCGAAATGAAGTTGGCAGCTTAATGGCACTATCAGCGGTAGCCCTAAAGAAACAAATGTGAGAACACCGATTACCGATTTTCTCACAAAACGCACCGATTTTTTATTTTTTCGCCATATATTTTGATAAAAACGGGTTGGCTTGCGAAATTTCAATTCCCTGGTAGTAATGTGAGACAATCTCTTTATAATTTTTCCCTTCCTGCGCCATAAAATTGGCACCGTACTGACTCATGCCGACTCCGTGTCCGTATCCTTTTGTCGTAACAATAATTTGGTCGCCTTTCAATGTCCACGAAAAATCCGTTGACCTTAGACCTAGCTTTTCTCTTATTTCTCTTCCAGTAAACTTTTTCCCGTTAATTTCGACTAGAGCGACCCTGTGTCCTGGCGTCCTTTCGATAATTTTTCCAATTGAATTGCCTTTCCCTATTTTAATCCCTAATTTTTGTTCAAACTCTTGAACGGTGAATACCTCTCTGGCGAGAAATTTTTCCGATTTCTCATCCCAAGGGCTTTCCACGCTTTTTAAATAAGGAAGGGCGTTCGGCCAAATGGCCTCCGAATTTTCCGTATATCCATTACTCGTTGAAAAAAAAGAAGCATCAATCGGCTTGTCGTCATACGTTAAAATTTGGCCTCTTGTTTCGGCAACAGCTTCTTTAATCTTTTTTATTTTCCAATCAAAATCTTTTTTCCAAATTCTCCTTAATTCTTCTTCATTTTTATAAACTTGATGGAGCTCAGTATCCGTGACTACCGCTCCTTTGGGAGAGCCGACATTTTGGCCCGTAAACAGCTCTTTCACGATGTACGTTCTAGCAGCTAAAGCTTGAGCCTTTAACGCTTCTTTTTCAAATTCTGCGGGCATCTCGGCGGCGACAACACCAACCACATATTCTTCAAGCGGAACTTCATCAATTTTTTTTTCTTGGGAACGATAAATCGGTACAGAAACTTTTGATTCCTTTTGTAGCACATCCGTTGTTTTCTTCTCGGCTAGTTCCTCGCCAAGCGTAGCTTTCGTCTTTTCGGCAAACGGGGCTACCAGCAAACTTGGCACCATCAAAATAATGAAAAATATTGCTGCAAAAAAAAGAAAGAACGGTTTCACTCGTTTCATATTACAGCCCCCATTTCTTTTATCGCTGACTTCAGTAAAGTTTATGGGGAAGGACAACCTTTTATGACTGAAATCGGAGATGCTGTTTGCAGGGGGAGTTTTAAGTATAAAACGAAAAAATATGAAAAAAATAAGCGGGTAATACGAAAAAGAAGCTAGCATCTCCTAAAAGAGGCTAGCTTCTTTTGTGAAATTATGCATTTAAATTCGTTGCAACGGCTTGTTGTTCAATTGCCGGGATGTCTGCTTCATCATTGACGCGTTCAATATATGCGCCAAGTTCTTTTAACTTCTCATGAAAACGGACGTAGCCGCGATCTAAATGCTTCAGCTCCGTAACCCGTGTATACCCTTCTGCAGCAAGCCCGGCTAAAATTAATGCAGCCGCCGCTCTTAAATCGGTTGCCGTTACTTCTGCACCTTGAAGCTTTACAGGACCGTTGATGATACAAGAGCGGCCTTCGATTTTAATATCTCCGTTCATACGACGAAATTCTTCTACGTGCATAAAGCGGTTTTCAAATACCGTTTCGGTAATTACGCTAGTTCCGTTTGCCTGAAGCAGCAGGGCCATCATCTGAGACTGCATGTCAGTAGGAAAACCTGGATGAGGCATTGTTTTAATATCCACTGCCTTCAATGTTTCCGGACCAATGACACGAATGCCTTCTTCTTCCTCGATAATGGTTACGCCCATTTCTTCCATTTTCGCAATTAATGATGTCAAATGCTCCGGAACTGCTCCTTTTACAAGGACATTCCCTTTCGTAATGGCAGCAGCAACCATAAATGTTCCTGCTTCAATACGATCTGGAATAATTAAATGCTTTGCACCGTGCAAGGAATCTACACCTTCAATTCTGATAGTACCAGTGCCTGCGCCACGGACATTTCCGCCCATTTTGTTTATAAAATTCGCAAGATCGACAATTTCAGGCTCCTTTGCACAGTTTTCGATTACAGTTGTTCCTTCTGCAAGTGCGGCTGCCATCATAATGTTTTCTGTTGCGCCGACACTTGGGAAATCCAAATAAATTTTGGCTCCGCGAAGTCTGCCATTCACTTCTGCGTCAATAAAGCCGTTGCCGACTTTTATCGTTGCACCCATCGCTTCGAAGCCTTTCAAGTGCTGATCAATCGGACGGGATCCGATGGCACATCCTCCCGGCAAAGCAACACGTGCACGGCCTTTGCGGGCAAGAAGAGGTCCCATAACAAGCACAGATGCACGCATTTTTCTAACATATTCAAATGATGCTTCCGTTAAAAGCTCTCCGCATGCATCGACAACTACTTGATTACCATCAAAACGAACCTCTGCTCCGAGATAGCGGAGAACTTCGTTTATCGTGTAAACATCGGAGAGCTTAGGAACATCACAAATTTCACTCTTTCCTTCACTAGCTAATAAAGATGCAGCGATGACAGGTAAAACGGCATTTTTAGCTCCTTCGATCTTTACTGTACCGTTTAACTTTCGACCGCCGCGGACGATGATTTTTTCCAAGGTATTCCCCTCCGCGTCCCATTTTCTCTATATTAATATTCAGTTGTAATAATAGGTGTTCCTACTGTTACAGTAGTTCTTTCGCCCATTCCTGCACTTCTGAGCGAAATTTGAATGTTCATCTTTCCATTTTTCGTTTCAATAGAATGATCCCAATCGTTTGTAAAACCGGATATGGAAACGAAGCGTTGCTCGTTTAAGCTTTCCACCGGTTTTGCATGAAACCTTTTTAAAAGGTTATTTGCCTCAAAAAACAAAACACCTTTCATCTTATCATCTGTATAGCCTTTGACACAAGTGAAAAATGTAGGATTTCCAGGAATTTTGTCGAAAATGTGACGGTTAAAATAGCGCTCCAGCTTCATCCATGCACGGCCATTCCAACGTTTCCCTGTTGCATCATATATAACTTGAATTTTCGGGCTTGCTTTTGCATGAGGTTTAATAATTTGCAATGTTTCAGTGATCTGCTTATCGCTGTTGTAATAAGTGCCGGTCCACTTTTCAAAATTACCACTTTCCAAGTAAGACCAATTAAATTGACGAAACTGTGTGTAGATTCGTTTCACTTTTTTGCTTTTTTGAGAAAAAGAAAATTTTGCAAAAATTGACCATTCTGCCACATCTATGTTTTGTTGATGAAATTGCTCCACGATTTCCACTACATGAATATCGTGTCTTTCAGCATTCGTTCGTTCTGTGTGCCAAGCTGACAAAAGAAAACCGAATAAAAATATGAAAATAAAGACAAAATATAAATTTTTCACCGCCATCACCCTTTCCTTATTAAAAGTGTTGCCGGAAAGGGTTTTGGCATACGTGGAAAAAGTCGTCAAGATTAGACAACAGCCTTTATGTATTCATTGTCCCTCGACATGTTTAAAAAAGATATTGCAGCTGCTGTGACCAAAAAAAATAGTTCAAGAAAAAATTGCTCACTGATGACGCAATGGCGATGGTCAATAAAATGAGCAAAAGCCTTGTCTCGACAACTCTTCCTTTACGAATGATTTTTTCAATTTGAAGAGCCTGTAAAGCCCGCCAAGTTAGAAAAATAAATACTAAATTTACTATGATGCTAATGAGCGCCTGCTGGCCTAGCCCCGCCACATTACTCCTCCTTCCGAAATCTTCCTTTCTTGTTTCACAAACCCACTTTATTATATAAAAATCTTTCCTATTCATGCACACTTTTTATTTGATTTTGTGAAAAACAATGGTTAGGCAGTTTTTTCATGTTGTTATTTCTTATAAATGAAGCATTCATTGATGTGGAATGTAGATAGGAGGTCAATTCGTTATTTTTGGATTTGCAGTTTTAGAGTTGAATGATGCGATTACATGTTGTCCATTTTTTGCTGTCAATAAAAGTAAGTTGCCGATTTTTTGCATCCAGGCTAGAGCCAACATTGCAAAATAGCCATGATCATGATTTCTTAGTTTTTTCAAAAAAGACGGCCCGAACTTAAACGCCGGGACGTCTTAAATGAGAAATTAGAAGTTCTTCTTCGCCACGTTAATACGATTGATGGCACGTTGCAGCGCCAGCTCAGCACGTTTAAAATCTATGTCTTCCTGCCCTTGACCTTTGCGCTGCAAGCGTTCCTCAGCACGTTTCTTTGCAGCTTCCGCGCGGGCAACATCGATATCTTCAGCTCTTTCAGCTGCTTGTGCCAAGATCGTGACTTTATCAGGGCGAACTTCCAAAAAACCTCCGCTGACAGCCACGAGTTCTGTATTATTTCCTTTTTTCAGCCGAACTGCGCCAATTGCAAGCGGCGCAACCATTGGAATATGACCAGGCAAGATTCCAAGCTCGCCGCTTTGAGCTTTGGCGCTGACCAATTCTATATCCGCATCATAAACTGGGCCATCGGGAGTGACGACACTGACTTGTACGGTCTTCATATTCAGTTCCTCCTAGGGTCCCAAAATATTATACTTCAACGCCCATTTGCTTCGCTTTTTCAAGGACATCTTCAATTGTGCCCACTAAGCGGAACGCATCTTCAGGAATGTGGTCGTACTTACCTTCAAGAATTTCTTTAAATCCACGTACAGTTTCTTTTACAGGCACATATGAACCAGGCTGTCCTGTAAACTGCTCAGCAACGTGGAAGTTTTGTGATAAGAAGAATTGGATTCTTCTAGCACGATGTACAACTAGCTTATCTTCATCTGAAAGCTCGTCCATACCAAGGATTGCAATAATATCTTGCAACTCTCTATATCTTTGCAATGTTGCCTGAACTTGGCGGGCAACGTTGTAATGCTCTTCACCGACGATTTCCGGAGCCAATGCACGTGACGTTGAAGCAAGTGGATCCACCGCTGGATAAATACCCATCTCTGACAGCTTACGGTCAAGGTTTGTTGTCGCATCTAAGTGTGCGAATGTTGTAGCCGGAGCAGGGTCTGTATAGTCGTCAGCAGGCACGTAAATGGCCTGAATCGATGTAACAGAACCTACGTTTGTTGATGTAATCCGCTCCTGCAATTGTCCCATTTCTGTCGCAAGCGTCGGTTGGTATCCAACAGCAGAAGGCATGCGTCCAAGCAACGCAGATACTTCGGAACCAGCTTGTGTAAAGCGGAAGATGTTGTCGATGAAGAAGAGAACGTCTTGCCCTTGCTCATCACGGAAATATTCAGCCATTGTCAGACCTGTTAATGCAACGCGCATACGCGCTCCAGGCGGCTCGTTCATTTGTCCGAACACCATTGCTGTTTTGCTGATAACGCCGGAGTCTTTCATTTCAAAGTATAGATCGTTTCCTTCACGAGTACGCTCCCCAACTCCAGCAAATACGGAAATACCGCCGTGCTCTTGTGCAATGTTATTGATCAGCTCTTGGATTAAAACTGTTTTTCCAACTCCTGCACCGCCGAACAAGCCGATTTTTCCACCTTTAATATATGGAGCAAGCAAGTCAACAACTTTGATTCCTGTTTCCAAAATTTCAACTTGTGTTGACAGCTGTTCAAATTTCGGAGCAGGCTTATGAATTGGATCCCGGCGCGCTTCCGCTGGAATCGGGTCTCCAAGGTCAATATGATCCCCTAACACATTGAATACCCGTCCTAATGTGACATCTCCAACTGGCACGGAGATTGGAGCGCCTAAGTCTTCGACTTCCATTCCGCGCGTTACGCCGTCCGTTGAAGCCATAGCGATTGTCCGAACGGTGTCATCCCCTAAATGTAGCGCTACTTCCAACGTTAAATCAATGTCTACCTCGTTTTCATTGCGCGCTTTATGTGAAATTTTTAGGGCGTTATAAATTTCCGGCAAATGTCCGCTTTCAAACTTTACGTCCACTACCGGACCCATTACTTGAACTACGCGTCCTTTCATGTTCCTGTTTCCCTCCTAACGTACTGTTTCAGTGATCTATTCAAGCGCTGATGCCCCGCCAACAATTTCTGTAATTTCTTGCGTAATCGCTGCCTGACGAGCTCTGTTGTAGGAAAGAGTCAGCGTATTGATCAGTTCCTTTGCGTTGTCTGTTGCATTCTTCATTGCCGTCATTCTCGCAGCATGTTCGCTTGCTTTGCTGTCAAGCAAGGCGCCGTAAATTAAACTTTCAGCATATTGCGGCAAAAGCACTGCCAAAATGTCTTCCTGAGACGGTTCAAATTCATAAGACGTCATTTTTTTATTCGCAGCGATGTCCGAAAGCGGCAGCAGCTTTTTCTCCGTTACTTCCTGCTGGATGGCGCTGACATAATGGTTGTAGAACATATAAATTTCATCTACTTTTCCATCCTCGAACAGCTTGACTGTATTGGAAGCAATTTCTTTAATATCCGAAAAGTTTATATCATCGCCTAATCCGACAATTTCTTCAACGACAGGCATACCGCGTTTTTTGAAAAAATCGCGGCCGACTTTTCCGATGGCAATCACGGCATATTCATCCGTCGAACGATGCCGTTCTTGAATCGTTTGATAAACAGCGCGCAGCACGTTGCTGTTAAACGCACCGGCAAGCCCGCGATCCGATGTAATGACAACGTATCCTGTCTTTTTGACCGGACGCTTTTCAAGCATCGGGTGGCTTACGTCCGTACTCCCAAGGGCGATGTTTGCCACAACTTCTTGAATTTTCTCCATGTAAGGCACAAATGACTTGGCGCTGGTTTCCGCCCGATTCAGCTTCGAAGCTGAAACCATCTCCATCGCCTTTGTAATTTGGCTTGTCTTCTTCGTCGAATTGATGCGTGTTTTAATATCGCGCAACGATGCCAAAGGTTCTCACCACCTTTTTGAAAAATAGCCGATCATGTTTTGAAAACGGCTGTGAAAAGAATCCCCGTATTTTCACAGCCTTATCGTTCTTTATTCAGAAACTGCAAAAGTTTTTTTGAATCCTTTGATGGCTTTTTCCATTTTCTCGTCTTCAGGCAGATTTCCTGTCGAACGGATTTCTTCAAGAAGCTCTTTTTCATTTTGATCTAAATAAGCATAAAATTCTTCTTCAAAGCGGCGAATATCCTCAACAGGAATATCATCTAAAAATCCTTTTGTTAAGGTGTAAAGGATCATAACTTGTTTTTCAACTGGGATCGGCTTGTTGATGCCTTGCTTCAATACTTCAACTGTACGCATACCACGGTTTAACTTCGCCTGAGTTGCTTTATCTAGATCAGAACCGAATTGAGCGAATGCTTCAAGCTCTCTGTATGCTGCAAGGTCTAACCGAAGCGTACCCGAAACTTTTTTCATCGCTTTGATTTGCGCTGCACCGCCGACGCGGGAAACGGACAATCCGGCGTTTACCGCAGGGCGCACACCTGAGAAGAATAAGTCAGATTGCAAGAAAATTTGTCCGTCTGTAATGGAAATTACGTTCGTAGGAATGTACGCTGAGATGTCGCCAGCCTGTGTTTCAACAAATGGTAATGCCGTCAAAGATCCGCCGCCTTTTGCATCGCTAAGTTTTGCTGCGCGTTCCAATAGACGGGAGTGCAAGTAAAAGACATCCCCAGGGAACGCTTCACGTCCAGGTGGACGGCGTAGTAATAGAGAAAGCTCACGGTAAGCGGCAGCTTGCTTTGAAAGATCATCATATACGATAAGGACATGTTTTCCTTGGTACATAAAATATTCGCCCATAGATACACCGGCATATGGGGCCAAATAAAGCAATGGAGCCGGTTGAGACGCAGATGCCGTTACAACGATCGTATAATCTAATGCACCGTGTTTACGGAGTGTTTCAACAACATTTCGAACTGTTGATTCTTTTTGTCCGATCGCAACATAAATACAAATCATGTTTTCTTCTTTTTGGTTAATGATTGTGTCGATCGCAATTTGTGTTTTACCTGTTTGACGGTCACCGATGATGAGCTCGCGTTGTCCGCGGCCAATTGGGATAAGAGCGTCGATCGCTTTAATACCCGTTTGCAGCGGTTCATGAACAGATTTCCGGTCCATGACGCCTGGGGCAGGGCTTTCAATCGGACGTGTTTTTGTTGTTTCAATCGGGCCTAACCCGTCCACTGGTTGTCCAAGCGGATTTACAACGCGGCCGATCAGCTCTTCTCCAACAGGAACTTCCATAATCCGTCCTGTTCTTCTCACTTCATCGCCTTCACGAATGTCTTTAAAAGGGCCTAAAATAACAATACCGACGTTATTTTCTTCAAGGTTTTGGGCTAATCCCATAACGCCGTTTGAAAATTCGACAAGCTCACCGGCCATGACATTGTCGAGGCCATGAGCACGTGCGATCCCGTCACCTACTTGAATAACTGTGCCGACATCGCTAACTTCTATTTCAGACTGATAGTTTTCAATTTGCTTTTTTATCAGTGCACTAATTTCTTCAGCTTTGATGCTCATGAGTTTCACCCCTATCTACGAACTTTTCGCTAAATTCCGCCCGATTCGTTCGAGCTTACTCTTGATGCTACCGTCAAAAATACGATTGCCGATTTGAAGTTTCAGTCCGCCAATTAAGTTCTGATCAATGACGTTTGTGATTTTAAGCGATTTTTTTCCGACCTTTTGCGCAAATACTTCTGAAAGAGCCTGCTTTTCTTCATCCTTCAACGGACGGACGGAGTAAACCGTTGCTTCTGCTGTTTGCTGTTCTTCATTTGCAAGCTCCACAAAGTTATCTACAAGTTCAGGAACTAAGCGGATGCGATGGCGATCGATAAGCAGAAGAAGAGTATTGATAATTTCAGCACTCAATGAAGAAAACGCTTCATTGACCAATGATTTTTTATTTTCGAGCAACACCTTCGGATGCTCTAAAATTTGCAGCAATTTTTGATTTTCAATAAACACCTGCTTTACAATCCGCAATTCTTCTTCAAACTGCTTCACTTGATTTTTTTCCTTTGCAATTTGAAAAAGAGCTGACGCATAGCGCTTTGCCACTCCGCCAATCATAACTGTTCTCCTACCTCTTTAATATAATCATTGATCAGCTTCTCTTGCTCAGCTTCATTCAATTCTTTTTCAATCACTTTAGAAGCAATAAGAACGGATAATGATGCCACTTGATTACGCAATTCAGCAACAGCTTGCTCTTTTTCGTGTTCGATTTCTTTCTTGGCTGCTTCTTTCAGTCTTTCTGCCTCCGCACGAGCCGCTTGGATGATATCTTCTTTTTGCTGTTCGCCGAGTTTTTTCGCATTTTCAACAAGCTCCTGTGCTTCGATGCGGGCTTGCTTTAATAGCTCACGCTGCTCTTCGGCAAGCTTTTTGGCTTCCGCATGCTTTTCTTCCGCAGCATTTATTTCATTTGCAATAAATTCTTCCCTCTGTTTCATAATGCCCATAAGCGGACCAAAAGCATATTTTTTGAGCAATGCTAACAAAACTAAAAATACAACGAGCTGAACGAGCATATCTCCTGCTGCGAAGCCTCCAGCTCCGAGGGCAAATTCAACTGTTAACACGGCTTCGTTTCACTCCCTTCAAAACTTCCGTTTTCCAACTACCGGCTATATTGGGACTCTTTTACCATTCACAACATAAAGGAATGGCGAAGATGCTTAAATAACTTCGCCATTTCCTCTTTTTCACTTGCTGTCCTTTCGATTCGGACTTCACGCAAATTGATTGCATGTCGATTTCTAAAAAGCCTTTTTCAACACCAATCTAGGCAAGGCTCTTTTGAAATTTTCAAATTACGCACCAAAAGCCATAAATGCAATAACAACCGCGATAATCGGAATCGCCTCAACCAACGCAACCCCGATAAACATAGTAGTTAGAAGCATACCGCGCGCCTCAGGTTGACGAGCAATACCTTCTAATGTACGAGATACGATAAGTCCGTTACCAATACTAGCACCAAGTGCCGCTAAACTAATTGCAATTGCAGCTGCTAATAAATTCATGAATAAAGTCCTCCTTTATTTGTTTAAAAATAATTTTTTACACAAACATTGTGATGAAGTCATTTATTTTTAATGGTCATGGCTAACTTTATGCGCCATATAAACCATTGTTAACATTGTAAAGATAAAAGCTTGGATTGCACCTACAAAAATACTGAATGCCTGCCACGCCATCATCGGAATAATTGCCCCGATGAAGCCGAATGCTCCGCTAGTTGCCAAGCTGACAAGCAAACCTAGCAAAATTTCCCCAGCATAGATGTTACCGTAAAGACGAAGACCAAGCGTCAACGTGTTTGCAAACTCTTCAATAATTTTAAGCGGGAACAAAAACGGCAGTGGCTTGAAAAAGTCGCTTCCATAGGCGGAAAAGCCTTTTAATTTAATCCCGTAATAATGCGATAAACCGACGACTAAAATGGCCAGTGTCAGCGTTATGGTAGGATCAGCCGTAGGCGATTTCCACCAAAGCTCATGGTCAACAACGATAGCGAATGGTAAACCAAGCATATTGGAAACAAAAATGTACATGATGAGCGTCATTCCTAAAGTAAGGAATCGGCCACCTGTCTGCCAGTCCATCGTGCTGTTAATAATGTTTTTCACAAAATCCATGACCCATTCCAAAAAGTTTTGCATACCCGTTGGCTTCATTGCCAAAGAGCGGGTCGACAATACGGCGATGATAAATACAATTGCGCTAGAAACAAGTATCATCAAAATATTGGACAAATTAAATTCAAGTCCTAATAATTTTACTATCGGCGCTTCGTGACCCAACAAAATTCACCTCTCTTCCCAAGCTTGTCCGCAAATGTATAGAATAGAATCTATCATAATGACAATATAGATTGTCATTAAACCAATAACCACGCTAATTAAATGGAAATGTTCAGGGAATTTGAGTGCGATTAATACCGCCAATCCTGCGGCTGCCATCCTTGAAACCGTTCCAAGCGAACGTGCTGTACGGCCTTCTTCGATTGCTTGCTGTATTTGCTTTGATTTACGCACTAGTATCCATAAATTATAGAGGCTAAAGCTTGTACCAAGGGCAAGACCGAGGAAAATATCTTGATAAGGAGTAAACCCCCATGCTAACACATAGATGGCAAGCAAAAACAGCAAATATTTTTTGCTGCGCACAAACAATTTTTCAATACGATCCATAGTTACCGTTCATTCTCCTGAAAAAAATGTTGGACTAATCTCAGCATCGCAATTATTCCCGCAGCCAGTCCAATTAGAAGACCAATGATCAAAAAAACGGGTTCTGTATGCAACTGTCGATCAAGCCATCTTCCTGCAAAAATCCCAACGAGCACTGATCCTGCCAAATAGGAAAGAATGGCGGTCATTAAAGCGTATGCTCGGAGCGGATGGTGCTCTTTTTGCCGCATTGGGTATGTCCTCACAATATAAAATTACCTTATTTTTTATTATATCAAAAGGCTGTTGAAAACCTTATCATCCCACCCCGTTTAGCATACAATAGGCACCAATCAATGTCAATCTGTTTCACGTCAAAAGTTGTGCTATTTGTTAAGAATATCACAATTTGTTCACAAATATTTTTGCCGTTTCTATTGACTTTTTAATATTTTTTTATCTAAAATGATTGTCGTTTCATAGCTGCTTTCTTCCCCGTCTTTTTTTGCAAAAATAAGCGCTTTGTAAACGCCGTTTGGAATGTCCTTAAATTGCCCGGAAATGTCTCTTTTCAACAAACCTCCCGGAATATTTCTTTGCCAGTCTAAAAAGCCTTTGAATGTTAAAGTGTCCGGATCATACAGGGCAATCCCGAATTCATCCGCCCCTTGCGGCAAATAAAGCTCATAATGGTACATATTCCCTTGATCGGCAAGCCCAAATTCAAATCCCATGATTTTTGGATAATTCGGTTCGCCAACAACGAATAAATATGGAAGGCGGATTGTCTGGCTGCCGGCTGTCACAACAAGAGTCCCGTCATACAATCCTTCCCTCAATGATTTTGGTGCAACATCAATCGAGACGGATACTTCTCTTCTCCCGTTAGCAGGAACCTTTACGGAAATAGGGAGCTGCCATTGAACCCCTTTTTGATAATGCGGTTTAGAAAAAACAAACGTTTTTTCTTGATCGGAGAGATTTTCAAGAGTTAACGTGATCTCTTTCTTTTTCCTGCCGATATTTTTGTGAAATTGACCGAATGATAGAGATGCCGGATAAACGAGAGCTCTTGTCTGAACAGCCGATAAAATATCGATTCTTCCCGCCCCCTGCTCAAACACCTTGTACAGCCTTCCATTTTGATCATAAAGCGGTTTAGCAGTATTCATCATAGCTGCTTTTATTTGTTCCGGCGACCAATCTGGATGCTTTTGTTTGATCAATGCCGCTGCACCTGCTATATGCGGAGCAGCCATGCTTGTTCCTTGAAGAGCCATATACCCTTTAGGTATTGTGCTGTCAATTGCTACACCAGGCGCGACAAGATCGGGCTTCACTTCCCATGTGACTGTTACCGGCCCTTTTGATGAAAAGGGTGCGAGGCGATCTTGTTCTATCTGAATGGTTGTTTTGATGAACGATTTTTTATTCAATTGTTTCAGCAGCCATTCGCCATCTTCCTTTGAGATGGAGACAACAGGAAAGTCCAATTTTTCTTCTAAATTGCCGGTAAATCTCCCTTTCATGTTATTGTAAATAATCAACGCTTGGGCTCCGGCTGATTTTGCATTTTTCACTTTTTCGGCAAACGTGATTTCCCCGCGCTTCACCAAGGCTATTTTTCCTTTAACAGAAGGTTTAAAGTCTTTTTTCTCCCCTAAGCCTGCATATTCTATTCGTCCTCTAATTGTTGTCCAAGGGGCAGAATTGAACAAAGAGTCAGCTGGCATTTTCTTTTGAAATCCTGAAAGGGTTAAATACTTTACGTCAAGCGGCGGTGTCGATGCGCCGACGGAAATTGCTTTGCTTGCAGTGCCAGGCGAACCGACGGTCCAAATGTTAGGACCAGAGTTTCCGCTTGATACAACTGCAGTTATCCCCTCTTCAACGGCTCGGTTTAACGCCAGGCTTGTCGGATAATCCGGGCCGTTCACATCATTGCCAAGAGAAAGATTTACGATATCTACCTGATCCTCAATCGATTTTTCAATCGCTGCAATAACTTGGTCTGTCGTCCCGTATCCATGAGGGCCAAGCGCTCTATAGGCAATGATGGAGGCATCCGGAGCAACCCCTTTCAATTTTCCATTTGCGGCTATAATTCCTGCTACGTGAGTGCCGTGAATTGTCCTCGAATTGTCTTTCGCGACTGTTTCCATTGGGTCTTTGTCTTGATCTACAAAATCAAATCCGCCTTGATAATTTTTTTGTAAATCTCGGTGGTTGTAGTCGATCCCCGTATCTATAACAGCTACTTTCACTCCTTTTCCCGTCAATCTTTCATCCTTCGCGTCAAAATAGCCGCGTGCATCGATGCCGCCTATAAAAGGAACACTTTCTTCAACCGTTGCTTGAAAAGTCGTTACAGGCTCTGCATGTTCAATGTAAGGCTCTTTTACTAGCTGATCTAGATCTCTTTTTTTCCCTTTTACTGAAAATCCGGTAAACGTTTTTTTATATTCCCAGCAAATGTTTATTTCCGGATATTTTTTTTGAATCAACTCTTTTATTTTTGAAAGGTTCTGATCTGACAAAACAATGATCATTGTCACTTGTTCATCCGCATTCTCTTCAGGGATTTGCGGATGTTCGGGGAAGGTCTTTGCAAAAGCAGTTACATCAAAAACGTGGAAAATGAAGAAAAAAAGCAAACAAATTCGCACTGAAGGGTTTCCCATTTCTATCACCTCAGCACTTATTGTTCGCTATGAACATCAGTTTATTGCATGAAAAAAGTCGTTTTAAGGGAAAAGTGAGAAATTGATGGAGCTGTTTAATAAGTCGTTTTTACGGCTTATTGACGCCCATTAATGTTTTAGAAACGTTGATATATCGATGTTTATGATTTTGTGTTTTTAATGGGGATTTGACTTTCAAGACAGCTCCTTATATTAATGAATCTAAAAAGAAAGAGAGGGCACTTCACTTCGCCCTCTCCTGTTATTTTGTACCAAATAAACGGTCTCCTGCATCTCCTAAACCTGGTACGATATAGCCATGGTCGTTTAATTTCTCATCAAGTGCGGCAATGTAAATATCGACATCTGGATGAGCTTCTTCCATTGCTTTTACCCCTTCAGGAGCAGCTACTAGACACATGAAACGGATATTTTTTGCACCGCGTTTTTTTAGACACTCTATTGCTTCAACTGCTGAACCGCCGGTAGCCAGCATTGGGTCAACAACGATGAAATCCCGCTCTTCCACATCAGAAGGAAGTTTTACATAGTATTCTACAGGCTTTAATGTTTTCGGATCCCGATATAACCCGATATGGCCGACTTTTGCGGCAGGAATCAGTTTCAAAATGCCGTCAACCATTCCTAGCCCCGCACGCAAAATGGGAATAACCCCAAGTTTTTTTCCTGACAAGATTTTTGTTTTCGCTACTCCTACCGGGGTTTCTACTTCCACTTCCTCCAGCGGAAGATCTCGTGTTATCTCAAACGCCATTAATGTAGCAATCTCATCCACAAGCTCTCGAAATTCTTTTGTTCCGGTTTTTTTATCGCGAATATAGGATAGCTTATGCTGAATTAACGGGTGATCAAATACAAACACTTTGCCCAAGTTTCACATCTCCTTTTCTTTTGCCTCAATAGATTTTACAGAAAAAATTTTTGAGTTTCAACATTTTCATCAACCTTTTTCGACAACATTCCAAACGATGAAATCCATTTTAAATAGTTTTAAGAGGCAGAAAATTAAAATAAAAAAAGAGCGTCCGAAGCATGTGGCTTCGAACACTCAATATTTCCTCAATAATTTGGGTAGAGCGGGAATTTTTCTGTTAAAGCTTGCACCCGTTTTCTCGCTTCTTCCAATTTAGCTTCGTCTTGATGGAATTTCAATGCAAATGCAATAATCGATCCGATTTCATCCATTTCTTCCAAACCAAAACCGCGGCTTGTGACAGCTGCCGTTCCAATACGGATTCCGCTTGTAACAAAAGGTGATTCAGGATCGTATGGAATCGCGTTTTTATTCACAGTAATGCCGATTTCGTCCAAAACATGTTCAGCAACTTTTCCTGTTAATTGCAAGTTGCGGACATCAACTAAAATCAAATGGTTATCTGTTCCTCCAGATACTAAAGTCAGTCCTTCTTCTTTTAATTTTTCTGCCAGCCGCTTCGCATTGTTGATAATGTTTTGCGCATATGTTTTAAATTCTTCTTGTAAAACTTCTCCCAATGCTACCGCTTTTGCTGCAATAACATGCATTAACGGACCGCCTTGAATGCCTGGGAAAATGATTTTATCAATTTGTTTTGCAAATTCTTCTTTGCATAAAATCATTCCGCCTCTTGGACCGCGAAGTGTTTTATGCGTCGTAGTTGTTACAAAATGGGAGTACGGCACAGGATTTTGATGAAGACCTGCAGCAACAAGGCCGGCAATATGAGCCATGTCAACCATTAAGTAAGCTCCCACTTCATCAGCGATTTCCCGAAACTTTTTAAAATCAATTTCACGAGGATAAGCGCTGGCACCAGCAACAATGATTTTCGGTTTATGCTCAAGAGCTTTAGCTCGAACATCATCATAATCGATAAGATGAGTGTTAGGATCAACACCGTATTCAACAAAATTAAATTGCATTCCGCTGAAGTTTACCGGACTTCCATGCGTTAAATGGCCGCCGTGAGACAAATTCATTCCGAGAACAGTGTCCCCATGATTTAAGACAGCATAGTAAACAGCCATATTGGCTTGAGAACCGGAATGCGGCTGAACGTTTGCATGCTCAGCTCCAAAAATTTTTTTCGCCCGTTCGCGAGCTAAATCTTCCGCAACGTCAACATATTCGCATCCTCCATAGTAGCGACGTCCCGGATAACCTTCTGCATATTTATTTGTTAATACAGAACCTTGGGCTTCCATTACCGCTTCACTGACAAAATTTTCTGACGCAATCAGTTCGATTTTCGTACGCTGGCGCTTTAATTCGTTCTGTATCGCTTCATATACTTCAGGATCCTGTTGTTGAATATATTTCATGAAATGTTCCCCCTCTAGTCTTTCATCGATTGAACGGCACAGGCGAGCGACAAAATCGTCATGCCGATCTACTTATTAATCAGAATAACCGTATTGCTCATCCTTTGGCAACCCTTTTCTTTTATGTAAGCGCATTCTTCCCAAACTTTTTTTTGGCATGAATAGTTTTTAATTCGGAATTTCTTAAAACCTCGATTCTGCCTGTATACTTAAACTATCAGTTTGTAAAATGAATCATGTCTTGTACAACTCGACCAGCGGAGCTTCTATACCTAGCTCAATGCACAGAGTCGTCAAGCAGGAAATGATCGGCAACCTGTATTTTCAGTGAAACAAAATCGCATCAAAGTTTGATACGACTTTTGCTTACAATTTCTAAAGATGGAGGGGCCCCGATACTTCAAAGAAATGATGTGCATGTTTTTTTTCGTTCCGCTCCACTTCTTTTATAAAAAAATAGCAGCACAAACCATGACGTAAGTTCGCACTGCTAATATTCGAATGTTTATTTTGTATAAACTGCCCGCGCACCGCCGATAAGCTTCGGCCGGCTAAAAGCTAAGTTTACATGGGCTTGTCCGACTTGCTTGACCGAACTTCTAACAGGGACAGCAACATGCTTTAAATGCATGCCAATAAGTGTATCTCCGATGTCAATGCCTGCATCTGCCTTAATAAATTCAACAACAACCGGATCCCTCATATGCTCATAAGCAAACGCTGCCATGGAACCGCCTGCTTTCGGGATTGGGATGACAGAAACGATTTCGTAATTGCGCTTTTCTGCTGTTTCCCGTTCAACGACAAGAGCGCGATTCAAATGCTCGCAGCATTGAAAAGCGAGCTCTACACCTGTTTCTTTTTGAAATTCCGATAATGCAGAAAATATCATTTCGGCAACATCCGTATTTCCGGCAGTGCCGATTTTTTCTCCGATTACTTCGCTCGTTGAGCACCCTATGACAATCAGCTGCCCTTTTTGAATTGGTGCTTTTTCTTTAAAATCGGCCAACACTGTTAAAAGCTGTTCCCGGTATTCTTGCAATTCCGGCATTCGATCATCACCTTATAAATGGGTTTCTTCATATTTTGAAATTTTTTCTAGTCTATTCGCATGCCTGCCTCCCACATATTCAGTTGTCAGCCACGTTTTCACAATTTCGCGGGCAAGTCCCGGCCCGATGACACGTTCACCCATTGCAAGCATGTTGCTGTCGTTATGCTCCCGGGTTGCTTTTGCGCTAAACACATCATGTACAAGGGCGCAGCGAATACCCTTTACTTTATTGGCCGCTATTGACATTCCGATCCCTGTTCCGCAAATTAAAATACCGCGGTCAAATTCGCCTTTCGCTACTCGTTCAGCTGCTGGCAATGCGTAATCAGGATAATCAACTGATGTCCCACAGTCGCAGCCGATATCTTCGTATTCGATATTCATCTCGTCAAGCAATTTTTTGATTTCTTCACGTATGTTGACCCCTCCGTGATCTGAGGCAATTATAACTTTCACTAGCTGCTCCTCCTTTTTATTTTTCATAAGTAAATCGATCGATTACTTTCTTTAGCTGCTGAGCGCTTGCTTCAAGCTCTCTCGTTAATTGATTAATGTTAGAAATATTATCAGCTTGTTCTTGTACAGATGAGGCCACTTCCTGTGCACCAGCAGATGTCTCTTCGGCAATCGCTGCCACTTCTTCGGATTGCGCTCCTGTTTGTTGAATGCTTTTTTGCTGTTCGTCCATCAGCTCGCTGATCACCTTAACCGCTTCGGCAACATGCAAAATCGATTTCGACATCTCGACAAGAATTTTCTCTGTTTCTTTCCCTCTTTGCGCTTCTTGTCGAGCTGTTTTCACTTGATCTCCAATCTGTTCAACAACATTGCTTACTTCTTTTTGAATGTTAGAGATCAGCTCGGAAATTCCTTGAACAGCTTTGGCGCTTTGGTCAGCAAGCTTTCGAACTTCTTCCGCAACGACAGCAAACCCTCTGCCGTGTTCACCTGCTCTTGCCGCTTCAATTGACGCGTTCAGCGCCAGCAGGTTTGTTTGATCGGCAATATCGCCGACAAGGGATACAATAGTCTCCACCTTTTTGGCATTTTCTTCAAGACGCTGTACCGCCAAAATAGATTGCTCGTTTTTTTCGGCCAACGATTGAATCCCTTTAATTAAAGATTGAAATATCTTTTTGCTTTGGTCAAGTGATTGAACCATTTCATTCGCCATTTTTTCGGATACTTTTGCTTTTTCTTTTACCTGACTAGCAAGCTCTACCGTATCTTCCACCGCTTCTGCTGTTTCCTGAATAGCAGCCGCCGATTGGTCGGCTCCTGTTGAAATTTCCTTAATCGTATATGAAATGCTTTCAGCTTGTCTTGTTGCCTGTTCTGTTGCAGCATGTATTTGTTTCACCTGCTCATTTGTTTGCTCAAAATTTATTTCAATGTTTTTCACCATATGTCTTAAATTGGAAAGCATTTCATTAAAGGCTCTGCTTAAGGACCGAATTTCATCATCTGATTTGATGTCAGGAACATTTACGGAAATATCGCCATCGGCCGCTATAAGAGCAGCTTTTTCAAGCCGCTTTAGCGGAGAAATAAGAAATCCAGCTGCAATAGCTGTTAAAACCCCTGACCATATAATTCCAAGAGTCAACGTCAAAATGGTAAAAGATGTTCGGTCAATATATTGTTTCACATACTCGTATACAACATAAATGAAAAATCCGCTTGTTGAATATGTAATAAGAGCAACAATCGTAATAAAGATGACAATTTTTAAACGGATGCTGAATTTGTATCGATTCTTGTTTTTCACAGAGTCCACCTGCCTGCTAATTTGTTTCTAATTTTGAAATAAGCTTTTGAAGCAATTGCTCCAGCTCTTCCCTTGTTTTTCTGTACTTTTCCACGGAACTGCCAAACGGATCGGTAATATCACGTATCTCCTCATCTTTTCCAACAACGAACTCGCTTACCGTAAATGTTTTTTCAGCTGCTTTAGGAAAAAATTGGCATAATATGTTTTTATGATCTTTAGTCATCGTAAATACATATGTTGCCCAATCGATATGTTCTTCCGTAAGTTTTGAAGCACTGTGCTCAACATGTATTCCCTTTTCCTCCAGCACTTTTTTTGCATTTTCTGAAATTTTTTGCCCATCCAATGCAAACACGCCTGCTGAACGAACGTTAAATCGGCCGTTTTTTTGCAAATGCTTAAAAATAGCCTCCGCCATCGGGCTTCGACATGTATTTCCGGTGCAAACGAATAAAATGTTTGTCACAAGGTTTTCTCCCTTCTATCTCTCCCTTTTGATGTTACCTTCATTATAATCAAAAAGTTCGAAAGAATGGAAACCATGAGGAATTTTTTTTATTTTTATTATCGACAAAAAGTCACAATTTTTTTGCATAATAGGCATATTTAACCAAAAAAATTAACAAAAAAAAGCACGTCCAATGACTGTGCTCAAATGATTGGTTTAGACAATACAGCTTTCTACATTGAAAATAATAATTTCAAGCCAAATACAAGCAAAATGCTCCCGCCAAAAGCTTCACTATATGAGCCGAACCAATCTTGAACCCGTTTGCCGATCAATAACCCGCTCCAAGTGAGCACCATGCTCATAAAACCAAACATTACGACGGTTAACAAAACCTCCGCTCCGTAGATACCTAGACTTAATCCTACCGAAAAACTGTCTAAACTGACGCTCAGCGCAAAAAGGAACAGGCCGATGCCGACCGGTGCAATGAAAGGCGATTCATCGCGTTTAAAAGACGAATAAATCATTTGAATTCCTAAAAGAGTGAGCAGACATCCTCCAATATACATGGCAACTAAACCAAACTTTTCCGATAGTACTTTCCCCAAGACAATTCCGATAAGCGGCATGATCATATGAAAAATCCCAATGTATATACCGATGTCAAAAATTTGCTTCCATCGCAAACGAACTAAGCCCATCCCAAGGCTAACTGAAAAGGCATCCATCCCTAATGCAAATGCCATTAAAAATAAAGTTACTATTTCTGCAGCCATATAGATAACCTCCCCCGGACACGCATATTGAACGATATGCACGTCAGAGGGACATTATGACAAAGAATGGCGCCCGGTTCATTGATCTCTGTTTATTTAACTGCGCGATCTGTTTCTGCCTATTCGTGCGATGGCAGATGAGCCTTTACCATTTTTATATTTGCTTTTGATCTGTCAATTCCGCCTGTTAAACAAAGGATCAGAAAGTCTGGACTCAAAAAAACCGGCCTGAGCGCCGATTTTTGTTCAAGGCATTAAAAGTTTACCGTTCTTTTATGATCCGGTGGGATGCAGCTTTTAACAAGCGATTCATAATAGCTTGTCCAACTCCTTCCGTAGGAAACGCTTCGCTGAATAATACATCCAGCTGTTCTTCATTAAACTTTCTGAGCGAATCATACAGTGCGCTGGCAACTGTTCGCAAATCGCTTCTTTTTCCGCAGACAACAATTTTATCCGCACTGTAAAAACGACTATTTTCTTCTGTTGTCAACACCCCGACTTTTTTTTCTTTTTCTTTCTCTTTTTGTATTAATTGTTCAATAAATTCTTTGCTTCCATCGACAATCGTTAAAGGAGCATCAGGTGCATAATGTGTATATTTCATGCCCGGCGCTTTCGGCAATTCCTCCTGATTCAGCAGCGCAGCATCTATGCGCACCGAACCGATGACTTCTTCTAATTGCTGCTTTGTAACACTACCTGGACGCAGGATCACTGGAATACCCTCGGTGCAGTCAAGTACTGTTGATTCTACGCCAAGTCCAGTAGGGCCTGCATCGACAATTCCCGGGATTCGCCCTTCGAGATCATCCATGACATGTTTAGCAGAAGTGGGACTTGGCTTTCCGGAAAGATTGGCGCTCGGAGCTGCAATCGGCAGATTTGCTGCTTCGATTAATGCTAATGCTGCAGGGTGATCCGGCATGCGCACTGCTACTGTTGATAATCCTGCTGTGGCAAGATTCGACAGACCTTCTTTTTTTGGCAAAACAAGGGTGAGAGGGCCTGGCCAAAAACGGTCAATTAATGGATCAATCCAATCGGGATAGCTATCCACAATCTCTGTTAACTGTTCTTTTTTAGCAATGTGGATAATTAACGGATTATCGCTCGGTCTTCCTTTCGCGCTATAAATTTTTGCTACTGCTTCATCGCTTTTCGCGTTTGCTCCTAGTCCATAGACTGTTTCTGTTGGAAAGGCAACCAATTCATTTTTTTTCAATAGTTCGGCTGCCTGAACAATTTGTGGAGAATTTTTTGTAACATGCTCTAAATTATCCACAATCCAATGCTTCGTTTTCATTTCGTTTACTCCTTTGCTAATACATGAACGAGTGTTATGAATCTTTCTAAGCAATAGTGAAACTGTTCAATTATTTTTCAAGAACAAGTTTTATCCACAAATTGTGGATAAAGCTGCTGATTGCAGTGGATAAATATTGTGGATATTGTGTATAATTTATACGTATCCTTAGCGTTATTTTACCATAAACTCTACATTTGGAACGGATACCAACTGATTCACCAGATTTGACGCAAGCATGTGGGAAGGCAATTCATCCGCTTGAATCCTCTTGAATCCCAATATTTCTAATAACTCTGCTACAGAATTTTTGTTGACTGCAAAATAAATATTTTTCAAACGAAACTGTTCCATTAATAAGTCTGCCGATTTTAATAGGGAAATGATATGTCCTTGATTCAAATTGCTGGACACAACGCAAGAGCGGAGGAGACCATCCTGATTGATGACTTCCATTCCTAGACATCCCGCTATTTCACCATGATCAGTCTCCATAATAATAAAATGGCTGTTGTCGAAGCCTTCCGTGGAAACGCCCGCTTGATCTGCAAATTGTTGAATGGTTTTTAAGTCTTCCCTTTCCGCAAACCGCAATGAATAATACACGCTTTCACCCCTTTTATTCGGACAAATCTAGTAATCAATGTATGAGGCAAAAGCTGAATTAGACCTATGAAAACAGATTTGTAAACCATTCTACTAAGAAAAATTTCACTTCTACTTCCTCATCATGTTCTTCAGGAGCGAATAAGTTTTTTGTTTTCTCTAATTTCTTTTCTTCTTTTACTTTATCCTTTTCTTCATCCTGTTGAATAGCTTCACCGCTTGAAAAGTCGACAAAGCAAAGCGGCGGAAACAACACGCACCACCAGTTGGCTCCTTTTCCTTCTCCAAGAGTGATCAATATGGCTTCATAGTTTCCAGCCGGATAAAGGAAATTTCCATAAAGCTTTGTCGGAAATTGAATTTTTTTAAACTCCACTGTAAAGGATTGGCTGCTGTTTTCCTGTTTTAAAACGCTTTGGACGATATCCTTAATTTCTGGTATTTTTGCTCGAATGATTTTACGCGCCTCTTCAATCGAAGTTAGATCCTGAACCCATTGATTAATTGCTTCATTGACCGCATTCCGAACATTCCGTTTTAAAGCTTGATCTTCCGGAGAATCGCTATTTGCTAAAATTCGCAGACGAATGGCTTCGTCAGGAATGATCACCGTCTCATTTTGTTTTGCGTCTGTCGGCATTTCATAAGCTGTTAATAGGCTGCCAAACAGCATTAAAAAAATATATATAACAGATAATTTCTTTTTCATCGTTTTTCCTCTCCCTTCAGTACGTCATTATCGACAGAAGAGAGAGATCTTAAACATAAAATTGGTTCAGATTTAAAGTTTGCTAGAAAAGGAGGGAATGGCTCGAAAAGCTTATTATAACGAAAGGACAGCAAATACTTTCCGTTCTTTTCCATTCATATCGTATTCAATTTGTACCTCTGCTTTTGGAAACCTATTCTCTAGCATGCTTTTCACATCTTTTCCTTGTCCGTGCCCGATTTCAAATGCGATTAATCCAGGGTAGCGGATCACATCTGGAAGCTGCTCCACAATTTTTCGATAATACAAAAGGCCGTCCGCTCCTCCTGAAAGCGCTAATGTCGGCTCCCAGTCCTTTACAACCGTTGACAGCTCCATGATTTCTTCATCCGGAATATACGGCGGATTGGACACAACAACATCCGCTTTTTGCTTTGCATTTATAATAGGGTTCAGCAAATCGCCTTGATAAAAATGCACATTAGCACAAAGCTTTTCGCTATTTTCTTTTGCCACTGCAAGCGCTTTTTCGGAAATATCGGTGGCAGACACGCGCATTTTTTTATTTTCAAGAGCCAATGTGACGGCAATAGCACCGCTCCCCGTGCCAATATCTACAACATCGATTTGCTCCCTTTCAGAAAATAAACGTTCAGAGTGGAGCAGCACGCCTTGAACTAGCTCTTCCGTTTCCGGTCTCGGAATCAATACATGCTCGTTCACCTTAAAAGGGCGGCCGTAAAATTGTTCGCAGCCGATAATATATTGCACAGGCATCCCTTGAGCATGTTTTTGCACGTCCTGCTGAAAGATTTCCCATACTTGTTTGTCAATATCCATTCTTAAATCGGCAAGCAAGCCCGCCCGACTTTTCTTCATATGATGCAAAAGCAGCAATTCTCCCGCATTCTCATCTCTTCCCGCTTGTTTTAAAAAAGAAGAAGCCCATTTGAGGGCTTCGAAAACTTTCGGCATGGTTTACTCCCCTTGGGATTGCAGTTTTTTCGCTTGATCTTCTAAAATGAGGGCATCGATAATTTCATCCAATTTTCCTTCTAGGATGAGATCAAGCTTTTGTAATGTGAGACCGATACGATGGTCTGTAACTCTGTTTTGCGGGAAGTTGTACGTACGAATGCGTTCCGATCGATCACCGGTTCCAACAGCAAGCTTTCGGTTTTGATCGTATTCCGCTTGCGCTTCTTGGCGGTATTTATCTAAAATGCGGGCACGCAAAACCTTCATGGCTTTCTCTTTATTTTTTATTTGTGATTTTTCATCCTGGCAGGATACGACAATTCCGGTTGGAATGTGTGTTAAACGTACAGCTGACATCGTAGTGTTAACGCTTTGTCCTCCAGGACCGCTTGATGCGAATGTATCAACACGGATATCTTTCTCGTTAATTTCTACTTCTACCTCTTCCGCTTCCGGCAAACAGGCGACTGTTGCAGTTGACGTATGAATTCTGCCTCCAGATTCCGTCTCCGGTACCCGCTGCACGCGATGGGCACCGTTTTCAAATTTTAATTTGGAATAGGCTCCTTTTCCTGTAATCATAAAAATGATCTCTTTATAGCCGCCAGTCCCGGTCGTGTTTGCTTCCATTACTTCTATTTTCCAGCCTTTATCTTCCGCATACCTAGTATACATGCGGTAAAGGTCTGCAGCAAAAAGCGCTGCTTCCTCTCCGCCTGCTGCACCGCGGATCTCCATGATAACGTTCTTTTCATCGTTTGGATCTTTTGGAAGCAATAAAATTTTTAATTGCTCAATCAGTTCGCTTTCCCGCGCTTCAAGCTCTGCCAGTTCCTCTTTTACCATTGCCCGCATTTCTGGATCAAGCTTTTCTTCAAGCATGCTTTTTGCATCTTCTAGCTGCTCTTTTACCTTTTTATATTCACGGTAAACTTCAACCGTTTCTTGAAGATCAGATTGTTCTTTCGAATATTCGCGCAGCTTTTTCGGATCGTTGACAACCTCCGGATCCATTAAAAGCTCATTCAATTTTTCATATCGGTCTTCAACCGCTTGCAAACGTTCTAACACGGAATTTCACCTCTATTTTTAATCATAGCCCACTCATAGGGAAACTCCTATGTGGTGCACCGTTTGTAACTTTCTAAATTATAGTATAGGAAACTGTACCAGTCAAAAACAACCGTTTTTAACAATTGGGAAGCAAAAAAGCTTTTTTCGATATGCGATGCTGCAAAGTCGATTTTACAGGTTCGGACGGCTTTTATAATCACATCAAGGTTTTGTTAAAAAGCGATGAATCAATCCAATATGCTGCCATCATTTGTACCAAACTAGCAACCTTTTAAAATTTTTCGTTTTTGATCTAGAGTGCAGGACAAAATCAAGTCGGCTGACAGACAAAACCAGATGTATGCGGACGAATGATTCTGCCATGAAATAGAATCAGCGGCCGAATGGAACAGAATATATTTTTTGAAGCTCTCGCAGTTTCAAACGTTCGGATAATTGCCGGCTCCTCTGTCGATATTCTAGAACTTTTGCCGGATGACCGCTTGTTTTGTCAAACAGGAAGGGTTCTCCTATAAAAAGCTGAATATGTATATTATGATCGTTTGAAAGGGGAGGTTCGATGAATACAACCGATGCTGCCAAAAAAATCGGTGTTTCTCCGAAAACAGTTCAGCGCTGGATCAAACAGCTTAATCTTCCAATGGAACGGAACGAACTTGGACATTATATGTTTTCTGACGAGGATATCACCTTGCTCAAAGAAGTTCACAATCAAATAAAACAAGGAGTTCCAATGCAACAAGTAATAGTAAAAGCGAAAAGAAAAGAATCGGCTAAAAGTGCTGGTGGAACGGTTTCGAACGAATTGTTGAAAAAAATAGCGGATCTGGAGCAAATGATCTATTCAAAAGCTGACGATGTCGTGTCATATCAGCTTTTAGTGCAAAGAAAGGAAATTGAAGAGCTGACAGGAAGGATCGAGACGCTCGAAAGAAAAATAAAAGAGCTTGAAAGCAAAAAAAATATGCCTGAACTTCAAATGTCTTCGATTGATAAACCCCGAAAAAAGAAGGCAGTATATAAAACGCTGCTCAGCTCCATTTTCGGTTTATAAGCCCGTCTTCATGACACACACTCGATACACGAAATCAATTTTCGATTTATAAGTTCTTTATAAAACTCGCTCAATCGGTGAACGAGTTTTATTTTTTATTGATTAACTGAACATGCAAGTTGTATCGGGGCAGTGCACGCTGCAACTTGTCATACAGCTCCTTTTGCCGGTTTTCGCGTTGTTGTTCCGTCAATTTTTGTGATGTATAAATAACCGCCCAAGCATCGTCCCCATTTGTCCAAAAAGAATCGAGCTCTAAACCTTTTTCAGTTTCCAGTGTACGGACGATTTGTTCTTTTGCTTCCCTGATCGTCAAGGGGCTGTTCGCAATATTTATGTTTGGATTTTGTGTTTGCTGGTCGACCACATCTCCTGTATTTTCAGGCTTAACGTCCCTCGTCATCAGGTTGGATCCATTCTGATCGAGATTTAATGAGCGATTATCTGATATTTTATCCGCCGTTCCACACCCTGACAGTAAATATATTGCTGCCAAAATGAATGGTATCAATATTCGCATAAAAAGCACCTCCTGTTCTTAAGGTGCCCAAAAGGATCAGCTCTTTTAAATGAAAATATTTCCTTATCGTAAGATTCTCTTCATCACACCTTGCCGACAACGTTTCTTCCCATCTAATGCAAATAAGCAATGATTCATAACGGCGGATTCGCGTGGCACTTTCGGCAGACAGGATAGTACTTGTCATTTCCTCCGATTTGGATTTGCTCGCCCGAATATACCGGTTTGCCGTTGTCGTCAATCCGTAAATTCATTGTTGCTTTCCTTTCGCAGAACCAGCAAATCGTTTTCATTTCCTCAATTTTATCCGCAAAAAGCAGCAAATATTTGCTTCCTTCGAAAAGCTCATTTTGAAAATCGTTTTTCAATCCAAACGCCATTGCGGGAATATTCAATTTGTCAACAATATCCGCAAGCTCAAGTACATGCTTTTTCTTTAAAAATTGTGCCTCATCCACTAGCACACAGTACGGCTTAGGCTGATACTCCTTCACAATTTGGAAAATATTCGTATCATCGTAGATCGGTATCGCTTTTCGTCTGAAGCCAATTCTGCTTGATACATATCCAACTTCATCACGAGTATCAATGGCAGACGTGAAAATCAGCACCGATTTGTTTTGTTCCTCATAGTTATGAGCAACCTTTAAAATTTCGATGGATTTGCCGCTGTTCATCGCCCCGTATTTAAAAAACAATTGCGCCATATTTAAAAATCTCTCCCCGTTTTATAAAAACATGTCAAATAAGTGAAAAAACAGGCAGAATGAAAAGACTGCCTGTTTTACATAATTATTTAAGACCGTATTTTTTGTTAAATTTGTCTACACGTCCGGCTGCAGTTGCAAATTTTTGACGGCCTGTATAGAACGGATGGCATTCAGAACAAATTTCAACGCGCACCTCATCTTTAACAGAACCGCTTTCAAATTCGTTTCCGCATGCACATTTTACGAGTACTCTTTTATAATTTGGATGAATTCCCGGTTTCATAGTTTTCAACTCCTTTACGCCCTGAATCATTTCGAAACAGAGTTTATCTATTCGGAAACGTGCAATTATTTCACGCTTCAACATTCTTAAACACACATAAAAAAATTATAACAAGGGTTTACAAGAAATGCAACATAGTTAGAAACTTTTTATGCCAGTTGTTTTCCATTCTTCTTTTAGCATCTCAAAAAATTCCTCATTTGATTTCGTTTGGCGCATTTTCTTTAAGAAGCGTTCAGCAAAATCCATCTGATCCGACATAGATTTTCGAATCGCCCATAACATTTCTAAATGCTCTTTCGGAATTAACAATTCTTCTTTTCGTGTACCGGAACGGCGAATATCAATGGCAGGGAATATTCTCCTTTCCGCTAATGAACGATCAAGATGAAGCTCCATATTTCCCGTTCCTTTAAATTCTTCGTAAATGACATCATCCATTCGCGATCCCGTATCTACAAGCGCAGTTGCCAATATCGTCAAGCTGCCGCCTTCCTCAATGTTCCGCGCCGCCCCAAAAAACCGCTTTGGACGGTGAAATGCGGCAGGGTCAATCCCTCCTGACAGCGTCCGGCCGCTTGGCGGAATTACTAAGTTATATGCGCGGGCCAGCCGAGTTATGCTGTCCATTAAAATAATGACATCCCGTTTATGCTCCACAAGACGCATCGCTCGTTCAAGAACGAGTTCAGCGACTTTAATATGATTCTCCGGCACCTCATCGAAAGTTGAGCTTACGACATCCCCTTTTACAGAACGTTCAATATCGGTTACCTCTTCAGGACGTTCATCAATAAGCAGCACAATCAGTTCAGCCTCAGGATGGTTCGTCGTAATGGCATTGGCAATTTCTTTTAAAAGCATTGTTTTTCCTGCCTTAGGGGGTGCCACAATTAAACCGCGCTGTCCAAAGCCGACTGGTGTAATTAAATCCATAATTCTTGTTGATAAATTTTTAGGTTCGGTTTCCAATTTCATTTGTCTATTTGGATAAAGAGGAGTAAGGCCCGGGAAATGGACGCGTTCTTTCGCAGATTCGGGGTCGTCGCCATTTACCGCTTCAACGTGCAGCAATCCGTAATATCGTTCATTTTCTTTTGGCGGGCGGACTTTTCCAGATACTTTATCGCCGTTTCTTAAATCAAAACGGCGGATTTGCGAGGCTGAAATATAAATATCCTCTGCGCTGGGAGAATAGTTAATTGGACGCAGAAAACCAAATCCTTCAGAAGGAATGATTTCTAAGACGCCTTCCATAAATAGCAAATCTTCTTTCTCCGCATTTGCTTTTAATATTGCAAAAATTAATTCCTTTTTTGTTAATTTGCTGTAATATGAAATTTTAAATTGCCGTGCTAGTTCATACAACTCTTTTAATTTCATATTTTCAAGAGTTGAAATGGAAATCTCGCTCATACTTACACCACGCTTTTCTTACCATATTCAAAATATTTCACGTTTCGTTCTTCCATCCATTAAAATTTGTTGTTTGAAAACGTAAGGGCAAATGGATTGAGAAGGAGGCAGGAAGGTAGGAAGCTTAAAAGCAGAAATCTTTTTATAACAACCTCTTTATTTTTACCTTATTTTTTTACTTTTCGCAATACATTTCAAGCTAAAAAAACAGCGGAAAGTATTTTGAAGGGTATATTTTTAAAAAGCAGAGGAGATCTATTCGTCTCCTCTCACTAAGATCGAATAACTAAATTCGGTTTTTTATTCAAAGAATGGCGGCCATCGATAAAGCGAACTGTTCCGGATTTCGCACGCATCACAACAGAATGAGTCGTTGCAATAGAGCTTTTGAATTGCACACCTTTTAACAGCTCGCCATCCGTTACACCTGTTGCAGCAAAAATCGCATCATCGCCTTTTACTAAGTCTTCCATTCGAAGAGTTTTGTTGACATCAATCCCCATTTTTTTACATCGTTCCAGCTCCTGGTCATTTTGCGGCAGCAGCTTTCCTTGTATTTCTCCTCCTAAACATTTTAAAGCAACTGCTGCCAACACTCCTTCAGGAGCCCCTCCAGATCCGAACAAAATATCAACGCCCGTATGGTCAAAGGCGGTATTAATTGCCGCAGCGACATCGCCGTCATTGATCAGTTTAATGCGAACACCCGCTTCTCGAAGGGTTTGAATAATATGCTCATGTCTTTTTCGATTTAAAACAGTTGCTACAACATCTTCGATATCTTTATTTTTCGCCTTTGCAACAGCTTTTAAATTGTCGATAATCGGAGCATCAATATCTATGCACCCGACAGCTTCAGGCCCTACTGCAATTTTGTCCATATACATATCTGGCGCATGGAGCATGTTCCCATGGTCGGCTACCGCTATAACTGCAAGTGCATTCCAGCCGCCTGACGCCACAATATTGGTTCCTTCCAATGGATCTACGGCGACATCGACACGCGGGCCGTAGCCGTTGCCAAGCTTCTCCCCAATATACAGCATCGGAGCCTCGTCCATTTCTCCTTCTCCAATCACGACTGTTCCTTTCATCGGGATCGTATCTAGAACGGTTCGCATTGCTGAGGTCGCGGCATCATCCGCCTCATCTTTTTTGCCGCGGCCCATCCAACGTGCAGACGCAAGGGCAGCTGCTTCTGTCACACGTACAAGTTCCATTGATAAACTTCTTTCCATTTTGTGTTCCTCCCCCTTTGATGTCATTTCATGCAAAATTGGTGATTCTTATGAATTTTGCAATTGCTGAATTTCTTGGTCAGTTAATTTCTCCCTCCATATTTTGGCGCCAATCCCGGCAAGTTTTTCTTCCAAATGGCTGTATCCGCGATCAATATGGTCGATGCCGGTTACCTCTGTTATTCCATCGGCCATTAAACCCGCTGCTACAAGCGATGCCCCTGCCCGAAGATCGCTCGCTTTTACTTTTGCACCTTGAAGAGTTGACGGACCTGTTATGATCGCAGACCGACCCTCCACTTTGATTTGAGCACCCATCCTTCTTAATTCATCAATATGCTTGAATCTTGAAGAGTAAATGGTATCCGTCACCATGCTCGTTCCGTTCGCCTGTGTCAAAAGCGTTGTCATAGGCTGCTGCAAATCGGTTGGAAATCCCGGGTAAACGAGAGTTTTTATATCGACAGGCTTTAATTCTTTATTTCGACGGGCGATATAAACTTGATCATCGCTCGTTTCTACATGGACCCCCATTTCCCGAAGCTTCGCAATAAGGGATTCGAGATGAAGAGGTATGACATTGTCAACGATGAGCTCTTCTGCAATGCCGGCACCGATAATCATATACGTTCCTGCTTCAATTCGATCCGGAATAATCGAATGGCGGCAGCCATGCAGCTTTTCAACCCCATCGATCCGGATGACGTCCGTTCCGGCCCCTTTTATTTTTGCACCCATGCTGGATAATAAAGTTGCAACATCAATAATTTCGGGTTCTTTTGCAGCATTTTCAATAATTGTCCGCCCTTTTGCCAAGACCGCTGCAAGCATGATGTTTATGGTGGCACCCACGCTTACAACATCAAGAAAAATCCGAGCTCCTCTAAGCTCATCCGCACGCAAATAAATGGCACCATGCTCATTTGTTACAGAAGCACCTAAAGCTTCAAACCCTTTTATGTGCTGGTCGATTGGTCTCGGGCCTAAATGACAGCCGCCGGGAAGCCCGATCACCGCTTTTTTAAACCGGCCAAGCATCGCTCCCATTAAATAATAAGAGGCTCTCAGCTTTTTCACTTTTCCGTTTGGAAGCGGCATTGAAAGCATGCTTGTCGGATCGACTGTAATATCGTTTTGATGAAACGAAACTTTGCCCCCTATTTCCTCCAATAAATCGCCCAAAATATGTACATCAGATATATCTGGAAGCCCTTCAATCGTAACGGATGAGCTTGCTAAAATTGTTGCTGGAATCAATGCTACTGCGCTATTTTTGGCACCGCTTACCTTCACCGTACCTTTCAACTTCTGCCCGCCTGCAACTTTTAACTTTTCCATAGCAGTCTCCCTTCTTGTGACCTAACAGTTTGCTAAAGAAAACGGGATCCAGATTTTCTTTAACAAACTGTCATGATGAAAAGCCCTCTTTACACATTGATTACCATTTGTTGAAAAATACATACGAAAAGGCGGCAATTTTATTGTACACAAATAGATAGGGCATGACAAAACGTTCACCAGAAAAACGAGCAGATTCTACTCCTTCAGGCGTTACAGCAAGTCAAAAGACCGGATTCTGCGGCAAAAGATTTTTCAAACGGGGGAAATCCCCCGTTTTATCATTTATCGATTGTTCCAGTCTGCTAAAAATTTCTCAATACCTTGATCAGTCAGCGGATGTTTGAACAGCTGCATCAACACTTTATAAGGAATCGTGGCAATATGAGCTCCGCGCAATGCTGCCTCAGTTACATGCTGCGGATGACGGATGGAAGCAGCAATAATTTTCGTATCAATGCCATGAATATCAAATATTTGGGAGATTTCTGAAATGAGATTCAATCCATTATGACCGATGTCATCTAACCGACCTAAAAAAGGAGAAACATATGTAGCACCTGCTCTTGCAGCTAGTAGCGCTTGATTGGCGTTAAAAATAAGCGTCACGTTTGTATGAATTCCTAATTCCGAGAATTTTTTGACTGCTTTTAGACCATCAGGGGTCATAGGAACTTTTATCGTAATATTTGGTGCAATTTTAGCTAATTCTTGACCTTCCTTAATCATTTCTTCCGCTTTAGTTGAGATGACTTCCGCGCTGACAGATCCGGAAACAATGGATGTAATTTCTTTCAATCTTTCTTCAAACGTTACGCCTTTTTCTTTTGCAACCAAGCTAGGGTTAGTTGTTACTCCTGACAAAACGCCTAGTGATTGAGCTTCCTTAATTTCTTCGATATTTGCTGTATCAATAAAAAATAACATGCCTGGTACCTCCCTTATGTGATCGCTTTCGCAAAAACAAGAAACGAAACCGCCATACTTCATAAAAGAAAGGCGGCCGTTAATTGCATAAAGAAATATGAAACCTTATCTATTTATTCTGCTTTTCCGGATGAACCGAATTCGCGCATTTTGCCTTTAACTGTTTCTTTAATGGCTTCCCGGGCAGGACCTAAATATTTGCGCGGATCATACATATCCGGATTTTCTGCCAAAACTTCGCGTACGCGTTTAGCAGATGCTATTTGGTTTTCTGTATTAACGTTAATTTTCGCAGTTCCTAAAGAAATTGCTCTTTGAATATCCTTTGTCGGAATTCCTGTTCCCCCGTGCAGTACCAATGGAACGCCAGTCCGGTTGCTGATTTCCTCCATTTCTTTAAAGCCTAGGTTCGGCTCTCCTTTATACGGACCGTGAACAGATCCCAATGCAGGAGCTAGGCAATCAATACCTGTCCGTTTTACAAGCTCTTCACATTCATTTGGATCAGCGTAAATAATTCCTTCTCCTACTACGTCATCTTCCTGTCCGCCGACAACACCTAATTCCGCTTCAACAGATACACCATGTAGATGAGCAAGCTCCACTACTTTGGAAGTTAAAGCGACATTCTCTTCAAAAGGATGATGAGAGGCATCGATCATAACAGAAGTAAAGCCGGCATGAATAGCTTTTGCACATGATTCAAAGCTTGAGCCGTGATCTAAATGGATGGCAACTGGAACGGTAATTTTATAATCTTCCATCAAACCTTTTACCATGTTCACAACCGTTTTAAAACCGCCCATATAGCGACCAGCGCCTTCAGAAACGCCTAAAATAACCGGTGATTTTTCTTCTTCTGCTGCTTGCAGAATTGCTTGTGTGAACTCGAGATTGTTTAAATTAAACTGTCCTACAGCATAGCCGTTTTCTTTTGCACGATTTAACATTTCAGTCATTGAAACTAAGGGCATCGAAAAATCCTCCTTAAATTAAGTAGCCTATGTTGCGATTAGCGAAAAGCTCAAATCTAGCATGACCTGAGCAAGAAAAATGTATGTATGATGCCAATCATCTTTTCTTACTAAATAGAATACCAACTTATGAGGATTTCGGCAACTTTATCCCGATAAATTCATGGATTATACACTTTATTTCGCTCGGGAAGGCAAATATTTTCTCACTGTATCCCGCAGCTCGTCAATGTCAAACGGCTTGGCGAAGTGTGTTAATGCCCCTAAATCTTTCGCTTCCTGAATCATATCCAGTTCTCCATACGCGGTCATGATAATGACTCGTATATCAGGGTTAACCTTTTTTAGCCTTTTTAAAATTTCAATCCCGTCCATCCCTGGAATTTTCATGTCTAATAAAACGAGATCAGGGGAATGGTTTTCGGCTATTTCTAATGCCTGAAAACCGTTAGCAGCTTGAAAAGTTTGATAACCCTCTTTATTGAACACTTCATTCAGCAAAATCCGAATTCCGTATTGATCGTCGACAATTAAAATTTTTCCATCCATTTTTACACCTCTTAACTTAAACAAATGCAATACTTTGTGAACTACCCACCACCTACGCTTCGCTTAGAGGTTGGGGCTTCAAGCGACTTGTGTGTGTTCGCTGAACGGTAAGCCACACACAAGAACCCTTTACGCTTCCCTTCGTTCCGAAGGTGTCCGTTCTACCCATATTCTATCCTATTCGTTGGCTAACGCCAACCGAAATTCATCTCCCACCTACTCATTGGGCTACGCCCTGCACATTCCTTGAGGATGGGAGACTTCTTTCGGAAATCCGTTAAAATTTTATTTACTGTAGTTGAGCAATTTTAATTACAATAATTACCATGTAAAAAGAGACAAACAGGGTACCCCTTATGCCACATGGAGCTGTTTTTTGACAACATCAATGGGAATATCTTGCTTCGCTGCATGGTAAATGAACTCGACAAGACTATGCCCTTTCTTCGTTCGGAGAAGATCAAGCCCAGTAGGGAAATCCCGGTTGGACTCGACCATACTGTACACATAAGCGAGTTGCACCAAGATCCAATACCGTTTCACCGCCCGACGCCCGCGAACGCGGTACCCATCGAGCTTCAGCTGGTCTTTCGCTTGTCGAAAAAAGCATTCGATCGACCAACGTTGGGCATAGTAGCGCAAGATCTCTTCATCGCTTAGCTCCCGGTCGGTGCTCAAGACGCAGTGAAGATGTTCGGGTGTCATCGGCTGATCGGCTTTCCAAGCCAACAACACAACGGCATCATCGAGACCTTTCAGCGATCCCTCGTAGCGATACACGCGATAACGCTCTTCTCCCACCGTGACGAGATGGGTGTCGTTCGGTTCGATATAGCGGGCAAACTGTTTGGCTTGGATGGCGATGCCTTTCGGATAGAGAATCCGGTTCGTTTTGAGCATCGCGATGACGTGAAATCCTTTTTTCAGACAGGCTTCCACGAGCGCTTGCGATGGATACCACGAATCCATCAGCACATAAACGGGACGGCGTACATCCAAAGAAGAAAGCATCTCGATCGCGAGTTCCCCCTTGCTTTTCCCAGCCGCCTTGTCGTAGAGGCGGAACGCAAAGGGAAAAGCCTGGGTCATCGTATGAACCATGAGCCAAACAAGAGAATGTCCCCAGATCGACTTTTTCTCTGTGTGAGAATAGTGCCAATCACACCCTTGAATGGCGTGCGTGGCCCGTGACGAAGGCTTTGTTTTTTGGCAAATCGTATCATCGATCGAAACAAAAAGGGGTTGATTTTTCTGTTTGGCGATCCGTTCGACACGATGAAGCATCCATTGCTGGAGTTTGCGAAGCAATGTCTCTTCCTCCCACGGGCTTTTCGTGAAAAAATGGCTGAGTGTCGTTCGATGGTTCGGATGAAAACTCCCATGATGTAAATCGGTTAGTGTTCCCGAAAAGCCCTTGGTGATCATGGCATCCACGATATGAACAAGATGCTTCATAACAGGTTTCGAGAAATAAAGCGCCAATCCTAACATCGTGAAAAACTTGTGAATTCCTTGATGATGTGCTAGTCTATTCATGAGACATGAACCTCCTTGTTTGAATGGTTTTTTGGCACATCTATTCTAACCAAGGAATCGGGTTCATGTCTTCTTTTTTGTTTGGTTGTAAATTTATGTTAGCGGATTTGCTCATCTACAGTTATTTAGTTATGTATTCTCGATTAAATTACAATTTCCTGCCAACCGGTTCACAAATTATTCATATTTTGATTCTTCGCCGCTTTTTCTTATTATATAAGCAGAGAACTTTGTATAAAGGTGGCTGATGATTGAATGTTAAAAATTTTTACGACACAATTAACAGGGTTTTTCCAAAGAATTCAAGAGAAAGAAAACAGCCAAATAGAAGATGCCGCACGTCTTCTGGCGCAAGCTGCAATCGGAGAAGGCGCCATTTATGTAAAAGGATGGGGAATTCTTGAAGGAATTTATGCCCAAGTTGAAAAAGGAGAATCCTTTCCGGCATGCAAGCCTTTGCCTGATGTGGATAACGTAACCGCAGCAGACCGCGTTCTCCTTTTCACTCCGTTTTCGACTGATCTTGATGCGATTGATACTGCGCAGCAATTGGCCGAAAAAGGGATTCCAACCGTTGGGGTTTCCGCAGCTGTTAACGGCGAAAAAAGCTTACAGCAATTTGTCGATATACATGTAGATTCCAAATTAACAAAACCCATTATTCCCACTGAACATAATGAACGAATCGGCTTCCCTGTGCTCATGACTTCATTATATGTTTACTACTGCTTATTTTTGACTGTGAAAGAAATATTGGAGGAACATGAAGAATAAACTTTACATGCAAGAAATGCGAAGGGGCTGTCTAATAAGTCGATTTTCCGGCTTATAGACGCCCCTTTAATGTTTTAGAAACGTTGATATATCAATGCTTATGATGCTTCGTTTTCAGTGGATTTTCTGGACAGCCCCTTCTTATGAATTAGCATAGAAACCTATTGAAATTTAGTCCTCTCTTATACAGACTTTAGACCTTTATCAAATACATTTTGTAGTGCAGAGAGGCTGATGACCTGTTTCATGATTTACAATGCGTTTTTATGAAAAATCGCGTATTAGTCATTTTTACGATACTCTAATAAAATTTTATGAAAAAAAGCGACGCCGTTTATAGGGATGGTTTTTAAATTTAGAACAGCGTCGATTTCCCGGCCGATTCTTTCTTCAAAATGAAAAACAAAGCCGCTGCTTTTGGAAAACAGTGAAAGAGGCGATTTTTTGCTATTGTCGAAATAAAAAAATTTGTATTACGAGCAAAAAAAAGGCTGTCTAACCAATCGTTCAGACAACCTTTTCTTTCACTTCTTATTGATTTTTCTTGTTTAGAGAAGCGTGAATGAACTCCCGGAAAAGAGGCTGCGGTCTAGTTGGCCGTGATGTAAACTCCGGATGGAATTGGGACGCAACAAACCAAGGGTGGTCTTGTAATTCAATGATTTCTACTAACCGTCCATCTGGACTTGTTCCGGAGAATACAAATCCGGCCTCTTCCATTTGCTGACGGAACTCATTGTTAAATTCGTACCGATGGCGATGACGTTCATAAATTACTTCATCGTTGTAGGCTTCATAGGCCTTTGTTCCTTCTTTCAATTTGCAAGGATATAAACCAAGACGGAGCGTTCCTCCTAAATCCTCTACTTCTTTTTGCTCCGGAAGCAAGTCAATAATCGGATATGGAGTGTTTGGATCAATTTCAGATGAATTCGCACCTTTTAATCCTAGAACGTTGCGGGCAAACTCGATCGAAGCTACCTGCATGCCAAGACAGATGCCAAGGAAAGGAATTTTTTGTTCGCGGGCGTATTGAGTCGCGATTATTTTCCCTTCCACTCCCCTGTCTCCAAATCCGCCAGGAACTAATATACCTTCAGCTCCCTGAAGCAAGTCTGCTACATTCTCTTTCGTAACATGCTCCGCATTGATCCAATCAATTTCCACATCGGCATCATAATAATATCCGGCATGCTTCAAAGCTTCCACAACGGAAATATAGGCGTCCTGAAGCTCGACATATTTGCCGACTAAGGCGATTTTGACTGTTTTTGATAAATTGCGGACTTTATTGACAAGCTCGATCCATTCCGTCATATCAGCTTGTCCGCATTGAAGATCCAAATAATCGCAAACAATTTGATCAAGGTTTTGTTCTTGCAATGCTAAAGGGACGCTGTAAAGAATATCAGCATCACGGCATTCAATGACAGCTTTCGGTTCAATGTCGCAGAACAAAGCAATTTTATCTTTCATCTCTTGGGAAATCGGCATTTCTGTGCGCACTACAATCACATTTGGCTGTATTCCCAATGAGCGCAATTCTTTCACACTATGCTGTGTCGGCTTTGTTTTCATTTCTCCTGCTGCTTTAATATATGGCACAAGAGTACAATGAATGTACATGACGTTTTTGCGGCCTGCTTCATTTTTCATTTGGCGGATGGCTTCCAAAAACGGCAATGATTCAATATCTCCGACGGTACCGCCGATTTCGGTAATAACGACATCAGCATTTGTTTCTCTGCCAGCGCGAAAAACGCGGTCTTTAATTTCATTCGTAATATGGGGGATGACTTGAACGGTTCCGCCTAAATAATCGCCTCTCCGTTCTTTTTTAATGACGGCCGAATAAATTTTTCCTGTTGTGACATTGCTGTACTTATTTAAATTAATATCAATAAAGCGCTCGTAATGGCCTAAATCGAGGTCAGTCTCAGCGCCGTCATCCGTCACGAACACTTCGCCGTGCTGATACGGACTCATTGTTCCCGGATCAACATTGATATATGGATCGAATTTTTGAATCGTCACATTCAACCCGCGGTTTTTTAGAAGTCTGCCAAGAGATGCGGCAGTAATTCCTTTCCCTAAAGATGAAACAACGCCACCGGTTACAAAAATATACTTGGTCATGCAAAAATTCCCTCCAGTTGCAATCTATCCTTTTGTTAATTTGCACAAAATAAATCGTCAGAAGGCATCAACAAAAAAATATGAAAGCTCCCTTCCTTTTCGGAAAGGGAGCTTTCATATTGTAATTTGTTTTCCGTACTTTTAAAGCCCAATTAAAATATTAGCGAGGAAAACTATGAAAGTCAACCCTTAAATTTAGGACATTATTGTTCGTCCAATTCTTCCTCATCGAGATCGAAATCAGCATCCAACTCGTCATCTTCTACATCGTAATCATCGTCAATTAGTTCATCATCAAAGCTTTCATCATCTTCTTCGTCCTCAAAATCATCGTCTTCTTCATCAAGATCAAGCTCTTCTTCATCCACATAATCGTCAAGATCGTCATAGTCAAGATCGTCTTCAACCAAGTCTTCATAATCGTCAAGATCTTCTTCATCGTATGCAATCTTCGCTTTTTTCTTCTTCGTTTTAACCGTCGGCTGGGTTTCTTCTTCAATTTGATCGAGCGGATACCAGCTCTTAATGCCCCAGCTATTTTCCCCAATGCAAATAAATTTTCCATCTATATTTAAATCCGTATAAAACTGTGCAATGCGTTCGGTCGCTTCTTCCTCCGAAAGCCCTAATAAACTGCTAACTTCTTTCATTAATTCTTCAAACGGTATAGCTTGCCTTTTTTCGGAAAGAATAAGGTAAGCGATATCCACCATCGACATTTCTTTCAGCTGCTCCTGCGAGTATTGCGTTAAGCTCAAGGTCAGGCACTCCCTTTCTCGTCTTTCATCTATCTTTATTAAATGAAAGGGCAACGAAAATAGAATAAAGCATGATATAATTCCGAATGATGAAATGCCGCCCTTTCAGTGATGTACCATATGATACGTTTGCATACCATTCATTATAAACAAATTTTACAACTTTATGCTACCGTATTGTGTCTTGATTTTAAATTTTTTCGTCAAATTCCATTGTCTATCTTTCTATTTTTTAAAATCTTAAGGCGCCCTTGAGGCGCCTTTTAAAAATTGCTTTCTATGCTAATCATATCTTTATGAAATGAGCTCTTGCTCCTTCGATTCGCCAAAAACAGCTTTTTCCAGCAGCTCCGCTACATCGTACGTTTTCACTTTATTTTCAACCTCTTTTGCTTTCGTTCCATCTGTCAGCATTGTTAGACAATATGGACATCCGGAGCTGATCACGCTTGGATTGACAGCTAATGCTTGTTCGGTGCGCGCAACATTGATGCGCACTCCCGTGTCTTCCTCCATCCACATAAGACCGCCGCCGGCTCCACAGCACATGCCCGTTTCCCGATTCCGTTCCATTTCAACAACTTTTACACCTGGAATGGATGCCAAAATTTCACGGGGCGGATCATAAATTTCGTTGTATCTTCCAAGGTAACAAGAATCGTGGAAAGTAATCGTTTCATTCACTTCATATTTCGGAACGAGCTTCTTTTCTTTCAACAGTTTTGCTAAAAGTTCTGTATGATGGTACACTTCGGCTTCAAAACCGAAATCCGGATATTCATTTTTAAATATGTTGTAAGCATGCGGGTCGATTGTAACAATTTTCTTCACATTATATTTTTCAAATTCGGCTATGTTGCTTGCAGCAAGCTCTTGAAATAAAAACTCATTGCCAAGGCGCCTCGGTGTGTCACCTGAATTTTTCTCTTTATTTCCTAATATAGCAAATTTCACACCTGCTTCGTTCAAAAGTTTAGCAAACGATAAAGCGATTTTTTGGCTGCGATTATCAAATGATCCCATGGAACCGACCCAGAATAAATATTCAAACTCCTCGCCTTGCTTTTTCAATTCCTTCACCGTTGGCACGTAGACATCTTCTTGTGATTTGCGCCAATTTTCCTTATCTTTGCGGTTTAGGCCCCACGGATTTCCTTGCCGCTCAATGTTTTGCATCGCCCGCTGCGCATCCGGATTCATTTTTCCTTCTGTTAATACAAGGTAGCGGCGCAGGTCAATGATTTTATCGACATGTTCGTTCATTACTGGACATTGGTCTTCACAATTCCGGCACGTCGTACATGCCCATATTTCTTCCTCTGAAATGACCTCCCCGATGAGGCTTGGATTGTAGTCGAGAGCCGCCGCCGCTTCACCTGTTCCCTTTTGCAGCGACTGAAGAGCCAGCTGATTTCCTATCGTATTTTGAAATGCAAAGGCAGGCACCCAAGGGGACTTGGAAGTGATGGCAGCCCCTTTATTTGTTAAATGATCCCGAAGCTTTATGATTAAATCCATCGGCGAAAGCATTTTTCCAGTACCAGTCGCCGGACACATATTTGTACACCGTCCGCATTCAACACAGGCGTACAAATCGAGAAGCTGCGTTTGCCGGAAATCTTCAATTTTTCCGACTCCATATGATGTTTGAGTTTCGTCTTCAAAATCAATTTTCTCCAACTTCCCTGGATTTGACAAACGACTTAAAAAAACATTGGCAGGTCCTGCAATTAAATGGGCATGTTTAGACTGAGGGACATACACTAAAAATGTGAGCAAAATGAGCAGGTGCACCCACCAAAAAACGTAAAAAATAACAGCGGCGCCTGTTTCACCGACAAAGCCCAGCAGGAAAGCAGCCGATGAGGCAACAGGTTCACTAAAGCTTCGTTCATATCCCCTCCAAATCATGTACATACCGTTTCCAAGCAGTACAGACAGCATTAATCCGCTGATAAAAATAAGGACAAGTCCGGATTTAAACCCTCGTTTTAAACGGACAAGCTTTTCAATGTATCGCCGGTAAAAAGCAGCAACTACCGCTACTAAAATAAGGAGGGTAACAATTTCTTGGAAAAAGGTGAAAATCGGGTACAACGGTCCGAAAGGCAAATGGCTCCCCGGAATCAGCCCTTTTAAAATGAAATCAATCGCACCGAATTGGACAAGAATAAAGCCGTAGAAAAAAATAACATGAACCCAGCCCATTTTCTTGTCTTTTAATAGTTTTTTCTGTCCGAACACATTGACCCAAATCCGTTCGAAACGTTCTTTTACCTTCCCGTCGAATTTTTCTTTTTTTCCAAGTTTGATATAAGCAATTCTAGTTTGAATTAAATAAATAAACAAATACACCGCGTAAACGGTTACAAGTAAAAACGCAAAAAAATTAATCCATAATAGTGTATTCATTATTCTCCCCCATTCATAAAATCCCCCTGTTGTATTTGACTGAAATTTCGGACGTTTCTTAATTATATTATATAATGAATGAACGTTCAGTCAATTCACCAAATCGTTGAAAATCGGAACCATTTTTCCTTTGTTTCGTATATAATGACAGTTATTGATTTCTAAAATATTGAACAAATTCCAAAATTTATTTGTTCATTTTGCTAGAGGAGTGCCGGAAAAATGGATACGACTGACATTGTCGGGCTCATTAAACAACACCATCATCAAATAAAAAAAACTGTCAAAAGGACTGTGAAAAACGAATCTCTTGTTGATGATATCGTCCAAGAAGTTTGTATTAAAATATATATATATTTTCAAACGAATGATATGCCTACCAATATCAGCGCTTGGATTACGACTGTCTCAAAAAATACAGCCACCGACCATCTTCGAAAAATTCAACGAAACAATCATTTGCTAAACCATCTGCAGCAAGAAGCAATTTTTCACAACTTCTCAGAATGGAATCCCGAATCCGAGGCCTTATTAAAACAAATGATTGAATACGTGCAAAATGCATTAAACGAAATGGATCCTAATACAAAAAAGATTATTCTATTGCGGCAGCAGGGATTATCCTATACAGAAATTGCCCAGCAGATGAATTTGCCTAAAAATACGGTGAAAACAAAAATTTTCCGCGGCCGAAAACAGTTAATGACATTTCTGCAAAAGAACGGGGTTTTTCAAAATGATTTATGAGGATGTTAGTTTTCAATATAACTAAGCGACCAATAATCTCTGCAACGACTGCCGGGCGTTTGCTGAACAACTCAAACAGCGTTCACATCGCTGTGGAAAACTCTCTTGACCTAGCAATAGAGCCTGCAATTTACTTTTGGATCGCGCTTTTTGTTTTTCGCTTTTTTCATTGTCTGCTTTTCCATAGTCTCAGCTGGTTCAGCCTCATTTCAAAAAGCAGTATGATGGATCCTGTTTAATACAGCAAAAAATGAATAAGCTCTTCCCTATCATAAACAAAATACAAAAGGGGTTATAACTCAACAAACAGCACAGCTGTCGGAAAATAAATAGCATGTCTCCTTCAAATATATGCAAACAAAAAAGCAAAAAGCCCTTTTTCACACAATAACTTGTTGAAAAAAGGCTTTTTCTGCTCTCTTCGTTTTAACATCCTAGAAAAAGAGGTGCGATTAGGTTGAAATCGGAAAGCGTTCCTATTCCCTTTTACTCGAATCATTTCCCACATCTAAATTCGTTACATTTTTTCAGGAGCGGAAACGCCAATTAAGGTAAGGGCATTTTTCAGCGTGATTTGCGTTGCTTTCATAAGAGCAAGCCGCGCCTTAGATTTCATTTCATTGCTTGCATCAAGCACCTTTTCTGCATTGTAGAAGCTGTGTAGCACAGATGCCAGCTCAAAAATGTAATTCGTAATCCGATGCGGAATTCTTTTCTCTGCGGCTTCAGCGACAACGCCAGGGAATTCACCAAGCTTTTTTAACAGCTCTATTTCTTTCTCAGATTGAATTTCATTCAAAAGATCGCTTTCGTTTGCATTGTAAGACAGGCCTTGCTCGTTTCCTTGGCGGAGAATGCTGCATACACGCGCATGAGCGTATTGTGCGTAATAGACAGGATTTTCATTTGATTCCGATACAGCCAAATCCAAGTCAAAATCCATATGCGAGTCGCCGCTTCTCATAGCAAAAAAGTAACGAACGGCATCCAAGCCGACTTCTTCGATCAATTCTCTCATCGTGACAGCCTTGCCAGTACGTTTTGACATTTTCACTTTTTCGCCGTTTTTAAAGAGGCTGACCATTTGCATAATTTCCACTTCAAGAATATTTTGATCATACCCCAGCGCCTGAATGGCTGCTTTCATTCTCGGTATATAGCCATGATGATCCGCGCCCCAAATGTTTATCAGCTTATCAAAGCCGCGATCCAATTTATCTTTATGATAAGCAATATCTGGTGTTAAATACGTATAAGACCCATCCTTCTTAATCAACACTCTATCTTTATCATCGCCAAATGCAGTAGAGCGGAACCATGTTGCCCCGTCCTGTTCATAAATGTGGCCGTTTTTCCGAAGCATGTCGAGCGCCTCATCAATTTTGCCGCTTTTGTATAGGGATGTCTCAGAATACCAAACATCGAAGGAAACGCGAAATTCTTCGAGGTCTTTTCTAATTTTCTCAAGCTCATATTTCAGACCGAGGTCACGGAAAAATTGCAGCCGTTCTTCTTCGCTTTTTTCAAGCAGACTGTCGCCATATTCATCAGCAATTTTTTTTCCGATTTCCATAATATCTTGTCCATAGTATCCGTCTTCAGGCATTTCCGCTTCTTTTCCAAGCGCTTCTAAATATCTTGCCTCTACGGACAGAGCTAAATTGTGAATCTGATTTCCAGCGTCATTAATATAATATTCCCGGGTTACATCATACCCCGCTTTTTCTAAAATGTTGCAAAGAGAGTCGCCGAATGCTGCTCCGCGCGCATGCCCCAAGTGAAGATCTCCCGTCGGGTTTGCAGAAACGAACTCCACTTGGATTTTTTTACCTTCCCCAACATTTGATTCGCCGTATTTGTCACCCGCATGAATAATGGCTGGAATCAACTTAGTTAAATATTCATTATTCATGAAAAAATTAATAAAGCCCGGACCAGCAATATCAATTTTTTCAATGGATGCTTTCGCTCGATCAAAATGTTGAACAATTTCCTCTGCAATCGCCCGAGGCGCTTTTTTAGCTATGCGAGCAAGCTGCATGGCCATGTTTGTTGAGTAATCGCCGTGTGCTTTTTCTTTCGGCACCTCTAAAATAACTTCCGGAATTTGCTCCTCTTCTGCGATGTTTGCTTTCAATACAGCATTTTTTATTTCTTGTTTCAGCTGCTCCTTTACTTCATCTACAATGTTCATTCAATGCTCCTCCTTCTTAAATTGAATGCTTAAACTGTGTAAACGAGGGGTATCTCCATTTATTTCGAGCAAATATTCTATGCTAAGTGTACCATGTTTTTCTTCATCTGTATGCCAGATAAGCGATTTTGTCTCTGCTGCGAGCTTCAGCGTCCCGTACGGTGTTTCATAATTGGCATACGTTTTTTGTCCCTGCTTGAAGCGCTGTCTTAAGCGAATGCCTCCGGAACGTATGAGAGTCGTTTCCTTTTCGCTGATTTTGATTAACGTCTTAACGGTTTCATCATCTTGAATCTCATCATAAACCAAATAAAAAGTGTGCTGCTTTTTGAAAAATTCCCCGGTTGTATAAAATTCAATCCGCTCTTCTTCTGTTTGATTTTGAAAAATCTTGTTTTGAACATAAATTTGAACAGGTACGCGCATGTCTTTATATCGTCCTTTTTAGGGATTTATTCTATATTTTAGTGGAAGTCATTTGCTGTTAAAAGCTTTATATTGGCCTGCCTGCCGCTTGACGCTCGATCCAAGCTGTTCAGCTTTTGAATAATAAAAAGCCATAGCAGAAGCACTATGGCAGAAAAATGACTTTACTTTCTTTTTGCCACCCAGCCTAATAACATTTCGCGAATCAATTTGCTCGCTGTATTCGCTGTTTGTTCTGAATGGTCATATACAGGTGCGACTTCAACTAAATCAGCGCCGACAACTTTCACATCAGAACGGGCAATTTCATGTATAGAAGCAAGCAGCTCTTTTGATGTAATGCCGCCAGCATCGACTGTTCCGGTTCCCGGCGCGTGAGCAGGATCCAGCACATCGATGTCAATCGTAACATATACAGGTCTTTGTGAAAGTTTCGGAAGAATCTTTTTGAGCGGCTCGAGCACTTCAAATTTGGCAATGTAAAGTCCAGCCTCTTTCGCCCATTCAAACTCCTCCTTCATCCCAGATCGGATGCCGAATGAAAAAATATTTTCCGGGCCAATCAAATCGCTTGCTTTCCGGATCGGAGTGGCATGAGACAGAGGCTCGCCTTCATAATGCTCGCGCAAATCTGTATGCGCATCGATATGAATGACCGCTAAATTTGGATATTTTTTATGCATCGCTTTAATGACAGGCCATGTTACAAGGTGCTCTCCTCCAATTCCGAGAGGAAATTTATCCGCTTTTAAAATTTTGTCCACAAACTCTTCAATCAACTCAATGCTCCGCTTTGCATTTCCAAACGGAAGAGGAATATCGCCTGCATCAAAATATTTTACGTCCCCAAGCTCACGATCTAAATAAGGACTGTATTCTTCCAATCCGATGGAAACCTCCCGAATGCGGGCCGGACCGAAACGGGAGCCTGGCCGGTAGCTGACTGTCCAATCCATCGGCATTCCATAAATGACTGCTTCACTTTCCTCAAAGCTTGGATGGCTTCTAATAAAAACATTTCCTGAATAAGCTTCATCAAATCGCATGGACATCACCCTCCTGTCTGAAAAGGGAGTGTCTAATAAGTGATTTTTACGGCTTATTGACGCCCCCATGAATGTTTTAGAAACGTTGATATATCGGTGTTTATGATTTTTTGTTTTCAATGGGGATTTGCCTTTCTGGACAGCCCCTAAACTGTATCATGCTATTCGCTTTTTGTTCAGTTTTCCTAAAGGCTATTTAATTATTTCGGAAACAAACTTCGGTAAAGCGAATGCAGCTTTATGAATTTCTTTCGTGTAATATTTAGAATCCAAGTCAAAGAAACGATCGTCACTTACCTCAATTGGATCATATTTCTTCGATCCGATCGTGAACGTCCACAGCCCGCTAGGATATGTCGGGATGTTTGCAGTATATAGCCTTGTAATCGGGAAAATCTCTTTCACATCATGATAGACATTTTTTATCAAATCTGCCTTAAACCAAGGATTATCCGTTTGCGCGACAAAAACGCCGTCCTCCTTCAAAGCTTTGGATATTCCTGCATAAAACCCTTTTGTAAAGAGATTGACCGCAGGACCGACAGGCTCGGTTGAATCAACCATAATGCAGTCATATTGATTTTCGCTTTTTGCAATGTGCATAAAGCCGTCGCCAACTTTCACTTCAACGCGTGGATCATCTAGTTTTCCGGCAATTTCCGGCAAGTATTTTTTTGAATACTCGATCACTTTGCCGTCAATTTCTGCAAGTGTTACTTTTTTTACACTTGGATGCTTCAGCACTTCACGGATAACGCCTCCGTCTCCTCCTCCGACAACTAGCACATATTCTGGCTTCGGATGAGTAAACAACGGTACATGGGCCATCATTTCATGGTAGACAAATTCGTCTTTTTGCGATGTCATTACCATTCCATCCAAGAAAAGCATGTTACCGAATTCTTCTGTCTCCACTACCTCCAATTTTTGGAATTCGGTCTGTTCTGTATGTAAAGTGCGTTTAATTTTCATCGTAATCCCGAAATGTTCTGTCTGTTTTTCTGTATACCAAAGTCCTCCCAAGATTTAATCTTCCTTTCATATGTTTTTCCAATATCTTTCCCTAATTTGAACAGACAACACGTAAACCTCAAAAAAAGTATAGTGGAATCTATCAAAATTGCAAAGAATAAATTTCATTTTTCATAGGTGGAAGTTTAAAAACTTGCGAATCACCTCATACTGAATAACAAAACGAACGGGCTTAAGAGGTGATGGAAATGGAAGCGATGACGCCAAAAGGCATTCGTCTTACCATCAAAACAATCCGGGCATTATTTTTTATTCATTTTTTTGTTTTTGCTGCGGCAGCTATTTGTATTGCGGTTGTTTTGATTGCGGCTAAAGTACAAGGCGCTCCTTCCATTGTTGTGCCGCAATCATCTGTATTGTACGCAAGCAACGGAACGAAAATCGGTGAGGAGCATCACGGCGGCCGCCGTTTTTGGGTGGAACTTGATGAAATTTCACCCTATTTAATCAATGCGACAATCGCTATTGAGGACAAAAATTTTTATGATCATCACGGTTTTGATTTTAAACGAATAGCAGGTGCTGCCGTTGCCGATCTCAAAGCGATGGCAAAGGTGCAGGGAGCCAGCACAATCACCCAGCAATACGCAAGAAATTTATATCTTGGATTTGAAAAAACGTGGGCTCGGAAAATGACAGAAGCTTTTTATACCATTCGGCTCGAGATGAACTACTCGAAAGAAAAAATTTTAGAAGGCTATTTAAATACAATATATTATGGACACGGAGCCTACGGGGTCGAGGCGGCCTCCCGTTATTACTTCGACAAAAAGGCAAAGGACTTGACGCTCGCCGAAGCCGCTCTACTTGCCGGCATTCCGAAAGGACCGTACTCCTATTCACCGATGGTGAACTATGATCTATCAAAAAAAAGACAAGAGATGATTTTGCAGACAATGGTCAAACAAGGGTTAATTACAAAAAAAGAAAGTGAACTGGCTGCAAAGGAAAAATTAACGTTCAAAACGAACGAAAACACCAAAACAGAAGAGTTTGCCCCCTATTTTCAAGATGAGGTTATGAAAGAAGTAAAAGAAATATTGCAGGACCACCAATTAATTGAAACAGCCGGTCTGAAAATTTTTACTACTCTTGATCCAAATCTGCAAAAAATTGCTGAATCGACCGTAGAAAAAGTCATGAGGAAAGACTCGGATATCCAAGTTGCCTTCTCGGCAATCGATCCGAAAACAGGCGAGGTAAAAGCTCTAATCGGCGGACGGAATTATAAAGAGAGCCCTTTTAACCGCATGACTCAGGCAAAACGTCAGCCTGGTTCAACGATTAAGCCGTTTCTATATTATGCAGCCTTGGAAAATGGATTTACGCCGTCCACAACGCTGAAAAGCGAGCCGACAACGTTCCATTTTCAAAATGGAACAAACACGTATTCCCCAGGCAACTACAATGGCTACTACGCAAATGATGAAATTACATTAATAGAAGCCCTTGCTTTGTCCGACAATATTTATGCTGTTAAAACCCATATGTTTATCGGTATGGATCAATTAATAAAAATGGGAAAGCTTTTTGGAATCGGAGAAAATTTTAAAATGGTTCCGTCGCTAGCTTTAGGAACTTCTCCCGTAAGGCCGCTCGATCTCATGAACGCTTACGGCATTTTAGCGAACGGCGGTCAAAAAATAAAACCGATATTTGTCCGTAAAATCATTGATAAAAATGGAAAAGTCTTATATGAGGCAAATGTTGAAAAGGAACAAATTCTAAATGAACAAACAGCCTTTATCACCGCACATTTAATGACCGGCATGTTTGATCGAAAGCTAAACAGTTATACAACTGTTACAGGGGAAAACATTATCGATCAACTATCAAGGCCTTTTGCTGGGAAATCCGGGACGACAAAGACTGACAGCTGGATGATCGGATTTGCCCCGCAGCTCGTAGCAGGTGTATGGACAGGTTATGACAAAGGAAAGACGATTGACATGGTCGAGGAACGCGCCTATTCGAAAAAAATTTGGGCCGGCTTTATGGAAGAAGCGTTGAAACATGAACCTGTAAAACAATTTAAGCCGCCTGAAGGAGTTGTCGGCGTTTATGTCAATCCGGAAAACGGGCTTTTAGCGACGAAAGAATGTCCCGTCTCCCGCCTTGCGTATTATGTGAAAGGCACGGAACCAACAAAATATTGCATGGAGCACCTCGACAATATGGAAGAGCCGAAAAACAGCGGGCGGAAAAAAAAGGATGAACCATTATGGAGAAGGCTCATGCCGTGGTTTTAGACATATAGGCAAAATAAGGGTTTGCGCATAGTCTTGACGCAAGCCCTTATTTATTTTTCAAAGAAGATGCAGCTCCTGTGATATACTATAAAAAAGGACGATATATATTTCAGATGTCATAACAAGAGACCAGTCCTTGTAGAAATCGACCGATTACATATATGTTACAGCTCTTATATTTTTCGAAAACTTCAGCGAAGAATCTGAGGAAACATAAACGAAATAGCCGATTTCTACTATCCTTTTCATGCTTAAAAACACACGACTGAAAGGATTATCACAGCAATGAACGAATTATTAAAACAGCCGGAATGGAGAATCATCGATCATTCAAGCTTAGGACTCTTTTTTGATGCCAAGCAATCATTCGCTTACGATGATACGTTGTGCACGACAGTCGGGAGTGGCATGTCCCCCGCGACAGTCCGCACTTGGGTGCATCATGATACGATTGTTCTCGGCATTCAAGATACAAGAGCCCCGTTTTTAAAAGATGGAGTAGATTTTTTAAAAAAACAAGGATATAAAGTCATCGTTCGAAATTCCGGCGGGTTGGCTGTTGTTTTGGATGAAGGGATTTTAAACGTATCGATCATTTTACCGGAAAAGGAAAAAGGAATTGACATTAACCGTGGTTATGATGCAATGAAGGATTTAATCTGTTTCATCTTGAAACCGTATGGTGCAGAAGTCGAAGCAGGAGAAATTGTCGGTTCATATTGTCCCGGGAGCTACGACCTCAGCATTCACGGCAAAAAATTTGCCGGCATTTCTCAGCGCCGTCTTAAGAGAGGCGTAGCGGTTCAAATTTATTTATGCATCACAGGAAGCGGAGCAGCGCGCGCAAACGTGATTAAACAGTTTTATGACAAGGCAGCAAAAGGAGAAGCCGAACATTTCAAGTACCCAAACGTAAATCCGAGCACGATGGCGTCTTTACATGAATTATTAAAGGTGAAGTTAACCGTCCAGGATGTGGTGCACCACCTTTTTGCAGCTTTACAACATTTGAGCGGCCGCATTTATTCCTCCAATTTAACCGACTTTGAACTGGAATTGTATGAAGCAAACTTCATAAGAATGATAGAGCGGAATGAAAAATTTTTGCCTAATATGTAAATCGGGAAGGGAGAATGTTATGTTTAAAAAAGTAGCTTCTGATGTTTTAGGATTAAGTGATATCGGCACGGTGATCAAGCCGGAGGATTATGATAAAGTGGACGCGGATGATTATGTCATGCATGAGGATGGGGAAAAAATCTACTTCCTCATTAAGTCGAAAACCGACGAGTATTGTTTCACAAACAAAGCGTTAATCCACGTTGACGGCACTAGCGCTGTCAGCAAAAAACGCACTTTAAAGCGGTATGACTACTATGCCCACCGCATTTCAAACGTTGTGCTTGAAACGGCAGGGACTATTGATTTAGATGTAGAAATCAAATTCCAAATCGGAAACACGTCTTTTTCCATTGATGTTCATAAAAAACATCTAGAAGAGCTAAAAGATTTGTATAAAGCGTTGATTAAAATAGAAGAAATTTCAAACGATCATGACAATTATATGGAGTATGCAAAACAAAGCCTGCAAATGGCCGCCTCTGTATTCACCAACAACCGCATTAATGAAAGCAATATTTCCGAGCAATTTAAAGAAATTAACGATATTGCGTTCAATTGGCTGATGAATGCGAAAAAGCAATACAATTTAAAAGATTACGGGTTTGTGTTTGACCTTTTTATCCAACAATAAACACTAAATAAGTGCCTAAAAAATAAATCAAGCAGAGAAAAATAAACCGTTTCTCTACTTGATTTCGTATGTTTGTTTGAAAGTAGCCGGCGAATGCCTGCTACTTTCGGACGTTGCGGCTAATGCCGCAATCCCTTTTTATTTTTTGTATGGCTATTATTCAAAATAATATTGAATAAGATCAGGCTGCCGCCCTTTGTCCTTTAAAAGACGCAGGCGGAGCGTCTTCCGCTATTCCGCCATTTTTTCCAGATTGCCGTTTCGATCCATTTTAAACGTTGTTGTCGGACGTTCTTCTTCCTCAAAGAGAACTAGCTTTCGAGCGCGGTTCATAATCTTCATAAGTGTTTCATAGTCTTCTTGAACTGTTTTCGATTCTTCCTCAAGCTTGGCAACCTTCTTCTCCAACTCTTCGTTTTTCTTAATCAGTTCTTCATTTTCTTTTTTCAAACGCTCGTTTTCTTGCTGCAAAGCCTCGATATGTTCACTGTTCCCTTGGTAAGTTCTTAAAAATTCAATTACACTATCCATTGTCAGCTCCACTTTTGAATTGGCTGCGAGCTCTGGATGATTATAATTCTTTGAATTTTGCACCGCATTTACTTCAGTAAAATCACCAGGCGACGCTTCAGGCGGCGTATAAAGCAATCGCTTCTTTGCAGTCTGGCCTTTCCCAAGCGCTCTCATTTTCTGCTTTCTCTGTTTTTTTGCAAGCTGCAAAGCTTTTTCATACTTATGGCGCACAACGGCGTTCCAGCGGAAGCCACAGGCGGCCGACGTGCGGTTCAGCTTATCACCAACTTCTTCAAAAGCGTTTAATTGCGTGCTTCCTTCACGGACATGCCGCAAAACGGTTTCTGCTAATAGCAGATCGTTTTCTTCTGTCCAAGCATCCTGTCTTGTTTTCATTCACTCTCAACTCCCTTATTCTTGAATAATACTATTTGTTCTAGCATCATTTTTCCCAAAAGATTAAAAATATATACAAGGATAGTAGATTTTTACAGAAAAGCGCTGTACTTGATTTCAAAAAAAAGACAAGGTATACTACCCGATAGTGCTTATTCATAAAGAAAGGATTGTTCAAAAGGATGGCAAATGAGTTCCGTGTATGCGACGATTGTAAAGCGCCAAATTTAAAATCGCTTATTCCGAAATTAAAGAATTTGGATCCCGATTGCAAAATTGAAATCGGCTGCCAATCGTACTGCGGGCCCGGAAGAAAGAAAACGTTTGTATTTGTGAACAACCGTCCGGTCGCTGCGTTAACGGAAGAAGAGTTAATAGAAAAAGTGAAAGCAAAGCTTAAAAAATAAGAAACCGCCTTTTAAGGAATGATTGCTTCCTGAGGCGGTTTTTTATTTAAGGTTGTTGAACGACATTCCTTTGTGTCTGTTTAGAGCCGCACTTTGAAAAACGAGGTGTTCACCTGAATTTAAACAAGTTATAATATAATCATGTCAAAACGGAAGAGGGAAGAAAATGACCTATGCAAGTGAAAAGCTGCCAGAAGAAAAAGTTTTTAAAGACCCGGTTCACCGTTACATCCACGTTCGCGATAAAATCATTTGGGATTTGATCGGGACAAAAGAATTTCAACGGCTGCGCCGCATCCGCCAGCTCGGGACAACTTTTTTAACTTTTCACGGTGCGGAGCATAGCCGATTCAACCACTCTTTAGGCGTTTATGAGATCGTCCGCCGAATTGTTGATGACGTATTTCGCGGGAGACCGGAATGGAACGAAGATGAGAGGCTGCTAAGCTTATGCGCTGCCCTTTTGCACGATGTCGGACACGGTCCCTTTTCTCATTCGTTTGAAAAGGTCTTCCATCTGGATCACGAAGATTTTACCCAAGCCATTATTTTAGGAAATACAGAAATAAACCGTGTTCTCTCAAATGCAGGGGCGGAATTCCCGAAAAAAGTGGCAGAGGTCATTGCGAAAACATACAAAAATAAGCAGGTTATCAGCTTAATTTCCAGCCAAATTGACGCCGACCGAATGGATTATTTGCAACGAGATGCTTTTTACACAGGCGTTCAGTACGGTCATTTTGACATGGAACGCATTTTGCGCGTGATGAGGCCGAGAGAGGATCAAGTCGTCATTAAATACAGCGGCATGCATGCTGTCGAAGATTATATTATGAGCCGATATCAAATGTACTGGCAAGTATATTTTCATCCCGTAACGAGAAGCGCTGAAGTCATTTTGTCCAAAATTCTCCATCGAGCAAAAGCTCTGTATGAAAATAATTATTCATTCCAAGCAGATCCAGTCCATTTTTATTCGATTTTCAAAGGAGATGTTACAGTCGAAGATTATTTAAAATTAGACGAATCCATCATCCTTTATTATTTCCAAGAATGGCAAAAGGAAAAGGATCCGATTTTAAGCGATCTGTGCAACAGATTTATAAACAGGCGCCTGTTTAAATATGTGGAGTTTCAACCGTCCAATGAACAATTGATGAAGCTGATTGAACTAACGAATTTGTTCAAAAAAGCAGGCATTGATCCGGAATATTATCTTGTTGTCGACTCGTCTTCAGATCTTCCGTACGATTTTTACCGACCGGGCGAGGAAGAAGAACGGCTGCCGATCCATTTGCTCATGCCAAACGGGGAAATACGGGAGCTTTCAAGAGAGTCGGAAATTGTGGACGCCATTACCGGAAAGCGGAGAACGGATCATAAATTATATTTTCCTCTTGATTTTTTAAAAGATTTCTCGGAGAAACGAAACTTGAAAAAACAAATTTTAGAAATTTTGCAGCTAACTGACAAAGATGGATTTATTCTGTAGGTGAGGAGATGAAGGGTGTGTTAACCGAACACGCAAAATTAATGAAAGTGCTGTCCGCTTCGAAAGAGATCATCGGACGAAAAAAACTGCAAAAAATTATATTTATAGCAAAAAAACTTAATTATCCCTTTTATGAAAAATACGAATTCCATTTTTACGGGCCGTATTCAGAAGAGCTGACGCTTCGCATTGAAGAGCTTTGCAACATGGGCTTTATCAATGAAGTAAAAGAAAAAAAAGGCGGCTATTATCAATACAAATATTCCCTTACAAAGTCGGGGCAGGAATTTTTAAGCCATTACGATTTGGACATGCCCGAACTGCAGAATTGCATAAATGAATTAAACGCCCAATCAGCACGTTTTTTAGAACTTGTATCAACCATTTTATATTTTGATCATTTGGACAAGGAAGAAGTGAAGGAAAAAGTATTCACGCTCAAAAAAAAGCAGCGTTATACGGATGAGGAAGTGGAGGAAGCTTATCAATTTATTCAACGATTGCAAGATCGCAAATTCAGTGCAAAAATCAGCTGAATTTTCCCCTGAAAAAATGAAGAAAATCCTTTTTATGTATTTCAACCTTTTTATAGTATACTGTAAGCAAAGGAAATTGTTAGAATAGGAGGGCGCATTTTTGCCGTTTTTATATTACGATTTGGAAGTTATACCGTTTGTCATTATTGCTTTGATCGTCGGCTTCACTATCCATGAATTTTCACATGCATTTGTTGCCTATAAGTTCGGAGATCCGACAGCGAAAAATCAAGGGAGGCTGACCCTTAATCCGATCTCCCATTTAGATCCGATCGGTACTCTTTTAATATTTTTGGCAGGGTTTGGTTGGGCAAAACCCGTTCCGGTGAATCGTTTCTATTTTAAAAATCCCCGCTTATCCGGGGTATTAGTATCTGTAGCTGGTCCATTGAGCAATTTATTCATTGCCTTTCTCGCTTTTTTGCTGCTGAACTTTTTCTTTTCGTTTGGATTATTTGCTGGCTTATCTTATGATGGAGCCAGAATGGTTGAACAATTTTTTAATATTCTTATATCATTAAATATTATGTTGTTTATCTTTAATTTATTGCCGTTTCCGCCGCTTGACGGTTATCGCATCATTGAAGATTTAGCCCCGCCGGACATCCGCGCCAAGCTTACTCAATATGAAAATTACGGAGTGCTTATTTTTTTAATTATTGTTATCACCCCTTTGGATCAATATATTATTCATCCGATATTTAATTGGGGAAGCCGAGCCGTTATCACTCTTTTTCATTTCGTTTTACAACCGTTCTTTTAAAGGGAGGGATGTTTACATGACAGAAAAAAAGAAAAAGGTCGAGTTCCAAATTATTAAAAACGATCCAACTGACGGCCATCGCGGCTTTGGAGCAGGCACCCTTAGCCTGGAAAATGTTTCCCCTGTCTTCATTGACATCGAGGAAAAAACGGCATTTGTAGATATCGGCGCAATGCATGCAAGAAGCCAGGTAGAACGCGGCATTAAATTTACTCATGTGAAAGAAGACGTTCCGAACGGAAAACCGTATTGGCTTGTATGGGTAACAATTGACAGAAAAGAAGATGGGCCATATTATGCCGGGGTTGCTGCCTGTTATATGACTGTTGATCGCGAGGCAAGACGAGGTTATAAATCATTGCCTGAACACGTAAACCGCATGGATAAATCGCTAAAACGGAACATCATTGTCGACCACATGGATGAAAGCTCGAAAAAAGTTCTTTCCGATTTTCTTCGAAACCATGATGAAGGCATGTGGGAGCGCTCAAGCGATGAATTAAAGCAAAGCCTTTCTGTTTAGAAGCGGAAGGTGTTGTTGATTCAACAAAAAATGTGAAAAGCAGGGAATTTTTGATGGAAAATTCCCTGCTTTTTGTTTATGCAAGCGCCTGAAGGGCTGTGATTATCGCTAATTTATATACATCTTCAGCGTTGCAGCCGCGAGATAGATCGTTCACTGGAGAATTCAATCCTTGGAGAATCGGTCCGATCGCTTCAAAGTTTCCAAGTCTCTGTGCAATTTTATAGCCGATGTTTCCAGCTTCAAGGCTCGGGAATATAAATACATTGGCATCGCCTTTAATTACAGATCCCGGCGCTTTCTTTTCCGCAACAGACGGGACGAAAGCTGCATCAAATTGAAACTCTCCGTCCAATATTAAGTCCGGAGCCATTTCTTTTGCCAATTCAACTGCTTTTGCCACTTTTTCTGTTTCTGGGGATGTTGCTGAACCTTTTGTCGAGAAGCTGAGCATAGCAACGCGAGGGTCGATATCAAACATTTTTGCCGTTTTCGCGCTTTCAATAGCGATCTCTGCTAACTCCTGACTGGTTGGAGCGATGTTGATCGCGCAATCAGCAAATATATATTTTTCCTCACCACGAACCATGACGAATACGCCTGATGTTTTTTTCACGTTTTGTTTCGTTTTAATGATTTGAAGAGCCGGCCGCACTGTATCTGCAGTTGAATGTGCCGCACCGCTCACAAGCCCGTCCGCTTCCCCTTTATAAACAAGCATCGTGCCAAAATAATTTTCATCCAAAAGAAGCTTCCGTGCTTCTTCTTCTGTCACCTTTCCATTACGGCGTTCAACAAAGCTTTGAACAAGCTCTTCTATTCCACTGTAATTGGCAGGATTATATATTTTTGCACCTGCAACAGAAATATTTAAACTCTTTGCTTTTTCTTCAATTTCTGTTTCATCCCCAATTAAAATGGGCTGTAACAAATTTTCCCCTGTTAATCGGGAAACTGCTGTTAAAATTCGCTCATCCAATCCTTCAGGAAAAACAATTTTAATATTTTTTCCCGATATTTTATTTTTCAATGCTGCAAAAATGTCTGCCAAAACAAAGTCAGCCTCCTTAAATTTAAAACATTCTTGTTTATCATGAATTGTTCCATTTACTTTTAGCATACCCCACTTGCTCTTAAATTTAAAATTGAAATATTTCGTCATAGCGCTTTCAACGGCACTTTTTTTATTCTGTCACATAATTGTCATACTGTTTTACCCGGATATTCTCCCCTAAACTGTGGTATAGTAAACTTGTACATAGCCAATATGAGAGGTGACGAAAATGAGTGAAGAAGTTCGTTCAAATGAAGCCGTTGAAACGCTCGATGGTTGGTATTGTTTGCACGATTTCCGCTCGATCGATTGGAGCGCTTGGAAAACTTTATCTAGCGATGAACGCCAGGAAGCTATTCATGAATTTCTGAATTTGTTAGAAAAATGGAGTGCAGTGGAAAAAGACCAACAAGGCAGCCACGCTTTATATACGATCGTTGGACAAAAAGCAGATTTGATGATCATGATTCTCCGGCCAACGATGGAAGAATTGAATGAGATTGAAACGGAATTTAATAAAACAAAACTGGCTGAATATACAAGCCCTGCCTATTCATATGTTTCCGTTGTGGAATTGAGCAGCTACGTAGGCGGCGGAAATGATGAAGATCCGTATCAAAATCCATATATCCGATCTAGACTATATCCTATTTTGCCGAAATCAAAATATGTTTGCTTCTATCCGATGGATAAACGCCGTCAAGGCAATGACAATTGGTATATGCTGCCGATGGAAGAGCGCCGGAGCCTCATGAGAAGCCACGGACTTATCGGCCGCAAGTACGGAGATAAAGTAAAACAAATTATTACCGGTTCTGTCGGATTTGATGACTGGGAATGGGGCGTCACGCTCTTCTCTGATGATGTTTTGCAGTTTAAAAAGCTCGTATATGAAATGCGTTTTGATGAAGTAAGCGCCAGATACGGCGAATTTGGCTCTTTCTTTGTCGGCAACATTTTGCATCCTGAAAAAATTGCAGCATTTTTACATGTATAAACCAGTACTGCTTTCAGTACTGGTTTTTTCTGCTGAAGACCTACCAATAGTAAGCAAGCAATCTAGCTGCATGCTTAATGTGCAAGAAAAAATGTCATACTATACAGGAAGTGTAATAAATCACGATTTATCTCTTTCTTCACATGCAAAAAATAAAAGTACGGGAGATTTGAAGAAAAATTTCAATGGAAAGAATGGGCGAGAGGGTGACTTTTCCCAACACCATGCACCATGCCAAGCGTCATGGATGAATACATATGCTGCCATTCATGCCACTTCTCAAAATATGGGGCTGTCCAGTCAAAATCCACTGAAAATAAAACATCATAAGCATTGATATATCAGTGTTTCTAAAACATTAAAGGGGAGTCTATAAGCCGGAAAATCGACTTATTAGACAGCCCCTCATACTTTATAAGCTTCTTTTTTTCTTTTACAGAACAAATGATGTCGGAATGAGATTTTTTTCCGAATGTCATAAAAAAGACTTCGTCGTCATACATTGGAATGAAAGATTACTATTTAGGCAATGTCTTTTAAAAAAAGGCAGGTGAAAAAATGGCTGTAATTCCCACATACTGAAGAAGATGTAAAGCTATTGGCCAGATTGATGAGAGCTGAAGCAGAAGGAGACGGAGATTTAGGCATGCTTCTTGTAGGCAATGTCGGTGTCAACCGTGTCCTTGCAGATTGTTTAGACTTTAAGGATATACGCACCGTTCGCAGTATGGTGTTTCAAAGCCCCGGAGGCTTCGAAGCCACACAGAAAGGATATTTTTATCAGGCTGCAAGGCAAAATGAAATAAACTTAGCAAGAAAAGTTTTGAAAGGAAACCGCTACAGTCCTGCAGAACATGCTTTGTGGTTTTTTAAGCCATATGGCGATTGCCCTGCTACATGGTATAACCAATATAACTCAGGACGATATAAATCCCATTGTTTTTATAGTCCTGCACAATCTGTTTGCCCAAGCGTATATAGATTTTAGGAGGTTGAACATGAGCAATAAAAAACAGAACCAACGGCAGCAGCAGGGGTATCCAGTTCCTGCAGTTACTCCTGTACAGCCAACCTATCCGTACGGATTTTACGCGCCCAGCGGGTCTGTTATCGGCGCCCCTCCCTCAGCTCAACCAAGCGGCACCAGCGGTCAAGCTGTACCCGGAATGCTTCCGCTTGAAGAATCCTATGTCGAAAACATTTTGCGCTTAAATAAAGGGAAATTGGCCACCGTATACATGACCTTTGAAAACAATCCTGAATGGCCGGCGAAAGTATTTCGCGGCGTCATTGAAGCTGCCGGAAGAGATCATCTCATTTTAAGGGACCCGCAAACAGGAAGGCGATATTTATTGCTGATGGTTTTTTTGAATTACGTCACTTTCGATGAGGAAATCGTATATACATCCCCTCAAAGTCTCGCTTCTTATCCACCAAGATAAGAAAAACGCTAGACAGAGAGAGGCCGGTAGGAATGCTGCAAGACGCTTACAATTTCTTGATCAATACCCTGCCCTCTTGTCTAGTTCTTGTCAAATAGACAAAAGTCTAAGCATCCTTGCTTCTTTAATGAAGCAAGGTTGTTCAGCTTTTCTATGAGCTTTTATTTTCATTTTGATCTTAACTAGAAAACTTTCAAAAACGACCAATTAAGCTTTTTTATTTTCCCTTCGACTTAAAACGCATAATCGAGATTCTGAAAAAAGCTCCGATTACCTCCCCCATTTCATCTAGGGCATTTTCCGCATCCATAGCAATCGAGTAGGAGGGAGCGATTAACTCCCGTCCTCTCACACCACCGTACGTACGGTTCCGTATACGGTGGTTCAATTAAGATAATTGACGCAAGTCTTTATAACTTCCGTGAATAGCTGTTCTCTTTATGCCAGTGGTCACTCCACCCTCCAAGAGGTCTCCCACGGGATTCACCGCTTCCTCCCTCAAGTGAGGTACTACGTTTTCTGTGTTCATCATGACTCACTGAATGCCAAGGGCTATTCTCTCTTAATTGTTCGGTCCTTCTTAGTTGTTCTAGACCAACTAATACTATGACCTCTGCTGACTTCTGACGGTTCAGCTACTTATCACTAAGTAGGTTATGAAGAGTACTTCACATATCCGCCAGACCTCCCCGGGTAAGTACATGCACTTTCACACCATCTATCCGCCTCATTTACTCGATATGACCTTCGACAGAAAGAGCTTTGTTTTGTTATGCAAACTCACTCAATCATACCTAGCCTTATATGAGGTTCGTGTTCCTCGGACCGGTGTTTTGCCTCCAGCTTCCTTCAGATTCCGCGTCACCACGGACACCCTTTCGTTGAGCTAACCTCTACTTCTGTCTTCGGGGTTCGGGACTTACACCCTATAGTTCATGTACATGCCGGGCGCACATAAAAAAAACCGGGCGTGAAAATTCCACGCCCAGTTTCTTCTACCAGAATTTAAATCCCGGTGAACTTGGTGCATTTTCAATGATATCGATGACCGGTACTGTATAAGCGATTACAATTAGCACAACAGACAGGCCGATCCAAATTTTCCAATTTTCTAGAAGCAATGGCGTTTTTTCCGCATCTTCATGAACTTCACCAACTGGAAATTCTTCCGTTCCTTTTGGAGCAGCCACTGCCAAATTTATAACAATATAAAGAATCATCAAAATGGCAACGAATAAGATGGCTCCACCAACTGCCATGATAGTTTGATAAGACATCCATTCCAACGCCTGCGGATGGTCTCCATATGTTGTATAAGCGGTCCGCCGAGGAGCTCCAAACAAACCAACTGTATGCATGGCTCCTGACATTAGGAACATACCGATGCACCAGAAAACGGTTTGAATGATCCCTAATTTATTTAATCGCGGTGTTAACGTTCTGCCTGTTAAATGAGGAACCAACCAATAAGAAATACCAAAAAACGTCAACGCTACAGTGGTGGCCACTGTTAAATGGAAATGTCCTGTTACCCATAAAGTGTTATGAACGACTTGGTTCATTTGGTTACTTGCATTAATGATTCCGCCTGCTCCGCCAGGAATAAAAACGAGCATTCCCATAAACGGTGCAAAAAAGCGAACATCTGTCCACGGAAGTTTTTTCACCCAGCCAAACAGTCCGCTGGCCCCTTTTTCTCTTCCGCTTATTTCAAATGTTGCAAACAAAGCGAAAGCTGTCATTAAAGATGGAACAATGACCATAAACGTCAACACAATTTGCAAAAACTTCCAAAACGGAGTGATCCCAGACTCTAGTATTTGATGATGGAAGCCGACTGGGATGGAAAAAAGAACAAACAGTACAAACGCCAGTCTTGCAAGCGAATCGCTGAAAATTTTCCCGCCTATTATTTTTGGAATGATGACGTACCAGCACATATAGGCAGGCAATAACCAGAAATACACTAATGGATGGCCAAAATACCAAAAAAGTGTTCTGCTTAACAGCACATTGATTTTATCGACTAACCCGAAGGACCAAGGAATAAACTGGAATAATACCGTTACTGCTACGCCCAATGTTGCTATGATCCATAAAATCATTGTGGCAACTGCCATAAAGCTTAATAGAGGAGACGGTTTTCCTTCATTTTTCTTTTTCCAGACAGCGTATTGGCTAAACATGCCAGCTCCGCTTACCCAGCTGCCGACTACAACAAGCGTCAGACCGATATAAAACCATGGCGATGCTTTAAGTGGTGCATAAAAAGTGTATAGAACGGTCGCTTTATTTAATAAGATCATAACCGTTGTAATCGCTGTTCCAATCGTCATAAGCCAAAAGCCGATCCAAGCCGACTTTTTGGCAAACGGAGTTAAATCACCTGTCGTCCGACTCATGGAAGCATATAAAAAACCAATGATAAAAAATGTTGTAAAAACAAGTGCCAACAAAACGCCATGAGCAGTCAAAAGCTGATAATACCCGATCCCTGCCGGAAGCTCAAGCGTTCCGCTTCTAACAAAAGCCTGCAATAACCCGGCAATCGCTCCTAAAAACAATGCAATATAACCAACTGCAATATGGGCGAGCGCCAGCTTTCCATCGTTTGGGTGAAGCGCTGTATTTTTCATGCTTTTGTCACCTCAATTTTCGTGCTCATCATTTGGTGCCCAGTACCGCAATATTCGTTGCAAATTATTAAATAGCTGCCGGGTTTATGGAATGTATGTGTAAGCGAATTCACATGTCCCGGGGTCACCATCATGTTGACATTTGTGCCAACGATTTCAAGGCCATGAACAACATCTTTGCTTGTCACGATAATATGAACTTTTGCTCCCTCCGGTATTTTTATGTCATTCGGCATAAAGGCAAAAGCTTGAGAAACTATAACAAGTTCGTATTCGTTGTCTCCAATTTTCTTTAAGCCTGGTTGATTAAACGGCTCTGTGGTGTCTACTTTTTGCGGATCCAATGTGGTCAGATCACTCGGCGGATGATGACCTTGTGCAAATGCACTGATGCCCACGATTGTTAAAAACATCACAAGCGTACCTATACCTATTAATAGCCAAACCTTTTCAAGTTTGTGCAAATGCAAGATGATCCCCCTCCTTTATAATCGTTGAATAAATAAGTAGTAAACTCCAAACCAAGAAAGTATTAAAAAAAGAGCCAGCATAAGAACAGATAAAAAAGTGCCAAATAACGAATATTCTTTCTTTTGAGCAATTTCCTGCTCTTTTTTATCGGAGATGAATTCTTTTGCCACCCATAACACCACCTTTTCTTCTTTTAAAAAAATTGTAGTTTAGCTTACGTTAGTCAATCTGTGAAAAAAATCACATTTTCCATAGTACTTTTTGACAGTATGTTGAACAAAAAACATTGCATTCACACTGAATCTTCTATCATTAGGAAGCTAGGAGCCAAAATGAACGGGACACATTTTTGGATGAAGCTCTGGCTATGACCTTTGAATCGGTTAAGAAGGTCACCCTTTCATTTCTTTGCACAAAAAAAACGCCTGTCCCGATATAGTAGACAGACGTTTATATTTACATATATTTAACTGCAGCAACAGCAAGAAGAACCCACGCAATTAAAAATGAAATGCCTCCAAGCGGCGTAATTGCACCTAACACTTTGATCTGCGTCACACTTAATATATACAGGCTTCCGGAAAACAGGAGAATACCGATGAGCATAAGCCACCCGGCCCAATTTGCATAGCCTGCCTGCGGATGCTGCTGCAAAAACAGAGCCGTGACAAAAAGGCCAATCGAATGGAACATTTGATATTGTACACCTGTTTGCCATGTCTCCAAATATTTTTGCGGAATTTTCCCTTCCAAACCATGGGCGCCGAATGCTCCTAAAGCTACAGACAAAAAAGCACCGACGGCTCCAAGAATGAAAAATATTTTCATCATCTTCACCCCTTTTTCCCTTCATCTTACCTTATCGTCCATTTTTTTTAAATGAAGATTTTACAGATGACAAGATTTTGTTAGAAATCAAAAATAGATTCTCCATTTGCATCGTCTTCGACCAACAAACGTTCTTTCATTGTCAGCGTTTTGCTGTTTGCATTTCCGATCATTTTTTCCAGCTCTAATGGAGTTATTTCACTTTCGCTTTTTGGCTCTTGAATAGCTGAAAAATCATAATTTTCCTCTTGTTGATCCAAAATAACATCACATAAAGAACGGATGACAAGAAGCCGGGCTTTTAGATCATGAGGTGTTCCTGCTGCCTTTGCCTTTTTCAGTTCCTCCTCCATTTTGCCTATTATGCTTGAGACCGGTATATTCAACTCCTATCGCTCCTTATTGAAAGATAATGATCTTGCTTTTTTTATCATATTTGATTTTTTCCTTATTGACAAACTTGTCTGCTTCATTCACTTTTCATAACAAACTTGTTACAATAAGTAAGGAATTTTTGAGCACAAGGAGGGCCTGCAGATGGACAATCAATATTTGCAAACAATAAACGGCGATTTATGGTTAACAGAAGATGAAAGAGAAAATTTAAAAATCAGCTATAGAATCAAAGAAGTGCTTTTTTCAAAGCAATCCCCTTTTCAACATGTTATGGTATTGGATTCGTATGATTTTGGCCGCATGCTAGTGCTAGATGGTGTTGTGCAAACCACTTCTATTGATGGGCATATATATAATGAAATGATTTCCCATATCCCGCTCAATCTCCACCCAAATCCGGAAAAAGTGCTGATCATCGGCGGCGGAGACTGCGGTGTTGCCAGAGAAGTATGCAAATATGATTCAGTGAAGGAAATCGATATGGTGGAAATTGACGAGCTTGTCGTTTCCGCATGCAAGGAGCATCTGCCTGAAGTGTCAGGAAACTTAAGCGACCCGCGCGTAAATTTCTTATTTATTGACGGCGTGAAATATGTAGAAAACAAACAAAATGAATACGATGTGATCATTGTTGACTCTTCTGACCCGATTGGACCGGCAGAACAGCTGTTTTCAAAAGATTTTTATACCAACCTATATAAAGCGTTAAAAGACGATGGCCTCATGGTATGCCAAAGTCAATCGCCTGTTTTCCACTTGGATGTTTTAAAACGGTCTTATAGCCATATTCAATCTTTATTCCCGATTACAAAACTATACACAGCTGTTGTTCCTACATATCCGGGAGGACTATGGAGCTTTACAATCGGATCGAAAAAATATGAAGATGTAAAGTCGAACAATTTTTCGAAAGATACAAAATATGTAAATCAAGCCATTCTCGAAGGGTGCTTTAAGCTTCCTGAGTTTTTGCAGCAAGCATTGAAATAATGGAGCTGGCCCAAAAGTCATTGAAAGTTGGCTTTTTGGGCCTCTATTTGTTTTGACAAAAAAACATACTTTCTAGTAAAAATGCAAGCGTCAAACGAACAATAAAGAAAGAACTGTGTGCTGCAAAATTCGGCGCCATTAATTTCATTATCCATTTTAGATTGACAAGGTATGAAAGCGGATGCTAGAATGGTGTCAGAAAATGAATACAAATCGGACAATTAGGATTGTTACTGGTCATGCAGGCAAAACCTAAATTGTCTGCCGTATGCCGCAGTCTTTCTGCGCTTATGGCGGGCAATTTAGGTTTTTTTATTTCATTCATGAACATAAGGGGGGAGTCGCTAATAAAACACGCTTATTTGAGACCGCTTCCTAAATAATTTGTATAAGGCGTGTCGATACGTGTTGAGAAGAAACGAAAAACGCCCATTGTGGAGGACAAGATTTTTACAATAATTAACATTTAATTGCAATATCCAACATTTAGGGAGGTGTCGGCTATGAGCCATGAAAAATTAGCAAAAGAAATTTTAGAGCTTGTTGGTGGTGAAGAAAACGTTGTATCCCTTGTACACTGCGCGACAAGACTACGTTTTGTCTTAAAAGACAACGCAAAAGCAAACAAAGAAAAATTAGAGAACACACCAGGAGTTATTACAGTGAAAGAAAGCGGAGGGCAGTTTCAAGTCGTTATTGGAAATACGGTCCCTGAAGTTTATGCAGAAATCGGAAAAATCTCCAATTTAACGAGTGATGCCCAAAAGGTAACGAATACTGGAGAAAGGAAAGGAAATATTTTTAGTCGACTAGTCGATGTAATTTCGAGTATTTTTGCACCGCTTCTTGGGGTCATGGCAGGAGCAGGTATTTTAAAAGGATTGCTAGCCATTGTAACAAAAGTTGGATGGTTAGTTCCTACAGAGAGCACTTATATTATTTTAGACGCAATTGCTGACAGTTTGTTCTACTTCTTGCCATTGTTGCTTGCAGTAACATCCGCTCGTAAATTTGGGTCAAATCCTTTTGTTGCAATGACTGCAGCTGGAGCACTAATTTATCCAACAATTGTAACAATGAGAACAACACCGCCTGAAGGCGGAATCGAATTCTTCGGAATTCCATTTACATTAATGAGCTATTCATCCACTGTTATTCCGATCATTGTAGCAGTATGGCTTATGAGTTATGTAGAAAAATTCTTCAACAAAGTGATTCATGAAAGCGTTAAAAATTTCTTAACACCATTGCTTAGTCTAGTTTTAATCGTTCCGCTTACACTAATTGTAATCGGTCCGCTTGGTGTAATAGCAGGAGAAAAAGCAGCTGATCTTATCTTAGCATTATTGAATTTAAATCCAATTATCGCAGGAGCAGTTATTGGTGCTTCCTGGCAAGTTCTTGTTATATTGGGAATACACTGGGGCATTGTTCCGATCTTTATCAATAATATCGCAACAAAAGGAATTGACTATATTAAGCCAGCTACAGCACCATCTGTTTTCTCACAGGCGGGAGCTTCCCTTGGTGTAATGCTAAAAACAAAAAATAAAAAATTGCGTGCATTAGCAGCTTCCACTACTGTAACTGCTTTATTCGGCATTACAGAGCCTGCTGTATACGGTGTAACACTGCGTTTTAAGCGTCCATTTATCGCTGCGGTTATCTCAGCTGCAGTGGGCGGTGGTATGATTGGATACTTTGGAAGCGTAGCGGTAGCACCTGGTGCACCTGGACTTTTAACCCTTCCGGTATTCATTGGTGAAGACATGAAAGCGTTCTACGGATTATTAGCAGCTGTTACTGTAACATTCGTACTATCAGCTGTATTGACTTACATTTTAGGATTTGAAGATCCAGTAGAGGAGATAGAGCAAGTAAAAAATGAAGAAATTGCAAGTCCGCTGGAAGGTAAAGTGGTTCAATTAAAAGACGTACCCGATGTGGTATTCACTTCAGAAGCGATGGGTAAAGGAATTGCGATTGAGCCGACAATAGGACGTGTGGTATCACCTGTAAACGGAACAGTAACAGCCGTTTTTAATACAAAACATGCGATTGGTCTAGTATCCGATTCTGGGGCGGAAATCCTAATCCATGTCGGAATTGATACCGTTAAACTGGATGGTCAATTCTTCACTTGTCACGTCAAACAAGGTGATAGGGTGAAAGTGGGCGACTTACTTATTGAATTTGACATTGATAAAATTAAAGAAGCTGGTTACCAAGTTGTAACACCTGTGATTGTTACAAATATAACAAATTACAAAGAAGTAATACCAGTAACAAAAGAAACAGTCAAGCAAAGCGAAACCGTTTTAACTCTAGTAGTCTAATCCATAGATATGGTTTCGATTTAAACTCGAAACCATATCTCATTCAAATGAGGAGGAATAGTTTATGACGTTTCCGAAAGGTTTTTTATGGGGTGGAGCGATTGCGGCTAACCAAGCAGAAGGAGCCTATCTTGAAGATGGAAAAGGGCTGACAAACGTCGACCTATTACCGATAGGCGCCAAAAGAAGAGACATTATGAAAGGGAACGTTCCGTCATTAAAACCACTTGAAGGGGAATTTTACCCATCCCACGAAGCGATTGATTTTTATCATCGATACAAAGAGGACATCGCCCTTTTTGCAGAAATGGGATTCAAAGCTTTTCGTTTATCAATTGCATGGAGCCGGATTTTCCCAACTGGGGAAGAAGAAACGCCGAACGAAAAAGGACTTCAATTTTATGACAATTTATTTGACGAACTCATAAAACATAACATAGAGCCGGTCGTAACACTTGCACATTTTGATGTGCCAGTTGCACTGATTGAAAAGTACGGTTCTTGGCGTAATCGGAAACTTGTAACACTGTTTGAAAAATACGCGAAAACCGTATTTAATCGATACAAAAACAAGGTAAAATACTGGATAACGTTCAATGAGATTAATATGCTACTGCACCTTCCGTTTTTAGGAGCCGGTCTTGTATTTAGAGAAGGAGATAACATCGAACAAATAAAATACCAAGCGGCACACCATCAATTGCTTGCCAGCGCGTTAGCTGTTAAAGCCGGCCATGAAATCAACCCGGAATTTAAAATCGGATGCATGCTGGCTGCTGGAACGTTTTATCCTTACACATGCAATCCAGAGGACGTATTCCAGGCAATGAAAAAAGACAGAGAGTCCTTCTTTTTCATCGACGTGCAGTCCCGCGGAGCATATCCTGGCTATGCCAAACGTTTCTTCGAAGACAACGGTCTGAAAATCCAAATGGAGCCGGGAGATGAGGAGATCCTGAAAGAAGGAACGGTTGATTATATTGGATTCAGCTATTATTCAAGCCGCACAACAAGCACCGATCCTGAAGTAGTTAAAAATATGACAAGCGGAAACGTGTTCGGAAGTGTTTCAAATCCATATGTCGCAAAATCAGAGTGGGGGTGGACAATCGATCCTAAAGGTTTGCGCATCACAGCCAACCAACTCTATGACCGCTATCAAAAACCACTGTTCGTCGTAGAAAATGGTCTAGGAGCTAACGATGTTCCGGATGAAAACGGCGAAATTAACGATGATTATCGCATCGATTATTTAAGACGTCATATTGCTGAGCTGAAAGAAGCAATCAAAGACGGAGTAGAGATTATCGGGTATACTTCCTGGGGACCGATCGATATTGTCAGTGCGTCAACCGGTGAGATGAAAAAACGCTACGGTTTTATCTACGTTGATAGACATAACGATGGTTCAGGGACACTTGAACGCAGGAGAAAAAAATCGTTCTTCTGGTACAAAAATGTAATTGCAACAAACGGAGAAGATTTAGGCTTACCTTCTTCTTCCACTTCAACCGTATATCGTTCATAGATTTTCGCTCCGCGAGCACGATCAGTCATCGAATAGGTCAAAGAAGAGGATAGTCTCAAGAAGTGAACTGCCCCCTGTCAAGTAGACAGTGGAAATAATAAAACATGATCTAAACGGCTTTAGCTCTATATTCCATAGGGCTAGGCCGTTTAATCGTTTTTGATAACGATGATGATTATAAAATGGATGTACTCATCGATCGCCTGGGATAGTTCTTCAAACGTTTCGTACTCGTGTAAATAATACTTCTCACATTTCAGTGCTCCCCAAAAGGACACCATAGGTCCGTTATCCACCCATTTGTCCACTCTCGTCATACTCTGTGTCATCCGGACTTGATCCAGTATAATCATTTCTCCCCCAATTGGGGCAAGATTATAGAATATTTACTATATTTATACTTTCTATACTGGGACGCCAGTTACATATTCAGATAAAATAGCCCCTACGATAGCTCCTGCAACTGCTCCACCAATTCCACCAAACAAAGAACATAAGTATGTCGCTCCATTTGAAATTCCACCTTTAATTATTGCTCGGAAAACAGTTTTAGTTAACCAAAATTCGACTCGGACGAGTGTGCTCTTTTATTATTTTGTTGAAAGAATCTTTTTGCATACTGGAAAAAGGTTATCTTCATCTTTTGCAAATTTTTTTAATAGGTTTTCAGTAACTTCAATTGGAAAACTTTGTTTGTCTTCATCAGTGAGAGAAAGTGTTTCAATGACATACTGATGAAACTCCTGAAGATTTGGAAATTCACCAGTTTTTCTATACATTCTTTCTGTTTTACTGACTAATAAGGGTAATTCATGATACTTAGTTGCATCAATATTTAATTTTAAAAGAACATAGTCTATATCATTTTTATCAATATGTTTGTTTGTTTCAACAAGTTCAACCAATAGTTTCATTACTTTACCCAGTTTTTGTGTTAATTGATATGTTTCTTTATCAAGTCTGTTAATTTGTTCAATTTCTTCTTCAATATGTTTAATTCTATCCTCTAATTCTTTCATTCATACTTCCCCTCCCTACCTATGTGTCTTACACTGGAGCCAAAAATTCAATAGCTTCTCTAATTACGGAGGCTACAATTCTAGCTGTGGTTTTTCCTAGAGGTTTTTTTAATGCTTGATAAACAGCATCTTCTATCTTACCATAGGTTAAATTTTCCACACTTTCTAATTTTCTTAAAGCAGGTTTAACGTAAGTATGCATTAAATTTCCTACTTTAACAGCTGCGTCTTTCCCTAAAGTTTTACCTACAAAATTAGTTATGGTAGTAGTGTTATTAATCGCCCATTTTAAAGCTTTTTTAACTGCATAGCTAGGAACAGAGTTTGTTTGAACGCCGCCAGGTCTAACTGGGTCAGTTACTGTAATAGAACCTGGTCTATCTATCCCGAAAATTTAAGTCCATGAAAAAAGCACAAAAAATCCAGGGGGTGTTAACACCAGCAGATTGGTATTTGCTGGAATAAGTCATGTTTATGCACCTGATGGTTACTGTTTCGGTTAACTACGCTGTTTGATTTGACGGCTCTACCATGACCTTAAACCCTAGTGTTTCCAACTTCCGAATCGCTTGTCTGGCGACTTGATGGCGCTTGCGTTCTTCGTAGTAATGTGGACCAAGTTCGATGTAAGTCTGCTTCTTTTTGAGGAGATGGTAGACAATAGTCAGGATGCTATGAGCGACCGCAACCGCTGCACGATTGGCCCCCCGGCGTGCAGCAATACGGTGGTACTGGCTGGATAGATAGGTGTGTTTGGACCTAGCAGCGGCACGGGCGGCTTCCACCAGGGTGCTACGAAGCTTCTGGTTTCCCTTGCGGGTTTTCCCTGACTTTCGTTTTCCGGCACTTTCGTTATTCCCTGGGGCGACTCCTGCCCATGAACACAAGTGAGCTGCCGAAGGAAACTGTGTCATGTCAGGGCCAATCTCAGCCAAAATATGCTCCGCTGTGCGCCGACCAACGCCGGGGATCGTATCTAACCGCTCCAGGTCATCTTCAAAAGGGCGCATCCGCTCCTTGATTTCAGCATCCAGTTCTTCAATCAAGGCATCTAAGTGATCAATATGCTCAAGCTGGGTTTTAAGCATCAGGCGTTGATGAGGGCCGATGAGGCCCTTCAGGGCCTTTTTCAACTCCTCTTTCTTCCGTTTGAGACGGCGCTGAGCCAGTTCGGATAGCACATCGGGGTCAGTTTCACCATTAATTAAAGCCTCGATCATGGCTCGACCCGATTTGCCCAGCACATTGGTCGCCACCGAGGAGAGTTTGATGTTAGCCCCTTCCAGTACCTTCTGGATGCGGTTGATTTCGCGAGCCCGCTCTTCAATCAGGCTGCGACGATAACGGATGAGTTCCCTCAACTCCCGTTGCTGGCGGTCAGGGATGTAACTACCTTGTAGCAATCCATGGCGTAAGAGTCCAGCGATCCACTCGGCATCCTTTACATCTGTTTTGCGACCAGGCACATTTTTGATATGTTTGGCATTGACCACTAAAATCTTGATGTCTTCCATCTCCAACAGGTTATAAATTGGCTTCCAGTAGGAACCTGTACTTTCCATGGCCACGTGAGTGACGCCATGCGCCTTGATCCAGTCTACAAGCATAAGCAAGTCTTCAGTCATGGTAGAAAACGTGCGGATCTCTTGATGATCCGGAGTAATAATACAAGCGACGACGTTCTTCTTATGAACGTCTAATCCACAAACATGAGTATGGATAATGTCCATGTTCGTTCCCCCATGCCTAACATGTAATAAACACAGGCTGGCGGTGCAACGACCATACACGTCATTCTATCCCGCGTGCTTCCCCAGGGAGCAACAGTCTGTGGTGCACCAGGTCGTCGGGGTCTGTCTAATTAACGGGCTCATGGCACCAAGGTAAGACGACCTCGCTGGCCAGCCTAAGATTAAGTATACATGGACGAACTATTTTCATCATCTGCTGGTGCCGCTTTTGCGGCATGGGGGTCTAATTGATAATTTTTAGCAAAACTATTATAGTCGAGAACTAACTCTTTTTTCTCATTATTTAAAGCATCATAATCATTTTCAGTTGGTAATACAGTAGTTGGTTCATTTGTCGCAGCACTTGTTTTATTACCTTCAAATCCTACGAATGTTGTTAATAGTATTGCTGAAGAACTTAAGATTAAGATACCTTTTTTTAACATATTTTTCCTCCTTGTAATAAATAAAATTGTTAGGAATGATCGTACTTTGTCAAATCCTCTACTCCGCAAAGAACAAAGCGATGCTTTTGTAGTCTTGAGATATTGGTCATTTGCTTCGAACCTCCTTTCTATTTGAAAGACGTTTTACAAGTCTATATTGTTTCAATATTTCCTAAAAAATCCTTTTATGAGCAAATATGACAGATTCCAATGCAATGACGAGGGTGCACAAATCTATTCTTGAAGAAAAACCGAGGCAGAAAGTGCGCCCCGTCATATTAAAGGCAATCGTTCGTTCCGCAGATTTTCTTTTCGAGGGCTTTCGAAAGTCCAAACGGAGTTGGAATTGTAGCCATGGAACACAATCTATTGAAAGCGTCCGGAAAGTCATTCACTTTCAACAGAATCTCCAAAAAAATAAAAAGACGGATGAAGAAAAACTTTATGATGTTTCTTCATCCGTTTTATTTTTGGATAGTCCCTTTTTCATGTTTCCACTTATCACGCAAACGGCAGGCAGCAATTAAATGTCATTATCGCTGATGCACCAGTCAATTTCTTCTGATCCGATGGACTTTAAAAATTGATTTGCTTTAGAAAAAGGCCTGCTGCCAAAAAAGCCTCTGTTTGCCGAAAATGGCGATGGATGCGGCGACTCAATGACAAAATGCTTAGTCATGTTAATCATTTCTTTTTTCGCCTGTGCATGCCTGCCCCATAAAATAAAGACGACTGGACGCTCTCGCTCGTTTAAACAGCTAATCACTCGATCGGTAAAATGTTCCCATCCTTTTCCTTTATGAGAATTGGCTAGTCCCTGCCTTACCGTCAGCACAGTGTTCAATAATAGAACACCTTGCTTCGCCCATTTGACAAGATGACCGTGGTTTGGAGGCTTGCAGCCGAGATCGTTCTCAAGCTCGATGAAAATATTTTTCAGAGACGGCGGCTGAGCAATCCCCGGCTTTACGGAAAAGCTTAATCCATGTGCTTGATTCGGTCCATGATACGGATCTTGGCCTAAAATGACAACCTTTACTTCTTCATAAGGCGTGTAATGCAAAGCATTAAAAATGTCGTACATATCCGGATAAATCGTATGATGGGCATATTCCTGCTTCAAAAATTCCCGCAGCTCTTTGTAGTATGGCTTTTCAAACTCTTCTTTCAGCAGTTCCCACCAATCATTTTTTAAAATCTGCTTCAACGTTTGCCACCCTCTTAGCTTCTACTGATCTATCACTATTTTTAATGTTATGATGATTCGGCTTTTTTTGTCAAAGGGTGACAGATGTCGCTAATATTTTGCAAAATGTTCCACATGAAACATTAAGGCTTTCGACAGAAGCAAGAGGGCAAAAATCGCAGTAAAGACTGAAATATCAACTTTTTAGCCGTTCCCATTTTAAAGTGAGAAGCTTGATCCCCTAAATGTACGAAAAACATTTGACGCATTTTTATCACGTTTAAACACGCCGGAATGCTCCAAGATAACGCAAATGTTCTGACGATTCTATTGATTTTCGTCTGATAGACACTCGCAGGTAAACGGAATATCCGTTCATTTTTAACAATTACCGAATAGCCTAAATGAGACAAAGCTCGTCATTGAAAAAATGCTGAAACAGACGGACAAAGCCTACGACATCAAATATGCTGCCCCCCTCGATGCTTTAATGTGGCAGACGCCCATAAGGAAGGCATTTCAGGCGAGGATCATGATCCTGAGGCACACCTCATCCCAATCATTTGCTAGAAGAGGTTTCGAGCTTGATGTCGATACACAAGACGGAAATAATGTTTTTGCTTACTCCTTTATTCAAGTTCACAATGAAAATTATTTATGTTTCTTTTTGATTACAAATTTTTTCGTAATTGCAGCTTTTTTTGAATAGTTCTTTGCATAAGCACATAATTTTATAAAGAGAATGGACAGAAAGGACAGGTTTAAAAACATATGAGCATAAAGAAAATCTATATTGGTATCGCATTTATTTCTTGTTTCTTTTTTATTCTTTCATCACCAGTTGCAGCTGAACAAAAGATTGATGGTCAGCTGATCATAATAAACAAGAGCGTAAATAAACTGGCATTTTTTGAAGACGGAATTCTTCAAAGAGTATTTCATGTCGCAACAGGAAAATATGCTCAGCTAACTCCAGAAGGCATTTTCCCCATTGTCACAAAAATTAAAAACCGCCCTTATTTTAAAGAAAAGATTCCAGGAGGAGACCCGAGAAATCCATTGGGTGATCGCTGGCTTGGTCTTGATGCTTTAGGATATTATGGAAATAATTTTGCCATTCACGGCAATAATAATCCAAGATCGATTGGAACGTATGCAAGCAGCGGATGTGTCCGCATGCATAACGCCGAAATTCGCTGGCTCTTTGAAAATGTTGAGCTGCATACGCCAGTCATTATTCTAAAATCCAATAAAAGCTTTGACGTTATTGCAAAAGAGCACGGATATTATACTGAACAAGGGGTTCCTGTCACTATTCGGAATGGAAGAGTGCTGTTTGCAAGGGAACAGTTAACGAAATCACCCGAAAATATGTATTCACCGCAGGGAGCTTTCGCTAAACAATAAACCATGGGGCGGAGACGGAGCAAGCAGCTGAATTACTCCGTTCCACTCAAAAGGTTTGCTGAATTAGACGAAATCGGGAAAGTATTGAGCATTTAGTCTCTCCGTTCCATGCGAAGCCAGTTGCAACATCGGGGTGATCACGCTTCTTCTTGATGTTTCATAAAATCAACAGTTGCGATGATGCCTTGTTCGTAAGGAGTTTTTGGCAGCGGCCCGATTCTTTTTTCAAATTTTTCACCCGATAATACGACAGGCTCTTCGACTAAGTACATCATTTCAACCATTTCCTTCATCATCGGGCTGAATAACCCTAAAAAATAAATCATCGATTTCGTGACAACACTTACTTTCTTTTCATATTGAAGCTTTTCCCTCAAGATTTGAATAATTTCCCGTCCGGAAATAACTCCCGCCCCCGGTATATTCCAGTGCTCATGATAGGTATCGTCCCTTAATGCAAGCTCAACTAAAGCTTTGGCACCGTCCGGCAAAAAAATATATTCCCTCGGTATATTTAAATCCCCGATAAATTGAGATCGTTTATTTTGGACAACTTTTTTTAACGTATGATGCAACAATGTTTTTTCCCCACATGGACCGTAAAAATCGGGGAAGTGAGCGATCAAGTAGTCTACTCCGCTCTTTTCCACCATTTCAGCAAGCCGCAATCGTATTTTTCCTTTTTTAGTATGAGGATTTTTCGGATCAGTCTCGGACATTGTTTTTCCATTTGACCGTCCATATGCATAAATATTATCAACGACAACAAGCTTAGCTTTTTCTTTTTTTGCTGCCGCCAGCACATTTTCCATGATGATCAATAGATCTCTCTCCCACTGCGGATACGGTATGTTAATGGCATGGAAAATCCATTCCGCACCTTCGCATGCTTGCAAGATGCTGGATCGATGGAGGGCATCTCCAGCGACAATGCTGATGCGATCGTTCAAACGGTGAAACATTTTTTTCATTTTTTCTGTATTGCGGGCTACGGTGACAACCTCAATATTCTCTCTATTCAGCAATTCATGAACTAAATTGTAGCCCATTCCGCCTGATGCACCTAAAATAACCGCTTTTTTCATCCTTTTTACCTCCGATCTTAAAATTAACCATTGGTCAATAATATGCAAAAAAGTAAATAAGCTTAAGTGCTTATTACTTTTTTCAACTTAAAAATCCTTTGATTAAAAAAGCAACATATTGTTCAGCAAGTCCTTCCATATCTTTATACTCAGCATCGGTCTGTACATATTTCGTTACAAAACCGCTTACTGCAAGAAACAAACACCAAATGACTGTTGGATTTGCTTTATCTGGAGCAAACTGAAAAATAGCCTGCGCAAAACGTTCATATGACTTATTCGGCTCTTGCTCCATCAGCATATCAAGCTCGAGATTTTGTGTTAAAAACATCAGCTTATAATGACTTTTATATGTCAGCCCGAATTCAATAAACTTTAACAAGATCGTTTTTACAGCTTCTTCTTTAGAAGAATACGAGGCTTGCAGCACTTTTTCTAACAGCCCGTCTAAAAATTGGAAATCCGTCTGCACAATTTTATAAAAAAGCTCTGCTTTATTTTGGAAATGATAATAAAGCGCTCCATGTGTGCAGTGCAATTCTTTGGCGATTTCTCGCATGGAAACATGTTCATATCCTTTTATGACAAAAAGCTCTCTAGCAGCATTCATAATTGCTTCTTTCGTTAATTCAGTGTCTTTTTTTCTAGGAGCCAATTGTTCCATTCCTTTCTTAACAACAACAAGCGTGCCTCTGATTTTGGCGTGTTGGCATTTAGCTGCATTCTTATTTATTAACCGATGGTTAATTATATTTTAATCCTTTTTTCGTTTTTAAGCAAATGTTTTTCTCTTCTTATGGTACAAACTGCTATAATGTTGTTATAAAATCTTTACAGCTGGATGGAGGTAACAAAATGACAATGAAAAAAGCATTGACGATCGCAGGTTCCGATTCCAGCGGTGGAGCAGGTTTACAAGCGGATTTAAAAACGTTCCAAGAATACGGAGTTTATGGAATGACTGCGGTCACTACAATTGTAGCAATGGATCCTCATAACGGATGGCAGCATCAAGTATTCCCTATTGAAATCGATACCATAAAGGCCCAGCTCGCAACGATTATAGAGGGAGTCGGTGTAGATGCCATGAAAACCGGAATGCTCCCGACAGCAGAAATTGTCGAGCTGGCAGCAGATACAATTAAAAAATATAATTTAAAAAACACGGTCATCGACCCTGTCATGGTATGCAAAGGGGCAGATGAAGTGCTTTATCCCGACCATGCGGAAGCGATTCGCAATTCTCTGACAAAAGTCGCGACGGTTATTACTCCAAATCTCTTTGAAGCAGGGCAATTGAGCGGGTTAGGTACTATTCAAACGGTCGACCAAATGAAAGAAGCAGCTGCCATTATTCATGATCTTGGTGCAAAATATGTTTTGGTGAAAGGCGGCGGAAAGCTTGAACATAAATATGCTGTTGATGTTTTATATGACGGAAAGGATTTTGAAATCCTAGAAGGCGAACGAATCGACACAACCTATACACATGGTGCTGGGTGCACATATTCAAGCGCGATTACAGCTGAACTAGCAAATGGCAAAACGGTTAAAGAAGCCGTTTATTCCGCCAAAAAGTTTATTACAGCAGCCATCCGCCATTCCTTTCCTTTAAATCAATATGTCGGCCCAACTTGTCATGCCGCATTAAGATTATACGAATAAATAATAGAGCCGAATCGATTAGCTCACGACCATTGTGGCTGTTCGTTCGGCTCTTTTCATGTTAATAATCCATATTTTTAACTTTTTGCTTTACTTCCTCAATATTTCTCATTTTATTTTCCCAGCACAATTCGCTCAGATCAACAGGGTATTCGGCAGGATTTAAAATGCGTTTATATTCATCCCATAACAGCTCCAAATTTTCTTTTACATATGACCGGATTTCTTCCAATGAAGGACATTCATACGTAAGCTCGCCATCAACAAAAATATCGTGATGCAAATCCTTTGCCGTAAAATCGGTTACATATTTTTTGATAAATGTATGGACAGGATGGAACATTTTCAGCCGCTTTTCTTTTTGCGGCTGTTCAAAATGCAATGTAATATAATCTCCTTCAGCCCTCTTATCCTTGTTGTTGATAATTCGATATACATTTTTCAAGCCTGGTGTTGTCACTTTTTCCGGGTTTGATGAAATTTTTATTGTATCGACTAATTTGCCGTCGTCCCCTTCAATGGCAACCAATTTGTACACGGCTCCCAATGCAGGCTGGTCGTAGGCGGTAATTAGCTTCGTTCCAATCCCCCACACATCGATTTTCGCTCCTTCAGCTTTTAAATTGACAATCGTATGTTCATCAAGATCGCTCGAAGCTATAATTTTTGCGTTATGGAAACCAGCATCATCAAGCATTTTTCTCGCTTTTTTGGACAGATAAGCCAAATCCCCGCTGTCAAGGCGAATACCGATAAAATTAATTTTATCGCCAAATTCTTTTGCGACCCGAATGGCATTCGGAACACCGGAGCGAAGCGTATCATATGTATCCACCAAAAAAACGCAGTCTTTATGAGTACTTGCATATTTACAAAATGCAACATATTCATCACGATACGTTTGAACAAATGCATGTGCATGGGTTCCGGAAACAGGAATTCCGAAAATCTTCCCTGCTCGGACATTGCTTGTCCCATCGAAGCCGGCAATATAAGCTGCACGGGTTCCCCAAATAGCTGCATCCATCTCATGGGCTCTTCTTGTTCCAAATTCAAGCGCTGATTCATTTCCAATAATTTGTTTAATTCTTGAAGCCTTTGTTGCGATAAGCGTTTGATAGTTCACAATATTTAAAAGAGCTGTTTCAATAAGCTGCGCTTCCCCTAGAGGGGCTTCCACACGCAAAATCGGTTCATTTCCAAATACAAGCTCTCCTTCTTTCATGGACCGAATCGTGCCGGTAAAACGAAGGTTCTCCAAGTAACGGATAAAATCTTCTTTGTAATTCAGCTCTTCCCTTAAATAAGCAAGGTCCTCTTCTGTGAAGCGGAAATTTTGTATATAATCAATAATTCGTTCCAGGCCGGCAAAAACAGCGTAACCGCTCCCAAAAGGAAGTCTTCTAAAAAACAACTCAAAAACTGCCTTTTTTTGGTGGATGTCATCCCTCCAATACGATTCGACCATGTTGATTTGGTATAAATCGGTATGGAGCATCAAACTATCATCATCATACATTTTCATCATCATGAAACCCCCATAATATTTAATCGCTGTCTGTTCCATACGGAATGTTGAAATGTCCAAGAGGCCCATTTGTGTCTAGCGGCGATGATAGATGGATGAAGCCTGTTCAGCAAACATTTGAAACCTTTCAGAGCGGGCATCCCCTTCAAGCTTCCTTGCAATCTATCAGATCTTTCTAACGGGCTTAATCGTTGAAACAAATCTCAAGGACGAATCTCCATTATATTATGAAAGCACTAACCGTATTGTACTCCTTTCTATACCGTCATTCAATATTTGCCAAAATTAGTGTCCATTTTAAAAGCCGAAATTACCTAATCCTGCTTCTTTTACTATGAGAGGGTGATTTTGGCAAATTTGTCAAATAATCGGGATAATCCGTAATAATTCCATCGACATTCATGGCCATCAAATGTTGAATATCGTGTATATCTCTAGCTGTATAAGGCATAATTTTCATGCCGCTCTGATGAATCATATAAACTAATTTAGGGGTTACAAGCGCTTTATTCGGATTGATATATGTCGCAAAAGCTGCATATTGCTGTAAATGCTCCTCCGTAATAGCGCCATGTCTATATCCGATGAGCACTCCAAGAGAAATCGACGGCAAGACACTGTGGAATTCCTGTAAAAAAGCGGTATCAAAGGATTGAACGACCACATTCAGTTGCTGATCCCCTTTTTCGATCAGTTCTTTTGCCAACCTCTCTACAATGCCGAACTGCTTTTTCGGTTCTTTAACTTCTATTAAAAAATTGATCTTCCCCCTGTATTTCTTAAGGACATCGCATAAAAGCGGTATTTTTTCTCCGGAAAATTTTCGATGAAACCAGGCTCCAGCATCAAATTGTTTTAGTTCTTCATATGTGAAATTTTTAACTAAACCTGACCCGTTTGTTGTACGATCAATCGTTTCATCATGAATAACGGCGAGCAACCCGTCTTTCGTCATCCGTACATCCAATTCTAAATAATCCGCCTTCATGTCAATAGCGAGATCAAAAGCTGCAAATGTGTTTTCCGGAGCATATCCAGATGCTCCCCGATGTGCGACGGCAATTGTTTTGTTGGGCTCTTTTTGAAAATGAAATATTTTATAAAAAAAGCGGTGAACATAATAACGAACATAATCAAGCATGCATAACCATCCCCGTTTTTTTTGGATTTATACTAAATAATAATCACTTACATTAATTTATAACATTTTTTTTTACAATTTTATTTTTCTTTTGCAGGATATTTCGTTTTGGAATAGAATAGTATTTAGAATATAAAAAAATTTTTAATTAGCGCATCTTACAACACACCATTGTTTCCAGCCTGCACCTCATGATGAGAAGTTTTGGCCAAATCTCCTCTTCATAACACCCATTTCGCTTTTGTCCCGGATTATGTCCTATGCAAAAAATCTTAAGTTCAAGGAGAGTGATGGAATGATTAGAAAAGACGTGATGACAAAAACATGGGGAAATAAAGAAATTGTGACAAGTCCGTTTTATGGTGTCATAAAAAAAATTATGACCGAAGCAAAAAACCGGATTTATGAATGGGAACCGTTGTTTACCATTCAAACGGATGAGGGTACTCTTGTCCAAATCAGCGTCGGTATTGGAGGAATCATTGACAAGCTGTTCGTCAAAGAGGGAGATCGGGTTATTCCTGGAGCAGTCTTAGCATACATTGATGGAGATTTAATAGTCACTGGCAGCGATTAAGAATTAGGACCCCTAAGAAGAAAAAAGGGGTCCAGTAATAGCTACTTGTATTGAGCAACAATTTTTCTCAATCGGTTATTTAACGACTTAAGCATCCAATCCCGAAAGATCTCCTGTTTTTCTTCCAATGTTAAATAATACTCGGCGCCAGCTCTCCCCTTTGCAAGATCCGTTATATGTTTAATTGACAAGGCAGCAGCAACGGAAATGTTTAAGCTTTGCACAAATCCTTTCATAGGAATTACAAACGTTCTGTCAGCCATGTCAACCGCCTCTTTTGAAACACCGCTATGTTCATTTCCAAAAACAAGGACAGTCGGTCTGCTTACATCAAGCTTTTCAAGAGGAACAGCCTGTTCACTCAAATGGCTAACATATATTTGATATCCTTTCTTTTTTAATTGACTGATGGCTACACTAATATCTGATTGATAATCAATTGTCAGCCATTTGTCTGCACTTTTCGTCACCAATTCATTAGGGGCAAAAGGCGCTCTTCCGGTTACAACCGTTACATTCTGCACGCCAAAAGCTTCAGCAGAACGAAGAACAGCCGCTTGATTATGGCCGTCATCCACCGCTTCCAACAATATGGATACGTAACGAGTCCGTTCCTTCAATACCTCATATAAACGATTCAGCCTTTCCGGCACAATCATATCAAGAATTTGGCGATCCTCATCATTTACAATCTTCTCTTTCAGCAATAATTCCACAATATTATTTTCTTTATTAACATTCACATCCCTTTACCTCCTTGAAAGCACGTGCGGGCAAGAAGATCGAACGTTCTCATTTATTATACGTCTTCTCCAAAAAAAATCTACCTTCTATAGCTGGACACGTTATAGATCAGATTAAATATAAACAGTTTATCCACATTATCTTTGTACTGTTTCGTTCGTACTCATTGGGCAAAAACAACAAAGTATACAAAGAAGCTTTGCGGAAATTCTCTTCTTTTAAAAAACAAATGTTTATATATCAGCGGATATTCACAGGAAATCCCCCTACTATAAACAGCTTTTACACATATTTTATCCACATATCCACATTAGCTATCCACATTTCGTATTGGCACATTTGTTCCCTACTACATATATGATTAAATAATTCACATTTGTTGATAAACTTATACACTTATGCACAGTTTACAAACAGAAAACACTCAATTGCTTGTTTTGAACAAAAAAAATCCCGAAAAGTGGTCTCGTAACCTTTTTTCGGGATGCTTATGTTAATAGTGATGTTGATGGCCCAAGGACATAACCCATATAGACCCTGCAACAATGACAATTGCGATATAGATCCCGTAATAAATCATTGTTGCCTGCCAAGAGCCGCTTTCCCTCAGGTGGACCGCCGATCAATTGTTTTTTCAGGGTATTTTTCCTATATTCCCCAAATAAAAGATAATGGGAGAGTGTTTTCAAGGAGCAAAACTGGATAAGCCGAAAAATGACGGTTTCCATTCATTATTTCAAAAGCTTATAACCGATTTATCATTCTAGATGTGCTTAAGTAAGAAAAGAAGAAATGGGTAAGCAGCCGGTCTCAAATCTTAGAAGCGAATGCCAGAACCTTGCCTGGAAAGGGGATAAATAAACAAATTCATGCTGAAAAGAAGAATCGGGATCAATGACAAAAATACGATTTTCTGTTCAAAAATAAAGCTCCTATCTTCTTAAAATCGAGATAGGAGCTGAAGCTTCAGTTTAAATTCAATCCTTTTTGCTCAACAAATTGCTTCATGTACATTCTTGTCGGATTTGAAAGCATGCGAGCCATTTGACCAGTCCAAGTATCTTTGCGAATCCCGTTTGTTCGCTGATCATAATAATTGGATACTGTTTCATTATATTGTTCAAGCTCGCGCACATATGCTTCTTGATCTTGCTTATATTCTTCCTCATGATAAATATGCTCAAAAGGTATTCTTGGTTTTTTCGCCGTTTCTTTTGCAGGGTAGCCGACAGTTAATGCAAAAAGAGGGATGACCTTGTTTGGAATTTTCAACAGCTTTGATACTTCTTCTAAATTATTGCGGATGCCTCCGATGTAGCAAATGCCGAGTCCCATTGACTCAGCCGCCAACGCAGCATTTTGAGCGGCCAGTGCAGCATCAATGAGAGCTACCATAAATTTTTCAGTGCTCCTCAATGAATCTTCTACATTTTTGCCTTCCATTTCACCAATGACTTCATGACGGTGCAAATCAGCGCAAAAAATAAATAAATGTCCGCTCTTCTCTACGTAAGCTTGGTTTCCTGCCAGTTCAGCGAGCTTTTTTTTCGTTTGTATATTTTTCACCCCGATAATGGAATAGGCTTGCATGTAACTTGAAGTTGAAGCGGCTTGGGCGCATTCGACAATTAATCGGATTTGCTCATCTGTCAAAGGCCGATCCTCAAAATGACGAACGGAACGGTGATTTAAAATGGTTTTGATAATGTCGTTCAACATAATCATCCTTTCTATAATCCCACTTATTTTTTGAAAAATCACACTTCTTCCAATCCAAGTATTAACATGAAAATGCTGCTCTTTCAAATGATTCGTATTGAAAAATACGTTTTTTATAGCTCCTTTTTCAGTGAAGGCTCCAAGCACCTAATTTTACCATCGAATCTCAAACTATTCACTGCAACGATCCTGTATTGTAAACAACAAAATTTTTCAAATTTACGTTATTAGAAAAATTAAATTTTAAAACGACCCTCTAAACACACAATTTGTATGCGAATTCCTGCTTCTGTCCATTGATTTCCCAAAATAGGGCAGCACTTTTCTGAACTTAAAAAATAGGGATTGAAAAAACAAAAAAAATCATCTATTCTGATAATTATAGTTTCATATAGTGTTCCAAGCAGCAGGTGCGTCATATTTCATCAGCAATATGCGCTTAAAAGGGAAGATTGGTGAAATTCCAACACGGTCGCGCCACTGTGATGGGGAGCTTTCGGCCAACATCCACTGTTTCAATTTTGAAATGGGAAGGAGGATCGAAAGCGATGATCCTAAGTCAGGAGACCTGCCTGTTGTATGCACTGCCACCTACGCGTCATAGGGAGGAGTGATGAAGCCATGTTGAGATTTAAGCCCTACATGTATCTCAACACGAGTTAGAGTCCACAATTCCCTCTTTTACGCGTAAAAAGAGGGTTTTTTATTATGTGTTGAGATACAAATCAAATGGGGGTGTCAATATTGACATTAATTAGTTCAAATCTTGGCTATCCAAGAATTGGTGAAAGAAGAGAATGGAAAAGAGCGCTGGAATCATTTTGGAACGGAAACATTTCAGAAAGCAGCTTGGAGGAAACATTAAAAGATATACGTCTTCTCAATCTGAAAAAACAGAAGGAAAAAGGAATAGACCTGATTCCTGTCGGAGATTTTTCATTATATGACCACGTCCTCGATACTGCTTTTATGTTTGGGTATATTCCTTCTAGATTCCAGCATATGGAGCCGACTTCATTAAAAACATATTTTGCAATGGCTAGAGGCTCTGATGAAGCAGAAGCAATGGAAATGACCAAATGGTTCAACACAAACTACCATTATATTGTTCCGGAGCTTGAAAATAAAACGCCGGCGTTAGTAAAGAACCGTCTGCTTGAACTTTTTCAGGAAGCGAAAAACGAGCTGAATATTGAAGCAAAACCGGTTTTGCTAGGTCCGATTACTTTTTTAAAGCTGGCAAAACAATACAATCAACACGATTTTCATAAACATTTGTCTGCTTTAATTCCTGTTTACGTCCAATTGTTGACGGAACTTGCTCAGGCCGGTGCGAAATGGGTGCAAATTGATGAACCGATTCTTGTACAGGAGCTGGATGATTCATCGATTCCTTTGTTTAAAGAGGTATACGATGCTTTCCACAAAGCACTTCCTTCGTTAAATATCATTTTGCAAACATACTTTGAAAGTATAACCCATTATCAAGAAATCGTGTCTCTTCCTGTCGCTGCAATTGGCCTGGACTTTGTACATGATCATGGCGTCAATCTGTCGAACATCAAAACGTTCGGCTTTCCGAAAGACAAAATTCTCGCAGCTGGTTTGATCGACGGCCGCAACATTTGGAAAGCATCCTTAGTATCAAAAGCTAAGGAAATCGATGATCTTGCACAATATGTAGATATTGATAGATTGATCATTCAGCCTTCATGCAGCTTGCTTCATGTACCTGTTACAGTTCAAAACGAACAGAGCTTGCCGTCCATATTGAAAAATGCTCTTTCCTTTGCTGATGAAAAATTGGATGAAGTAAATGAACTCGCTCAATATGCAAAAGGGAAAAGAACGATCGATGATTTAAAACAACATGACCGTTCTTATACGGATTTTATCCATTCTTCCTTTCGGACAAATGAGAAGGTTCAAGAGGCTACCAAAAATATCGGAGCATATCCAACGAAACGCTTGGATTATACCGAACGGCAAAAACTGCATAAAAAAAGATGGAATCTGCCGATTTTACCAACTACTACGATCGGAAGCTTTCCGCAGACGAAAGAAATCCGGCAAATCCGCTTAAAATGGCGGAAAGGCGAATATACAAACGAGCAGTATGAATCGGTCATCAATAATGAAATAAAAAAATGGATTGACATTCAAGAGCAGCTCGGTTTAGACGTATTCGTCCATGGGGAATTTGAACGGACCGATATGGTCGAATTTTTCGGGGAAAAATTAAATGGAATTGCTGTTACGAATAACGGCTGGGTGCAATCATACGGGTCACGATGCGTGAGACCGCCGATTATTTACGGAGATGTAGCATTTGATCAGCCGATGACCGTAAAAGAAAGCGTATATGCACAATCATTGACAAGCAAGCCTGTTAAAGGGATGCTGACAGGACCTGTCACGATCCTAAACTGGTCATTTGTGCGCAATGACATCGACCGTATAAGCGTTCTTCGCCAGCTCGCCCTTGCCATTCGTGAAGAAGTGCTAGCTTTAGAGAAAAATGGAATCGGCATGATTCAAGTTGATGAGCCTGCATTACGAGAAGGATTGCCTCTGAAACAATCAAAACAAAAGGAATATATCGAAGGAGCTGCTGAAGCCTTCAAGCTCGCCACCAGCTCTGTTCGCCCGGAAACACAAATCCATACTCATATGTGCTATTCGCAATTTGAGGATATCATGGAGGCAATTGATGACCTTGATGCGGATGTCATTTCTATTGAATCTTCCCGAAGCCATGGAGAGCTTGTTCATGCTTTTGAAACGTATCAATATAAAAGAGAGATTGGCTTAGGCGTATATGACATTCACAGCCCGCGAATTCCATCCGTTGAAGAAATGGCAAAAAATATCGACCGCGCCTTAGCAGTGCTTGACGTGCGCCAGTTTTGGGTTAACCCTGACTGCGGGCTAAAAACAAGATCAGTGGATGAAACGATTAGTGCTTTAAAAGTCATGGTCGAAGCTGCGAAAACCTATCGAGAAAAAATAACTGCTGCACAAATTTAAGAAAAGTGTAGGCCGATTCTCTCAGCAGTCAAATCCCGATAAAACCGGCAGAAATGTCAGTTTCTATACTTTCATTTAAAAAAGGAGCCTTGCCGCTCCTTTTTTACGTTTATAAAAGAAATCCCCTTTCGCCGACTTTCAAAAGCCGAACCTATATGTAAATATTTTATATCCACAAAATCTTATTGAAAGAAAATGTTTTCACATCGTTGCTTTCTTCAGTTGAGCTGCACTTTCCTTAACATCATCCGCTAGACAAATGGCAGAAATGACGGAGATGCCGTCTGCTCCGCTAGCGATCACCTGACCGGCGTTGGCGATGTTGATCCCGCCAATTCCGACAATAGGGATGTCGATCCCTTGTTTGCGCATGCTTTCAATCAATTTTGGACCTTGTGGCTTTTTTGCATCCTCTTTCGTGTTTGTAGAAAAGATTGGCCCCACACCGATATAATCAGCGCCTTGGACAACCGCCTTTTGCGCCTCTTCAATTGTATGTGCAGAAACGCCTAAAATTTTGTCACCGATTTTTTTCCGGACAAGATCAGCCGGTTCATCCTCTTGCCCAATATGAACGCCGTCTGCATCTAGTTCAATAGCCAGATCAACGTCATCGTTGACAATAAACGGAATGTGATGTTTTTGGCAAATAGCCTGCAGCTCTTTTCCAAGCCGCCATTTTTCTTCGCCTGTTAAAGCCCACGCACCTTTTTCACGGTATTGAAAAAGCGTAATCCCGCCTGCAATCGCCTCTTCAAGCACATCAGCAGGCTTCCTTTTGCAGTTTACACTGCCCATAATAAAATACACCTTTAGCAGCTCCCGCATTTTATTTGCCGACACTCGCGCCATGTTTATCACCTTTGCTTTATTTTTTTATAAAAGACCCTTTTTTCAGCAACTCGTCTCCCGTCACCTTTGCCAGCTGGTTCAATAATTCGATTTGAAAGCTTCCAGGACCTTTTTCTTCCGTTAAATCAAATGCGATTTCTGCAGCGACCCCATAAGTGACGAGACTGGCTACTGAAGCAGCAAGAGAGTCCTTTTCAACGGCTGAAAAAGCACCGATAATGGAAGTCAATAAACAGCCTGTTCCGGTAACTTTTGTTAAAATTGGATGGCCGTTTTGAATCAAATACGTTGTCTTCCCATCCGTTGCCACGTCTTCTTTTCCGGTAATGACTGCAACTGTATTCAGCTCTTCGGCCGCTTTTTTGGCCAGCGAAACAGGATCAGCAGCTGAATCCGCCGCATCCACCCCTTTCATTGCAAGCTTTTCACCTATCACATTGGCAATTTCAGGTGCATTCCCGCGAATAACTGAGATGCGAACCTCCTTTAATATTTCCCGAACAGCTTCCGTCCGGTAAGGGGTGGCTCCCGCACCGACAGGATCTAAAATGACTGGAACCCCGTGTTCATTCGCTGATTTTCCTGCAATAATCATTGCTTCGATTACTTCAGGAGATAATGTGCCAATATTTAAAACGAGCGCGCCGGATATTTTCGCCATATCCGCAACCTCTTCCTTTGCATACGCCATAACCGGAGAAGCGCCGATCGCCAGCAGACCGTTTGCTGTAAAGTTGGTGACGACGACATTCGTAATGTTGTGGACGAGAGGATTTTGGGCGCGAACCTTTTCTAGCGCCAAAATCAATTGTTCTTTATTCATTTTCTCACTCCTTCTAGAAAGCTAAAGCATCTTGTCCAAGCTGCAAAGCGCATCATGTATTGGAAATTATTCCAACAAATTCCGTAATTCCCCAACAAATTTGAACGATAAGACAGAAGAATTTGTATTTTCAGGTTGGTACCAAAAGTTCTGCACCTGCTTTTTTATGATAATTTCTGCCAATCATTATACTCTCTTTTTATTTACAATCCAAATTTTCGTCTTCTTCATGAAAAATTTGCTCTTTATCCGCCTGCAATTGTTCATTTTAACATGACACTTTTTATGATATAATTTCAAATAAAACAATCATTTCGAATCAATATGCATGTTATTGAAAGAATATACATCTTTCATTTATAATAGACCAGTAAATGTCGAAACGAATTTCATTCTTTGATTCATTTATAAGGAGGTACTTATGAAAAAATATTTTAGCAAAATAATTGCACTTGCTGTTTTCACAAGCCTAATGCTTATACTTTCAGCATGCGGTGCAGGAGGTTCTGAAGGCGATAAAGGAGAAAGCAGTGAGAAGAAAGAAACGTTAAAGGTTGTTACAAACGCAGCATACGCTCCGTTTGAATATATCGACAAAGGTAAAGTTGTCGGCTTTGATATTGATTTCATAAACGCTGTGGCTAAAGAGGCCGGTTATAAAGTAGACATTAAACATACCGGATGGGATCCAATGTTTGCTGAAGTTCAAAGAAAACAAGCTGACTTGGCAGCTTCCTCTGTGTCCATTACTGAAGACAGAAAGCAAACATACGATTTTTCTGTTCCGTATTTTGAATCAACTCTTATGATTTTAGTTCCTGAAGACAGCGATATTCAAAATGCGCTTGATCTGAAAGGCAAAAAAGTTGCTGTCCAAAACGGAACAACCGGTCAGACAGCCGCTGAAAAAATACTTGCCGGCGATGGAACGGTTAAAAAATTTGAAGACAACGTCCTCGCGATCATGGAACTTCTGAACGGAGGCGCAGACGCAGTTGTGGCCGATAACGCGGTTGTCAACGAATATATTAAAAATAATCCGGACAAAAAATTGAAAGCAATTAAAGATCCGGAAAATTTCGATTCGGAGTTTTACGGTCTAATGTTCGCGAAAGGAAGCAAATTAAAACCAGAACTTGACAAAGCGATCAATACACTGTTTGAAAACGGAACGTACAGTGAGATTTATAAAAAATGGTTTGGTGTCGAACCAGATATTGATATATTAAAAAATCAGCAATAATTTTCAGCATTCCACAGGTATTTTGCTTGTCCGGAATGCACGCGGGGAGATATATGTATGAATTTTCGTTTTGATCTCATAGCTGAATATGCACCCTTTTTCTTCCAAGGAACGCTTGTAACAATTGGACTTTCCCTTGGTGCAATCGCCATCGGCACCATTTTGGGTCTTTTTATCGGCATCGGGAAAATTGCTCAAAATAAATTTATTCGCCTGCCCTTTTCATGGTACGTTACATTTTTCAGAGGCACGCCTCTTTTTGTCCAGATGCTGCTCGTTCATTTCGGGCTCGTACCGCTGCTAATCGGCGATACAAATGGAGTTATTGCTGCCATTGTTGCACTTTCCTTAAATTCCGCCGCCTATATAGCGGAAATTTTTCGGGCAGGCATTCAATCGATTGACAAAGGTCAGATGGAAGCGGCAAGATCGCTTGGCATGAGCCATAAACAGGCGATGCGCTACGTTATTTTGCCGCAGGCGACAAAACGGATGATTCCGCCGCTTGGCAACGAATTTGTCGTCCTTATTAAAGAATCGTCGATTGCAGCGATTATTGCCACTCCAGAACTGATGTATTGGGGACGGGCAATGCAAGGGCAATATTATATTGTATGGGAGCCATACCTCACCGTTGCGCTCATCTATCTTGTTCTGACATTGTCCTTAAGCAAATTATTAAGCCTTGTTGAAAGGAGAACAACAACCGGATGATTCAAGTAAAACATTTAAAGAAAAGCTTTGGGAATCTTGAAGTGTTAAAAGACATCAGTGTAGACATTAAAGAAAAAGAAGTTGTATGCGTCATTGGTCCATCCGGTTCAGGCAAAAGCACGTTTCTTCGCTGTTTAAACAAGCTTGAGGACATTACGGCAGGACAGGTTATCGTGAACGGTCAAGATATTACAAATCCAAACTTGGACATTAATAAAGTTCGTCAAGAGGTTGGAATGGTGTTTCAGCAGTTTAACCTATTTCCGCATAAAACAGTGTTGGAAAATATTACACTTGCTCCGATAAAAGTAAAAGGAGTCTCGGAACAGGAAGCAAACGAAAAAGCTTTGCAGCTGCTGAAAAAAGTGGGATTAAGCGAAAAAGCTTCAAGCTATCCAAGCGAATTATCAGGGGGCCAAAAACAGCGCGTTGCCATTGCCCGCGCTCTTGCAATGAATCCTAAAATTATGCTTTTCGATGAACCTACATCCGCCCTCGATCCAGAAATGGTCGGTGAAGTGTTAACAGTGATGAAAGAATTAGCGGCGGAAGGAATGACGATGGTCGTCGTGACGCATGAAATCGGATTTGCCAAAGAAGTGAGCGATCGCGTGATTTTCATGGACGGCGGATATATTGTAGAGGAAAACACACCTAGCGAGCTTTTTAACAATCCTAAACACGAACGAACAAAAGCTTTTTTAAGCAAAGTGCTGTGAATAAGGCAAGTATCCGGCATGCGGGTTGACTTAAACTCCTTTTCAATCAAATCTCATACGAATTCATTTCGGACAAGCCGAAAAGCTTGTCCTTTATCTTTTTCTCAATGGAGCTTCTCCCCTCTTACGCACTACGCACTCGTTCTTCATATATTATTTGCCATCAGCATCCAAAAGTGTTTGGACGGTAAGCCTTTCGTATATTTCCCAGCCTAGTTCCTGCTTGGAAGTACTATTTGAATTGTCGTAGCATCGCGGCTTGTACCAAAGTTGTTCAGCTTTTGAAGACTGACATTTCTCATCTTGGATTAGAAAGCAGAAGGCACAGATGCCGATAACACATCCAATTTTTTTAGGTCAGTAACTGTAGTTGAGCAATTTTAATTACAATAATTACCATGTAAAAAGAGACAAACAGGGTACCCCTTATGCCACATGGAGCTGTTTTTTGACAACATCAATGGGAATATCTTGCTTCGCTGCATGGTAAATGAACTCGACAAGACTATGCCCTTTCTTCGTTCGGAGAAGATCAAGCCCAGTAGGGAAATCCCGGTTGGACTCGACCATACTGTACACATAAGCGAGTTGCACCAAGATCCAATACCGTTTCACCGCCCGACGCCCGCGAACGCGGTACCCATCGAGCTTCAGCTGGTCTTTCGCTTGTCGAAAAAAGCATTCGATCGACCAACGTTGGGCATAGTAGCGCAAGATCTCTTCATCGCTTAGATCCCGGTCGGTGCTCAAGACGCAGTGAAGATGTTCGGGTGTCATCGGCTGATCGGCTTTCCAAGCCAACAACACAACGGCATCATCGAGACCTTTCAGCGATCCCTCGTAGCGATACACGCGATAACGCTCTTCTCCCACCGTGACGAGATGGGTGTCGTTCGGTTCGATATAGCGGGCAAACTGTTTGGCTTGGATGGCGATGCCTTTCGGATAGAGAATCCGGTTCGTTTTGAGCATCGCGATGACGTGAAATCCTTTTTTCAGACAGGCTTCCACGAGCGCTTGCGATGGATACCACGAATCCATCAGCACATAAACGGGACGGCGTACATCCAAAGAAGAAAGCATCTCGATCGCGAGTTCCCCCTTGCTTTTCCCAGCCGCCTTGTCGTAGAGGCGGAACGCAAAGGGAAAAGCCTGGGTCATCGTATGAACCATGAGCCAAACAAGAGAATGTCCCCAGATCGACTTTTTCTCTGTGTGAGAATAGTGCCAATCACACCCTTGAATGGCGTGCGTGGCCCGTGACGAAGGCTTTGTTTTTTGGCAAATCGTATCATCGATCGAAACAAAAAGGGGTTGATTTTTCTGTTTGGCGATCCGTTCGACACGATGAAGCATCCATTGCTGGAGTTTGCGAAGCAATGTCTCTTCCTCCCACGGGCTTTTCGTGAAAAAATGGCTGAGTGTCGTTCGATGGTTCGGATGAAAACTCCCATGATGTAAATCGGTTAGTGTTCCCGAAAAGCCCTTGGTGATCATGGCATCCACGATATGAACAAGATGCTTCATAACAGGTTTCGAGAAATAAAGCGCCAATCCTAACATCGTGAAAAACTTGTGAATTCCTTGATGATGTGCTAGTCTATTCATGAGACATGAACCTCCTTGTTTGAATGGTTTTTTGGCACATCTATTCTAACCAAGGAATCGGGTTCATGTCTTCTTTTTTGTTTGGTTGTAAATTTATGTTAGCGGATTTGCTCATCTACAGTCAGTAACTTTTTTTTTCTAAAAAAACAGGGTCTAAGACCCTGTAAGCAAAAAAACATTAAATTTCATATTTATACTCGCGGTATGCATCAATCAAGAGGAAAATTGCCGTTATGATATGCATCACCATTCCAACAATCGGAATCCATGCAATGCAGGAAGTAATAATTCCTAAAATGCTGCCATGCTTGTTTTTATTTGTTATAATGGCAAAAATCAACGTCACAAGGTGCAGTACAAACATAAACGCCAAAGGCGTCCATAGGAAAGATAATATAATCGTTCCACCTATAACTGGAATTCCGAAAAATGCTTCAAGACCCCCGCTTACCCATTTTAAAATGTTGACTACTGACATATAAATCCACCTCTGTATCCGTTTTTTCAATATACGAATTGGCGAATTGAAATGTTTCAAATATTCTTCAGCCCGGCACAAAAACTATTTTTGCAAGACAATTCATCTTGTTAGAGTTTTCACAATTTTTATTTTATGATAAAATCTTACAACAAAATAATTTTTAATGGGAGTTTATGGAGATGACATATAAACTTTTATTTTTGGACATAGACGGAACAATTTTGACACCGGATGATCAAATTCAAGAATCTACGAAAAGAGCTGTAGCTGCAGTTCAGAAACAAGGTGTAGAGGTCTTTCTGGCAACAGGGAGACCTTTGCATGAAATTTCGCATATCGGCAAAGAGCTGAACGTTCAATCGTTTATTGGCTATAACGGCGCATTTACGGTTTATAGGGGCCGCGAGATTTTAAAAGAGCCGATGAATCCAGATCTTGTTCAAAACTTTGTGCATACCGCCAAACACCATGGACATGAGCTCGTCATGTATACAAGAGAAAAAAATGTCCTTAGCTCGTTTGATTCCCCTGCTATGAAAAATTTCATTCAAAAATTTCATTTACAAAAAAATGAGTTGTTTTCATATGATATCATCGATCAAGTTTTAGGAATGACGATATTAAATTTAGCTGATCGCGATGTTTCTCTTTATGAAAAAGACGATCTTATATACTTATCCCAAGTGAATATCGAAGGCCTGGCCCAATGCTACGATGTCATTAGGGAAAAGGTCAATAAGGGCAAAGCTGTCAAAGCAATATTAAATTATCTTGGCGTGCCAAAAGAAAGCGCCATTGCCTTTGGCGATGCCATGAATGATAAAGAGATGCTCTCAATAGTCGGCGAAGGTTTTGCAATGGGGAACGCAGATCCAAACCTTTTGTCATATGCGAAGCACCAAACAACAGACGTAACAAATTCCGGTGTCTATCACGGTTTGAAAAAGCTTGGTCTCGTTGAATAAGTAAGAAGACTGTGTAAATAGTCTTTTCCCTGCCAAATAGACAGTTGTAAAAAAAGATTATGCAAAACTGTGTTTCGGTATTCAGCTGGAGCACAATGCAAAAATTGTTCATGATGTTGTTTTACAGTGAGAAAAATACAACATTTCTATTTTAAGGTAAAAAAAGGACTCGATGCAGCGTGATCCAGGCAGATGTCTTTGCCAGAACGGCTGCCATGTGACCGAGTCCTTCTATTCTGCTTAGACGAATACCAGAAAAGAGAAAACTGGTCTCCCCCCATCTTCAAGACCGGAGTGAGACATCTTTGTTTACATTGGAGAGAAAAAACGGGCGATGAAGGTTTTGCGGCAGGGAGAGGACCGAATTTATTTGACGAAATGAACTGAAAGGTCAGGAAATGTGCTCCTAATTATGAGCGTGAACCGATACAATATATATTCCTTTATCCGCATAAAAAGAAACGATTAGACTATTATTGAAATCATGAGCAATCGATTGGTGTTCAGAATTGCTGGAACATATTGAGTTAACTTTATTGCATATAGTTTATGAAGGTGTATTTATTTTATCCTCATGAGTGGAAAGGAGAAAAGGCTTTGATAAAAGCAATTATTTTTGATTTCGACGGTTTAATTATAGACACAGAGACTCCCTGGTTTGAGGCTTATAAAGAAACTTTAGGTTATTATAATGTTGATTTGCCCCTTGAACATTATGTAAAAAGCGTTGGATCAGATAATACAGTACTTTACGAGTTTTTCAAACAACAATTGGGAGAAAGCTGTAATATTGAGGAAATTGATGCCAAAGCAGAAAGCATTTATAAAGAAAAGATGAAAACACCTCAGGCACGTGAAGGTGTAAAGGATTATTTGCAAGAAGCAAACGATTTAGGATATAAAATTGCTATTGCTTCAAGCTCCACAAGGGAGTGGGTAACTCATTATTTAGATGAACTTGGGGTGTTAAACTATTTTAATACTATTATCACACAGGATGATGTTGAGAAGGTAAAACCGGCACCTGATTTGTATTTAAAAGCAGTTGATGCCTTAAACATCAGCTCAAATGAAGCATTAGCATTTGAAGATTCTTTAAATGGGCTCCAAGCAGCTCTAGCTGCTGGACTGAAATGCGTAATTGTGCCAAATCCAGTAACGAAGTCTTTACCTTTCGAAAATTATGATTTGCGACTTCATTCCATGGCAGAAAAAAGTTTGAGCGATGTCATAAAACTTATTGAACAATAAAATCTCTCGTTAATATTTGATATTAAGTGCAATTTTATCATCATTCTCCCTGATCCAAAGCATTGACAATTAAAATCATTACATGGTATAACAGCTATTCGTTCCGAAAAATAATTCGCTAATGCCTGGGGCAAGTCCTGATTATTGTGTAAAATTTTGCTCTTGGTCTAGCGAATTTAAGTCTTAGGAAAATCAAACTGCTTTTTGCCATTTCTTTTTACACAAAATTTCGGACTTAATCAATGCCTGTTATATTTCATGATTTTTTGTTATGGACAGTTTTGTAACTATATTGGGTATTTGTTAACAAAACCTCATTCTTTTTTAAACAGTTATCGGTCTCCTTTTTGTTGTTTATATATTTGGAAGTATCAGTTCAATATATAATGAGTCAAAAGCCGACCAATCAGGACATTCAAAAACTTTAATGGTATCTTTTCTAATAACTATGTTTGGTGCATGATTAACGTTTGTTTTGTCATCAATTGTAACAATTATGATTGAAATTTCGGTATTCGCATTTGGTAGTCATTCCATTGTCAGTTCTTGGATTGGTGAACAAGCAAAAACTAATCTAAGCATCTTCTTTCTATTATTTTTGCGGAACAATTGGAGGAATTTTTTAGCTTCCCTTCCATTGGCTTGGAGTGGATTTCCTTTATTCCTTCTTCACTATAACAAATGTTCCGCTAATTTTCTTGTACGTATCTTACATTGTATAATGGGAATTTATTCTAATTTTACAAAAGTCTAATAAATATTGTTGACTGCGTTTACATTTTAAAATATTATGTATATTGTACATATTAAAATTATTTTACTAAAAAACTAATAATAAAAAGAAAGGGTGATCAAGTGAACACTGCCGTTTCGACATTATGGAACAAATTGTGGGAGATGCATTATAAAGCAAAAGACACATTATTATTCTTCGCAAAAACAAATACCTCCGATGCAAAAAATCTAAACGACTCTAACAGTCTCAATGACAATCCTCATAATCAAAAACCTGAAAAAATGACAGCTCGTCAAAAAGTTGGACTTATCCTTGGACCTGCACTATTTATTTTATTTTATTTCTTTATCGAGCCTGCTGGTATGAGTGAGCAAGCAATTGCTGTTTTAGCAAGTACACTTTGGGTCGCTACATGGTGGATCACTGAAGCCATTCCAATTCCGGCTACCTCTTTATTACCTATTATATTGTTTCCGCTTACAGGGGCAATAGAAGGTAATATTACAAGTTCCTATGCTGATAATAATATTTTTCTATTTATGGGCGGATTCATTATCGCTGTAGCAATGGAAAAATGGAACCTACATCGTAGAATTGCCCTGAATATTATTTTAGCTGTCGGAACAAATACAAACCGATTAATTTTGGGGTTTATGGTCGCAACAGGGTTTTTATCCTTATGGATTTCAAATAGTGCAACAGCTATGATGATGATGCCAATCGGGCTAGCAGTTATCCATCATGTGAATGAGTCTATTAACGATCATTCTCAACGTAACAACTTTGCAAAAACGTTAATGTTGGGAATTGCCTATTCTGCTTCTATCGGTGGTTTAGGAACATTAATTGGAACACCGCCAAATACTATTTTTGCTTCCTTTGTTAAGGAATTTTATGGAATTGAAATTTCATTTGCAACATGGATGGCATTTGGTCTCCCATTAGCTACGATTCTATTAATTATCGCATGGGTTTACCTGGTTAAAGCAGGATTCCCGCTCAAATTAAAAGAGCTGCCGGGTGGAAGAGAAGTTATTCAATCGCAAAAACGAGATCTTGGAGCAATGTCCTTTGAGGAAAAATTAGTTTTTATCGTATTTATTTTGACAGCTTTTGCATGGATTTCTAGAACTTTCATTTTAAAATTTATCCCAGATGACACCGTTATCGCCATTATGGCAGCAGTTCTACTATTCTTACTTCCGGCTAAAAGAGGGAAATCCGGTAGAATCTTAAACTGGGAAGATGCAGTGAAAATTCCTTGGGGGATCCTTCTGCTATTTGGTGGAGGTCTAGCCATTGCTAAAGGATTTAGTGATTCGGGTCTAGCTAAATGGATTGGTGAGCAATTAACAGTTCTTCAAGGTGTCCATTTCATGATACTGGTAACACTAGTTACTGCTCTCGTTATTTTCTTAACAGAGATTACATCCAATACAGCTACTGCAACCATGATGTATCCGATTATGGCTTCATTAGCGTTATCCCTTGAAGTACATCCTTATGCATTGTTAGTTGCTGCTGGACTTTCCGCTTCATGTGCCTTTATGTTACCGGTTGCAACTCCGCCAAACGCAGTTGTGTTCGGATCTGGTTATATCACTATTAACGATATGGTCAAAGCTGGTTTCTGGTTAAATATTTTATGCATTATTGCTATTACATTAATGATTTACTTTATCATGCCAACTGTATGGGGAATCGACTTAAATATTTTTCCAGATAATATGAGACAATAGAATACAAGGGGCTGTCCAGAAAGTCAAATCGCCATTGAAAACAAAAAATCATAAACACCGATATATCAACGTTTCTAAAGCATTAATGGGGGCGTCAATAAGCCGTAAAAACGACTTATTAGACACCCCCTTATTTATAATGTTTTTTTTGTAAAAAAATATTTAACGATAAATATAATGTCGAAGCAAACAAGCGAGCCCCTGCCGTTACTTCTTCTGCTATTTTGGACTTGTTTGAACAACGGTTAGAAAGCCTTCCTCAATCTCCTAAATAATTGCCGATGCTATATATTAAAATGATTGATTTTATCTTCTCTAAGGAATGAAATGAAGGCAAAGGCAAAAACAGTCCTTTATTGTGAAGAGAAAACAGAACTCTGCACCCGGTCCGAGGCAAAGAGTGTTTTCGGCCACATCAAAGACAATCGGTCGTTCCGCCGGTTCTATTCACACTATTAGCTGGATAAAATAAGTGAAATGCCAATCATTCTATTGAATCATCTGCAAACGTTTCAACTAATTGTCCTAATGGTGGATATTTTGCTTATACACTGTCATGATGTGATGGAAAACGCCTCAAATCAGAGCCGCTGTAATCATAAACAAAAAAATATTTTTTGGAATTATCCAAAATCAAGATTTCTTTTTACTGTTCATTCTTTCACTTCTCTCTATAAAACATTCTATTGATCGGCTATGCCAACACCATTCGAACCATCTCTCCCGCCCTGATTCCTTTGCAATAAGCCAATTGCTTGCAGAGGTTAAACAAAAATGAAAAACGCGAATTTTCTAAAGGGTGCTTTTCGTCAATAAGGAAGCAGAGCCTTTTTCTTAATAATGACGAAATGCTTGCTTTTTTCGTTCCAAAAAAATCCCCTCTAAGTATATGGGCCTTGTCCACTGTCTACTTAAAGAAGATCTTATCAAAATTGGTTCTTTTTTCTTTTACCTTGTCAAAAAATATTTATATAAAAATATTTGAATTCGAGATATTTTTCGGTTATGATAATATCAAAACAAAAGGAGCATTCCTGTTAGAAGTTTTTTCGGGGACTTGAATAAAAAAAGCCCTCTTGGTATGATTCGGGGGTGTCAATCGCACGAATTGACCCCTAATTTGGATACCAAGGAGGACTATACATGAATTCTATCTCAAACAAGAAGATTAATCAAGTCACCGATCAAACGCTCGTCGTTGGCATGGATATCGCGAAAAAGAAGCATTACGCCTGCTTTGTGGATGAGCGAGGGAGGGTGCTGAAAAAATCGTTTCCCGTTCCGCAATCCAGAGAAGGGTTGGAATGGTTGTACCAGTGCATCGTGAAAGCGATGGAGGAATTTGAAAAAACGGAAGTGATCGTTGGCATCGAGCCAACGGGACATTATTGGCTCAATCTCGCTTACTTTCTTGACGAGAAGGGCATTCCTCTCGTCATGACAAACCCGATGCACGTGAAGCGCTCCAAAGAGCTGGACGACAATCTTCCAACCAAGCATGATGCGAAAGACGCGCTCGTCATTGCCCGGTTAGTGAAAGACGGCCGATTCAGCTATCCGCGCATTCTGAAAGGGATGGAGGCCGAACTGCGCGTTGGAGCGACATTTCGCTCCAAATTGGTGGAAGAACAGGGAGCGATTCGAAATCAAATGATTCGCTGGCTTGATCGATATTTTCCAGAGTTTTCCCAAGTCTTCCCGTCATTTGGGAAAATGGCGCTCGCGGTGCTGGAATATACGCCATTTCCGAGTGATCTGGCAGGAAAAGAGCTGGAAGAGGTGCTGGCCCTTTACCGGCAAAGTGAGGGATTACAATCGCCACAAAA